>CAVORC010000045.1:0-7656 GCA_963698505.1 uncultured Chloroflexia bacterium | reverse complement strand
GGGATCAGCATCGAGGGTTGTGGCAAGGACCTCGGGACCAAGGGTGGCAGCCGCGACCGGAGCAATGCCATCAGCCGCGAGGTCTTCGACCGCGAGCCGCCGCTTAATGTGCACTACGAGTTCCTCAACGTGGGCGGGCGCAAGATGAGCACGTCGAAGGGCTCCGGCGCCGCGGCGCACGAGATGGCCGATCTGCTCCCGCCGGAGCTGATCCGTTTCCTGTTCCTGCGCCACAAGCCCAAGCGCGCGCTCGACTTCGATCCCGGCGGCGACGCCATCCCGGGGCTCTTCGACGAGTTCGATCGCCTGGCTGCGGCCACCGCAGGGCTGCCATACCGCGGCGAGTTGCCGGCCGACCATGAGCGCATCTTCCGTCTCAGCCTGGTCGACCCCCAGGCCGACGTGGAGCTGGAGGCCCGTCGCTTCCGACCGGCCTTCCGTCACCTCACCATGCTGGTGCAGGTGCCCGGCGTGGATATCGAGGCGCGGGTCGCCGCCGAGAAGGGCGCACCGCTCGATGCCGCGGAGCTGGCCATCCTGGCCCAGCGGGTGGACGTCGCCCGCGCCTGGCTCGACGGCTGGGCCCCCGAGCGCTACCAGGTCTCGGTCCGCGACGACCTGCCGACCGAGGCCGCCCAGCTCAGCGAGGTACGGGCCTGTTCCTGGCCGACCTGGGCGGGCGCGGCGAGCGAGCAGCCCAGCAGTGGTGACGCCTGGCAGGACCTCATCTATCGCAGTGGCCAGGGGCGCGGTGTCTCATCCCGCGATGCCTTCGCCGCGGTCTACGCGGCCTTCCTCGGGCGCAGCAACGGTCCGCGTGCAGGCTGGCTGCTCGCGAGCCTGGACCTTCCGTTCGTGGTGGAGCGCCTGCGATCCGCCGCCGCAGCCGTGGCCGATGTCACGGTGCCTGGCGCCGGCGACCCGATCGAGGCGGCAGCGACAGAGGGAGAGAGCGCATGAGCGTCGGCCCAGCACGGCTCCGCGAAGAGGCGGACGTCATCCGCGCAGGCTGTGTCGCCAAGGGCGAGGACCCCGCCCTGGTCGGTCGCGCTCTCGTCATCGACGGTGAACGCCGCGTGGCGCTGGGCAAGGCCAATTCGTTGCGGGCTCAGAAGAAGCAGATCTCGGAGTCCATCGGCATCGCCATCAAGAGCGGCGAACCGGTCGACGGACCGCGCGTCTCACGGCTGAAGGAGCAATCCAACTGGATCGGTGCTGAGCTGGCGGGTCTCGATGCCCAGCTGGCCGAGGTCAGCGCGCGTCTCGACGAGCTCCTGCTGCGCATCCCCAACCCGCCCGACCCGGACGTGCCGGTCGGTGGCGAGGAAGCCAGCCAGATCGTCCGCACCTGGGGGGAGCCGATCGAGCATGTCGCTGAGCAGGCCGGCAACGCCGAGGCCTGGGTGCGCAAGCCCCACTGGGAGGTGGCCGAGCCGCTCGGCATGGTCGACCTCGCCGCCGGTGCCAAGGTCACTGGGTCCGGCTGGCCGCTCTACAAAGGGGCCGGGTCGCGGCTGCAGCGAGTGCTGATCGACTTCTTCCTGGACCTGCACACGACCGAGCACGGGATGACCGAGGTGTGGCCGCCGGTGCTGGTCAACGAGGAGTCCGCGCAGGGCACCGGCCAGATCCCGGACAAGGAAGACCAGATGTACGTGGTCAACCGCGACGGCCTGTACCTCGTGCCGACCGCCGAGGTGCCGATCACCAACATACACCGCGACGAGATGATCGACGGCGAGGACCTGCCCATCCGCTATGTGGCCTACTCGCCCTGCTTCCGGCGGGAAGCCGGTGCTGCGGGCGCCAAGACGCGCGGCATCCTGCGCGTGCACCAGTTCGACAAGGTCGAGATGGTGGCCTTCGAGAAGCCGGCCGACTCGGCCGCGACCCTCGAGTGGATGGTCGAACGGGCCGAGATCTGCCTGCAGCGGCTGGGGCTGCCCTACCGGGTCAAGCTGATGGCCACCGGCGACATGGGCTTCACGCAGGCCAAGAAGTACGACCTGGAGGTGTGGGCGCCGGGCGTGGAGGACTGGCTGGAGGTCAGCTCGGTCTCAAACTTCCGCGACTACCAGGCGCGACGCATGGCCATCCGCTACCGACCTGAGAAGGGCGCCAAGCCGGAGATCCTGCATACGCTCAATGGTTCCGGACTGGCACTGGCGCGGGTCGTGGCAGCCATCCTGGAGGTGTATCAGCAGCCCGACGGCTCGGTCGTCATGCCGGAGGTGCTGCGGGCCCGCATGGGCGAGCGCATCGCCGCGGGCTGACCGCTCCGCGGGTACCGGAGCGCGTCGATCATCGCGAGTGGCGTCCGATGGCGTGGCTCATCGCGCGGGGCGGGAACCGCGTTCGTGGCGCGGCGCCGGTTCACGCCACGACGCCGCCGGACCGGGTCGTCCGGCCGCCATGCCCCCGGTGACTCACCCGACACGGCACTTCGTCATCTACGCCACGCAAGCCTCGACCCGCACGCGTGGCGATCGCCTGATGCCGCCGTCGCTTGAAGTAGCAGGTGGCCCATCCATCCGATGCCGCAGGTGCTTGGGATGACGCCCGTCGCTGTCCGCTGAGTCACCCACGGAATGGGCGGGGCCGGTCCGACCGACGTCGGCCCGGGTCTTACGGTACCGGAGGGGGAGTCGGCTCCGGGTCCGGCTCCAGGTGGTTCAGTGTGGCGCGCGTGAGCTTGTCGGCCAGGGTCTGGATGTTGGTACGGCCAAGGTTCGTCAGGACGACGACATCGAGGTCCTCGCCCGGCAGCCGGTACATCAGCGAGACGAACCCGCGCAGCGAGCCCCCGTGGCCGATGCCCAGCTGGCCGTCCAAGAGCGCGTAGCGCATCCCCAGCCCGTAGCCGCTGGCCGGATGGAAGCTCAGCATCAGCTCCAGCGACGAGGGCTGTAGCACCTCTCCTCCCAGGAGCGCGTCCTGCCAGTCGGAGATGTCGCGCACCGACGAGACCAGTGCGCCCGCAGCATGGGCGACGGTGGCGCCGGACGTGTTGGGCCGGAAGCGCGAGCCATCGGAGAAACCGCGCCAGCCTCTTGCCGTGGCCAAGTAGCCCTTGGCCGGCTCCTTGCCGATGCGCTCCTGGCCCTGGAAGTAGGTGTCGGTCAGACCCAGCGGTTCCAGGAACCGCTCACGGATGTTCTGGGCCGCTGTCTTGCCGGTGACCTTGCGCACGATCTTGCCCAGCAGCACGTAGTTGGTGTTGGAGTAGCGGTAGCACTTGCCCGGCGCGCAGTAGCGGGGCCCGGTCAGCCTGAGGATCTCGGACGTGCGCCAGCGATGTGAAGGCCGGCCAAAGACCCGCTGCTCGTAGCGGGGGTGGGCGAAGTAGTCGAAGATGCCGCTGCGATGGTTGAGCAGCATCTTGACGGTGATCTGCCTGGCCTTGGGATACTCGGGCAGCCAGGTGGAAAGCTTCGTTCCCAGCCACAGCTTCTCTTCCTCGCGTAGCTGAAGGATCAGCGCGGCCATGAAGGTCTTGGTCAACGATGCCACCGCGAACGGTGTCGCCGGCCCGATGGGCTTGGCGCGCGTGCCGGTGGTCCGGGTGCCCGATGTGCCGACCCAGCGGCTGCCATCGGGCAGGCGCACCGCGGCCGCCACGCCCGGTGCGCGGTGGTTGATCCGCCAGCGATCGAGGCGGGCCTGCAGCTTGGTGGCCAGCTCCGGCTCGACCGGCACGGGCGCGGCCGAGGCCGGACCGGCGACGGACACGGCCAGCAGGACCGCGATGAGGCCGGCGACGAGGGCGAGGGGTCGGCGTTGGCGCTTCACGGCAGCGCCGAGCATAGCGCCCGGGCACGGTTCGGGCGAGACGCTCGTTGACGGCGCCAGACGGCCGACGGCACGCAGGCGCGCGGCGCCAGTCGGGCGCCCGTGGCTCGCTGCTATCCTGCGGCTGCGGGAGAGGTGGCCGAGTGGTTGAAGGCCGGTCTTGAAAACCGTCGGGCGCGCAAGCGTCTCGTGGGTTCGAATCCCACCCTCTCCGCCAGGATCGTCGGGCCACCTGTAGCACGTGAGTGAGGATGATGGCAGGGTCAACGCAGCCGCCAGGCGCGACCAAGTACTGCCACGCGTGCGGCGCCACCATCGACATGAGGGCCGAGCTCTGCCCCAGATGCGGTGTTCGGCAGGGCACGGCCGCAGGGGGGTCCAGATGGGGGCAGCCGGCGAGCCAGGGCGCGCCCCCTTCGTCCAAGTTCTGCTACGCCTGCCAGGCCAGGATCGACTACCGCGCCGAGATCTGCCCCCGCTGCGGAGTCCGGCAGCCGGCCCTTGGAGGGGTCGCCGGCGGACTGACACTCGGAGACATCACGACGCGCAGCGGCAAGTCCAAGCTGGCCGCCAGCCTCCTCGCGATCTTCCTGGGCAGCTTCGGGATCCACAAGTTCTACCTTGGCGACACCACGCTCGGGATCGTCTACCTCATCTTCTTCTGGACCGGAATCCCCGGGATCATCGGCTTCGTCGAGGGCATCATCTGGCTCACCCAGAGCAACGAGGCCTGGCTCGCCAAGTACGGGGATCGCTAGCTTCGCCACCCGAGCCAACGGCCGGACGCGGGGCCCGCGGGTCCGGCACCACGCGCCCGCCTACGTCGGCTCGCCGGCCGCCTGGCGGTTGACGCGGAGGGCCAGGAGCGCCGCCCCCAGGCGCATGGCGACATCGCCGTCGATCTCGCGGTCCAGCAGCGTCTCGATGCGCTCCAGACGGTAGGCCACGGTGCGCGGCGCCAGGTGCAGCCGCCGGGCAGCCTCGCGGATGTTCTGTCGTGCGCCGAGGTAGACCTCGAGCGTCTCGATGAGCTCCTCTCCCATGCGGGCATCGGCCAGCAGTGGTCCCAGCTCCTGCCCGATGACAGCCTGAGCCAGGTCACGGTCGAGCAGGAAGGTCGACTCGAGGGCCAGCTCGCGCGGGTCGCTCAGCCAGCCGCGGCGGCCCAGGCTGGCCGCCACCCCCGCCGAGTAGCTCGCGTGGGTGAGCGCGTCGGCGAGGGCCTCGCACCCGTCGATGGGTCCGGAGTCGACGACCACGACGTCGTCCCCCAGCACCAGCGCGAGGCCCTCCCGCAGCAGGGGTTCCCCGGGCCAGTCGGCCGTGGAGAAGACGAGGACGTGGCCACGCCAGTCGAGCACGGCCGGCAGCCGGATCCCGCCTACGCCGATCTGGTTGCGATGGTGGGACACGGGCGCCTGGATGCGTGCCTCGAGGGCATCCACGGCGGCCCCGATCTCGTCGTCGTTCGCACGCGGCGCGCGCACCAGGATGAGGCGGTAGCGGTCCTGCGGCGGGAGCCCGTGCCGCTCGGCTCGTCGTCGGATGCGGGCCCGATCCTCCGGAGTGGCGCGGGGAGCGGTGAAGACCTCCTCGAGGACGGCTCGTCGCTCGTCGGAGTGAGCGGCAGCGAGCTCCACCTCGACGCGCAGGTAGCCCTCCGCGATGGCGGCGATGGCGTCGTCCAGGCCACGCAGCAGCCGGTCGGCGAACTCGAGCACGACCGCGTGCTCGACGTCGTCGCCGCTGCGCATCACCACTTCCCAGATGGCCCAGTTGAGCGAGAGATAGCCATCGAGGACGCGCTCGGTGGGGGCGCCCGCACGCGCGAGCCGGACACCCTCCTCGCGCCAGCGCGCGATCTGCTCGGGCAGCGGTACCGGTACCGCGACCAGGTCGAGGACGTGCTCGAAGGCCGGCTCGATATGGATGGGGTCGATCTCCGTGTCGCGTGCCGTGGTGTGCACGATGGACGCCTTCGACGCGCGCAGCTGCTCGAACAGGACGTCCCAGCTGTCACGTGCGGTCGGCTGCGCCGCCTCGGCCATCGTGGTCTCCCAGGTGCTTGGAGGATGCAGTGTCTGTCGCATCCTACGGCCCCCAGAGTCAGGTCGCTGCATGCCTGCGGCAGCCTGTGCTGACGCGATACCATCAGCGGGCACGAGCGCAGCAGGAGGGCGGATGACCGGAAGGACGAGACGCGCGCTGTTCAGCAGCCTGGTGGGCGTGCTGCTGCTCAGCGCCACGGCAGCGCCGACGCTGGCGGCCAAGAAGGACAAGGCCGAGGAGCCGGCCGGCCCGCCACCGCCGATCGAATCGGCCAAGGGCGACAAGTACCGCATGGCCAGCACGAAGATGGCCGACCGCGTGACGCGCTTCGCCGATGCGCCGGGTGACCAGGCGTTCGCCGACGGCACCACGGCCACGGCCGCGCCCGAGTGGTCGGATGTCCGGGCGGTCACCGTGGCGGCGACCGCGATGCCGGCCAAGCTGCTGACGAAGATGGCGCGCGATTACCCCATCGGCGTGAGCGGTGCCTTCTACGGTGCTGATGCCGCCTGGCAGAAGGGTGATGCCGGCGTCTTCGTGGCCGTCGAGATGGCTGCCAAGCTGCCCTCCGGTGTTGAGGGCCAGCAGGTGGAGATCGGTTTGGGTGGCCCCGGTGCAAGCCCGTTGCAGGTCGGCTCGCTGCTCGATACCCGCGCCGGCGTGAAGCGGTTCAGCCTGAGCGGTGTCTTCAGCAACGGTGCCTTCGCGACCGGTACCACCGACGTCAGCGGCCGCCAGCCAGGTGACGCCATCGAGTACTACAACACCGAGTCAGGCGTCTTCGGCTTCTACTCGCCCAAGCGGGCGACCTGGTACCTCATGGTGCCGCGGGACAAGGAGACCGACTCGGTCGTGGTCAGCGTGCGCAGCAGCACGGAGGCAGGGGACGTCGTCGATCGCCTGGAGCTGCCAGGCGGCGGGCACTTCGTGGATCTGGCCGATCCCACCGGCGGCTGGGACAGGAAGGCGGAGCTGCCCCCGCTCGAGTGCCGCTCGCTGGAGACGTTCAGCGCAGCTTCCGGCGTCACGCTCTCGTCGCCAGAGGCGACGCTCATTCGCTACACCGCCGGCATGCCCGCGGGCGCAGCTGCCGAGGATGCGGCGGCGCTGCTCCAACCCGCCATCGATGCCATGGGCTCTGTCCCGGTCACGCTGACCCCGAGTGATGGCGACGCCGAGCCGATCGCGGTCGACGGCGAGATGTCCGTGGCACCCGGGGGCACCGCGGTCTCCCTCACCTTGGAGGCGCCGGCGGGGGCATGGACGTTCACGCTTGACGACGAGACGCTCACGACGGCGGCAGGGGAGCGCATCGTCGACCACGTCTCCCTGACTGGCTCGGCAGGCGTCCGCACCGGGGCCGGGCTCGATGGCCTCGTGGCTGGTGACCTGTCCTGCGCCAACGGGGGCTCAGATGCGCCCGATGAGCCTGCGTCGACGATGGATCCTGCGACGACGACGGAGCCCGCGACGACGACGGAGCCCGCGACGAGCGATGCACCCTGAGCGAGCGTCGCTCTTGCCCGCCAGACGCCGCGCTGTCTTCCCGCCCGACGGGACAGTACGACCGATCGGACGCCTTGATGCCAGCATCGCGCAGCTTCGTGCCGCTCCGCGGTCACGGGTGTCGCGATGTCCCGCTCAAAGGGAACGATGCGCTCTGTTGTCGGCTGGCAGGTCGAACTCGCCCGCGGCGCGGGAACTAGCCCCCCGGAGTCCCGGTCAAGGACCGAACCAGCTGCGGAGGCTGGGCGAGGAAGTCAGCAGCCCGGAGGCCGGTCACAGACCGAACCAGCCCGCGTCCGCCACGGAAGGCGC
>CAVORC010000044.1:0-99784 GCA_963698505.1 uncultured Chloroflexia bacterium | reverse complement strand
GTCCAGTCGCACCCGGCGCTCGTCGGCGGCCATCAGGAGTGCACCATAGGCCGGCTCCAGGCGCGTCGTCTGCAGGCGGTAGCGCGGCAGGGCTGCCGCGATGGCGTCGCGCAGGTCCGAGCCAGGGTGCCGGAAGACCCCTCCCGCGAGGACCACCACCGCGCGGTCGGATGCCAGCCCCACGTGCTCGGCTGCCCGGCCCAGATAGCCTGAGATCGACCGGGCAGCGTCCAGCACGATGCGACGCGCCTGTGGGTCTCCGGCGTGACTCGCCTCCAGCAGGATCGGGGCCAGGCGCCCCAGGCTCCGCTGGCCGAGGCCGCCGGTCCGGGTGATGGCATAGACCATGCTCTCGACCGAGTCGGCGGCGAAGGCCTCGAGCGCCGCCGCCTCGAAGCCCGGGCGGGGTCCCGGCCCGTACTCACCCCGCAGCAGCAGGTCATAGACCTGCCGACCGAACTCCATGGCCCCGGCCCGCTCCATCCGTTCGCCTGAGAACCAGGTCCGACCGGATGGTCCACGCGCGGCGATCGCGGCGCCGGTGCCCATCACCAGCGCGACACCGAGGCCATCGGCGGTTCCGGCACGCAGCGTGTTGAACGCGTCATTGGTCACCATCGGCTCGCTCTCGAGCTGGAGCCGCGCGCGCAGAGCTTCGCCGTAGAAGGCCACATCCTCGGGCCAGTCCGCGCCGCACAGCCCGAACACGCCCACGTCCACCTCGGACGGGCTGGCACCGGCCGCTGTGAGCGCCTCGCGAACACTCGCCACGACGTGATCGATGGCGACGTCCGTGGAGCTCTCGTTGTGGATGTCTGACGATCCCGAGCGGCCGGCGCCCCGCACGGTGCCGGTCTCATCGGCCACGAGAGCCACGGTCTTGGTGGCGCCACCATCGACGCCCAGCAGCAACGTCAACGGGCCGCCACCGTCAGCGCAGCAACCGCGCGGGCAGGTAGGCGGCGTGCGCGGCCGCCATCTCGTCGTAGACCGCCTCGGCGACACGGATCTCCGTCAGCCAGGGGTGACTCGAGAGTGCCCGGATGGCGTCGCGGCGCGATCCGCTCCAGGCCGCATCGGCGGCCAGGTACTGGTACTCGGCCAGCTGGCCGATGAGCCCGCGGACGTGCCTGGGGATGGCCGGGGAGGCCTCGGGATGGATGCCCTCGCGGTCGACGCGGGCGAAGTTCTCGACGACCACATCCTCGTCGAAGCCGGGCAGTGCGCCACCGATGTTGGGTGCGTTGACCGGCAACACCAGGCCCAGGTCGTTGTAGTACGAGTCGATGGCGTCGAGCGCCAGCTCCAGCTCGAAGATGCCGCCGCGCGAACGCGCGGGATCGAGCTGCGGATCGGCCTGCTCGGCCTGCTCGGCGTAGTGGTCCCAGTAGTCGGGGACCTGCGCGATGATGTCCTGCGAGCGGGTGGTCGCCGCCGCCTGCATCTCCGCCAGCATCTCGCCGCGGAAGTAGTAGTAGCGCAGGTACTGCGCCGGGATGGCGTCCATCGTCACCGCCAGCTCCACGAAGCGGCGATCGGCGGGCCTGACATCGGTCCGCTGCTCCATCGCCGCCCAGGCTTCGCGGATGGCGGGCATGGCGTCATCGGCGCCGTCGTACTCGGACGAGATGCTCCAGGTCGTGTGGTTCAGGCCCACCATGCGAGCCCTGATCCGGCTGCGGTCCAGGCCGGCGGCATCGGCCAGCTCCATGGGGAAGTCGTAGGTGCCCTCGCAGAACGAGGTGAAGGGGACGTCCGTGTGCCGCGTGGCGGCCTGCGCCACGATGTTGACCGGGTTGGTGTAGTTGAAGATGCGCGCTCGGGGCGCCACCTGGGCCAGCGTCTCGAGCACGCCCTGCAGCACGTGGATGGAGCGCAGGGCCATGAAGAAGCCGCCTGGCCCCTGGGTCTCCTGGCCGATGATGCCGTGCGCCAGGGGGATCTTCTCGTCGAGCACGCGTGCCTCGAAGCCGCCCGGCCGGTAGCTGCTGAGAACGGCATCGACGTCGGTCAGTCCCTCCCGCTGGTCGGTCGTCGTGCGGAAGCGCAGGTCGAGCCCTCGAGCCGACGTCATCCGCTCGGAGATGCGATGGACGATGTCGAGCCGGCCGGGGTCGAGATCGATCAGCACGATCTCCGAGCCGGCGAAGCGAGCGCCGTGGTTGTGGATGAACGCGGCCATGGTGCCGGCGGCGCGCGTGGAGCCGCCCCCGAGGTAGGCCAGACGGATGGAAGCCAATCGTTACTCCTTCACGGCGCCGGTGAGGAACCCGCGCACGAACTGCCGTTGCAGGATGACGTAGAAGATGATGACGGGGATGGCGACCAGCACTGCGGCAGCCGCGACGACGGTCTGGTCGCTGACGCGCTGCGCTCCCGCGAAGAAGGATAGCGCCAGGGGTGCCGTGAACACCCGTCCCGATGGGGTTCATCACCAGGGCCAGCAGGAAGTCATTCCAGGTGTACATGAAGACCAGCACCGACAGCGTGAGGATGGCCGGCCAGGCGGACGGCACCAGCACGCCCACGAGCGTGCGGAAGTGCCCCGCGCCGTCCACGCGAGCGGCCTCGGTGACCGAGCGCGGCGTAGAGCGGAAGAATCCCCGCATCCAGAACGTGCCCAGCGTCACCGAGACACCGATCTGGGGCAGGATCAGGGCCGGCAGGCTGTCGAGCATCCGCCAGTCCTTGAACATCTGGTACAGCGGGATGATCAGCGACTCGTAGGGGATGATCAGCCCGGTGATGAGGATGAAGAAGATGAGCGACGCACCCGGGAAGCGCATCGTGCCCAGGGCGTAGCCCGCCAGCACGGACAGCACCACCGACACGACCACCACCGTGAACGCCACGATGGCGCTGTTGACGAGGGCCTCGTCGAAGCGCCCATCGTTCCAGGCAGTGGCGAAGTTGTCGAAGGTGATCTGCGAGGGCAGGCTGAAGCCGGTCACGATCTCGGTCGAGGGGGTCAGTGCGAGGGCCACCACCGAGATCAGCGGGTAGACCGCGATGACTGCGAAGATGATGAGCAGGAAGTGGGTGGCGACGCGCTCGGTGGTGGTGCTCATCGACCGGGCTCCGGCTCACCGCGCTCGCCGATGCGCACGATGAGGATGGCCACCACGAGGATCAGGCCGGTGAGGATGACGCCGATGGCGGAGCCAGTCCCCAGGCGCCGGGCCTGGAAGCCGAGCTCGTAGAGCAGCACCGACGGCGTGGTCGTGGCATCACCCGGACCGCCGCCGGTGGAGACCCAGATGAGATCGAAGTTGCGCAGGGCGAAGATGACCGTCAGCGTCAGTGCCACGACCATCTCGTTGCGCAGGCTGGGCAGGGTCACGGCGAAGAACTCCTGCACCGGGCCGGCACCGTCCACCCGCGCCGCGTCGTAGAGGTCGGCCGGGATCTTCTGCACGCCCGCCACGAAGAGGACCATGCACAGGCCGGCGTTGAGCCAGGTGCCCACGAAGCCGATGGCCGGGAGGGCCCAGTCGAAGTCGCCCAGCCAGGCGCGCGTCAGGCCGTCGAGACCGACCAGTCGCAGGAACTCGTTGACGATGCCGTTCTGGGAGTAGATCCAGACCCAGGCGATGGCGATGACGACCATGGCGATCGTCTGCGGCAGGAACAGCGCTACCCGGTAGCCCGCGATGCCCCGGATGCGGACGCGTGAGAGCAGCGCGGCCAGGAGCAGCCCGATGGTGATGGGCAGCAGCGAGTAGAAGACGATGAGGATGAAGGACCGGACGAAGGCGGAGTAGAGGTCGGGGTCCGTCAGGACCTGGACGTAGTTGTCCAGTCCCACCGGTTCGGCTTCGCCGATGCCGCGCCACTCGGTGAGCGAGATGCCGACGGTCTGGATGAAGGGCCAGATCCCGAAGACGAGGAAGGCGATGAGCGCCGGGGCGACGTAGAGGTAGCCGATGAGGCGCGGCTCGCCCGGGGGTCCACCCGAGCGAGCCGCGAGCCTCGAGATCACGCGATCGCTACCGGTTGGCGTGGAACTCGGCCCAGTCGGCCTGGACCTCGTTCACGTACTCCTCGGCCGTGATGCGGCCGCCGATGATCTCCTGCAGGCCGCCGGTCATGGTGTCGTACATCGTGTCGCTGGCCCAGTCCTGGAAGAAGGTCAGGCCGTCGTCCTGCGCGATGCGGTTCCAGCCGGCATAGGTCTCCGCGGTCAGCGGATCGGCCGCCTCGCCGACTGAACCAGCCGCCGCCGGGATGCGACCGGCGTCGAAGTAGACCTGGCCGTTGTCGGGGTCGAGCACGTAGTCGATGATCGCCGCCGCCAGGTCTGGGTTCTGTGACTTGGACGAGATGTGCAGCGGCATCGAGTTCGCGGCCGTGGCCACGACCTTGCCCGATTCTCCTGGAGGCGGGGCGAAGAAGCCCACGTTGTCGCCCATCCCGTCGCGCAGGTCGGCGGTGAGCCAGTTGCCGGCGGGCAGGAAGACGCCATCGCCCTCGACGAACTGCTGCCAGGCCGTGTCGTAGTCGTTGCCGTTGGCGTCCGGGCTGAGCCAGCCGTTCTGGGCCCAGCGCTCGAAGGCCTGCAGGCCGGCGAGGTTGTCGGCGGCGGCATAGTCGGCGCCGTCCTTGCCGAAGACCCACGCACGCAGGTTGTCGGCGTCGACATAGGCGCCCTGCGCGATGCTGGCCACGTGCATCGCCGGCCAGCCGTCGATGTTGCCCAGCTTGATGGGCACTTCCCCTGCCTCAGCGGCAGCGGCGAGGGCTACCTCGAACTCGGCGAAGGTGGTCGGGACCTCAAGGCCCAGGCTCGCCAGCTTCTCCTTGTTGTAGAAGACGCCCACGATCTCGGCGGACTCGGAGATGCCCCAGCGCGGTCCCTCGCCGAAGGTGCCGTCCTCGGTGAAGCGCCACTGGTCCATGGCCCCCGGTCCGTGCCACTCGTCCCAGCCGTAGGCCTCGTAGTACGGCTCCAGGCTGGTGATCAGCCCGGCCTCGACCAGCAGGCCATCGTGGACGTAGCCCTGGTTGCCCCAGATGATGTCCGGCGCGTCCGGCAGGTCGGCCACGTTCAGCATCGTGGCGATGTGCGTGTCCCAGTCCTTGAACTCGGTCTCGATGCTGACGTTGGGGTACTCGGCCATGAAGGCCTCGGTCAGGATCGGAAGGCTGTTCTGAGAGGCGACCTCCGCCGCGATCCTGATGGTCACCTCGCCGAGGTCACCCCAGCCCTCGGTCTGGACATCCTGCGCCGCCACGGGCGCCGCCGATGCCGCCAGGGCTGCCACGAGCAGTGCGCTCGACGTCAGCGCCGTGAAGCGCCGGCTGGTGGTTGTGGATGGTCGTCTGGTCACTTGGCCTCCTCCGTTGTTCGAGTCCGGTGTGATCCCGGATGCTCCTGGTCATCCGCCCGGGAGGGCGGCCTCATCGAGCCTGATCCGTGCCCCCACCGTGATGGGCGAGTGCCGTCCGGCGGCCGGGATCCAAGCCCGGGCTGCCATCGTCCACTGCGCATCACCCAGCGCGTCAAGCTCGCAGACGACGAGTCTGACACGCCTGCTTCCGGCGTCGGCGGTCACTGCGCAACCGGGGCACCACGCCGCGCGGCGCTCTCCTCGTGACTCGGAGCTCAGCGTCGCAGCGAGCGCAGCCAGGTGCCGAGCATGGTCATACCGTCTGCAGTCAGGATGGACTCGGGGTGGAACTGGATGCCCTCGACCGGATACTGGCGATGCCGCAGCCCCATGACCAGGCCGTCGGGAGACGTCGCCGTCACCTCCAGCACCGCCGGCAGCGTGGCGCGGTCCACCGCCAGCGAGTGGTAGCGCCCGGCTTCGACCGGCGTGGGCAGTCCTTCGAAGACACCTTGCCCGCGGTGGTCGACGGCCGACTTCTTGCCGTGCACCGGCTCGACGGTGACGACCTCGCCGCCGTAGACCATGCCGATGGACTGGTGGCCGAGGCAGACCCCCAGGATGGGCAGCGTGGGGCCGAAGCGCTCGATGACCGCCAGCGAGATGCCCGCATGCTCCGGTCGCGAAGGGCCCGGGCTGATGACGATGCCGTCGAGGTCGCGAGCGGCGATCTCGTCCAGCGTGATCTCATCGTTGCGCTGGACCTCCACCTGCGCACCCAGCTCGCAGAGGTACTGGTAGAGGTTGTAGGTGAACGAGTCGTAGTTGTCCAGCAGCAGGATGCGCAGGCCGGCGCCCGGCCGCTCGATCTCGTGCGTGGTCACTGGTCGGTCTCCTGGCGGTCACTGCCGTAGATGGCCTCGGCTTCGGCGATGGCCGCGAGGATGGCGCCGGCCTTGGCCGCCACCTCGGCCGACTCGCGCTCCGGCACCGAGTCGGCCACGATGCCGGCACCGGCGTGGACGTGGGCGGTGCCATCCTTCAGCACCATCGAGCGGATGGTGATGGCGACCTCCGCGTCGTCGGGGGCGAGGAAACCGATGGCGCCGCCATAGGGCCCGCGCTGCTCGCGTTCCAGCGCCGCGATGGCCTGCATCGCACGCACCTTGGGCGCCCCGCTGAGCGTGCCGGCAGGGAACACCGAGCGCACCGCGTCGAAGGCATCGCGCCCCGCCGCCAGGTCGCCCTCGACCTCGCTCACGATGTGCATCACGTGCGAGTAGCGCTCGATGGCGTGGAGCGAGGCGACGCGCACGCTGCCCGGCGTGGCCACGCGCCCGACGTCGTTGCGCGCGAGGTCCACCAGCATGGCGTGCTCCGCCAGCTCCTTCTCGTCGGCCAGCAGGTCAGCCTCCAGCTGCGCGTCCACCAGCGGATCGGCCGAGCGCGGGCGGGTGCCGGCGATGGGCCGCGTGGACACCACCCCGTCGCGCACCCGCACCAGCAGCTCTGGCGACGCGCCCAGCACCGAGCGGTCGGGGCCGAGGTCGATGGCGAAGAGATGTGGCGAGGGGTTGATCCGCCGCAGGGAGCGGTAGATCTCCAGCGGACCCACCGAGCAGGGGAGGCTGAAGCGTCGCGCCAGCACCGTCTGCAGCATCTCGCCCGCGTGGATGTCGCGCACCAGGCTGGCGACGCCGTCCTCGTAGCGTGCGTCGGCCGCGGGCGGCTGTGGCCGCGACCCTGCGGGCGGGATGCGCACGGCACCCTCGATGCTCGAGGGCTGCGCCAGCATGGCCGTGGCATCGGCCAGCCGCTCGTCGGCACCCGGCCCATCGATGGTCGCCAGCGTGGCGGTCTGCCCCAGGTGGTCGAAGACGATGAGCACGTCCGGCAGGTGGAACAGCGCCTCCGGCAGCCCGATGGGGTCGACCTCCGGCACCGGCAGCTTCTCCCAGCGCGCAGCCGCCTCGTACGAGAGGTAGCCCACGCCAGATGCCAGCGAGACCGGCAGCGGCCCTTGCGCCGGGACCTCCGGCAGGAAGCGACGCAGCGCCTCCAGCGGGTCGGGGTCGGTGAAGCGGTCGATGGCCGCATAGTCGTGGCTGTGGACGGTGGCCACACCGTCGTCGTAGCTGAGGTAGCGGCCGCGCACGCCGACCATCGAGTAGCGGCCGTATCGCGCGCCGCCCTCGACCAATTCGAGGATGAAGGCGAGGCGCTGCTGAGCGTGCAGGCGCAGGGCGGCGGTCACCGGGGAGATGGTGTCGGCGCTCATCTCGATGGCGGCGACGCCGGCGAGCCCGGGGCGCGGGAGCTGCGGTGTCATGGTCGATCCTCTGGGTGACTCGAGGGCTCGGCACGCTCGCCGGCGTGCGCGTGGAGGAAGTCGATGGCTTCGAGATACCCACGCCACCCATGACCCAGGATGCGATGGCTCACGACCGGCTCGATGACCGACAGGTGGCGCCACTCCTCGCGCGCCAAGATGTCGCTGATGTGGACCTCCACGACCGGGCACTCGGCCCCCAGCAGCGCGTCGTGGAGCGAGTACGCGTAGTGCGTGAGGGCGCCCGGGTTGATGACGATGGCGTCGTAATCGCGCTGCTCGATGCGGTCGATGAGGGCGCCCTCGTGGTTCGACTGCATCGCGGCCAGGGTGTGCCCCAGTGCCCCGGCGTGGTCGGCCGCGGCGGCCTCCACCTGGGCCAGCGTGGTGGAGCCATAGATCTCCGGCTGGCGCGTCCCGAGCCGCCCCAGGTTGGGGCCGTTGAGCAGCAGGATCCTCATCCCGCACCGTCCGTGTGGATGGCATCGATGGCCGCGTCGAGCTCGGCCTCGCTGACATCGTCGACGTCGATGACACGGCCGATGGCCATGGGCAGGATCCAGCGCTGGCGGCCGCCGACGCGTTTCTTGTCGCGCACCAGCGCGGCCTTCACGACGCTCGGGTCGAAGGCTCGGCGCAGCTCGTAGCCCAGGCTGCCGGCGACCTCATCGATGTGCTCCGCGAGGCCGTGCTCGGCGCCGCGACCCTGTGCCATGTGTGCCACCGCGCGCAGGCCCAGCACCACCGCCTTGCCGTGGGGCAGGCGATACCCGCTCTCGATCTCCAGCGCGTGGCCCAGCGTGTGCCCCAGGTTCAGCGTCCGTCGGTCGCCGCGCTCGAAGGGGTCGCGGGCCACCACGTCCAGCTTGAGCTGGACCGAGCGATCGATGATGGCGTAGCGTGCCACCTCGTCATCACGCAGCGCCGCTCGTCCGCGGCTCGCCACCAGCTGCCACAGGGCGGGGTCGCCGATGATGCCGCTCTTGAGCGACTCGGCCATGCCGTCGAGTCGACGCGCACGTGGCAGCGTCCGCTGGGTGGTCACGTCCGCGATGATGGCGACCGGCGGCCAGAAGGCGCCCGCCGCGTTCTTGGCGGCGGACAGGTCCACCGCCACCTTGCCGCCGACCGCAGCGTCGGTCATGCCCAGCCAGGTGGTGGGGATGGCGACGAAGTTCACGCCGCGCACGTACAACGCCGCGGCCGTGCCGATCATGTCGGTCGCCGTGCCGCCGCCGACGCCGACCCAGGCATCGCCGCGCTCGGCGCCCATGGCGCTGGCCGCCTCCAGCAGCTTCTCCAGGCTGCGCAGGCGCTTCTGGCGTTCGCCGGTCGCGATGCGGACCTGGCGCTCGCCGGGCAGCGCCGCCATCAGCTCCGGCAGGGCCGCCGCAGCGCGGCGATCGGCCACCACCACCGGCGAGCCCGTGCTGACCGGCGCGATGAGGCTGTCGTAGGTGGCGCGATCGAGGCTGCTGCCCAGCACGACGCGGGCCTGGTCGGGCCCCATCAGGTGATCACGTCGGACGACAGCGTCGAAGAGGCGCCGTGCAGGCGGCCGCTCCGCGGAGACCGCCTCGATGACGGCAGCGACGAGCTGGTCCACCGGCCCGCTGCTGTCCACGCGCACGTCGGCGGCGCGGTAGAAGCGCTCGCGCGCCGCGCGCATGCTCGCCAGCTGCTCCAGGGTGTCGCCGGCCAGCATGGGCCGCAGCTCGGCGTGGCGCTGCAGGCGGCTGCTGAGCACCTCGTCGGGCGCGTCGAGCCAGGCCACCACGCCGGCATGCCACAGCGCCCAGCGGTTGAGCGGGTCGACCACGGCGCCGCCACCGGTGGCGATGACCGCGCCCTCGACTCGGCAGGCGCGCGCCACGGCGGCCGCCTCGATGACGCGGAAGGCCGCCTCGCCGTGCCTGGGGATGAGCTGCGCCGGGTGGCTGCCCTCGCGCTGCTCGATGTCCGCGTCAAGGTCGACGAGCGGGCGGCCCAGCCGCTCGGCGAGGGCAGATGCCAGCGTGGACTTGCCGCTGCCCGACAAGCCCACCAGGACGATGGCGTCAGGCATCGCCGGGACCGCCCAGCTCGGCGGCGAGCGCCGCGCGCATGACATCGACCGGGGCCGGCGCATCCAGCCACAGCTCGAGCGCACGCCAGGCCTGGCCCAGCAGGATGGCGGCACCGTCCTCGGCGCGTGCCCCCGTCGCGCGGGCCTCGCGCACCAGTCGCGTGGGGCTCGGCCGGTACACCAGGTCGAGCACCGCGAGGTCCGCTCGCAGCAGCTCCGCCGGCACCAGGCTCTGGTCGGCCGCGGTGCCCACCGGCGTGGCGTTGACCAGCAGGTCGGCCGCGCCGATCTCGTCGGCCAGCCGTGCCAGCGAGCCGTCGGCGCGGCGCAGGACCGTAACGCGATCGGCGCCGACCTTCGCCAGCGCCAGCCCGACCGCGCGGCTGACGCCACCGGCGCCCAGGACCAGGGCCCGGCCGATGCCGCCCGGGCACAGTCGCTCGATGGCCTCGACGGTGGCAGGCATGTCGGTGTTGTGGCCCACCAGCCGGCTGCCGTGGCGGACGACGGTGTTGACCGCTGCCGCCTCGCGGGCGACGTCGGTCACCTCATCCATCAGCGCCGCGACGGCCGCCTTGTGGGGCACGGTCACGTTGGCGCCGCCGCTCGCCCCGTCGCGCAAGGCTAGCCACGGTCTCGGGCACCATCTCCGGCGCGACGTCGGCCAGCACGTAGCGGTGCGGCAGGCCCAGCGCGTCGAAGGCGGCGGTCATCATCGTCGGTGAGGCCGAATAGCCGATACCCTGGCCCAGCAAGCGGAAGGTGAGCGCCGCCGGCATCAGGCGTCGGTGCCCTCGACCACGGTCGCCTCCTGGGCGGCGTTGTCGGGCAGGGCCTCGATGAGCCCGTCCGTGGCGCCGCCGCCGCGAGGCCCCTGTGAACGACGACGTCGCCGGCGCACGCCGGCCCGCACGTCGCCGATGGTGTCGCCGCCGAGATCGGCCAGCAGCGCGTCCGCCAGCGCCAGCGCCAGCATGGCCTCGCCCACCACCGCGGCCCGGGGGATGATGGCCACGTCGCTGCGCTCGATGTGGGCGCGCCGCACCTCGCCGCTCTGGAGGTCGACCGAGTCCAGCGGCTTGCGCAGCGTCGAGACCGGCTTGACCGCCACGCGTGCCACGATGGCGGCGCCGTTGCTCATGCCGCCCTCGGTGCCGCCGGCGCGGTTGGTCCGGCGCTCCCAGCCCGGCGCGCCGGGCTGCACCTCGTCATGGACCTGCGATCCTCGCCGCGCCACGGCGCCGAAGCCGATGCCGATCTCCACGCCCTTGACGGCCTGGATGCCCATCAGCACCGCGGCGATGGCGCTGTCGAGCCGCGTATCCCACTCGGCGTTGGAGCCGATGCCCACGGGCATGCCCTCGGCCACCACCACGAACGACCCACCGACCGAGTCGCCCGCGGCGATGGCGGCATCGACCTCGGCCATCATGGCCGCCTCGGCAGCCGCATCGGGACAGCGCAGCGGGCTGGGGTCACGGCGATCCTGCGAGATCCAGCTCGCCGGCACCCGTGAGGACGGTTCATCGGCGCCCTCGAAGGCGAGCACCGGGCCCAGCTGGTCGACGAACGACCAGATACGCACGCCGCAGGCCTCCAGCAGCTGGCGGCAGACGGCACCGGCCACCACGCGAGGTGCCGTCGAGCGTGCCGACGCACGCTCGAGCACGTTGCGGATGTCGCCGGTGTCGTACTTGATGGCGCCGGCCAGGTCGGCATGGCCGGGGCGCGCCAGGGTGATGGGCCGAGGCCGTCGGGAGGGAGCGATGGGCTCCACGGACATGCGCTCCTGCCAGTTGGCCCAGTCGCGATTGGCGATGCTGAAGGCCAGGGGAGAGCCGAGCGTGCGCCCGAAGCGCAGCCCCGCGGTCCAGGCCACGCGGTCACGCTCGATGAGCATGCGGCGGCCACTGCCGTAGCCGTGCTGGCGCCGGGCCAGCTCCTTGTCGACCTTGGCCGTGGAGACGCGCAGGTCCGCCGGCAGTCCCTCCAGGATCCCGGACAGGCCGGGGCCGTGGGACTCGCCCGCGGTGAGGAGTCGGAGTCGTCGCAGGGTCATCGGGAGAGGCGCTCCATGTCCGTCCAGAACGTGGGATAGGAGACGGCCGCGCAGGCAGGGTCGTCGATGTCAACGGTACCCGCAATCCCGGTCAGGGCGGCGACGGCGAAGGCCATCGCGATACGGTGGTCGGAGTCGGTGCGGATGGCCGCCTCGCGCGGCGCCCCGCGTTCGATGACCCAGCCGTCCGCGCGCTCTTCCGCCTGGGCTCCCACGGCCTGCAGGTTCTGCACCACCAGCCGGATGCGATCGGACTCCTTCACGCGCAGCTCGGCCGCGTCGCGCAGCGTGCTCACGCCGTCGGCTGCCGCCATGGCCACCGCGATGAGAGGCAGCTCGTCGATGACGTCGGCCACGCGATCACCCGCCAGGTCGATGGCGTGGAGCGGGCGTCCGCCAGAGACCGTGATGGTGCCCACCGGCTCGGGGCAGTCGAGCGTCGGCCCGTCGGAGGCGACCTTGATGTCCGCGCCCATGTCCCGCAGCACATGGATGATGCCGGTGCGCGAGGGGTTGAGGCCGACGTCCTCGACGATGATGTGCGCGTCCGGGTGCAGCGCTCCCGCCACCAGCCAGGCGGCGGCAGAGGAGATATCGCCCGGTACCGAGATGTCGCGGTTGCGGAACCCGGCGGGCCCCTCGATGGTGGTGACCGGGCCCTCCCGGCGGACCGGCGCGCCCAGCCAGGCGAGCATGCGCTCGCTGTGGTCGCGGGTGGGCCCAGGTGAGGTGATGGTGGTCGTGCCCTTGGCTGCCAGGGCGGCGAGGGTCAGGCAGCCGATGACCTGTGCGCTGGCCACGCGCAAGTGGTGATCCAGCGCCTTGAGCGGCCGGCGCCCGGTGATCGTCAGCGGTGCGTGTCCCTCGGTCGTGGCGACCCCGACCCCCATCGTCCGCAGCGGCCCAGCCACGCGCTCCATGGGTCGACCCGAGAGCGAGTCATCGCCCACCAGCGTGGCGCTGGCGGCACGGGCCCCCAGCGCCCCGGTGAGCAGGCGCATGGCCGTGCCCGCGTTGCCGCAATCGAGCGTCTCATCTCCTCGGCCAGGGAGGCACGCTGCGGTGGCGCTGCCGCCGCCCCTGATGGACACGCGCACCACGCCGTCCGGCTCACGCTCGACCGCTCGCACCGCGCCCAGCGTTTCCAGCACACCGGCCATGGAGAGCACGTCGTCTCCGGGACGGTCCAGCCGGATCTCGGCATCGCCGCTACCCATGGCGCTGAAGAGCAGCGCCCGGTGGGCCACCGACTTGTCGACGGGCAGGCGCAACGAACCCAGCAGTGCCGAAGCTGCTCGCACGACCCCGTCGGGGGGCGTGGTCGAGGCGTCGTCGCTCACGAGCCGGCGCCGCTGTCGGGGACCGTGCCGGCGGCCACGGTGCCGCTCCCCGCGAGGGCCGCGTCGCTGGCGGCGTTGCGCCGCTGAGCCGATCGCGAGACACGCAGGATGGCGCCGAAGACCATCTCGACCTCCTCGGGCGTCAGCACGCCTTCGCCATCGCGCGCGGCGCGCTCGATGAGCTGCCGCTCGCGCCCGACATCGTGACCGTGGTCACCTGGCTCGCGCGTCTGCTGCACTGCCACCGACAGCTCCGCGCGCTCCTCGAGCAGTGATGCGATGCGCGAATCGACATCGTCGATGCGGGCCCGCAGGCGCTGACGCTCCACCGGCGGCTCGATGTGCGTCTGCGCATGTGGTGCCGTGGGCTGCCGCAGGTATTCGTGCCGTCGAAGGTCGTCCATGAGGTCGCCGAACTCGGGGAACGAGAGCGACTGCTCGGAGTCGGAGCGGGCAGTGGGCGGGTCGGGGTGGACCTCGATGATGATGCCGTCGGCGCCCACGGCCGCGCCCGCGACCGCCAACGGGCGCACCAGCGGTCGATGCCCCGTGCCATGCGAGGGATCGACGACGATGGGCAGGTGCGTGCGCTCCTGGATGACCGGGACGGCACTGAGGTCGAGCGTGTTACGGGTGGCGGTCTCGAAGGTGCGGATGCCGCGCTCACAGAGGATGACGTTGGGGTTGCCCGAGCTCAGGATGTACTCGGCCGCCATCAGCAGCTCGTCGATGGTCGATGACAGGCCGCGCTTCAAGAGCACCGGCTTGCGCGACTGGCCGACGGCCTTCAGGAGCACGAAGTTGGCCATGTTGCGTGCGCCGACCTGGAGCATGTCGACGTACTGCTCGAAGACCGGCACGTCCGCCGGGTCGGTGATCTCGCTGACCACCGGCAGGCCTGTCTCCTCGCGGGCTTCCGCCAGCAGCTTGAGGCCTTCCACGCCAAGGCCCTGGAAGGCATACGGCGATGAGCGTGGCTTGAAGGCACCGCCGCGCAGGATGGTGGCGCCCTCGCGCTTGACCCAGCGCGCGGTGGCCAGCACCTGCTCCCGCGACTCGACCGCGCAGGGCCCCGCGATGACCACCAGCGGGGAGCCGGCCCCGACCTCCACGGGCCCCACGCGGATGCTCGTGCGGTCGGGATGGTGCTCGTTGGAGGCGAGCTTGTAGGGCTTGCTGACGCGGATGCACCGTTCCACGCCCGGCATCAGCTCGACGTGCTGCACGCGCTCGACGCCGACGCCGACGACGCCCATGACGATGCGTTCCTCGCCCACCATCACGTACGTCTCGAGGCCCTCGTCGGCGACGGTCCTGCGGACCTCGTCGATCTCCTCCTGCGCGGCCCCGGTGCGCATCACGATGATCATCTGGCTACCACCCTCGCTGTTCGGTGTTGGCTCTCTCGTTGGTCGGGTCTCCGGTCGTCCGGCGTTCGAGGCATCAAAAAACGCAGGCCCCTCGGGGTCCTGCGTTCGCGGGCACGAGTGCCTCTGCCGCCGGGATCCACCCGGCCGCCTCGTACC
Source organism: uncultured Chloroflexia bacterium (assembly GCA_963698505.1). Classification (GTDB taxonomy): domain Bacteria; phylum Chloroflexota; class Limnocylindria; order Limnocylindrales; family CSP1-4; genus JAFMJV01. Next base: position 85,138 of record CAVORC010000044.1, on the reverse strand, counting down.
CGCTAGCTAAAGTACCAGTAGCGCGTCATCTGGCCTCGGACAGTAGCGGGCGCTGGTGGCGCTGTCAATCAGGGGTCAACCTCGTCGGATGCCAGTGTCCGCGGCGTCCCTCCGGTCCGCTCGAATCGATGTCCGACAGCAGGACGATCTCGGTTCCGCCGCGGCCCCGATGCGAAGGTCGTTCGTGATGAACGTCGTGGCCGCGGCTCGTCGAGCGGTGGCAGTTGGTCAACCCCCGATCCCGGTCCGGCTGCGTTCAGTCGATGCGGACCCACTCGCGTTCGAAGAAGGCGCGCAGGTCGGCCTGCTCACGGGGCAGGAGACCCTCGAGGTAGGGCAGCCCCAACAGGATCCCTTCAGGGCTCACCTGCCAAACGTATGCTCCGCCAAGCCCGCATGGATTACCGGGGTCCTCGTTGAGGCTGACCGCTGTGCCGTCGCTGCTCATCTGACCCGGGCAGGTCACGCCTTCAGCGCCGGTGTACGTGTACGTGTCCTCGTCGAAGGTGAACGTGACGATGGCGCTGTTCCGGGCTGCGAAGTCAGCAGTCGCGCCGCGGGCGACCAGGTCTGCCTCGGTGATGTCAGCGCGATATGTGCCGACTGGCGGCTTGGTGCCGAGGTAGGTGGTGAGATCGGGCGCCGTCACATCCGCGCTGCTCGGGCCGGCGCCTTCACAGGCTCCTGCGGCTGGTGACGCAGGTGTCGATGCCTTGAGAGCCTCGATATCGACGATGATCGGCCCCGTCACCGCGTCAGAGGTCATGGCCTCGTACAGCGGCATCGCGGCCGCTCGGAACGATGCCACGGCTTCTGCGCCGATGCTGATGATCTCGACTCCATCGGCGCAGGCCTCGCTGGCCAAGTCAGTCTCGCTGGCACGACGGGCGAGCGCTCCCTGTTGGGCCGCCGAGACCGCCTCATCGAGCATCTCACGCTGCTCGTCAGAAAGCTGGCCCAGCGCCTCACGGTTTGCGACCAGCACGTAGTACTTGGGATGCAGCACCAGATCGCCCGCGACGACGGTCTGGTCGCGGACGGGCACGCCTTGACCGCCAAGACCACTGATCATCCCGGCCAACGCGCCGGATGACGCATCGGTGTGCTTGTCACCTGTGGAGCCACCAGCCGCCTCACCTTCCACCCAGAGGCTGCCGCCGAGTGCTTCCATCAGGTCAGCAGAGGCCTTGCCGACGGCATGGATCGGCGCTCCCACGATATCCCCGGGAACTTCGAGGGTATGCCCCGATGGCTTGAACGCATACAGGTGGCGCAGGTCATCGGGCCACATCATCAAGCCCTCGAGGCCGACGGAAGCGAGACCGGCCATGGCTTCCGCTGCCACGTCACTATCGGCGACGGCGAGCGCGAGAGCGTCATTGTCGATCAGCAGTGGGGCGTCGAGCGCGTGAAGGCTGGTGACGCCCTGGGCCTCCCAGTCGCGTGCGGGAACGATGCCCAGGTCGGCGTCACCTCCAAGAACCGCGAGGGCCACATCTTCGCCGAGCTCAGGCGCTACAAGCAAGCCCCCACCCGATGACTCCTTGATCAGTCGGGCGAGGTCGTCGGCGACGACGCCTGGTGGGCGGTCGCGATCTTCGTTCATCAGCAACCGCAACGTCACGGGTGTGAGGTCGCCTCCCGGGTCCTTGTCCTCCGCGACCATAGGCAGTGCAGCCGTCGCGCCTGCGACCAGGATGCCCGCGAGCGCCAAGGGGAGAGATCTTCGGTATCGCATCGTCGCTGTCTCCAGCCTCTGTGTGGGTTGACCCCTCGACCGTATCCGGCCACCGATCGTGGCACATCGGGGTGGGCACGAGACTCCTTGGGCGGGTGATTCGTGCTGGCCCGGATGGTCAGAGGCCTACGCAGAGAGCATGATGCGCGCGTGCCAGGGACCGTCCTCATCGTCGATGATCACGCCGACTTCCGAGCGGCCGCTCGCGCCCTCCTTGAGGCTGACGGCTATCGAGTGGTGGCCGAGGCCCAGGATGCTGAATCCGCGCTCGATCTGGCCGCTGCACACCGTCCATCCATCGTGTTGCTGGACATCGGCTTGCCTGGCATGGACGGATTCACGGTCGCTGAGCGCCTCGCGGATCTGGCCCACGCCCCAGATGTCGTCCTCATCTCGAGCCGCGAGCGCTCCTCCTACGGGCGACGCATCGACACGGCACCCGTACGGGGGTTCCTCTCCAAAGGCCGGCTGTCGGGAGCAGCCCTGGTGGCACTCCTGGGATGAGCGATCGGCGCCGCCGCTGGCTTCTGCTTGGGGCTGCGCTCGTTGTGGTGGTCATCGGGCTGGGGTCAGAAGGACTCGCACACGGGACGCGCATCGGGTTCGCGGCGCAGCGAGATCTGGCCGTCGGGCTGGCCATCGCAGGGTCGGGACTGGTGGCCTGGTCGTGGGCACCGAACAGCCGCACCGGGCCACTCCTGATGCTGGCCGGCCTGACCTGGTTCATCGGCACGCTGGGTGCTCCCTCGACGGAGATGGGCAGACTGGCCGGGGCCCTGACCTTCGTCTACGCGGGCGTGCTCGTGCATGCCGCCTTCGCCTGGCCGACCGGGCGCGTGTCCGACGCGGTGGCTCGGACCCTCGTGGTCGGGACGTACATCGTGGTCCTCTTCCCGCCGTTGTGGGAACGCGACAGCACGCTGCTGGTAGTCGCGGCATTGCTGTTTGGTGGTGTGCTCATCCGGCACCAGACGTTGCCGCCCCGCGCCCGACGAGAACAGCGGCCGGCCACACTGCTGGGCGCCGCCCTCGCCGCGATGCTCGCGCTGAAAGGGGTACTGGCGGCCTCCCTCCGCGACCAGGGCATCGCCTATCCGAGCGACTCGCTTGCACTCTGGCAGATCACGATCGTCCTGGTGGCCGTGGGCCTGGCTTGGGGCCTGGTCTCACTCGAGCGCCGGCGCCGGTCCATGACCGACCTCGTCGTTCGCCTTGGCGACAGGGGCCACTCACCAAGCGTGGCCGATCTGGCCGATGCCGCGGGACTCGCGGAGGACGTCTCGACCCGCCGGGCGCTTGAGCTGGCCGAGCGGATGTCGTCGCGCAACGCCGCACTTCGCGACGAGCTATCGGCACAGGTCGTGGCGCTTGAAACCTCCCGCCGCCGCTTGCTGGAGGCCGAGGATGACGAGCGAGCGGCGCTCGAGGAACGCTTACGGCGCGGCGCGACCCTACGCCTCGCGAGGTTGGCGTCTGCTCTGGCAGCCGTGACGGCTACCGGAGACGAGATCGACTCCGACGCGGTGGACCGCTTGGACCGAGCGCAGAAGCAGTTGCAGCAGGCGCTCGTCGAGCTGGACCAGCTGGCACGCGGCCTGGATCCGGGGTTGCTCAGCGAGCGCCGGCTTGCGGGCGCTCTGGCGGACCTGGCTGACCGGAGTGCAGTGCCCATCGAGCTCACCATCGACATCGGGGAACCACAGGAGCCGAGCATCGAGCGGGCACTTTACTACGTAGCCTCAGAGGCGTTGACGAACATCGTCAAACACGCGCACGCGGCGGGCGTCTGGCTTTGCCTCGGTATCGCGGCCGACTCCGTCACGCTGCTCGTCGAGGACGATGGTGTGGGCGGCGCGGACCTACGCGCCGGAAGCGGCCTCCGAGGGTTGCGTGACCGTTTGGATGTCCTGGGCGGAACGCTCGAGGTTGGCTCCCGCATCGGCGGTGGCACCTCACTTCGCGCCACCATCCCCCGCCCGGCTCCACTGGAGGGATGACGGGCATTGGCTGGCACTGAGCGCGCGCCTTCCTCATCAGGAGCCGCCGCTCCGCGCCCGAGACCGGCCCTCGTGCCCGCTGCAGTCGCGGGTGCCGCGCTCATGGTCGCGGCCGGAGGGGCCGTCGCCGTGGTCGCTCCTCCGCTGGGGACGACTGCGGCTGTGACCCTGAGTGAGACCGGCAGCCTCGTGGCTGCCCTGCTGCTGTTGGTCGGCGCCGCTCTCGTCGCGGCGGGGTCGGTCGCATGGTTCGGTCGAAGGGACCACCTCCTCTCAGTCGTCGCCTTCGCCGCCGCCGCCGCATGGATGGGTATGGAGCTGGCTGGACGCGCGAGTGTGACCAGCGAAGCTCGTAGCGCCGGCCTGCTCATCACGCCGCTGTTGGCACCGTTGGCGATCCACCTTCCGTTGCGCGCGACTCACGCAGATGCCGCCTCGCCGCCGCTGCGCTGGCTGTTGGTGGCGCTGTACGCGGTCGTCGGACTTGCCGCCATCGGCCGCTCGCTGACCTATGATCCCTTCTTCGATCTGTTCTGCACGCCTGTCTGTTCGAGGGGCGACAACGTGCTGGCGGTGGTGGTCGACATGCCGCTGGCGAGGTCGTTCACGAGCATCGCCACGTGGGCGACGGTCTTTGGCGGTGTGTCGCTCGTGGTCTGGTCCGTGCAGCGACTTCTGCGCGACGGTCGAGCCAGGTGCCGGCGGGAACGCTTGGTCCTGTTGCCCGCCGCCCTGCTCGGAGGCGCCATGGCTTGGTGGGCCGCCGCCGGCAGCGCCATGCCACCCTATGGACCTGACGACGTGCGCCTTCTGCTTCCAGCGGTGGCCACCGCCGTCGGCCTGGGCGCGGTCGGCATCGACATCTCGGTCTCGATCATCGGCGAACAGCGGCGTGCGGACTCGTTGCGTCGGATGGCCGATGAGATCACGGCAGGTTCGCAGGGTTTGCGGACCACTCTGGCGCGGACGCTCGATGACCCGCGGTTGCAGGTGGTCTATCCGGTCAGCGAGGGTGGGTTCATCGACGACCAAGGAGATCCGGTCGAGGAGCCCAGATCCAGTGCCCGGCGCGCTGTCACGACCATCGAGCGTGCAGGGGTCGCGATCGCCTATGTGGATCACGCTGCCGAGCTGGACCCAGACGTGCTCGATCGCGAGATCGGCGCAGCCGCTCGTCTGGCCGTGGACAACGAGCGCCTTGAAGCGACGATACGGGCGCGCCTGCGCGCACTCCAGGCCTCACGGGCGCGCATCGTGGCGACGAGCGATTCGACGCGCGTTCGTCTCGAGCGTGACCTCCACGATGGCGCCCAGCAGCGGCTGCTGGCGGTTTCGTTCGAGCTCCGGCTGGCCTCGGTCGCCATGGCCAAGAGCGGCCACCGCGACAGCCAGTCGGCAGCGCTGGCCGCGATGCTGGCGGATGCGCTGGGCGAGATGGATCTGGCGCTCTCCGAGCTGCGGACTCTGGCGCATGGGATCCATCCGGTCGTGCTCGTGGAAGACGGGCTGGTGGGTGCACTCGCCAGCATGGCAGATGTGTCGGCGATCCCCGTGGTCGTGGTGGCCGCTCGGGTCGACCGATGCGCCGAACGCACAGAGCTGGCGGCCTATGCAGCAGTGGTAGAGGCTCTGAGACAGGCCGAGGAAGCAGGCGCTGGGCGGCTCGACGTGAACTTGACCGAGCGCGCGGAGCGGCTCGCCGTTTCGATGGCTGCGCGAGGCTTGGAAGACGGTCCTCGATGGGTGAAGGTCGGGGACAGGGTCGGCGCGGCAGGCGGATCTCTTTCCTGGACAGAGTCGGCAGGCCCGGGGACGCTGTCGGTGGATCTTCCATGCGCGTGATCGTGGCTGAGGACGTGCTTATCACCCGCGAGGGGATCGTGCACATGCTGCGTTCCTCTGACATCGAGGTCGTCGCCGAGGTGGAGCATGCCGGGCGCCTCCTGGAGCTGGTCGAAGAGCTCCAGCCAGATGCCGTGGTTCTCGACATCCGCATGCCACCCACGCATATCGATGAAGGGCTCGTCGCCGCAACCATGATCCGGGTGGCGTGTCCCGATGTCGGCGTCGTGGTCCTGTCGCAATACCTGGAGCCCGGCTACGCCCTGCGTCTCCTCGAAGGCAGCGAGACGCGAGTGGGCTATCTGCTCAAGGAACGCGTATTTCACCCGGCGGTCCTTGCGGACGCACTCCGCCGGGTGACGGAGGGCGAGACCGTCGTCGATCCGACGATCGTCGCGCAGATCATGGGACGCAAGCGTCTTCAGGATCCCCTCGCAGACCTCAGCCCACGCGAGCGAGAGGTGCTTGCCTTGGTCGCCGAAGGTCTTTCGAACAAAGCCGTGGGTGAACGGCTCTTCGTCACTGACCGCACCGTGGAAGCTCATATGGCACAGGTGTTCTCCAAGCTAGGGATCGCTGAGTCGCCCGCGTCCCACCGCCGGGTCCTTGCGGTCCTGGCCTTCCTGCGATCCTGATCGCCGCGTCAGCGGTCAGGTCGCTCGAGCGCGAGCGCCTGTATCGGCAGCACCGTCAGCGCGTCGCTGATCTCGCCGCTGCGCACCATCCGCATGACCTCCTCGAAGGGCACCCACTTGACTACCAGCTCCTCGGAGCCCTCCGGCTGCGCCGTACCCTGCACCAGATCGGTGGCCAGGTAGGTCACGGCGACCTCGTCGGTCACCGAGTTGGACAGCTGCCAGCGGCCGATCTCGCGCCAGGTCCGCGCACGCAGCCCGGTCTCCTCCAGCAGCTCCCGCCTGGCGCCCTCCAGCGAGTCCTCGCCGAGGGGTGAGCCACCCTCGGGGATCTCCCACGAGAGCTCGTCGAAGGCATAGCGATGCTGGCCGACCAGCACCACGCGGTCCTGCTCGTCGATGGCGACCACGCCGACCGCCGAGTTCTCGAAGTGCACGACACCGTAGATGCCCGGTTCGCCATCGGGTCGCGTGACATCGTCATGCCAGATGGTGATCCAGGGGTTCTGGTACCCCACCCTGCGCCCGTGCCGGCGCCACGGCCCGACTCGTTGCGTGCCCCAGCCGGCCTCCTGCGGCGATACGCGGCGCAGCTTCAAGACTCGGTGTGCTCCTCGGGCGCGGCCCGACCGGCGGACGAGGCCGGCGACATGACGCTGCGCCCACCGTCCACCCGCCACACCGCGCCGCTGACATAGGAGGCCTCCGACGAAAGCAGGAAGGCGATGATGCCGGCCGCCTCACCCGCGGCGCCCATGCGGCCGAGGGGCACGTCGGGGCGCGCCATGGGAGGGAACAGCTGCTCGTCGAAGGGCGTGTCGAACGCACCGGGCGCCAACACGTTCACGCGGATGCCCTCGCCGGCCCCGATGAGCGCCAGTGAGCGCGCCAGGCCCTCCAGGCCTGCCTTGGCAGCCGCGTAGGCGGGCGAGCGCACCGAGCCTTCGGCGCTGCCGACGATGCTGCCGACCAGGACGACGGCCCCGCCGGCGGCCCGCAGCATCGGCCAGGCCAGGCGCGTGGCCTGCCAGGCCGCCGTGAGGTCGACGCGCAGGACGTCGGCCCAGTGGTCAGGGTCGTCCCACGGTCCCGCCGGGGGCACGCCCGCTGCACAGACGAGTCCGTCTAGCCGCCCCTGTGGACCTGCCGTCAGACCCAGGGCTCGCTCCAGGTCGCTGACCTCTGCCGCGTCGCCGGCGATGGCGCGGACACCGGCCGGCGCCTGCTCGCGTCGGGAGAGCGACGTCACCGTCCAGCCGTCACCGGCGAGCCGTTCCGCCGTGGCATAGCCGATGCCGGACGAACCGCCCGTGACGAGGCAGCGGCGTGGTTCACGTTCAGTCATGCCCCGCATCGTACCCGTCCGTGGGGCGCGGGCCGGGCCACGTGTGCGGACAGCGCCTCGGCCGTGCAGAGTTGGCACCCCCGGACTCGCCCGATGGGCCTACGATGAGCCATGGCCAAGACCGCGATCGTCACCGACACATCATCAGACGTGACCCCGGAGCAGGCAGCTGCCGTCGGCGTGCGCCTGGTGCCCTTGACGGTGAGCTTCGGCGAGGAGTCCTTCGATGCCGGTACCGAGCTCTCCAACGAGGCGTTCTACGCGAGACTGACCGCACCGGGGGCGCCGCTGCCGCGCACCGCAGCGCCCAACCCGGCGCAGTTCGAAGCGGCCTACCGGGAAGCCTTCGACGACGGGGCCGACGGCATCGTCTGCGTCACCATCAGCAGCAGGATGTCGGCCACGCATGCCTCGGCGGTGCAGGCCGCCACGGCGTTCGAGCCGGGGCTCATCGAGGTCGTCGACGCACTGACGACGGCGCAGCCGCTCGGCCTCATGGTCAGGCGCGCGGCCGAGCTGGCCAGCACCGGTGCCGGCCGCGCCGAGGTCGTCGACCTGGTCATCGACCTGATCGGCCGTACCGACCTCTTCTTCACGCTGCACACCCTCGAGTACCTCCAGAAGGGTGGGCGCATCGGGCGCGCCTCGGCCCTGCTCGGAACGGTGCTGGCCATCAAGCCCATCCTCACCGTCACCGACGGCGAGGTGGCGTCCTTCGACAAGAAGCGCACCTTCGCCAAGGCGCGAGCACGTGTCGTGGAGATCGCCGCGGAGCAGGCCGTCGAGCAGATCGCCGTGCTGCATACCGGCGCCGATGACATCGAGACCTTCTGCGCCCAGGTGGCGACCGCTGCTGGCGTCCCTCCCGACCAGGTCGAGGTCAGCCTGACGGGCCCGGTCGCCGGCACCCACGTGGGCCCGGGCATGCTCGGCATCACCCGCATCCTGCCTGCCTGAAGTCGGCCGAATGGCCCTTCGGGCAGACCTGGACCCGGCTGTACACTCGCGCCGTTTCGACACGCATCCGAGCCAGCCCGCCTCGTCCAACCTTCAGGGGCCCGGCGCTCGTGCCTGGAGGTGGAGGTCCCGATGACCGCTCCGGAGGTCACTCCCGTGCTTGATGCCTGGGTCGTCGCCCAGCGCCAGTTCGACATCGCCGCCGATCGCCTCGATCTCGAGCCCGGCCTGCGGGCCGTGCTGCGCGAGGCCGAGCGCGAGCTCATCGTGTCGGTCCCGGTGCGCATGGACGACGGCTCGGTGAAGGTCTTCACCGGCTATCGCGTGCAGCACAACCTGGGCCGCGGTCCCTCCAAGGGCGGCCTGCGCTACCACCAGGACGTGACCCTCAACGAGGTCCGCGCGCTGGCCATGTGGATGACCTGGAAGTGCGCCGTGGTGGGCATCCCCTACGGCGGCGGCAAGGGCGGCGTGGCGGTGGATCCCAAGCAGCTCTCGATGCGTGAGCTGGAGGGCCTGACGCGGCGCTTCGCGACCAACATCAGCGTCATCATCGGGCCCGAGAGCGACATCCCCGCGCCGGACGTCAACACCAACGCCCAGACGATGGCCTGGATCATGGACACCTACTCGATGCACGTGGGCTACACCGTGCCCGGCGTCGTCACCGGCAAGCCCATCAGCCTGGGGGGCTCGGAGGGCCGGGCCGAGGCCACCGGCCGCGGCTGCGTGGTGACCATCTCCGAGGCGGCCCGCCACATCGGGCTCGACATCATCGGTGCCACCATCGCGGTGCAGGGCTTCGGCAACGCCGGCTCGGTGGCGGCCACGCTGCTCGACAGCATGGGTGCCTGGGTCGTGGCGGTCTCCGACACCGGTGGCGGCATCCATCGCGCCGGCGGGCTCGACATCGCCGGGGTCAAGGCCTGGAAGGCCGAGCACGGCACGGTCGTGGGCTTCCCCGGGGCCGAGAACATCAGCAACGCCGAGCTGCTGGAGCTGGCGGTCGACGTGCTCGTGCCGGCGGCGCTGGAGAACCAGATCACCCTCGACAACGCCGAGCGCATCAAGGCACGCATCGTGGCCGAGGCCGCCAACGGACCGACCACGCCCGACGCCGACGAGGTCCTCTATCGCAAGGGCATCTTCATGATCCCCGACATCCTCTGCAACGCCGGTGGCGTGACGGTCTCCTACTTCGAGTGGGTGCAGGACCTCAACCGCGACCAGTGGTCCGAGGAGATCGTCAACAGCAAGCTCACCGCCATCATGGTGCGCAGCTTCGCCGAGGTCGTGGCCATGGCCGAGCAGGAGGACGTGGACATGCGCACCGCCGCCTACCTGCTGGCCGTCGACCGTGTCGCCAAGGCCACCGCCCTGCGCGGCCTCTACCCCTAGCCAGCAAGGAGACGCTGATGGTGGACCGGCTCGATCACGAGGAGCAGTTCCTCTTCAAGGAGGAGGTGCTGCAGCTGGCCGATGCCCTGGCCGAGCCCGGTGCGCTCGACAACGTGGAGGACCTGCTGACCGACGTCATCACCAGCCCGCGCTTCGACTCGGAGGTCTTCACCCTCGAGCGCTCGCTGCAGGTGATGCTCGGTGCCCGTGCCGGCACCACGCTGGTCGGGTTGCTCACGGTCAGCCCCGAGGTCTTCGACCAGGTGGCCGAGGTGCGCGTGGCACCCGAGGCGCTCGACCGGCTGCGCGCCTGGCGCGCCCGCTTCGGCCTGGCCATCGACAACGCGCTCAACTTCCTCAACAACCCCGACGGCATCCAGGGCCACGACTTCGCCACCCAGATCGCCAACCTCGACGAGCGTCGCGTGCTGCAGGGCCGGCTGACACTCGTTCGCTACAACAACGAACCGCAGTTCTTCCTCGCCGACGCACACGTGTTCTACGGCCTCATCGCCGACATCCTCGAGCAGCTCGGCCCGCACACCACGGAGGACACCATCGACGAGGAGACCCTCGCGCGGCTGCGCGAGGGCCTCGATCGGCTCGAGCGCCAGCTGGCCTCTCGCAGCAGCAGCTAGGAGCCGACCCCCACGCGGTCGAGGAAGCCCTCGGTCGTGAGCTCCTCGCGCAGGGCCGCCGCGCCGGTGAAGTGGTGGCTGCGGATGCCGTAGGAGCGGGCCGCGGCCACGTTCGGCGCGTGATCGTCGATGAAGAGGATGTCCGCTGCCTGCCGGTCGTACGTCGCGAGCAGGTAGTCGAAGATGTCGCGATCGGGCTTGATCATGCCGACGCGACCCGAGACGACGACCCCGTCGAACCAGGAGAGCCAATCGAAGCGCTCCTCGGCGTGATGGAACTTCTCCGCCGACCAGTTGCTTAGCGCCAGCAACGGCACGTCGGCATCCTTCAGCTCACGCAGGATGGCCACGCTGTCCTCGTGCGAGCCGCCCAGCGTCTCCGCCCAGCGCTCGATCGTAGACATCGAAGATGTCTGCCCAGCGCGGGTACTCCAGCTTGAGGCGCGCGATGGCGTCGGGCCAGGAGTCGCCGGTATCGCGCTCCAGGTTCCAGTCGTGGTTGAGGACGTCGGCGAGGATGGTCTCCATCTCGGCCTCACGGCCGGGCATGACCTTCCGCAGCAGGTAGCGAGGGTTCCAGTCCACGAGGACCCCGCCCAGATCGAAGACGACGGTATTCACCCCCTGATGCTACCGGTTCCGCCGCCGTACCCTGTGGACATGCGCCAGGTCTATCTCGCGGCCACCGGCCGCAATCACGGCAAGACGACGTTCGCCCTCGGTCTGCTCGCCGAGCTGATCGACCGCGGCTACTCGACCGCCTTCACCAAGCCGGTCGGTCAGCGCTACGCCCTGGTCGAGGAGGTGCCCGCCGACGAGGACGCCATCCTCATGCGCGACCTCTTCGGGCTGGACGCGTCGCTCGAGGACATGAGCCCGGTGCACATCCCGCGTGGCTTCACCAAGGCCTTCATCCGCGGCGAGGTCGTGGAGGATCTCGCCTCCCAGCATCGACGTGGCACATCGGAACCTGCGCGAGGGGCACGACGTGCTGCTGGTCGAGGGCACCGGGCATGCCGGCGTGGGCGCCGTCGTGGGTCTCTCCAACGCCGACGTGGCGGCGCGCATGGGAGCGCCCGTGGTCATCATCAGCGAGGGTGGCATCGGCCGACCCATCGACCAGATCGTGCTCAACCAGGCGCTCTTCGCCCGCCACGGCGTGCCCATCGTCGGGGCGGTCATCAACAAGGTCGATGTCGATGCCGACCCGAGCCTGCCCGAGATCCTGCGCGAGGGCCTGGCCCTCCACGGCGTGGACCTGCTGGGCGTGCTGCCCTATCGCCCGATGCTGGCGCACCCGACGCTGACGATGCTCATCGAGCAGCTGCAGGGCGACCTGCTGTCGTCGGGTGAGGACATGGACCGGCTCATCGAGCACGTGGCCATCGGCTCGGGGCAGGCACGCCATGTGCTGGAGAAGATCGGCCCCGGTTCGCTGCTCATCGTGCAGGGTGACCGGCAGGACATCATCCACACCACCATCTCGGCCAACAACACCCAGCGGCAGCTGAACCAGGAGCCCGGGCTGCTCGACCGGCTGCGCAACCGCTCGCGCTTCGGACGGACGCCCGATGACCCGGAAGCTCGACTGCTGGCCGGCATCGTGTTCACCAATGGCCGGCGCCCGGCGGAGCGCGACATCGTGGCCCTGCGCGAGGCCGGCATCTTCGCGCTCCTCGTGCCGGATGAGATCTACCCCGTGGCCAGCCAGATCCATGGCCTGCTGGTGAAGACGCACGTGCAGGACCGCTCCAAGATCGAGGTCATCAAGCACGTGGTGGCCGAGCACTTCGATGTGGACGGCCTGCTCGAGCGGCTCGACGCGCCCGCGACCCCAGCGGCTGGCGGCGCCGGTGGCGACGGTATCGCGTCGGGAGCGGGTGCATCGCCTGGCCTGCTGCGACGCGGCCTGCTGCGCCTCGCCGACGGTGCCACCCGCCTGGGGGGCGCTAGTCGAACGCCGGAGGATCGTGGCTGAGGTCGGCCACCGACTGTCGCCGACGGTCCACGCGCAGCTCGAAGATGTCCGGACGGCCGTAGTGCCCGACTGGATCGAAGTTCTGGCGCTCCTCGCGCACGCGAGCGACGTCGACGTCGGCGACGACCAGCCCCTCCTCGCTGGCGGGCTCCTGCAGCCAATCGCCGTCGGGGCCGGCGATGGCACCGCCGCCATCGGTCCAGTCGCCATCGGGTAGCCGGTCGCTGAGCGGGAAGTCGGCGGGGACGTCAGCGCGCGAGATGAGGCTGCCGGCCGCGAGTGAGAAGACGCGGCCCTCACGGGCGATGAAGCGCGTGATGTCCCGGGTCAGGCGCACGGCTCCCGGCCACGCGCTGACGTGGAGATCCTCGCCCGCGGCATACAGCGCCAGGCGCGCCTGCGGCAGCCAGTTCTCCCAGCAGTTGAGGCCGCCCACGCGCATGCTGTCGCCCTCGCGGCCGGCGACCACGTGGACGCGCAGGCCATTGCCGTCGCCGGCCGCCCATGCCAGACGCTCCTCGTAGGTCGGCTGCAGCTTGCGATGAGCTGAGACGATGCCGCGGGCCGGGTCGATGGCGACGAGCGTGGCGTAGACGCTGCCGCGGGCCGTGTCGGCCCGGCGCTCGGCGATGCCCAGGTAGGTGAAGACGCGCGCGTCCGCGGCCGCCTCGCAGACGCGCTGCAGCTGTGGCCCGCGCAGCTCGACGGCCGCATCGAGGTAGTAGGCGTAGGCCTGCTTCTGGTCGACGGCGTCGAAGCGAGCCCCGTCGGTGAGGCTGATCCAGAAGGGATAGCCGCCAAGGTGGGTCTCGCCGAAGGCCAGCAGATCGACGCCCTCTCGGCCCGCCTGCTCGATCCAGCGGCACACGCGCTCGGCACCCTCGTCGGGCCGCCCCCATGCCGGGTGTGCCTGGGCTGCTGCGATGCGCATGTCCTACCCCTCGTGCCCGATGAGCTCGTTGTCGATCAGTCGCGTGGTCCCCAGCACGACCGCCAGCGACAGCAGGGCTGGGCCCTCGACGTGCTGCAGCTCCCGCAACGTCAGGGCATCCGCGCAGGAGGCGTACTCGACCTGCGCCAGCGGCTCGGTGGCGAGGATCTCCAGCATCAGGGCGCGCAGCACCTCAGCCTCGCGCTCGCCCTCCTGGTAGGCCTCGCGCGCTGCCAGCAGCGCCCGGTGCAGCACCGGTGCCGCCGCTCGCTCCTGCGGGGTGAGGTGCACGTTGCGCGACGACAGCGCCAGCCCGTCGCGGCTCCCGCACGGTGGGGCAGGGGATGACCTGCGTGGGCAGCGCCAGGTCGGCAGCCATGCGGCTGATGACCATCACCTGCTGTGCGTCCTTCTGGCCGAAGTAGGCGTGTTCGGCGCCGACCAGGGCGAACAGCGTGGCCACCACGGTGGCGACCCCATCGAAGTGGCCCGGCCGGGCGGCACCCTCGAGGGGCTCCGCGACCGCCCCCACGCTGACGGTCGTGTCGAAGCCCGGCGGGTAGACCTCGTCCACCTCGGGGAGCCAGACGAGGTCGACAGCCTCCGCCTCGCAGATGGCGATGTCGGCGGCGGTATCGCGGGGATAGCGGGTGTAGTCGGAGGCGTCGTCGAACTGGCGTGGATTGACGAAGATGGTGACGACGGCCGTGGCATTCTCGGCCCGTGCCTGTCGCATCAGCGCCCGGTGGCCATCGTGCAGCCAGCCCATGGTGGGCACCAGGCCGATCGGCCGTGGCGCGTCGGCCAGGGCGGCGCGCAGCTCGGCGCGCGTGTGCAGGATGCGGGTCATCGCCGCGCGACCGGCTAGAGGTCGCGGTCGAGCGGGATGGCCAGCGATGCGTTCGGTCGATCCAGCTCGCTCCGTCCCAGGACCTCTTCCAGGACTGCCTCGTCCATGGAGCTGGACTCGGCCTCGGCAGGGAAGTCGCCGGCGATGACGGCATCGCGGTAGGCTCGGCACCGCCTGCGAGAGGGCCTCTCCCACCTCGCCGAAGCGGCGCGCGTGGCGGGGGGTGAAGCCCTGCGTCAGCCCGACCACGTCGGTGATGACCTGGATCTCGCCGGACGTGTAGGGTCCGGCGCCGATGCCGATCGTCGGGATCGAGAGTCGCTCGGTGATGGCGCGCGACAGCTCCGCGGGCACCAGCTCCAGGACGACGGCGAAGGCGCCGGCCTCCTGCACGGCGAGCGCGTCCGCGATGAGCTTGCGGGCCGACTCCTTGGAGCGCCCCTGCACGCGGTGCCCACCGAGCGCATTGACCGACTGCGGCGTCAGGCCGATGTGCCCCATCACCGGGATGCCGCTGCTGACGATGGCCTCCATGGTGCGTGCCGAGCGCACGCCACCCTCGATCTTGACGGCCTGGGCGTACGCTTCGGAGAGGAAGCGCCCGGCGTGCTCGACGGACTCCTCCTGCGAGATGCCGTAGGTCAGGAAGGGCATGTCGCCGACGACCAGGGCGCGTTTGGCCCCACGGGCGACCGCGCGTGTGTGATGGAGCATCTCGCTCATGCTCACGCGCACCGTGGTGTCGTAGCCGAGCATCACCATGCCCAGTGAATCGCCGACCAGGATGAGCGGGATGCCGGCCTCGTCCACGATGCGTGCGGTGGGGTAGTCGTAGGCGGTGATGGTGGCGAAGCGCTCACCCTCCTCGTACATGCGCGCGATGTCGGAGATGGTGATGCGGCGGGCCGGCTTGCTGGCGCTCATGCCCTCATTCTGCACCGGTTCCGACCCGCAGTGTCCGGATCCGGTCGAGCAGGCGGTCGGCGACCTCGCGCTTGGACAGCAGCGGCCAGGGCTCGGGCTCCGCGCCGGGCACGACGATGGTGACGCGGTTGGTGTCGCTGCCGAACCCGGAGCCCTCCTCGGCGACATCGTTGGCCACCAGCAGGTCGACGCCCTTGCGCGCGGCCTTCTCGGGTGCGCGCTCGAGCGAGCCGGTCTCCGCCGCGAAGCCCACGATGAGCGGACGATGGCGCGCATCATCGCCGCCTGCGCGCGCCTGCGCGGCCGCCTCGGCGAGGATGTCGCTGGTGGGCTCGAGCCGCAGCTCGAGCCCGTCGCCGCGGGCGAGCTTGGTCTCGGCCACGGCGCGGGGCCGGAAGTCGGCCACCGCGGCAGCCATGACCAGCACGTCGGCCGTGGGCAGGGCAGCCAGGACGGCCTCACGCATGCTCGCGGCGGTCTCGGCGTGCACGACCGTGGCGCCCGCGGGCACCTCCACGCTGGTGGTGCCCTTGATCAGGCTCACGCGCGCTCCGCGATCGAGACAGGCGGCGGCGATGGCCATGCCCATCCTGCCGCTGGAGCGGTTGCCGATGAAGCGCACCGGGTCGATCGGCTCGGCGGTGCCGCCGGCGCTGACGACGACGTGCCAGTCGGCCAGGTCGTGCGGGCGCGCGCGCTCGGCGCGAGGTGGTCGCTGCCCGGGGTCAGGCTGGCGGATGGGGCGACCCGAGACGACCTGGCGCACCGCCTCCACCAGCACGGGCAGCTCGACCAGGCGCCCGACGCCGACCTGGCCGGACGCCAGCGAGCCGCTCTCGGGATCGACCACGCGGTAGCCGAAGTCCCGCAGCCGGGCGACGTTGGCCCTGGTGGCCGGATGCAGGTACATGTCGCCGTCCATCGCGGGGGCCACGACCACGGGGGCGCTCGAGGCCAGGCAGGTGGCGGTGAGGATGTCGCTGGCGAGGCCGTTGGCCATCGCTGCCAGCCAGTGGGCCGTGGCCGGCGCGATGAGGATGGCGTCGGCGGTGTCGGCGGCCACGATGTGCCCGATGCGCCGGTCAGACTGGAGCTCGAGCGGGTCGAGCATCACCGGCCGCCCGGACAGCGCCTCCATCGTCAGCGGTCCGATGAAGTGGGTGGCTGCCTCGCTCATCATCACCTGCACCTCCGCCCCGGCGCGAAGCAGCTCCCGCAGCAGCTCGGCGGCCTTGTAGGCGGCGATGGAGCCGGTGACGCCGAGCAGGATCAGCCGGCCCTCGAGCGGCCGCTCGGGCGGGTCGGCTGCGGGTCGGTCGGTCATCAGTGAGCTCCTGGCGATGGGCGGGCGGCCATGTGCTCGGCGAGCATAGCCAACCCCCTGAGGACGAGGTCGGGGTCGATGGTGTCAGCGATGGCGGGGAGCGACGGGCCGGCCGGCGTGCGCCACGCGGCATGCGCCCAGGCGGCCGAGGAGTGGCCGCCGGTCACGACGACGTGGGTGCGGGCGCCGGAGGGGGCGGTGGGCGCGATGCGGTCGTGCATGCGCCGGGCGAGCTCCCTGACAGCACCGATGTGGCCGATGACGATGCCGCTCTGCAGTGCGCCGGTGGTGTCGCTGCCGATGGCGTCCGCGCGGGAGCTGCAGCTCGACTCGCGGCAGGCGCGCGGTGCCTTCCGCGAGGGCAGCGGCCGACAGCGCCAGGCCGGGCATGATCGCGCCGCCCTGGAAGAAGCCGTCGGCGTCGACCACATCGACGGTGGTGGCGGTGCCCAGGTCGACCACGATGACGGGCGCGCCGTGCAGGCTGGCGGCGGCCCAGGCCGCCAGCAAGCCGGTCGGGACCGGTCGTGTCCGGTCGCACGAGCGTGGTGCTGATGGGGATGTGGCTGGCAGCCACGACCGTGAGCGGCAGGTCGAGCCGCTCGGCCGCCCGCTCGAGGCGTTCGGTCCAGCGGTCCACCACGCTCACCGCGATGATGCCGCGGGGCGCCTCGGCATGCGCGCCCGCGAGCACGCGCAGGCCGTCGAGCAGGTCCTCGCCCGCGGCCGTCGACGTGTCGAGGCGTCCCGATCCGAGGATGCGGCCGTCCTCCACGAGGGCGGCCTTGACGGCGCTGTTGCCGATGTCGACTGCCAGGATCACGACCTGATGATAGGCCTGCGCCGAGGCATCGCTGCTCCGCTGCGGAGCCGGCGAATCTGCCCCCGGGCGCTGCGATACCATCGGCGCCGTCGTCAACCGACGGTCCGGGCGGACACGGGCCGTGTGCTGTGGGAGGGTGCGTGTCGAGCGAGCCAGCGGCCAAGTTCTTCGTCAACGCCGGGCTGGTCTCGAATCCTGTCGACGTCTATCACCTGCTACGTCCGCTGCTGCGGCAGACGGTGGCCTATCGCTACCTGCGCGGTCGCGAGATCGTGTCGCACGGCACGGGCTGGGTGGAGCGCATCGTGGCCGACCGGCCGGACGTCTCCTCCTTCTTCACGCCGCTGTCGATCTGCCTGTCGGTGGCGTCATGGGAGCACCTCGAGTTCGAGACGCGCCCCGACCAGCTCATCACCTACACCCTGGTCCAGGGCGACGAGCGCGTGGTGCTGGAGTTCGTGCCGCCACCGGGCGGTGAGGGCGACGAGAACGTGCAGGAGCCGCTGCCGTTCCAGGTGGCACCGGGCTACATCCAGATGGAGCTGGGCCCCCTCGACGCCTCCGATCGGCCGACCGAGGGTGACGGGCCCGCCAGCGCCGAGCCGGGCGAGGAAGCCGGGACCGAAAGCTAGCCAGTCGCCTGCCGCCGGCACAGCTCGCGCGCCGCCGCGCCGTCGTCGGCGGAACGCCAGCCGCAGGGCCCCCGCGGCTCGCACGTGTAGCATGACGCCCCGATGTTCGAACGTACCGCGTTGCCCGACGGGCCGCGCGTCATCTCCGCCCGTATGCCTGGCATGCGCTCGCTGTCCGTGGCCGTCTATGTCATGGCCGGCTCGCGCGGAGAGGTGCGCGAGAAGTCGGGCCTGGCGCACTTCATGGAGCACATCACCTTCAAGGGCACGCGCGACCTGGTGACCACCCGGGATGTGTCCGAGGCCATCGAGGGCGTCGGCGGCAACAGCAACGCCGCGACCGACCGGGAGGTCACCGTGTACTGGGCGCGCCTGCCGGTGCGAGAGGCGGAGCTCGGTGTGCACGTCCTCGCCGAGCTCACGCTGCGGCCGCGCCTGCGCAGCGCCGACATCGCCCACGAGCGCGAGATCATCGTCGACGAGATCAACTCCTACCGCGACGACCCAGCCCAGTACATCTACAACGTCTGGGACGAGGCCTTCTTCGGCGACTCGCCCCTGGGCTGGGAGATCGCCGGCGACGAGGCCTCCGTGCGCGGCCTCAGCGACACGGATATCCGCGACTTCTGGGCGGCCGCCTACCGGCCCGCCAACATGGTCGTCGCTCTCGCCGGCGACATCGGCCACGACGGGCCGTGGACCTGGTCGAGCGGTCGTTCGGCCGCGGCAATGGAGCCGCGCCGTCCTACCTGCCGGCGGTGCAGGGTCCGGTCGAGCAGCTGCGGGTGGAGCAGCGCCACACGGCCCAGGCCCACGTCGCCCTCGGCCTGCCCGGCCTCCCGCGCGACGATGCCGACCAGTGGACGCTGGACCTGCTCAACACGGTGCTGGGTGACGGCACCTCGTCGCGGCTGTTCATGAAGATCCGCGAGGAAGAGGGCCTCGCCTACGACGTGCACTCGTTCCAGACCGACTACGCTGACAGCGGCATCCTGCAGGTGTCCATGGGCGTCGATGCCGACGATGTCGTGCCCGCCATCGCGTGCAGTGCTGGCGGAGCTCTCGCGCCTGCGGGACGAGCCGGTCCCGCACGGCCGAGCTGGAGCGGGCGCGCAACTACTCGCTGGGTCGGCTGGAGCTGAGGCTGGAGGAGTCGCGGGCGATGGCATCCTTCCTGGGAAGCCAGGAGGCGCTGCACGACCGGGTGATGACGATGGACGAGGTGATGGAAGCGATGCGAGCGGTGACTGCAGACGACATCCAGGCGCTTGCCGGGCGGCTGTTCCGCGACGAGTCGCTGTGTGCCGCGGTCATCGGCCCGAACCAGCGGCTGCGCAGCCTTGAGGAGGCACTACGGCTGCCATGAGCGACGACCAGCGTTCGCGGTCCGACGATCCCGCGGCGGCGCCTGAGCCCGAGGTCCCGCTGCAGCCGGGCCAGCAGCCGCCAGGGGCCCCGGCCCAGCCGCCACAGGGCCCACCTCAGCAGGGCCCTCCGCCGCAGGGCTCACAGCCGCAGGGCTCTCCCCAGCACGGCCCACAGCCGCAGGGCCCATCACGACAGCGCCCGCAGCCCGGTCCGCCGCCCGGTCCGATGCCACCACCCGGGCAACCATATCGCGGGCGACCGCCGGGAGGCCCGCCGCCGCTCATGCCGCCAGGTCAGCGTCCGGGGTATCCGGGCCAGATGCCACCGCGCGGCCCGATGCCGCCGCCGCGTGGCCCCATGCCGCCGGGCAGGCCCATGGCGGCCCCGTCTGGGCCCCCAGGCGCGCCGGCCGCAGGACCGCGGCCGGCGGCGCCCCAGGCACCTCCAGCGAACAAGCCTGCGGTGGGTGCCCCGCCACCGGTACCGGCGCCCACCGGGATCTGGCCCGGTCGCCGTGCCGGGGGCCCCGCTGCCCCAGGGTCCGGCGGCGCCGCGTCCACGCCCCGGCGGCTCGGTGCCCATCGCCACGCCGGCACCCACCTCCGACTCGCCCCTCCCGGGCCCCGGTGACGACCAGGCACGCGCCCGCGAGCGCTCGGCCGACGCCCGGCTGGCTCGTGTCCACCTGCGGGGCGGCCTGCTGGCACTCGCACGCGCCACGCTCGAGCGGATGGCCGGTGACGGCACGCTCGACCGCGACGCCATGGCCGACCTCGCCGAGGTCCGCTGGCGCAGTGGCGACCTGGAAGGTGCGGCCGATGCCGCGCGCGCACACCAGGCCTCCGGCGGCGACGAGCCGCTGGCGGCGCTGATCCTGGCCGAGGAGCTTGCTGCGAGCGGCGCTGACGACGAGGCCGAACGTGCCGCCCGAGCGGTCCACGACCGCGTCGGCGGTGGGCTGGACCTGCTCTTCGCGCTCGAGCCGCGTGCCTCCGTGTGGCCGCCGGCCGACGATGGCTGGATGGACGTCGATGCCCCTGCGCCGGGTCGCTGGGGCCTGCTCGTGGGCGGCAGCGAAGTCGCGCGGCCCAGCCCTGAGACGTGGCAGCTCGCGCCGATCACGCTCACGGCCCACGACCAGGTCACGGCTGTGCCGCTCGGCCGCGGTGGCCTGGGCCAGCCCGGTGGCGGTACCAGCACGAGCGCCGTGGTGGTCACCGGGCGGCTCGCCGGCGAGGAGCTGGAGCGGGTCGACCGATCGCTCGCCGCCGGCGAGGTCGGCACTGCCGCACAGCGCCTGGCCGTGCTCCTGCGCCTCGACCCCGCGCTGGCGCCTATCATCCTGTCTGCGGCCGACCGCGCCAGCTTCGGTCGCCCAAGCCGACAGCATCCATCTCGCGTCCGTCCACGTCGTCCGCGGCGATGCCTACCGCCTGCTCGGGCGCGACAACGAGGCCGCTGCCGCCTACCAGCAAGCACACGCGGCCCTGAGCCAGGGGCCGACATCGAAGGAGCCCAAGTGAGCGAGCGAACCCTCATCCTGATCAAGCCCGATGGCGTCCAGCGGCAGCTGGTCGGCCGCATCATCGAGCGCTACGAGGCCCGCGGCCTGCGCATCGCCGGACTCAAGCTGATGCAGGCAGAGCGTTCGCTGGCCGAGCGCCACTACGCGGTCCATGCCGACAAGCCGTTCTTCGCCGGTCTCATCGAGTTCATCACCTCGGGACCGCTCGTGGCCATGGCCGTCGAGGGCCCCAACGCCATCGAGGTCTGCCGGGCGATCAACGGCGCGACCCGCCCCAACGAGGCTGCCCCGGGGTCGATCCGCGGTGACCTCGCGCTCGAGACCGGGATGAACCTCGTCCACGCATCCGACAGCGCGGACAACGCCGCCGCCGAGCTGGCGCTCTGGTTCGACGCTGGTGAGCTCATCGAGTACGAGCGTGCCGTGGACGCCTGGATCGTCGAGTAGCGTCGCGCCCGGCGCTCCTCGGAGCCCCCATTGGAAGAGATCCTCCAGGCCATCGTCATCGGCGTCGTGCAGGGGCTGACCGAGTTCCTGCCGGTCTCATCGTCGGCGCACATCATCCTGCTGCCTCGAGTGCTGGGCTGGGACGATGCCCTGATCAACAGCTCCGCGTTCGTGGTGATGCTCCACATGGGCACGCTGGCGGCGCTGCTGCTCTATTTCTGGCGCGATGTCCTTGACCTGCTGGCGGCCTTCGTCGCCCTGCTTCGAGAGCGCTCGTTCGGCGACGACCCCGACCGCAAGCTGGCGCTGGTGCTGCTGCTGACGATCATCCCGGCGGCCCTCTTCGGTCTCGTCTTCGAGGGCTGGATCGACGCGTTCTTCTACGACGCGGTCATCATCATCCCCATCATCCTCGTCGTCGGTGCCGGCATCCTCTGGCTGGCGGAGCGCTTCGGCACGCGTGACCGGGACCTGCGCCAGGCCGACTACGGAGACGCCGCGTTCATCGGCGTGGCCCAGGCGCTGGCGCTCTTCCCCGGCATCAGCCGCAGCGGCATCACCATCGCCGCCGGCCTGTTCCGCGGCCTGAAGCGGGACGCTGCTGCGCGGTTCGCCTTCCTCATGGGCATCCCCATCATCGCCGGAGCGGGCCTGTGGAAGACGCGCGAGATCGTCAGCGGAGACGCGGGAGACGTGGACATCGCGGTCCTGCTCGCGGGCGTGACCGCGGCAGCCATCTCTGGCTGGCTGGCCATCGGCCTGCTGTTGCGCTACCTGCGCGAACACAGCACCGGCATCTTCATCGCCTACCGGCTCGTGGCCGCCGCGGTCTTCCTCGTCCTGCTGGTGTGGCAGGGGAGGGTGTAGGCGGCCATGGCCAGGAGCGGCACCTCCGAGGTCCTGAAGCGTGCGCGCCAGCAGGCCATCGCCGATGTCGTGCGCGACCGTCGTCCGCGCACGCAACGCGAGCTGGTGGCGGCGCTGGCGGACAAGGGCTTCACCGTGGCGCAGGCGACCGTCAGCCGGGACATCAGCGAGATGGGCCTGGTCAAGGTGCGCCTGGGGGGCGTGCAGGTCTACGCCCTGCCCTCGGCGGAGGCTGCCGTCGAGCAGAGCGGTGAGCAGCGCCTGCGCCAGCTGCTGACGGATCTGCCCATCGACGTGCGCCCGTCGGGCCCGATGCTGGTCATCCGGGCGGTTCCGGGCACCGCCCACGCCATCGCCGCGGCGCTGGACCGGGCACACTGGCAGGAGGTGCTCGGCACCATCGCCGGCGACGACACGCTCTTCGTCGCCTGTGTCGACGACGCCGCCCGTGAACGCGTCCGCAAGCGGTTGCTGCGACTCGGTCGCTAGGCCGCCGGGAGCGCCCGCAACGGAGCAGCAAGGAGGAGAGATGAGCCACCAGGGTCGTGTCGTCATCCGCGACGTCGCCATCATCGACGCCAGCGGACGCGAACCCGAGGGTCGCCACGACGTCGTCATCGAGGACGGCCGCATCGCCAGGATCGGCAGGTGCCGGCAGCCTGGCTCGCGATGTCGCGACCGTCGACGGGGCCGACTGCACGTTGCTGCCCGGCTTGACCGACGCCCACGTGCACCTGGCGCTCATCGGCCGCAAGGGTGATCACGGCAGTGACCCCTGGATCATGCATGTGCTGGCGGTCTCGCAGGTCATCGAGGCCGCGCTGCAGGAGGGCTTCACCACGGTCCGCGATGCCGGTGGGCTGGAGCCCGCCTGGGCGCAGGCAGTCGCATCCGGTGCGCTCAGCGGCCCCCGTATCCTGCCCTCGGCGTCGCCCATCTCGCAGACCGGCGGGCACGCCGACGACCGCCAGCGTCACGAGGCGCTCCACGCGAGCGAGACCATCCCGGGCCTCGTGGCCGGGATGGTCGTGGCCGACGGTGCCGACGAGGTGCGCCGTGCCGCCCGCGAGCAGCTGCGCCGTGGTGCCACGCAGATCAAGCTCATGGCATCGGGCGGCATCATCAGCCCCACGGACCCGTTCGATTCGCTGCAGCTGTCGGTGGCGGAGATCGCGGCAGCGGTGGAGGTGGCGCGCAGCTGGGGCACCTACGTCATGGCCCACTGCCACACCACGCCCGCGGTGGAGATGGCGCTCGCGGCCGGGGTGCGCTCCATCGAGCACGGCTCCCTGCTGGAGCCGGAGACGGCCGCGCGCATGGCCGCCGCGGGTGCCTTCATGGTGCCCACGCTGCAGACGATGGAGTTCTTCCTGGCGAACCGCGACCTGCTGGACGTCCCCGCCGACAAGGTCGCCATGGCCGAGGATGTCGCGGCGCGCGCCTACCAGAGCATCGCCATCGCTCGCGACGCCGGGGTCAAGGTGGCGTCGGGCTCCGACGTCGTCGGTCCCTGGCAGGGTCGTCGCGGCGAGGAGCTGGTGTACAAGGCGCGGGTGCTGGGCGCGCACGAGGCCATCATCAGCGCCACCCGCATCAACGCCGAGCTCTTCGGCCTGGCCGACGAGATCGGCACCGTCGAGGTCGGCAAACGTGCCGACCTGGTGCTGGTGGAAGGGCAGCCCCTGGACGACATCGAGGCCCTCGCTGATCCCGAGCGCGTGCTGCGTGGTGCTGCAGGACGGGGAGGTGGTCAAGGACCCCCGCGGACGCTCGGGCCGGGGCTAGCGGGTTCCGCCACTCCGAGGCGGGTGTACAATTCCCGCTCTGAACGGCGCCTGATCCGCCTGTTCTGCCGGTGTGGAGTGGTTGACCGTCAGGACCCTACCCTGACAAGCTGCTACGACCTGTGCCCCACGCGTCCCGCTCGCGGGCGCATCACGAGGACCCATGGTGAACGCGAACAAGCCCGAATACCTGTCGGCCGAGGGACTGGAGAAGCTCAAGGCTGAGCTCCACGAGCTCACGAGCGTCAAGCGGCCGGAAGTCGCCCAGCGTATCCACGACGCCAAGGAGTACGGCGACGTCACGGAGAACGCGGAGTACGAGGACGCCAAGAACGAGCAGGCGTTCGTGGAGGGCCGCATCCAGTCGCTGACGGCCATCATCAAGAACGCCGTCATCATCGACGAGAACCACTCGCGCACGTACGTCCAGATCGGCTCCACCGTCACCATCGAGGGCGAACAGGGCAAGGAGAAGTACACCATCGTCGGCGCGGCGGAGGCTGCTCCCGACCAGGGTCGCATCTCCAACGAGTCGCCGGTCGGTCGCGCGCTGCTGGGCAAGAAGAAGGGTGAGGCGGTCACGGTGACCGTCCCGGCAGGGGACTCCACCTACACCATCGTCAGCATCCGCTAGACGCGTCCCGGCCCGCTTGACCGGGAGAGGGGACTCACATGTTCTGGGCTGACGAGCTGGCCGCGGGCTTCGACGGACCGCAGGTCGTCAACGACTCGAAGACCCCCTCCGGCACCGTCCACATCGGCTCACTCCGAGGTGTCGTGCTGCACGATGTCATCCACCGCGCGCTGGTCCAGGCCGGGCTGCCCAGCCGCTTCCTCTACGGCGTGGACGACCTCGACCCCATGGACTCGCAGGCGCTGCTGACACCGGACGCGGTCGAGCGCTACATGGGCGTGCCGCTGGCCCACGTGCCGGCTCCTGCGGGCAGCAGCGCCACCAGCTACGCGCGCTACTTCGTGGGTGAGCTGTTCATGGGCACGTTCGCGGGCCTCGGCGTCGACCCCGAGGTCTACTGGATGAGCGAGCTCTACGGCGACGGCTCGATGGACCGCTACATCCGCGCCGCCCTCGACCGCGCCGAGGTCATCCGTGACATCTACCTGCGCGTGAGCAACGTCGAGCGAGCCCCGGGCTGGCTGCCGCTGTCGGTCATCTGCGAGCGCTGCGGTCGCATCGGTACGACGCTCGCGACCGACTGGGACGGCGAGACCGTGGCCTACGAGTGCAAGCCCGACTACGTCACCTGGGCCACCGGATGCGGCAACAGCGGTCGCGTGGCGCCCTTCGGCGGCAAGGCCAAGCTGCCCTTCAATGTCGACTGGGCCGCCAAGTGGAGCCACTTCGACATCACCATCGAGGGTTGCGGCAAGGACCTCGGGACCAAGGGCGGCAGCCGCGACCGGAGCAATGCCATCAGCCGCGAGGTCTTCGACCGCGAGCCGCCGCTTAATGTGCACTACGAGTTCCTCAACGTGGGCGGGCGCAAGATGAGCACGTCGAAGGGCTCCGGCGCCGCGGCGCACGAGATGGCCGACCTGCTCCCGCCGGAGCTGATCCGCTTCCTGTTCCTGCGCCACAAGCCCAAGCGCGCGCTCGACTTCGATCCCGGCGGCGATGCCATCCCCGGGCTCTTCGACGAGTTCGACCGCCTGGCCGCGGCCACCGCAGGGCTGCCCTACCGCGGCGAGCTGCCGGCCGACCATGAGCGCATCTTCCGTCTCAGCCTGGTCGACCCTCAGGCCGACGTGGAGCTGGAGGCCCGTCGCTTCCGACCGGCCTTTCGCCACCTCACCATGCTGGTTCAGGTGCCCGGCGTGGATATCGAGGCGCGCGTCGCGGCCGAGAAGGGCGCACCGCTCGATGCCGCGGAGCTGGCCATCCTGGCCCAGCGGGTGGACGTCGCCCGCGCCTGGCTCGACGGCTGGGCCCCCGAGCGCTACCAGGTCTCGGTCCGCGACGACCTGCCGGCCGAGGCCGCCCAGCTCAGCGAGGTCCAGGGCCTGTTCCTGGCCGACCTGGCGGCGGGCGCGTCGAGCGAGCAGCCCGCCGGTGGCGATGCCTGGCAGGACCTCATCTATCGCAGTGGCCAGGGGCGCGGTGTCTCATCCCGCGATGCCTTCGCCGCGGTCTACGCGGCCTTCCTCGGGCGCAGCAACGGTCCGCGCGCAGGCTGGCTGCTGGCAAGCCTGGACCTTGCGTTCGTGGTGGAGCGTCTGCGGTCCGCCGCCGCTGCCGTGGCCCCGCGGCCGATGTCAGCGGTGCCTGGCGCCGGCGATCCGATCGGGGCGGCAGCGACAGAGGGAGAGGGCGCATGAGCGTCGGCCCAGCACGGCTCCGCGAAGAGGCGGACGTCATCCGCGCAGGCTGTGTCGCCAAGGGCGAGGACCCTGCACTGGTCGATCACGCCCTCGTCATCGACGGCGAGCGCCGCGTAGCGCTGGGCAAGGCCGATTCGTTGCGGGCTCAGAAGAAGCAGATCTCAGAGTCCATCGGGATCGCCATCAAGAGCGGCGAACCGGTCGATGGACCGCGCGTCTCGCAGCTGAAGGAGCAGTCGAACTGGATCGGCGCTGAGCTGGCGGGCCTCGACGCCCAGCTGGCCGAGGTCAGCGCGCGACTCGACGAGCTCCTGCTGCGCATCCCCAACCCGCCCGACCCGGACGTGCCGGTCGGCGGCGAGGAAGCCAGCCAGATCGTCCGCACCTGGGGGGAGCCGGTCGAGCATGTCGTCGAGCAGGCCGGCGACGCCGAGGCCTGGGTGCGCAAGCCCCACTGGGAGGTGGCCGAGCCGCTGGGCATGGTCGACCTCGCCGCCGGTGCCAAGGTCACTGGGTCCGGCTGGCCGCTCTACAAGGGTGCCGGCTCGCGGCTGCAGCGAGCCCTGATCGACTTCTTCCTGGATCTGCACACGAGCGAGCACGGGATGACCGAGGTGTGGCCGCCGGTGCTGGTCAACGAGGAGTCCGCGCAGGGCACCGGCCAGATCCCGGACAAGGAAGACCAGATGTACGTGGTCAACCGCGACGGCCTGTACCTCGTGCCGACCGCCGAGGTGCCGGTCACCAACATCCACCGCGACGAGATCATCGAGGCCGAGGACCTGCCCATCCGCTACGTCGCCTACTCGCCCTGCTTCCGGCGTGAAGCCGGTGCTGCCGGCGCCAAGACGCGCGGCATCCTGCGCGTGCACCAGTTCGACAAGGTCGAGATGGTGGCGTTCGAGAAGCCGGCCGACTCAGCCGCGACCCTCGAGTGGATGGTCGAACGGGCAGAGATCTGCCTGCAGCGGCTGGGGCTGCCCTACCGGGTCAAGTTGATGGCCACCGGCGACATGGGCTTCACGCAGGCCAAGAAGTACGACCTGGAGGTGTGGGCGCCGGGCGTGGAGGACTGGCTGGAGGTCAGCTCGGTCTCCAACTTCCGCGACTACCAGGCGCGACGCATGGCCATCCGCTACCGACCCGAGAAGGGCGCCAAGCCCGAGATCCTGCATACGCTCAACGGTTCCGGACTGGCCCTCGCGCGGGTCGTGGCCGCCATCCTGGAGGTGTATCAGCAGCCGGACGGCTCGGTCGTGGTGCCGGAGGTCCTGCGGGCCCGCATGGGCGAGCGCATCGCCGCCGGCTGACCTCTCCGCGCGATACCGCAGCGCGTCGCCCATCGCGAGTGGCGTCCAGGCGGGCTCATCGCGCGGGGCGCGGACCGCGTTCGTGGCGCGTGCGACGGTTCGGCGCCACGATGCCGCCGGACCGGGCCGTCCAGCTGCCATGCCCCCGGTGACTCACCCGACACGGCGCTTCGTCATCGATGCCACCCAAGCCTGGACCCGCACTCCTGGTGGTCGCCTGATGCCACCGTCGCCTGAAGTGGCAGGTGGCCCATCCATCCGATGCCGCAGGTGCCTGGGATGACGCCCGTCGCTGTCCGCTGAGTCACCCACGGAATGGGCCGGGGCCGGTCCGACCGACGTCGTGACCGATCCGATGAGCGGAGCGACTCAAGAGCCCGAACGCCCGGAGGCGCCACGGCGGCGACACCAAGCGCCGCATGGCACGAAGCACGCGGCTGCCCAGGTGTTGGCCCGGGCTCCAGCCTGGGAGAGCCCGGCAGGTCCTACGGTTCCGGAGGGGGCTCGGCTCCGGGTCAGGCTCCAGGTGGTTCAGCGTGGCGCGCGTGAGCTTGTCGGCCAGGGTCTGGATGTTGGTACGGCCAAGGTTCGTCAGGACGACGACGTCGAGGTCCTCGCCCGGCAGCCGGTACATCAGCGAGACGAACCCGCGCAGCGAGCCCCCGTGGCCGATGCCCAGCGGCCGTCGAGGAGCGCGTAGCGCATCCCCAGCCCGTAGCCGCTGGCCGGATGGAAGCTCAGCATCAGCTCCAGCGACGAGGGCTGCAGCACCTCGCCTCCCAGGAGCGCATCCTGCCAGTCGGAGATGTCGCGCACCGACGAGACCAGTGCGCCCGCAGCATTGGCGACGGTGGCGCCGGACGTGTTGGGCCGGAAGCGCGAGCCATCGGAGAAACCGCGCCAGCCCTCTTGCCGTGGCCCAGTAGCCCTTGGCCGGCTCCTTGCCGATGCGCTCCTGGCCCTGGAAGTAGGTGTCGGTCAGGCCCAGCGGTTCCAGGAACCGCTCGCGGATGTTCTGGGCCGCTGTCTTGCCGGTGACCTTGCGCACGATCTTGCCCAGCAGCACGTAGTTGGTGTTCGAGTAGCGGTAGCACTTGCCCGGCGCGCAGTAGCGGGGCCCGGTCAGCCTGAGGATCTCCGCGGTGCGCCAGCGATGTGAAGGCCGGCCAAAGACCCGTTGCTCGTAGCGGGGGTGGGCGAAGTAGTCGAAGATGCCGCTGCGATGGTTGAGCAGCATCTTGACGGTGATCTGCTTGGCCTTGGGATAGTCGGGCAGCCAGGTCGAGAGCTTCGTTCCCAGCCACAGCTTCTCTTCCTCGCGTAGCTGCAGGATCAGCGCGGCCATGAAGGTCTTGGTCAACGATGCCACCGCGAACGGTGTCGCCGGCCCGACCGGCTTGGCCTGCTTGCCGGTGGTTCGGGTGCCCGATGTGCCGACCCAGCGGCTGCCGTCGGGCAGGCGAACCGCGGCCGCCACGCCCGGGGCGCGGTGGTTGACGCGCCAGCGATCGAGGCGGGCCTGCAGCTTGGTGGCCAGCTCAGGGTCGACCGGCGCGGGTGCGGCCGAGGCCGGGCCGGCGACGGACACGGCCAGCAGGACCGCGATGAGGCCGGCGACGAGGACGAGGGGTCGGCGTTGGCGCTTCACGGCAGCGCCGAGCATAGCGCCCGGGCACGGTTCGGGCGAGACGCTCGTTGACGGCGCCAGACGGCCGACGCGACTCGTGCGCGGCGCGCCGACGGCGCGCAGGTCGCGCGGCGCCAGTCGGGCGCCCATGGCTCGCTGCTATCCTGCGGCTGCGGGAGAGGTGGCCGAGTGGTTGAAGGCAACGGTCTTGAAAACCGTCGGGCGTGCAAGCGTCTCGTGGGTTCGAATCCCACCCTCTCCGCCAGATGTGAGCGAAGCCGATGTTCAACTGCCGGAGCGATCAGTC
The DNA here is from genome assembly GCA_963698505.1 of uncultured Chloroflexia bacterium. GTDB lineage: Bacteria > Chloroflexota > Limnocylindria > Limnocylindrales > CSP1-4 > JAFMJV01. The sequence continues at coordinate 55,554 of CAVORC010000044.1, read as the reverse complement.
CCGCCACTTGGGCGCCAAGCCGCACCCAGTCACCGGGCAGGGTTACTCGGACCCGGTAGGACCCGTCTGAGACACTTGGCCACCTTCCACGTATCTATGTGGCATGGAGGCGATGGCCTACGCAGCGGGCAAGGAGCTACGGGGGACCATCACATCGGCGGCCGCCGGTGATGAGGTCGCGTTCGCGCGCATCGTCGCTGCCTACCACGAGGACATGCGCCGTGTCTGTGTCTTCGTCGCCCGGGACGAGGCCATCGCCGCCGACGCCGTCCAGGCTGCGTGGACGAACGCGTGGCGGAAGCTCGGCTCCGTTCGCGAGCCGGAACGGCTTCGTCCCTGGCTCGTATCGGTGGCGGCCAACGAGGCCAAGAAACTCCTCAAGAAGCGTCGGCGTCGGGCCGAGGTAGAGGTCACTGCCGACGTCACGTCGATGGCCGGTGGCCAGGACCCGGCAAGCACCATCGATGCCATCGACGCGCTCGCGGCCATGGACCGGCTCGACCCAGAAGACCGGGCGCTGCTGGCCATGCGATACGCCGCCGGGTTCGACGCGACCGAGCTATCTGTCGCTATCGGGCTCAGCCCGTCCGGTACTCGCACTCGTCTCGAACGGCTACTCACGCGCCTGCGGCAGGAGTTGAGCGATGGATGACATGCAGACCTTCGAGCGCGAGATGACGCCGGAGTCATCCGGCGTGCCATCAGCCCTGCGCGACCCGTGGACGCGATGGCTGTCGCTCGGGCCGCTGCAGCCCAGTCCCCCAAGCGGAGGTTCCAGTCCATGTTCAGTGCGACCAAGTTCGTCGTCGCCGGTGCCATCGTGGCGCTCTTCGGCGGCTTCCTGCTCGTCAGGCGCGTTGACCACGGCAGCCTGTTGATGGACCAGCTGCCGGCGGCTTCAGCCGAGCGGACCCGGCACGTTCAGCCCCGCCGGGCTCGATGCCGGAGGCGCGCCCGGGCCACACCGCCATGCTCCTGCCCGACGGTCGAATGCTCATCCTTGGGAGGTAGCTGGACCGGGGCGCCGGCGTCTCGCGGACCCGACAGCGGTCGTCTGGGACCCGGAGACCTCGGCAGTCCAGCCCAGCCGGATCGCTCGCCGTGCCGCGAGGTGGCTACACCGCCACGCCGTTGCCAGACGGGCGCGTCCTTGTCGTCGGCGGCTACGACATGACGGAGGCGAGGTCTCGCCTCGGCCGAGGTCTGGGACCCCGAGACCATGTCCTTCAGCCCGGCCGGCGAGCTCTCTCTTGGACGCTCCTACCACTCGGCGACAGCCCTGCCCGACGGCCGTGTCGTGGTCATCGGAGGCATGTACGAGGATGCCGACGAGCATCCCTTGCTCCTTCCTGAGGTCTGGGATCCGGCTACCGAGACCTTCAGCCGGGCAGGCTCGCTCGCGGAGACCCGCTGGGGCCACACCGGCACGCTCCTGTCCGACGGTCGGGTGCTCGTCGTCGGCGGCCAGCGTCGGGGGCGAGCCTATGGGGCCCCTTCAAGCTGGCAGCCGTGACCTGGCGTCCTGCCACGGGTTCGTTCAGCCCGGCGGGTTCGCTCGCCGAAGGACGTGGGAACCTCGGGTTCGGTGACGGCATCCACACCGCCACGCTGCTGGCGGACGGCCGTGTCCTGGTCGTCGGCGGCGTTGCTCCGGACGCCGACGAGGAAAGCTACGCCAGCGCCGAGGTCTGGGACCCGCGACTGCTTCCTTCAGCCCGGCCGGCCCACTCGTCGAAGGGCGTCTCGGACACACCGCCACGCTTCTGCCGGACGGTCGCGTCCTCATCGTTGGCGGCAAGACCCGCGGCGGCGGCGCACTCGCCAGCGCCGAGGTCTTGGACCCCGCCACCGCATCCTTCAGCCCGGCTGGCTCACTCGCCGAGGCCCGGTTCCGCGGCACCGCCACACTCCTGCCAGATGGGCGCGTCGTCGTCATCGGTGGCTCCTCCGGAGGGGATGAAGAGAGCTGGCAGCATCTCCAGACCGTGGAGGCTTGGGAATTCAGCGAGGTCGCCTCCGGGTAGCCGACGGACCTGACATTGGACATCCGGGCGGGCGCGATCTCGCTGGGATGCGGCGGACCCAAGGCAACGGGTTAGGGCTACGGGAGTCCACATGTGACTCTGGCCACAAGTTCCAACCAAGCGTGGCTGAGCGTGAAACCGGGTACACGAGTCCCTTTGAGTCCCCTGTGAGGACGCACTTCAAAACCGTCGACAGTTCAAGCTGTTCGTGGGTTCGAATCCCACCCTCTCCGCCAGGTCCGAGCTGAAACCGCCTCCATCCTGTACCTCCTGACCTCCGCGGTGAAGGCCGACTTGCAGGGCCTGGGCGAGCCGTACGCGAGCGAGATGGTGGTGAGCGTGGAGCGCCGGACAGTGACGTGACCCTGTAGCGCACCAACCATGCTCCTGCGGGCAGCTCCGGGCTGGGGCACGCCCGATTCCTCACGCAAGGCGACCGCAGCCAGGATCGCCTACATCTTCCGTGGTGCTGAAACGTCTAGTACGCGTGAACCACGAGCGCAGCACCTTGACTGGGGCGAGGACGATGGTGGCAGGGGGAACGATGCCGGAGACCGTCGCCGCTGAGCGAGGAGTCGCATCGGCCGCAGATGCGCAAGCGGGCAGATGCGGACCGTCGCCTCGTGCGACGGCCATTTGGACGACAGCTACCGATTGGCCAGCGCCATCCTCGGGAGTCCGACCGATGCTCGGGACGCCGTGCACGATGCGTTCATCACCGGTTGGCAGCGCTGGCCGCAGCCTGCGCGAGACGGACCGGTTCGGCTCCTGGTTCAAGCGCATCGTCGTCAACACCTGCAAGGACAGGTTGCGGAAAGCGGCTCGGCGTCGGTCCGTGCCTGTCGGCGACCGGCGGGTTCCCATCCAGCCGGACCTTGCCGAGGCGGTCCAGGACCGTCTCCAGATCGAGGAAGGGTTGAGGCCCGACGACCGCATCATCCTCGCCCTGCGCTACTACCGCGACCTGAAGAACGACCAGTTCGCCGAGCTCCTCGATATCCCGCCAGGGACCGCCACGTCACGCCTGCGCAACGCACACATCCGACTGCGCCGAGTCATCGAGCGCTCCGCACCACAGGGGATGACCCGATGAACCGAGCACGAGCTGATCCTCGGCCTGGGGGCCGTCCACCAGGAGCGTGCGGACGTGGCAGACGTCCAAGCCGTTCGGCAGCCTGTCCTCGCCGCTCCCATCCGCGGAAGTGCCCCAGCAGCGATCACTGGCTGCCGCTGATTCTACACAGGGGCCTGGATATGTTCTCCGCTTTCAAGTTCCTCGCCGCCAGCGTCATCGTGGCGCTGTTCGGTGGCTTCCTGCTCGCCGGTGTCCTCACCACGCAACAGGGCGACGAGATTGCCCCGGCTGCGGTGACCGATTCACCCTCGCCGATGACGGCCGAGGCGTTGCTGCCCGGCGTCGCGCTCACCGTCGAGGAGGTCGAGCCGGGAGCTCTTCCGGGTCGTGAGCGATGGGGTGCGAGACCTCACGGTGGTCTATGCCGATACATCGTCGCTGGCTATGACGGTGGCATCTGGCTCCGAGAGGATCGGCAGTTCTTCCGGCTCGCCGGCGACGGGTCCCACCCGAGACCGCTAGGCTCGGGGTCCGATGACCACGTCGTCGAGGTCGCGCCCGACGGCACCATGTGGGCCATCACGCTGCAGACGGGCCCTGCCTCTTGGCGCGTTGGCGCAGGCTTCCGTTCGACTGACGGTGAGGTGTGGACGTCCCAGCCATGCCCCGGGACCTGCAAGGGGGTCACGGTCGCGCCCGACGGCACGGTCTGGGCGTCGTGGGAGGATGAAGACGGTCGGTGGCGTGCCGGCTCTCTGGGGCCGACGGGCTGGCAACCGCTCGACGCAGAAGTTCCCGGGGGAGGGTTCGGCCGCTTCTTCTCCACCGACGGCGGGGACCTCTACGGGCTCCTCTGCGACTACGTCTGTTGGGTCATGCGCTACGAGGCCGGTAGCTGGCAGGGTGAGAACGAGGTCTACGCTGAGGTTCTCCTCGATGTCGGGCCCGACGGCACGGTCTGGACGGACGCGGGGTCATGCCTAGGCCAAGAACCTGCTACGCCCTGCGGCCCAGACGGTCTGGCCCGGTTCGCGGGAGGTGAGCGGACGGAGTGGACCTGGGCCGACCTCGTCGCGGGTAGCGCCGGCTTCGGCCTCGACAATGAGTTCAAGACCGCCCCGGACGGGCAGCCTCTGGTCCAGCCTATGGCAGAGCGTGGACGGCAGCACTCTCCCTCGGGGCGGGACCGCCTGGGAGTTGGCGGAAGAGCGCACGAATGCGGTCGAGGACCGCCGCCTGCGGTGCGACGGCCTCGTCCGCTTCGATGGCACGACGGTCGACCACTTCCTACCGGGTCGGTGCATCTCGATGGACATCGCTGCCGACGGCAAGGTCTGGGTGGTGGCCTACGAAGACCTGGGTCCTCGACTCTACGACGGTAGTGACCTCTACGTCATCACCCCAGAGGCGGCTGCGGCGAGCAAGTAGACGTGGATGAAGAGGGGAAACACTCATGCGTACGTTGATCCCGATGACCATGGCCGTGGCGTTGGCAGCGGCTGCGGTCGTCCCGGTGGCCGCTCAGTCCGAGGGGGCGGCACGACCGAGCAGTGGCTGCGAGGCGCCGCTCGCAGCTCCAGGCGACTACGAGGCCGTCAACGACTTCGACGGTGCCGACCAGAAGCACTTCGTCATCGTGCCGGAGCACTACGCCGAGATCAGCCCTGCGCCGCTGTACCTCTTCCTCGGCAGCGGCGGCGGGGACGCGCACCTGAACTACGCAGGCTGGCGTGACGCCTTCGACGACGAGCCGATGGTCATCGCCATCGTGGGCACCGAAACCACGACACAGCAGGCCCCCGCGACCCTGCTCGCGCTCGTCGATGAGTTGGCGGCCGACTACTGCATCGACCTGCGACGGGTCCATGTCGGTGGCTCCTCGTCGAGCGCCCATGCGGCAGCGCAGCTGGCCTGCGAGGGACCGGACCGGATCGCCTCGTTCAAGGACGGCATGGGCAGTTTCCTCGTCAAGACCTGCGATCCGGAACGCCAGGTGCCCCTGCTGGCGATCACGGGGAACTCCGACCGCCCCTGGGTCACCCAGTCGGTCGAACGATGGGCAGAGACCAACGGCCGTGACCCCGAGCCCCTCGTCGACGACTCTTGGCTCGGGTGTCTCCCGCAAGACCTACCAGGGCTGTGCGGCTGAGGTCATCTTCTACGACATCGAGGGACTCGGTCATGCGGCGGTCATGCATGAGTGCAGCGGGCCGTTCGCCGAGAGCTTCTGTGCCGAGTACGCAGAGCTGGACGAGGACGATGAGGCCGAGCGCTTCTTCGCGGAGCATCCGCTGCCGGAGTAGGGCAGCGCGAGCCGTATCCGCTAAGCGCGCACTTAAGGCAACGGGTTAAGGCTATGGGAGTCCACACCTGACCCATGCCCCTCGATGGCTTCGAGCGTGGCTGAGCGTGAAACCTGGTACACCAGTCCTGTCCCCTGCGAGAGCGCACTTGCGAACCGTCGGGCGTGCAAGCGTCTCGTGGGTTCGATTCCCACGATCTCCACTTCTCAGCCGATGACTCGCGGGACGTCGCGGTGGGCGACACGGCGCAGTGGGCGACACGGCGCAGTGGGCGACACGGCGCAGGAGGCGGTTCCGGCAGCCACGAGGTGGACCGTTCCTCTCGCGGAGAGGCAGTCCTTGACGGAGTTGGCCAACATCGCAGGTGGCAGGCCCTCGTAGCCTATAGAGGACCGGATGTGTCTCGGTCCCCTCAGGCTGTCGGCCAAGACCAGGCCTGGCTGTCAGACTTGTCCCGGATCGTCGTCGGCGATCGGGCGCTATGCAGAGGAGAGAACTCGATGGCTTGGTTGCGCAGGAAGCTCAGCGGGGATCAAGGCCACGAGTCCGCAGCCGCGCCCGTGCCACCCACGGTCCCGGCGCTCACTCCTGCCGACCTGGTGCCTCCCGCGCTGCCCCATCTGGAGCTTCACGATCCGGCGTCTGCTCACGCCCGCACCTACGCCTCGAAGGTCTGTCCTACCTGCCAAGCCCCCCTGAAGCCGCTGCCGCGAACCACGGTCGTGTGCGACACCTGCGGCAACCCCATCGTGGTCCTCGACGGCGAGGATGGGCGATGGCACCTCCTGCGTGAGGACGAGGTCAAGGCCTTCGATGCGCGCCAGGAGGAGATCCGGACCGAGCGCTACGCCGCGGACGAGCTGGCCTTGCGGGAGGCGGGCTTCCTCATCGGCGACCAGCAAGTGGACGTGGTCGAAGAGGAAGACCACCAGGAGGTGCTTGAACGCCTCGCCGGCGGTCGCTCCGAGAGCGGCGCCATGAAGCAGGTCGTGGCGCTGCTGACGCGTGAGCCTGATCACCCACACGACAAGGACGCGATCCGTGTGGATATCGACGGCGAAACCGTCGGCTACATCGAAAAGTGGAACGCCAAGTCCATCCAGCCATTGATGCAGCGGCTGGAGAGGGAAGGCCGGCCGGCCTGGGTGCGAGGCACCATCGTCGGTGGCTGGGACCACGACCAGGGCGACGAGAGCTTCAGGGTCCGATTGGACAGCCTCCCAACGGCATAGTCCGAGGGGTTGGTCGGCTGCGCGCCGCGGAGTTCCCCGGCGGCCAAGACGGGGAGCTCGCGCTGGTTGTTGCGGGGCATCCTCCCGTTCGACATGGGCGCGTTCCCGGTCGCGCTGGTCGCCGGCGCGACGTTGGCCGCCTTGGCCATCCCCAAGGTCATGGGCCATGCCGCGATCGCGCCTGGCGGTTGACGCGGAGGGCGAGGAGCGCCGCCCCCAGGCGCATGGCGACATCGCCGTCGATCTCGCGGTCCAGCAGCGTCTCGATGCGCTCCAGGCGGTAGGCCACCGTGCGCGGCGCCAGGTGCAGCCGCCGGGCAGCCTCGCGGATGTTCTGTCGTGCGCCGAGGTAGACCTCCAGCGTCTCGATGAGCTCCTCTCCCATGCGGGCATCGGCCAGCAGCGGTCCCAGCTCCTGCTCGATGACAGCCTGGACCAGGTCACGGTCGAGCAGGAAGGTCGACTCGAGGGCCAGCTCGCGCGGGTCGCTCAGCCAGCCGCGTCGGCCCAGGCTGGCCGCCACCCCCGCCGAGTAGCTCGCGTGGGTGAGCGCGTCGGCGAGGGCCTCGCACCCGTCGATGGGTCCGGAGTCGACGACCACGACGTCGTCCCCCAGCACCAGCGCGAGGCCCTCCCGCAGCAGGCGTTCCCCGGGCCAGTCGGCCGTGGAGAAGACGAGGACGTGGCCGCGCCAGTCGAGCACGGCCGGCAGCCGGATCCCGCCGACGCCGATCTGGTTGCGATGGTGGGACACGGGCGCCTGGATGCGTGCCTCGAGGGCATCCACGGCGGCCCCGATCTCGTCGTCGTTCGCACGCGGCGCGCGCACCAGGATGAGGCGGTAGCGGTCCTGCGGCGGGAGCCCGTGCCGCTCGGCTCGTCGTCGGATGCGGGCCCGATCCTCCGGAGTGGCGCGGGGAGCGGTGAGGACCTCCTCGAGGACGGCTCGTCGCTCGTCGGAGTGGGCGGCAGCGAGCTCCACCTCGACGCGCAGGTAGCCCTCCGCGATGGCGGCGATGGCGTCGTCCAGGCCACGCAGCAGCCGGTCGGCGAACTCGAGCACGACCGCGTGCTCGACGTCGTCGCCGCTGCGCATCACCACTTCCCAGATGGCCCAGTTGAGCGAGAGATAGCCATCGAGGACGCGCTCGGTGGGGGCGCCCGCACGCGCGAGCCGGACACCCTCCTCGCGCCAGCGCGCGATCTGCTCGGGCAGCGGTACCGGTACCGCGACCAGGTCGAGGACGTGCTCGAAGGCCGGCTCGATATGGACGGGGTCGATCTCCGTGTCGCGTGCCGTGGTCTGCACGATGGACGCCTTCGACGCGCGCAGCTGCTCGAACAGGACGTCCCAGCTGTCGCGTGCGGTCGGCTGCGCCGCCTCGGCCATCGTGGTCTCCCAGGTGCTTGGAGGATGCAGTGTCTGTCGCATCCTACGGCCCCCAGAGTCAGGTCGCTGCATGCCTGCGGCAGCCTGTGCTGACGCGATACCATCAGCGGGCACGAGCGCAGCAGGAGGGCGGATGACCGGAAGGACGAGACGCGCGCTGTTCAGCAGCCTGGTGGGCGTGCTGCTGCTCAGCGCCACGGCAGCGCCGACGCTGGCGGCCAAGAAGGACAAGGCCGAGGAGCCGGCCGGCCCGCCACCGCCGATCGAATTGGCCAAGGGCGACAAGTACCGCATGGCCAGCACGAAGATGGCCGATCGCGTGACGCGCTTCGCCGATGCGCCGGGTGACCAGGCGTTCGCCGACGGCACCACGGCCACGGCCGCGCCCGAGTGGTCGGATGTCCGGGCGGTCACCGTGGCGGCGACCGCGATGCCGGCCAAGCTGCTGACGAAGATGGCGCGCGATTACCCCATCGGCGTGCAGCGGTGCCTTCTACGGTGCTGATGCCGCCTGGCAGAAGGGTGATGCCGGCGTCTTCGTGGCCGTCGAGATGGCTGCCAAGCTGCCCTCCGGTGTTGAGGGCCAGCAGGTGGAGATCGGTCTGGGTGGCCCCGGTGCAAGCCCGTTGCAGGTCGGCTCGCTGCTCGATACCCGCGCCGGCGTGAAGCGGTTCAGCCTGAGCGGTGTCTTCAGCAACGGTGCCTTCGCGACCGGTACCACCGACGTCAGCGGCCGCCAGCCAGGTGACGCCATCGAGTACTACAACACCGAGTCGGGCGTCTTCGGCTTCTACTCGCCCAAGCGGGCGACCTGGTACCTCATCATGCCGCGGGACAAGGAGACCGACTCGGTCGTGGTCAGCGTGCGCAGCAGCACGGAGGCAGGGGACGTCGTCGATCGCCTGGAGCTGCCAGGCGGCGGGCACTTCGTGGATCTGGCCGATCCCACCGGCGGCTGGGACAGGAAGGCGGAGCTGCCCCCGCTCGAGTGCCGCTCGCTGGAGACGTTCAGCGCGGCTTCCGGCGTCACGCTCTCGTCGCCAGACGCGACGCTCATCCGCTACACCGCCGGCATGCCCGCGGGCGCAGCTGCCGAGGAGGCGGCGGCGCTGCTCCAACCCGCCATCGATGCCATGGGCTCTGTCCCGGTCACGCTGACCCCGAGTGATGGCGACGCCGAGCCGATCGCGGTCGACGGCGAGATGGCCGTGGCACCCGGGGGCACCGCGGTCTCCCTCACCTTCGAGGCGCCGGCGGGGGCATGGACGTTCACGCTCGACGACGAGACGCTCACGACGGCGGCAGGGGAGCGCATCGTCGACCACGTCTCCCTGACTGGCGCGGCAGGCGTCCGCACCGGGGCCGGGCTCGATGGCCTCGTGGCTGGTGACCTGTCCTGCGCCACCGGGGGCTCAGATGCGCCCGATGAGCCTGCGTCGACGATGGATCCTGCGACGACGACGGAGCCCGCGACGACGACGGAGCCCGCGACGAGCGATGCACCCTGAGCGAGCGTCGCTCTTGCCCGCCAGACGCCGCGCTGTCTTCCCGCCCGACGGGACAGTACGACCGATCGGACGCCTTGATGCCAGCATCGCGCAGCTTCGTGCCGCTCCGCGGTCACGGGTGTCGCGATGTCCCGCTCAAAGGGAACGATGCGCTCTGTTGTCGGCTGGCAGGTCGAACTCGCCCGCGGCGCGGGAACCAGCCCGCCGGAGTCCCGGTCAAGGACCGAACCAGCTCCGGAGGCTGGGCGAGGAAGTCAGCAGCCCGGAGGCCGGTCACAGACCGAACCAGCCCGCGTCCGCCACGGAAGGCTCGCCACCTCGCCGGACGGCGACCCCTAGGTCTTCATCAGGTACGGGAAGAGCCGCATCTTGAGGTCGTTGGGTGGCAGTGCCCCCACGATGCGGTCGACCACGCGGTCACCCTTGATCACGATCATGGTGGGGATGCTGCTGGCCCCGAACTGCTGAGCCAGCGCCGGGTTGTCATCCACGTTGACCTTGACCACCTTGATGCGCCCGGCGTACTCCTTGGAGAGGTTCTCCAGCATGGGGCCGACGACGCGGCAGGGGCCGCACCACGGCGCCCACAGGTCCACCAGGATCGCCACCGACGAGCGAGCCTCGTACGCGAACGTCGCATCGGTGGCATTCACCAGCCACGGGAGTGGCTGCCCGCAGGCACCGCAATGGGGCGCCCCCCGCTCAGCCGGCCGGATCTTGTTCTTCTTGCCGCACCCAGCGCAGATCAGCAGCGACACGGGACCGGCGGATGCGGCGCCGCCGGGGGTCGCGTTGGTTTGCGTCATGATCGTCGAGCATACCCGGCGATGGGCTCAATCGCCGCCGCGCAGCTGGTAGCGGGACATGCGCCAGGTGGCGAGGGCGATGCCGCCCACGATGACGATCCCCAGCACGATGAGCCCCTGCCCGAACTCGATGGCACCGGGCGGCTCACCCGACAGTTCACGCGCGATCGCGAGCGTGCCCTGGCGGACGGAGAACGTGCTGCTGCCCGGTAGCAGATCGGCCAGGATCCCTTCCCAGAGCAGCACGTACACCAGGCCGATCGCCAGCGCCCAGCGGGTGAAGCTGCTGATGGCCAGGAACACGACCGTATAGGCCGCCGCGCCGACGAGCGCCGCCACGGCGTAGCCGACCGCGGCCTCGACCAGGTCACTGCCGCCGACGGTGGCGACGATACCGGTCAGCAGCGTGGCGGGCACGATGAGGGCCGCGGTGAGCGTCGCTGCCACGACCGCCTTGGCCAGCACGATGCGTGCCCGCCGCACCGGCTTGGCCAGCAGGTACACGATGGTGCCTTCCTCCAGCTCGGAGCCCAGGGCCGACGTGCCGAAGACCAGCGCGATGAGGGGCAGCACCGTGGCGATGATCATGTCATCGAAGTCCGCGGCTTCGATGCGTGCCTCGCTGAGCATGACCGCCAGGCCCACCAGCAGCACCGGGATGGCGGCCAGGCCCACCATCAGCCAGGTGCGCTTGCGGTCCAGCAGCGCGCGCAGGGTGACCGCCACGATCGGCGCTCGCGCGATCATCGGCCCACCAGGTAGCCGAAGACCGACTCGAGGGAGTCGTCGGTCGGCCGCAGCTCGAACAGCCGGATGCCTGCCTCCTGCACCACGACCGGGACGCGGTGCGTGAAGCGACCGTAGTCGGACGTCCGCACGCGCAGCCCGTTGCCGTCGAGCTCGATGCCGAAGACGCAGTCCTCGGCCAGCAGGATCGAGCCCAGTCGGCGATCGTCGGAGGAGCGCACCGAGAAGGCGTGCGGTCGGTCGGTCATGAGCCGGCGGATGGAGCGGAAGTCGCCGGAGGCGGCGAGGCGACCGGCATAGATGACCAGGACCGAGTCGGCGATCCGCTCGACCTCCTCGAGGATGTGCGAGGAGAGCAGCACGGTGCGGCCCTCCGCCGCCATCGCCCGCAGCAGCTCGAACATGTGCAGCCGCTGGCGCGGGTCCATGCCGTTGAAGGGCTCGTCGAGCACCAGCACCGGCGGGTCGTGCGCGAGGGCCGCGGCGACCTTGATGCGCTGGCGCATGCCCTTGGAGTAGGTGCCGATGCGCCGGTCGGCGGCCGCCTCGAGATCCACCAGGTCGATGGCTCGCTGGGTGGCGCCCGCGGCGTCCGTCAGCTGCTGCAGCGTGGCGTTCATGAGCACGAACTCGCGGCCGGTCAGATACGGGTACAGCGTCTCGCGCTCGGGCACCAGGCCGACGCTGCGGTAGACCCGCGGCTGTCGCCACGTCGCCTGGCCGTCGATGGTGATCCGTCCGGCAGAGGGGGAGAGGAGACCCGCGATCATGTGCAGCAGCGTCGTCTTGCCCGCGCCGTTGGGCCCCAGCAGGCCGGTGACACCCGCGCCAACGTCGAAGGAGATGTCGTTGACAGCCACCACGTCGCCGTACCAGCGCGAGGCATGCTCGAGCTTGATGGTCACCTCGGGGTGCGCGGCGCTCACAGTGCCATGGTCCGGTACCGTCGCGCCAGCAGCGCCAGCGAGCCCACGATCCAGGCCGCCGCGGCGAGGACGTAGACCCAGCCGTCGAGGCCCGCCCGGCGCACGGTGATGTTGTCGGGGCGGACGTCGAAGAGGAAGGCGTTGACGCCGTCGAGCACATCTGACGGGCTGAGGACTGCCGCGATCTGGCCGAAGATGCCGGTGCCGAAGCCGACCAGCAGGGCGGCGGCGAAGTTGGGGATGAGGAAGATGGCGATGATGGCGACCGTGGCGTACGAGCGGCGCGGTGTCAGCGCCGCGATCGCCGATGCGATGCCGCCCACCAGGGCGGCCGTGATGAGGCCGATGGCCAGGCCCCTGGGCAGCGTCGGCAGCTCCTTGCCGAGGCCGTCGAGGAGGTCCGGTGCCACCAGCACACGACCCAGCAACAGCAGCAGGTAGGGCACCAGCACCAGCACCAGCAACGAGGCATAGAGGCCCAGGAAGCGCGCCGCCGCGTAGTCGACTCGCCCGACCGCGCGCGAGAAGTACAGCGGCAACACGCCCATCTGCTGGTCGCGGCCGAAGAGCTCGGGTGCCTGCGAGGCGCAGAAGAGGAACACCAGGATGGCGATCATGGGGAAGAGCGTCGAGTAGCCGATGGGCGAGACGGCCTCGAAGGCTTCGCCAGGCGGGCCCAGGGTGGAGATGAGCATCAGGATGCCCAACGCCAGCAGTGACGGCAGGATGGCCAGCACCGCCAGGCCGATGGGCATGACCTTGGAGCGCGCGCTGCGGCCGAGTCCGTAGGCGGTGCGGACGCTGTGCACGAGCAGCGACCAGATGGCGGCGCGCCGGCCCAGGCGAGGGCCCTCGTAGCCGCGGTAGCCGAGATCGTAGATGGAGCCGCCCCGGCCCTCGCCGGGTCGGTGCTCCAGGGGCGTGGCCGTCACGCGGCGGCCTCGTCTGCCGGCTCCTCGCCGGCCGCCGGCGCCGCGTCACGGAAGAGGTCCTCCAGGCTGCTACGGCGCGCCTCGACACGGATGAGCGCGAGGCCCAGCTCGACGACGGCCGCGATGACCTCGTCGTGCGTCTCGTCACCGTGCAGCTCGACGAGGACGTGGGTGCCGTCGAGCCGCGTCGTGAGCCCGTCGGTCTCCAGGCGCTGCGCCAGCGCCGCCGGCCGTTCGTCCACCTCCACGATGAGCGTGCCGGTGCGCTGCGTGAACGTGTGCAGCTCGGCGGCGCGCAGCAGGCGCCCGGCGTCGATGGCGACGAGGTACTGGCCGACCCGTTCGATCTCGCCCAGCAGGTGGCTGGCCATGATGATGGCGATGCCGAACTCCGTGCCGGTGCGTTCGACGAGATCGAGCATCTCGTCGCGGCCGGCGGGGTCGAGACCGTTGGTCGGCTCGTCCAGCAGCAGCAGGCGCGGGTCGTGCACCAAGGCTTGCGCCAGCTTCACGCGCTGCTTCATGCCCGTCGAGTAGCCGCCCATGGGCCGGTAGCGCTCCTCGAAGAGGCCCACGTGGCGCAGTACCTCGGCGGTGCGCTCGCGGGCCGAGGCGCGGGGGAGGCCGGACATGCGCGCCATGTGATTGACGAAGTCGCTGGCGCTGATGTCGCCGGGCAGGCAGTCGTGCTCGGGCATGTAGCCGACGAGCTGGCGGATGGCAAGGCCCTGGGTGGCGACATCGAGATCGAGCACCGACGCGGAGCCGCTGGTGGGATCGAGCAGGCCCAGCAGGATCTTGATGAGCGTGGACTTGCCCGCGCCGTTGGCGCCGACGAGGCCGACGATGCCGGGTTCGATGGTCAGCGTCAGGCCGTCGAGCGCGGTGACACCACCGGGGTAGGTCTTGGTAAGCCCGTCAAGGGCGACGAGGGACATTCGAGGGCAGTCTACTCCGTGCCGCCGCGGGCCGATTCCGGCGCACCCTGCACGCCCGAGTGTCGCAACGCACGTCCGCTTGTCCCGCATCGCCTGCACACCGGCGCGTCCCGTCCCGAGGGAGAGTCCGACCGACGAGACCAGGTGTATGCCGGTTCGTCCCGCTCCACGGCAAAGACTGTCACAACGTCCCATGCAGCGGAGCGTGGACGCACGCCGGCCGCCACGCAGGTCGAACCTTCCCGTCCAGCGGGAACGGACAAGTCGCTGCGGACAGGTCGGCGCCGACAGGGCCACGGCGCTGCGGACAGGGCGGTCGGCGCCGACAGGGTGACGCACAGGGTGGCGCCAACAGGGCGACGTGCCGCCGACAGGCTGGCGCCCGAGCCGCGGACGAACCTAGCGATCCCCGGGCACGAAGCCGAGGCGCTTGTCGACGACGTTGTCGAGCGGCTCACCCGCCAGGTAGCGGCGCAGGTTGGCGAGGAAGACGCCGGTGAAGGCCGCCGGAGTCCCGGCGACGTCCCCGCCGATATGGGGTGAGACGATGACGTTGGGCATGTCCCACAGGGGGCTGGCCGGGTCGAGCGGCTCGGACTGGAAGACATCGAGGGCGGCACCGGCCAGCCGTCCAGTGGCCAGCGCCTCGATGAGCGCGCTCTCCGTGAGCACCGGACCGCGGCCGATGTTGACGAGGCGCGCGCCCGGCGGCAGCAGGGCCAGCTCGGCGGTGCCGATGAGGCCGCGCGTTCCGGCTGTCAGTGGCGTCAGCAGGATGAGCCAGTCCGCCCGTGGCAGCAGCTGCGCAAGGTCCGCCACCGCGCGGATGCGGCCCTCGCCGCCAGCGCCCTCCCGCTCCCGGCGACCCACCAGCGTCACGTCCACGCCGAGCGAGCGCAGCATGCTCCCAGCAGCGCGCGCGATGGACCCGGCACCGACGATGATTGCGCGCCCACCGGCGAGCGGCTGCAGCAACCGGTGCTGCCACTCGTGTCGCGCTTGGGCTCGCAGCGTTGCGGGCAGGTCCTTGGCCAGCGCGAGCATCAGCGCCAGCAGGTACTCCGGCAGCGTGGTGTCGAAGACGCCGCGGCTGTTGGTCAGCACCACCTCGCTCTCCACGAGCTCGGGAAACAGCGTCCAGTCGACGCCCACGCCACCCACGTGGACCCAGCGCAGCCGCCTTGTGAGGCCCCAATTCGCGCGCAGCGCGTCGCGCGGCTCGTTGTAGTGGAAGACGACGTCACACTCGGCCAGGTGCGCACGCACGTCGGCCATCGAATTGGCCATGACATACGCGGCACCGGACTTCGCCTCGGGCAGCCCGGCGGGAAACTCACCCGCCTGGCGGCCGATGACCAGCACGCGTGTCGACATCCGGCCCGGGTCTACCCGGCGAGGCTGCCATCGGGCCGATAGCGCCCATGGCGATGGGCCGCCTCGACGAAGGCGTGCATATTCTCGGCCGGCGTCTCGGGCGGCAGCGCGCAGCCGGGCCCGATGATGAGCCCGCCACCGGGCGCCAGCACCTCGAGTTCGGCACGCACGGCCTCGGCCACGGCCTCGGGCGTGGCGCGGGCGATGACCTCGGAGGGGTCGATGACGCCGAGCACCGTGGTGCGCCCGGCGGTGGCGGCCTTGATGGCGGCGAGATCGCACTTGTAGTCGAGCTCGAGGACCGCGGCGCCCGAGTCGACCATGTCGCCGGCGATGCGCGTGGCGTCGCCGCAGATGTGATAGGCCAGACGGATGTCCTGCGCCGCCAGGCGCTCGACGAGTCGCCTGTCCGCCGTCCAGGCCCACGCGCGATAGACGGCCGGGGCACAGACGTCGGGACCGGCGATCGACTCGCCGATCGAGGTCAGGTGCGCGCCCTGCTCCATCTGGGCCACGGCATAGCGATACACCACCTCCTCGGCGAAGGCCAGCAATCGCGCCAGCTTCTCCTCGTTGCCGGGCAACGCCGTAGCGACGAGGAACTCCTCGATACCCACGATCATCGAGGCCAGGCTGAAGGGGCCCTGGTCGGCGCGGCCGATGATGAAGGCTTCGCCGCCGATCTCCTCGACCACCAGCCGCGTGGCCTTGAGGTTCTCGGCCAGGGGCGCACTGGTGTAGGGGTCGGGCATGACCAGCCGGTCGATGTCGTCGAGGCTCTCGATGGCGGGCACGAAGGAGACGGGTGCGGTGTCCTCCATGTACTCCACCCCCACGCCACAGGCCTGCGCCAGGGCCGCGGTGCCGTTCTCCACCAGCACGACGTCATGACCGAACTCGCGCCAGCTCTCGATGTGGCCCTGGGCCATGGCCTCGCCGCTCCTGAAGTACTCCGGGAACGGCACACCCGAGCGCTGCGCGGCCACCATGAAATCGTGGAAGTCCACCGGGACGCGGTCGGGGATGCCGCCGCGGAGCACGGTCTCGACGCGTTCGATCGGGGTCATGGCGGTCATGCGCTCCTCCCACGCTGGGTCATCGCCACCGCTGTCGAGCACTGACGCCCTGCGCCTCGCGGCGTGTGGGACGATGACGGTCTCGGCAGCGTAGCAGGGGGGAGTGTCCGTGATCGATCCGCAGGAGCTTGACATCGCACCGGCGCTCGGCGCCATGCCGCATCGCATCGGCATCATCGGCGCGGGCACGATCGTCCGCGACTGCCACCTGCCGGCCTATCGGGCAGCCGGCTGGGAGGTCGTGCGCATCGCGTCGCGAACCATCGAGTCTGCCCGAGCAGCCGCCGATGCCTTCGACATCCCAGCCGCCTCGGCCGACTTCGAGGATGTGATCACCGACGAGCGCGTCGAGGTCGTGGACATCTCGCTGCCCTCGCACCGTCACCGCGACGTCGCCATCGCCGCACTGGAAGCCGGCAAGCATGTCCTGCTGCAGAAGCCGATGGCCAACACGCTGGAGGATGCAGCGGCCATCGTGGAGGCTGCCGACCGCGCCGGAGTGAAGCTGGCGGTCAACCAGAACGGCCGCTGGGACCCGGCCATCCGCGCATGCCGCGAGTTGCTCGACCGGGGCGTCTTCGGCCAGCTCATCACCGCCTCGGTGGAGATGCGTACGCGGCAGCCCTGGCAGGAGTACTGGAAGGACGCCGCCAACTACCCGCGCCTCATGCTGCTGGGCATGTCGATCCACCATCTCGACCAGTTCCGCTATCTCTTCGGCGACCCCGTCGAGATCACCGCTCACCTGTCCAGCTATCCCGGGCAGCCGTGGGCGGGGGACAGCATCGCGCTCTACGTGCTGCGCTACGCGTCCGGCCTGCTGGCGACCGGCTTCGACGATGGCTTTCCCTGGACTCGCGACTGGTCGGAGGACTACCGGATCGAGGGCCTCGAGGCCATCGCACGCGGGGAGATCGGCTGGACGCATGGCGGCTTCTCCACGCTCGAGTTCAGCACCCGGGCTCGTCCCGACTCCTGGATCAAGCCGGCGTTCTCTCGCCGCTGGTTCCCCGATGCGTTCGCCGGGACCATGGGGGAGCTGCTCTGTGCCATCGAGCAGGATCGCGAACCGTCCATCTCCGGGCGTGACAACCTGCGCACCATGCAGCTGGTCGAGGCCGGCTACCGTTCCGCGGCGGAGCGTCGGACCGTCAGGCTCGAGGAGGTCGCCATCTCGCCTGGGACCAGTTGAGCCGAGGAGCCGACTGTCCGGCCGGTAGGTCCAGTTCGCGGAGGGGCCGACTGTCCTATACGACCGGGGCATTTCGACTGCTCCCAGCCTCATGCACGGGCGTAGACTTCGCCCAGTGATTCGCGTGGCCGGAGGAGGTGACTGCGGCGACGCACCCGCATAGCCCGGCGTGGCGGGCCTGACCCGTCGCTGGCGCCCAGGTGGTGCCTGCGTCACGTCGGTACACCCAAGCACGGAGGAGTCGATCTCGATGATCAGGAAGAGTTCTCTCGTGGCGTTCGGCGGCAGCTTGCTGCTGGCAGCGTCCCTGCCCATGGCCGCGGCGGCCCAGGATGAGGCCAAGACGTTCTACTGGATCTCCCACGGCGACCCCGCCGATCCGGTGTGGACGTACTTCCTCGACGGCGCCAACCAGTGGGCCAGCGACACCGGCCAGAACGTCAACACCTCGTTCCACAGCAACGACGTGGCGTCTCAGCAGGAGGCCATCCGCTCGGCCATCGCCGCCGGAGCAGACGGCATCGTCACCAGCAGCCCGGATCCCGGCAGCCTGGTGGAGCTGGCCGACGAGGCCCATGCCGCCGGCATCCCCATCATCAACATCAACACGCCCGACCCGACGGTCGCCTTCGATGCCTACGTCGGCACCAACAACGTCACGGTCGGTCAGCGCTGGGCCCAGTTCCTCGTCGACGGCGGCTACGTCAGCGAAGGCGACTTCGTGTGGATGCCGGTCGAGGTCCCCGGTGCCACCTACGGCGTCCAGGAGGAAGAGGGCATCGCGAGCGTCTTCGAGCCCCTCGGCATCGAGTGGGAAGTGACCGACGCGACGTACGAGCAGGCCACCGTCATCGACGAGATGGTCAACTACCTCACCGCCAACAGGGACAACATCGACGCCATGATCGGCCTCGGTGACCTCGTGACCGGCTCTGTGGCCCGCGTGTGGGACCAGGTCGGCGTGGCGCCGGGTGACATCCCCGTCGTCGGCTGGGGCAACTCGGTCGAGACCGCGCAGGCCATCATCGACGGCTACGTCCTCGCCGGCATGTGGCAGGATCCCCAGATGACCAGCTACCTCGGCCTGAGCCTGGCCGCGGCCGCTGCTGCGGGTATCCCGCCCGGCTTCGACAT
The DNA here is from genome assembly GCA_963698505.1 of uncultured Chloroflexia bacterium. GTDB lineage: Bacteria > Chloroflexota > Limnocylindria > Limnocylindrales > CSP1-4 > JAFMJV01. The sequence continues at coordinate 36,897 of CAVORC010000044.1, read as the reverse complement.
CCTCGTCGGCGCCCTCTACGAGGCTGACACCGCTCCGGTGTACCTCGACATCATGAGCCAGTAGTCATCCGGACCGGTGCGGTCCGGCAGGTGTCTCAAGCCTGCCGCGATCGCACCATCCGCTGGACGGGGGCCGGCAGTCACGCCGGCCCTGTCCGTTTCCCGCCGGTTCACGACCGGCCCGACAGACGAGGGACCCACGTAGGGATATGAGCGCCGCAACGTCACCCGGGGCTGCCGCCAAGCCTGCATCGGTCAGGCTGCGCGACGGCATCCGCAATCTCCTGGGCCAGCCGGAGGCGGGCCCGTTCGCCCTGCTGGTGGGCGCCATCATCACGTTCAGCCTGCTGAACGCCACGTTCGTCTCGACGCTCAACATCGGCAACCTGCTGGCGTTCACGCCGGAGCTGGGCATGATCGCCCTGGCCATGACGCTGCTGATGACCTCGGGCGAGTTCGACCTCTCGGTGGGCTCGGTCTTCGGCTTCGCCCCGGTGCTCATGTGGTTCTTCTTCAACGAGGGCATCTTCTCGCTGGAGATCGCCTTCCTCATCACCATCGGTGTGGCTGTCCTCATCGGCCTCACCAGCGGACTCTTCGTCACCAAGCTGGGCATCCCCTCCTTCCTCGTCACGCTGGGGATGCTGCTGGTCGTGCGCGGTGCCGCCCTGTGGCTCACCCAGGGGTTCCCGCAGCGCACCTGGGCAGCCGAGGGATCGATCCTGGCCGACATCCTGGTGCGCGACTTCTTCGTTCCGACACCGTTCGGTGAGCTGCGGCTGTACATGTCGCTCTTCTGGTTCGCCCTGCTGACCCTCGTGCTGGCCTACGTGCTGATGTCCTCCAAGTACGGCAACTGGATCCAGGCAGCCGGTGGCAATCCGATGGCGGCGACCGCTCGCGGCGTCCGCGTGGCACGCACCAAGATCGCCCTGTTCATCCTGACCGCCGTGGTGGCCGCGTACTCCGGTGTGACCAGCTCGGTCCGCGTGAGCGCTGCCAACCCCAACAGCGGTGACGGCTACGAGCTGGAGGTCATCGCCATGGTGGTGATCGGTGGCACGGTGCTGACCGGCGGCAAGGGCACCATCATCGGCACCGTCATCGGCGTGCTCCTGCTGCGCGTGATGCGCAACGGCATCGTCATGGCCGGCGCCCCGGCGCTGGCCTACAAGATCTTCATCGGCGCCATCATCCTGGGCATGATGGCCCTGCACTCGTACATGCAACGACGACAGCGGGCGATGTAGGCATGACCGAAGAACTGCTGCGGCTCGAGAACCTCTCCAAGTTCTACGGCCGCGTCCAGGCGCTCGACGCCGTCAACCTCAGCTTCGGCACCAACGAGATCGTGGGACTGCTGGGTGACAACGGCGCTGGCAAGTCCACGCTCATCAAGGTCATCTCGGGAGCGGTGCCGCTGTCCAGCGGACAGCTGTACTGGCACGGCAAGCCCGTCACCATCCGGGACACCAACGACGCCATCTCGCTCGGTGTCGAGACCATCTACCAGGACTCGGCCCTGGTGACGCAGCTCTCGATCGCGCGCAACCTGTTCCTCGGCCGCGAGCCCCTGAAGGGCCCGCGCATCTTCAACCGCATGGACAAGAAGCTGATGGAGGAGGTGGCGGGCCAGCTGCTCGGCGAGGTCGGCATCACCAAGAACATCCCGGCCAAGACGCCCATCAACGCGCTCTCCGGCGGTGAGCGTCAGGCCGTCGCCATCGCCCGTGCCATGCACTTCGACAGTGAGCTGATCATCCTCGACGAGCCCACCAACAACCTCGGTGTGGCTGAGACGCAGGGCGTGCTGCGCTTCGTGCGCAACGCGCGTGACTCGGGCCACTCCTGCATCTTCATCGCCCACAACATCCACCACGTCTTCCAGGTCGTGGACCGTATCGTGGTGATGCGCCGCGGCCAGATCGTGGCTGACGACATCGACCCCAAGACCACCACCATCGACGAGGTCGAGAAGGTCATCACGGGCGACCTCGACTTCGTCGAAGGTGAGATGGTGGCAGCGACCGATAGGCCGCAGCGGGCTAGCGTCGGCCGCCTAGGCTGTGCGCAGCGCTAGCGGCCCTCGATGTCGGTCTCGGCGTGGCCGACGTTGCCGTTGATGGACAGGCCGCCGTCGACGATGATCTCCTGCCCCGTCATGAAGCGTGATGCGTGAGAGGCCACGAAGCAGACCACGTCGGCCGTCTCCTCGGGTACCGAGATGCGATGCAGGCCGATGCGCTCGACATAGGTCGCCCGCGCCTTCGGCGTCCAGGCCGTGGTGTTGAGCGGCGTGTCGGTCGGGCCCGGTGACACCGCGTTCACCGTGATGTCGTACTCGGCCAGCTCGAGCGCCAGCACGCGTGTCAGGCCGTTGATGCCGCCCTTGGCGGTGATGTACGCGCTGAAGCCGCTGATGGCCTGGATGTCCGACTGGCTGGTGATGTTGATGATGCGCCCGGGTCCGTCCTGCGCTGCCATCTTGCGCGCCGCCGCGCGGCAGCCGTACATGTAGCCGTGCAGGTTGGCCGCGAGCAGGCCGTGCCACTCGTCGGTCTGCAGCTGCAGGAAGGGCTTGACGAAGATGCGCGCAGCGTTGTTGACCCAGATGTCCAGGCTGCCCCAGCGCTCCACGACCTGGTCGGCCATGTCGTCGATGTGGGCCTCGTCGGCCGTGGAGCCCTGCAGGATGAGGGCCTCGCGCCCGTGCTGCTCGATGAGGCCGCGCGTGATGGCCGCCCCGTCCGAGTCCTTCTGGTAGTCACCGGCCACGTTGGCGCCCTCGCGGGCGAGGGCCTCGGCGATGGCTCGGCCGATGCCGGTCGAGAGGCCGGTGACGACGGCGTTCTTGCCCTGGAGGTCGAAGACGCTGCTCATCGGGGTGACTGTCCTCCTGCTGCGGGTCGGGTCGTGGAGTGGCGGAGCTAGCCGTCCAGCCTCGGGTCGAGCATCAGCTTGAGGCCGTCGGCCCGACGAGTGCGCCCAAAGGACGTCTCCCATGCCGACAGCGGCGAGACATCGGTGACGAGCGGGTCCAGCACCACGTGGCCCGCACCGATGAGCTGCTCCACGCGGCGCCATGAGCGTGGCGTGCTGGCGAACCCGGAGGTGACGGTCAGCTCCTTGAGGCAGACCAGGTCGATGTCGACGCTGATGGGCTTGCCGGTGAGGCCGACCTGGACATAGCGGCCGCCCTTGCGCACGGCGCGCAGGCCGGCGTCGATGCCACGTTCGTTGCCGGAGGCGTCGGCCACGACGTCGAAGCCGATCCCGGGCACCACCGCGTCGAGCTCGCTCGCGAGCACCGGCGTGAAGCCGAGCGAGGCCGCGATGTCGAGCCGCTGCGCATCCGCGGGTGTGCCGGAGATGGTGACCGTCGCCCCCTGCGCCCGCAGCACCTGCGCGCACAGGATGCCCATGGCGCCGGGGCCCACCACCAGCGCCGTATCCCCGGGCGAGGCGACCGCCGGGTCGCAGAGGCACTGCGCCACGCAGCTCAGCGGCTCGTACAGCGCTCCGGCGTGCTCGCCGACCGAGGCGTCGACCGCGTGGAGATTGCGCTGCGGCACCACCACGTAGCGCGCGAAGCCACCATTCACGTGCGAGCCGATGGAGCGGCGCCCGGGGCACAGGTTGCGCTGGCCGGCGAGACACGCCGCACAGCGGTCGCAGGTGTAGAAGTACGTCTCCGGGCTGACCCGCTGCCCGAGCCAGTCCTCGGCGCCCGCGCCGGCCTCGATGACCCGCCCGGTGACCTCATGACCCATGACCACCGGGGGAATGCTGGGGAACTCGTCGTCCTGGATGTGCAGGTCGGTGCCGCAGATGCCCACGGCGTAGACCTCGATGACCACCTCATCGGGGCCGGCCGACGGTCGCGGCAGCGTGCCCAGGCCCACGTTCTCCGCGCCCTTCGCGCGCTTGATCAGGCCCGTCATCTGCGGGCGGGCGGAGTCGCTGTCAGTCATGCGCCGATTGTAGGTCGCGCCTGTGGGCACAGACTGGGCCCGTCTGCCACAACGGTGCTATACGGGTGTGTGGGGGTGCGAGGCGGGTGCGTAGGGTGCCAGGCGAGTGCGTGGCGGGGACGCCGTGCTTGACCCGTATCAGCGGCCCAGGCGGGCGATGCGGTTGGCCGCCTTGAGCACGCGGCGTGCCGTCGTGGGAGAGGTGCGTGCCAGCGAGTCGAGGGTCTCCGCCAGTTCGTCCTCCGGCAGGGACCCGAACAGGCGCAACAGGTTGTCGAGGGTCTCATCGGAGACGCGAGCGAGCACCGCGAAGCCGCGCGCGATCTCGTCGGTCTCGGCGCGCGACAGGGTGCGCAGCGCCCGGTCGAAGAGGGTGGCAAGCCCTTGGATCTCCGCGATCCAGGTGCGCAGCCAGCGCGCCTCGGGGTCATCCGGGGTCGCCTCCACGGCCTGGTCCGCGAGCTCGAGGCAGACCGCCAGTCGCGGCTGCAGCGGGTCAGCCTCGCGAGCACGGCGTTCCTCTGCCACGCGCTGGAACCAGCGCCAGCGATCCCCGGCCACGCGCCAGGCTGTGGCGGAGGGCCCTGGCCGAGGGTCGCGCGGGGCGTCTTCCACGCGTTCGACGAGACGCCAGTCCTCCAGCTCGGCGAGGGCCAGCGATGCGGCGCGGTGACTGAGACCCAGCGCCTCCCGGATGTCGCGCTCGGTGAGCGTGCCGCCGGAAACCAGCAGATAGCCATGCACTCGCGCCACCGAGGGCGTCACGTTCCAGGCGGGACCCATGTCGCCCCAGGTATCGGCGAAGGCGACGCGGACGTCCTCCGGGGTGGGGGAGTCGACGGGAGCGGGCAGGGTCCGCGGCGGGATTTCGGTCGTCACTGCGGCACGATAGCAGGCGGTGTCAGCGGGGGTCCGCGCCCTCGGCCCTGCCTCGGGTAGCATGCGCGGACCGGCCGACCATCACCACCCCGCTCACCCAGGAGGCCCCGCCCCCGTGCCTGAACCGACTGACGACGCCATCCGCGACGTCCTGCGAGCGGTCTCGGTCGGCCGGCGGCTGACCGCCGAGCAGGCAGAGGGCTTCATGGCCGCGGTCCTCGATGGTGAGGTCACACCAGCGCAGCTCGGCGGCGTTCTCATCGGGTTGCATGCACGGGGTGAGTCGCCGGCCGAGCTGGCAGGGTTCGTCCGCGCGATGCGCTCACGGGCGCTGGCGGTACGGGCACCTGACGACGCCATCGACACCTGCGGCACCGGCGGCGACGTGCGCGGAACCTTCAACATCTCCACGGCCGTGGCGCTGGTCGTCGCCGCTGCCGGTGTGCCCGTCGCCAAGGCCGGCAACCGCGCGGTCTCGTCGCGGGCCGGCTCGTCGGACGTGATGCGCGCCCTGGGCCTGCGCGTGGAGCAGACGCCGGCTGACGCGGAGCTGTCTTTGCGCAAAGACGGCTTCGCCTACCTCCATGCTCCGGCATTCCATCCGGGCATGCGCCACGCGGGACCGGTGCGCGCAGAGCTGGGCGTGCGCACCGCCTTCAACATGATCGGGCCGCTGGCCAACCCCGCCCGGCCCCGTCGCCAGCTGGTCGGCGTGCCGGATGCCGACGCTGCTGCTGCCGTCGCCGCCGCCCTCCTCGAGCTCGGCTGCGAGCGCGCCTACGTGGTCCACGGCGAGCGCCTCGATGAGCTGCCCCTCGACGGCAGCGGTGTCATCCTGGAGGTGTCGCCCGGCGGGGTCCAACGGCGAGCGGTCGTCGCGACCGACTACGGGCTGGCGCACGCCGATACCGATGCCCTCGTGGGCGGCGACGGCGAAGCCAACGCCGGGCGCATCGTGGCCATCCTGGAGGGCGCCGAGCCCGGCGCCGCGCACGACGTGGTGGTGCTGAACGCGGGTGCTGCGCTGGTCGTGGCCGGTCGCGCCGATGACCTGCGCGCCGGCATCGAGCTGGCAGCGGCCACCATCGCCTCGGGTGCCGCGCGCGAGCAGCTCGAGCGCCTGCGTCGAAGTGCCGCGGAGGCTGCCTGATGTCCCCCGGGCCCTCCGTCCTGCACGAGATCGCCGAGCGGCGGTCCACCGACCTCGACCTCGAGCTCGGCGGCCGCGACCTCCGGGCTGTCATGCGTGAGACGCCCGCCGGGCCGACGCGACGCGACGTGGTCGGCCGACTGGCCAGGCCGGGACTCCACCTCATCGCCGAGATCAAGCGCAGCTCGCCGTCGGCGGGGGCGATGGTCGATGGCGAGCTCGATGTCGCCGAGCGCGCGCGGGCCTACCAGGCCGGCGGCGCCTCGATGATCTCCGTGCTGGTCGAGCCGCACTGGTTCAGCGGCTCGCTCGACGACCTGCGCGCCGCCCGCGCGGCCACCACGCTCCCGGTCCTGGCCAAGGAGTTCGTGGTCGATCCACGTCAGCTGCCGCTGCTGCGGGCCGCCGGCGCCGACGCGGTCCTGCTGCTGGCGGCACTGCATCCACCTAGGCGCCTCGCCCGGCTCGTCGAGTCGGCCATGGCCCTCGGCCTGGAGCCGCTGGTGGAGGCGCACTCGGAGAAGGAGCTGGCCGTGGCCATCGCGACCGACGCCCGGCTCATCGGCATCAATAACCGCGATCTCCGGACGCTCGCGGTGGACCCGGGCCTGTGCGAGCGCCTGCGCTCACTCGTGCCCGACGACCGCCTGGTGGTGGCCGAATCCGGCGTGCGCGATGCTGTGACCGTCCGACGCTGGCGAGCGCTCGGGTTCGACGCCGCCCTCGTGGGGGAGGATCTCATGCGTGCCGGCTCCGAGCCGGCGGCCGTGGAGGCACGCGTGGCGACGCTGGTTGCCGCAGGAGCCGTGCCTGGACCGGGCGTCGATCCCGCCGCCGATGGTCGTGCTCCGTTCGTCAAGATCTGCGGCATCACCGAGCCGGTCGGGCTGGCCGCGGCCATCGCCGCCGGCGCCGATGCCATCGGCCTCAACTTCGTGCCAGGCACACCGCGAGCCCTCGAGGAAGCTGAGGCCGCTGAGCTCGTGGCCGTGGCCCGCGCTGCCGACGCGCCCGGCAACGGACCGCTGCTGCTGGGCGTCTTCGCCGACCGCGATCCCGCCGACGTGGCGGCCATCGCTGGCCGCCTCGACCTGGACGCCGTGCAGCTCCACGGCTCCGAGCCGCCGAGCGACCTCGACGCCATCCCGCTGCCCGTCCTGAAGGTGCTGCATATCCCCGCCGGTGACCACGAGGCCGACGTGGCCGCGGTGGCCGCTGCGCTGGCGCGCCAGGCCGAAGGGTACGAGGCTCGCTCGAACCTGCAGGCCATCCTGCTCGACACCGCCGACTCCGCGGCGCTCGGCGGCACCGGACGCCGGGCGTCGGTGGCCACCGCACGGGCCATCGCCGAGCGTATCCCCGTCATCCTCGCCGGCGGCCTCAGCGCTGCCAACGTCGCCGGCGCGCTGCTCGAAGTCCCCGCCATCGGCGTCGATACGTCAAGCGGCGTCGAGCCTTCACTGCGACCTTCGGGACGACCGGCCAAGGACCCGCTCAAGGTCGCCCTGTTCGTGAAGCGTGCCAACGCGGCCCGGCTCGACCGACCCACGGTGCCCTTCGGCCCGCGCCCGGTGGACCCGGGCCTGCTCGAGGCGGATGCCGCCGGTCGCTGGGGCCTGGAGCGCTCGTTCGGTGGCCGCTTCGTGCCCGAGACGCTGATGGCCGCGCTGCTGGACCTGGAGGTCGCCTACGACGAGCTGCGGGCCGACCCCTCGTTCTGGGCTGAGTTCCGCGAGCTGCTGGACACCTTCGTGGGCCGCCCCACGCCGGTCTACCGCGCCGACCGCCTGGCCGCGGAGCTGGAGCGCCGCAGTGGTCGCCAACCTGGTCGCCTGCGTCTCTACCTCAAGCGCGAGGACCTGGACCACACCGGCGCCCACAAGATCAACAACGCCCTCGGGCAGGCCCTGCTGACACTGCGCCTCGGCAAGCGCCGCGTCATCGCTGAGACCGGTGCCGGGCAGCACGGCGTCGCCACGGCGACCGCCTGCGCCCTGTTGGGTCTCGACTGCGTGGTGTACATGGGCGCCGAGGACATCCGTCGCCAGGCGCCCAACGTGCTGCGCATGCGCGCCCTTGGCACGGAGGTGCGCGAGGTCACGTCGGGCACGGCCACGCTGAAGGACGCCGTCAACGAGACGATGCGCGACTGGGTCACCAACGTCGAGACCAGCCACTACGTGCTCGGCTCCGCCGTGGGCCCGCACCCGTTCCCCACCATCGTGCGGGATCTGCAGCGCGTCATCGGTGACGAGGCCGCCGAGCAGGTGCGCGCCGCGGAGGGTCGTCTGCCGGACATCGCCGTGGCCTGCGTCGGCGGCGGCTCCAACGCCATCGGCCTGCTCAGTCGCTTCATCGGTGAGACCGGCACGCGCCTCATCGGCGTGGAGGCCGCGGGGGAGGGGCTGGGTGGTCGTCATGCCGCCGCGCTCGCTGCCGGCAGCGCCGGCGTGCTGCACGGCTCACGCTCCTACCTGCTGCAGGACGAGGACGGCCAGATCACCGAGGCCTTCTCCATCTCGGCCGGGTTGGACTACCCCGGCATCGGCCCACAGCTCTCCGCGCTGTTCGAGGCCGGGCGGCTGGAGATCCTCAGCGCCACCGACGATGAGGCCCTGGAGGGCGTGCGGCTGCTGACGCGCACCGAGGGCATCCTGCCGGCACTGGAGCCGGCACACGCCATCCACGCCCTCCTCGACCTGCTGCGCGGCGATGGCATCGACCCCGCTGCTGATGACGACATCATCCTGCTGGGCCTCTCCGGTCGCGGCGACAAGGACATCGCGGCCATCGAGGACCGGCTGATGGCCGGCATGGACGGAGGCGCCGCGTGAGTCACGTCGTCGAAGGTCCTGCCCGCATCACCGCCGCATTCGGGGCGGCCGCTGCCGAGGGCCGGGCCGCGCTGATCCCGTACGCCGTGGCCGGCTACCCCGACGCCGAGACGTCCTTCCGCATCGCCGTCGCGCAGATCGACGCGGGGGCGGACCTGCTGGAGATCGGGCTGCCCTATTCCGACCCCCTGGCCGACGGCGCGACGCTGCAGCGCGCTTCGTCCATCGCCCTGGCCCACGGGGCCGCGCTCGACGACTCCATCGCGCTGGTCGGTCGCATCCACGCGGCACGCCCGCGTACACCGCTGGTGGCCATGGGGTACGTCAACCAGGTGCTGGGCGGCCGGGATGGAGCGACCGTGCTGCGTCGCCTGGGCGAGGCCGGCGTCAGCGGCTTCATCCTCGCCGACCTGACGCCCGACGAAGGTGCCGACCTGGAAGCGGAGGCGGCCGGGTTCGGCATCGGCATCGTCTACCTCGTGGCTCCTACCACGCCCGTCGCGCGTCGTGCCTTCGTGGCCTCGCGCAGCCAGGGCTTCCTCTACGCGGTCTCGCTCGCCGGAGTGACCGGCGCCCGGACATCGCTGCCGCCTGGCGTCAAGCGGTTCCTGCGGGACGTCCGCGAGGTCAGCCCGGTTCCGGTGGCCGTCGGGTTCGGCGTGTCGAAGCCCGCCCACGCGCGCCAGCTGGCCAAGGTGGCCGACGGCATCATCACGGCCTCGGCGCTCGTGGATGCCCTGGGTCCCGATGGCCAGGACGTGGAACGCATGGCCGCGTTGGTTCGCTCGCTGCGGGAGGCGACGGTCCGGACCTGAGGCGTCGACCCCTGTCAGCCCTCAGCTCTCAGCGGCCGGCGGCGCCGCCGAGGGCCGGTAGACCACGTCGACCGTGACCGGGCTCGACCAGTTGCCGGCGATGTCGCGCCACTGGATACGGATGCTCACGGGCACCGGTTCGGGCAGCGCCTGCGGAGCTCGGCCCGGCGATGCCGAAGGGGAAGGGCCCACCTCGGTCGCCGTGGCCGGCGTGAAGATCTCGTCCACGGCAGTGACGCCTGGGAGCGAGATGGCCACCGTATCGACGGCCGGGAAGGTCGTCCCGCTCCTGAGCGAACCATCGCCGTTGCGCCGCCCCTCGGACGACACACGGACGAACGCGAGGCCGCTGCCATCGGCCCCATCGGACGCCTCCAGCGTGAGCCTGACCGTCTCGCCCACCATCGGCACCCCCTCGTCCTCCTCGAGGACGCTCGCGCCATCGATCGTGGCCGTGCCGGCGGGCGGCTCCTCATCCTTCGGTCGCTCGAGCCCGTATCGCAAGGCGGACCACAGCTCGGGCTGGGCGCCGTCGTAGCCCAGCGCCCAGATGCCCACGCCGCGCAGGCCCTTGCGCCGGGCGAGCCCGACCTTTGCCAGCACGCTGTCGACATCGTCGTACCAAAGCTGCCGCCAGCTGATGGGGCAGGTCTCGCAGGCGCGCGAGCGATACACGCTCCAGGCCGAACCCTGTCGCTGGTCCCACCTGCGGCCCGCCGCCGCCGCCCGCGGCGCCGACACGCGGTAGAAGGCCGTCGATGGGTCGAGGTAGCGCTCGCTCCTGCGGGTCCGGGAGTCGCGCTCGTCGGTTCGCGTAGACCACGCCCGGCCGTACCAGGGCATGGCCAGGATGACCCGCTCGGGCGGTGCCTTCTCGAGCGCCAGGTCGACCGACCCGCGCACGTCCAGCCCATCAGCGACACGCAGCGGCGCCACCGATCCTGCGACCCTGCTGCCTGGCGTGCGGTACTCGTAGCCCATGAGCACCGCGGCGTCGGCGGCACCATCCGCGATCAGCCGGCGGAGCGGGAATGACGTGACGTCGGGCGTGAGGTCGAAGGTCAGCTGCAGCGTCGGATCGACCGCGTCGAGCGCGCGGCGGACCTCGCGAACAAGGCGCACGAACTCCGCACGCACGGTCCGCGGCAGTGGCTCGACGTCGAGATTGACCCCATCGGCATCGGCTTCGGCCAGGGCCTCGACGATCTCGCCCGTGAGCGTCCTGCGCGCCTCGGGATCGCTGAGCAGCCGTTTCGTGGCCCGCTTGCCCGCCGCGGTCCACGAGAAACGCTCCACGGTCAGGACGACGCGTACGCCCGACGCTCGAGCCTGCTCGCGGATAGCCGCCAGCTCAGCGCTCGTCCAGCCGGCCCATCCGGGTGTCGGGGCTCCGTCGGCATCTTCCCGGATGAGTCGTCCGTCGCGCCCGGCCTCGACACCGAACCAGGCCAACGTGGTCAGCGTGCTCATATCGATGGACGGGGCCCGAGCCAGCTCCCAGTACGGCAGGAAGCCGAAGACCTCGCGTTCAGCCAGCGACGCGGGCACAGGTTCGGCCGCAGTGGCGGACGGGGCATGGGTGATCGAGCTCGAGGCCAGGCTGCAGCCAGCCAGCACCAGGGACAGCGCGATGCGGCCGAGCGCGGTCATGTCACCTGCCAGTATGGCCCGGGGTCGACTAGCCCTCCAGCACGCGGCGTACGGCCGAGACGACCTCGTCGTGGATGCTGGCGGCGGTGACGACCGCGCCGCGGTTGTGCGTCATGCGTTGGCCGGTGGTGATGTCGAAGGGCTTGCCTTCCACGTCGGACACGCGTCCGCCGGCCTCGGACACCACGAGCATGCCCGCGGCGTGGTCCCAGATGTTCTCGCGGTAGTCGCCGCGGGGCACGCGCAGGTAGATGGAGGCGTCGCCGCGCGCCACCATGGCGTACTTCGTCTGTGAGTCCAGGCGTACGGGCTCGGCGGTGATGCCCAGGGCCGCACCGATACGTGCCGCCTCCGACCGGTTCGAGTGCGCCGCCTCCACCGACTCGGCGTAGCGCGCCTCAGCTGTCGTGGCCGGCGCCGCCGCACGACACGGCTCGCCGGCACGATCGGCCGACGCCTCGAAGAGCGGCATCATCCGCGTCCCGGCGCCACGCTCGGCGATGAACAGGACGCCGATCGGGCCACCGACCGACGGATCTCCGGGCTCGCCGCAGTAGGGCAGGTTGGGGCAGCCCATCGCGGCCAGCACCACCTCGCCATCCTCGACCAGCGCCAGCGCGATGGCGTACTGCTCGTTGCGCAGGAAGCCCTTCGTGCCGTCGACCGGGTCGAGCGTCCACCAGCGGCGTCCGGCGCCGCCCTCGTCGTCGCACGAATCGAGCGCTTCGCGCACTTCTTCGAGGGTGACACCGGGCCGCTGTTCGCGAACACGCGCGAGCACGGCCTTGGCCAACTCGGGCGATCCGGCCAGCGAGCCGGAGTCCTCCTCGCCCATCAAGCCGTCCGTTGGCAGGGTCTCGACCATGGCCATGCGCACCAGCGCCTGCGCACCCAGGTCGGCCACGGTCACCGGTGAGGCGTCGGCCTTGGAGACGGCCTCCGCCCCAGGGTCGAAGTCGTCCCGCACGGCCTTCGTCAGCCGCGCCGCAGCGACGACGGCCTCGATGGCGAAGCGGCGCTCGGTCGCCAGCCGCGAGTGAGCCTGCACGTCGGTCACTCGGCAGCGGCCTCGGCCTGCTCCTCGGTCGGGCCGGCATGATCATCGCTCGGCCCGGCCTGCTCCTCGGTCGGCTCGACCGGGACATCGGGCTTGTTGCGTGAGGCCTTGAGCTGCTTGCGGATCACGTCGACGGGGGCCTTCTCGCCGGTCCACAGCTCGAACGCCGTCACCGACTGCTCGATGAGCATGATGTCGCCGTTCATGACGCGCGTCGCTCCCGCCTCCCGCGCCTCGCGCAGCAGTCGTGTCTCCTCGGGCACGACGTGCAGATCGAGGACCAGGATATTCGGTGGCAGCAGTTCGGCCGGGATGGGCGTCTCATCGGGATCGGCACCCATGGCGCTGGCGTTGACGAGGATGTCCGTCTTGGCCAGCTCGGCCTCGATGACCGAGTCGTGCCAGGGCCTCGCCTTGAGGTCCATGTGGGATGCGCTGCGGGCGAAGTGCTTGACCAGGCGCTCGCCACGATGCAGGTGACGGTTGAACAGGGCGATGTTCTGGAAGCCCATGGCGATGAGCGCGTAGATCACCGCTCGACCGCTGCCACCGGCGCCGATGACGACCGCGTTGCGCGGCATCTTCTGGTTGCCCACCAGCTCCTCCAGGGCGGGCTTGAAGCTGATGACGTCGGTGTTGTGCCCGACCAGCTGGTCCCCGTCACAGGTGATGGTGTCCACCGCCCCGGTGACCTGGGCCTCGTCGGTCAGCCGGTCCAGGAGTGGCACCACGCGGTCCTTGTGGGGATGCGCGATGTTGGCGCCGAGGTACTCGTCCCCGCGCAGCGCCTTGATGGCAGCGGGCAGATCGACGGTGGGGGTGTCGATGGGCTCGTAGTGCGCATCGATGCCAGCGGCAGCGAAGGCCGCTTCCTGCAGTGCCTCGGACAGCGAGTGCGTGACCGGCTGGCCGAGAAGGACGACGCGTTTGGACATGACCATCATCTCCCGGGTACGCGGGCGACGAGCGTCCGCTGTGTGATCGGGCGGAGGCACGTGCTGCCCCCTCCGATGCTCAAAAGGCGCGACGGACAGTGCCCGGCACGCCTTCACTGGTGGTGAACAGCGATGATACCCGGCATCGCCAGTGTGCGTGCTACCATCGGCCCGCCGTTGCGGAGAGGTCGCATAGAGGCCTAGTGCGCCGGTTTGCTAAACCGGTGAGTGGGGTAACCTGCTCCGAGGGTTCGAATCCCTCCCTCTCCGCCACTCTTTCGGGCGCCCGTAGCTCAGTGGATAGAGCATCTGGTTGCGGACCAGAAGGTCGTGAGTTCGAGTCTCGCCGGGCGCGCCAGAACCACCTTCACCAGGCGTGAACAGAGCCCTCCGTCCTACTCGGAGGGCTCTCGTCGTGGTGGCCGCGTCCTCTCGGTACGCCGGTCAGCCGCCGGTCCCTGACAGGTCGATGCCCGCCCCAAGGGCGGGCATCGATGACGCGCGAGCGCGGATCCGATCAGGGACAGTCGTCGCTTGTCGTTTCCACGCTGACCCGCGTCGATTCCGTTCCGCAGACGTCGGCGAAATCGCTGCCTCGGCCGCCGTTGAAGTGGGAGGTGCCGAACATGGCGCCTGAGTCATAGGTCCCGCCGTCACGGTCGACCGCATCGTTGCCTCGGGCGCCGAAGAACCGGCTGCCGGAGTTCATCTGGAAGACATCATCCGGATCTGGTCCACCCCGGAACTCGCCGTAGAGGTACTGCACGCTGTCGCTTGCGGACCCACCGTAGAAGGTCCCATCCTCTCCGACAGTCTCGGCTGCATCGGCGCCCGGGCCGCCCCGGAAGGTCGCCTCCGCCAGGACGACGGCAGGAGCCCTGCCGCCACCGACCTGGCTGACCTGGTCCTTGCCGAAGCCGCCGTAGAACGTGCCACCGGCGAGCGACTTGACGGCGTCAGCGCCGACGTTGCCGAAGAAGCGGCCGCCGTTCTGGGTACCGACGGAATCGTCGCCTCGACCACCGAAGAAGCGCCCGCCATCCATCTGGGTCACCACGTCATCGCCGGGGCCACCGCAGATCACATCGCCCGCCACGACGGTGTCGCCGGGATACGTGCCTCCCTCATCGGGGAAGGTGTACGTGCAGTCGCGGGCGGCGGCTGTCGCGGCGAGCATGGCGACGCTCATCGAAGCCAGCAAGGCCGCGGAGGCGGCTGTCGCAGTCAGGCGTGAGGAAGTCGATCGGTTCATCCGGGAAACGCTCCTTGTGTCCAGGCTGCACTTCCTGTGTGCAGGGTCGCAGCCTCGGCAGGAGTCGAGCAGGCCGATGGGCAGGCCGCCACCGCTGCGAGACTAGCGATGGGCGCTGGGGAGGTAACCCCTCCACAAGTACCGAGAGCACCGGTGACCGACAGCGAGGTGCATCGCCTAGCCGAGCGAGCACCACAGGAGCAAGCCCTCAGTCAGGCGTCGGTGTCCGAAGTCTGCGGTAGCGGCGGATCAGCGCGTTGGTCGAGGAGTCGTGGTCAAGCATGGGCTCGGCATCGGCCATCAGCTCCGCTGCCACCGCCTTGGCCAGGACCTTGCCCAGCTCGACGCCCCACTGGTCGAAGGAGTCGATGCCCCAGATGACGCCCTGCGTGAACACGCTGTGCTCGTAGAGGGCCACCAGCCGTCCGAGCGTGGCCGGGTCGAGCTGCTCGGCGAGGATGGTGGTCGACGGCCGGTTGCCGGGGAAGACGCGATGCGGCACCAGCGCGTCAGGCGTGCCCTCGGCCTGCACCTGTTCAGCGGTCTTGCCGAAGGCCAGCGCCTCCGCCTGTGCGAAGACGTTGGCGTTGAGCAGGTCGTGGTGGTCGGCCAGCGGGTTGAGCGAGCGGGCGAAGGCGATGAAGTCGACCGGCACCAGGCGGGTGCCCTGGTGGATGAGCTGGTAGAAGGAGTGCTGGCCGTTGGTGCCCGGCTCACCCCAGTAGATGGGCCCGGTGGCGTAGTCGACGGGGGTGCCGTCGAGCGTGACACGCTTGCCGTTGGACTCCATCGTCAGCTGTTGCAGGTAGGCCGGGAAGCGCTTGAGGTACTGGTCGTAGGGCAGGACGGCGATGGACTCGGCACCCAGGAAGTCGGTGTGCCAGACGGTCAGCAGGCCGTGCAGCACCGGCAGGTTGCGCTCGAAGGGCGCGGTGCGGAAGTGCTCGTCCATCTCGTGGAAGCCGGCCAGGAGCTCGCCGAAGCGTTCGGGGCCGATGGCGATCATCGTCGACAGGCCGATGGCCGAGGTCATCGAGTAGCGTCCTCCGACCCAGTCCCAGAAGCCGAACATGTTGGCCGTATCGATGCCGAAGGCCGCGACCTCCTCCGCGTTGGTCGAGACGGCCACGAAGTGCCGCGCCACCGCCGCCTCATCGCCCAGGCCCTCGATCAGCCATGCCCGGGCCGTGCGCGCGTTGCGGATGGTCTCGAGCGTGGTGAACGTCTTCGATGCCACGATGAACAGCGTCTCGGCCGGGTCCAGGTCGCGAGTCGCCTCGGCGATGTCGGTGCCATCGACGTTGGACACGAAGCGGAAGGTGAGGTCGCGGCTGCTGTAGTGGCGCAGGGCCTCGTAGGCCATGACCGGGCCCAGGTCGGAGCCGCCGATGCCGATGTTGACGATGGTGCGGATACGCCGGCCGGTGTGGCCGAGCCAGCTGCCGTCACGGATCGCGTCGGCGAAGCCGGCCATGCGGTCGAGGACCTCGTGGACCGCCGGCACCACGTTCTCGCCGTCGACCCGGATGACCGCGTCGCGCGGAGCGCGCAGGGCCACGTGCAGCACCGCGCGGTCCTCGGTGACGTTGATGTGTTCGCCGCCGAACATGGCCTCGATGCGCCGGCCGAGATCGACCTCGTGCGCCAGCGCCATGAGCAACCGCAGCGTCTCGTCGGTGACCTGGGTCTTCGAGTAGTCGAGGTAGAGCCCGGCAGCCTCGAGCGCGAGCCGGGTGCCACGTTCGGGGTCGCCGGCGAAGAGCTCCCGCAGGTGGATGTCGGCGATCTCGACGTGGTGCCGCTCCAGCGCGCCCCAGGCGGCCCGCTCGCGCAGGGGGCGAGCGTCGCTGCTCATCGGGTGGCCAGGAGCTCGCTGCCCTTGCTGGCGATGCGCTCGATCAGCGAGTTCCAGGAAGCGACGAACGCGTCGGCGCCCTGCTCCTGCAGCTGGCGCCCCAATGCGTCGAGGTCGATCCCTGCCTCGACGAACCGCGCCAGCGTCGCTGCCGCCTCGCCACTGCGGTGGTCGAGCATCGCCGGCACCACACCGTGGTCGGCGAAGGCGAGGAGCGTGCCCTCGGGCATGGTGTTGACGGTGTTGGGCGAGGCGAAGCCTTCGATGTAGAGGGTGTCGGGCGCGTCCGGGTCCTTGGTGCCGGTGCTCGCGTAGAGCAGGCGCTGCGGGCGGGCGCCGTGATTGGCCAGGCGCTGCCAGCGGTCGCCCTCGAGCAGCTCGCGATAGGCACGGTAGGCGTCCTGGCCGATGGCGAGGCCGAGCGTGTTGCGCAGCTCTGCCGGAACCTCGTCGGCCACCGCGACATCCCAGCGGCTGATGAAGAGCGAGGCGACCGAGGCCACGTTCGCATCGAGCCCGGCCTCGATGCGGCGCTCGAGGCCCGTCATGTAGGCGTCGGCGGCGGCCAGGTAGTCGTCGACGGTGAACAGCAGCGTGACGTTGATGGGCACCCCCGAGACGATGGCCTCGCTGATGGCGGGCAGGCCCTCGCGGGTGCCGGGGATCTTGATGAAGAGATTGGGACGGGCCGCCTCGGCGTGGAGCCGCTTGGCCTGCTCGATGGTGCCGGCCGTGTCGTAGGCGAGCAGCGGTGAGACCTCCAGCGAGACGAAGCCGTCGAGGCCGCCCGTGCGGTCGTGGACGGGGCGGAACAGGTCGGCCGCCTTGCCCAGGTCATCGATGGCGAGCGTGAAGAAGACCTCCTCGGCCGAACGACCCGCCTCCAGCCCCTCGCGGACCTGGTCGTCGTAGGCATCGCTGCCGCCGATGGCCTTCTCGTAGATGGTGGGGTTCGACGTCAGGCCGGTCACGAGAGCTCGTCGATGTAGCGCTGCAGCGTGCCGCTGGTGAGCAGGTCACGCGTGATGGTGTCGAGCCAGAGGCTCTGGCCGGCGCGATAGAGCTGGACGGTCGGGGTCATGGAGGCTCCTTGGTGGTCGTGGGTCGTCTGCGTCATCACATCGTACGGTCGAGCACAAGCATGACCTTGCTGCCGTCGACGGGGGCAGCGCGGGAGCTCGGGCGGCACGGGCACCGCTGCCCGGCTGCCACTCGGGAGTCAACCGCGCCACCACGTGCGATCCTGCCCACCCGCGGCAGCGCCCGTAGAATCGCCTCCATCGCCCCTGGGCTCCAGCCCTGCTGGGCATCCCCATCGCTGAGGAGTTGCCCCCGCGTCCCATGCCCCCTGTCGGCGCCCCGATCCGTGTCTGGTCTTCGCGAGTGAGCGCTCGTGCGTAGCTTCGTGGCGGCGGTGCCGCTCTCCCTGCTCGCCCTCGGCGTCGCCATCGTCCTGGCCGTGGTGCTGAGTCCAGCCGTGGCTCGCAGGCTGCGCGCGCCGAGGGTCGTGGCCGCGCTACTGCTGTTCGGCTTCGGGCTGGTCATCGCAGCCACGCTGGTGCCTGACGCGGCTGGCATGAGCGGGGAAGCCTCCGACGGCGTGTGTGATCTCTCACGCATCGGCCTGGCGCCGTTCGACGAGCTCACCCGCGTGAGCTTCACCAGCCTCAACGTGCTGCTCTTCGTGCCACTGGGACTGGCAGTGGGACTGCTGCCGCGCACCCGCACCGCTGCGGTGGTCATCCTGGCGGCCGTCTCGCTGACGTTCGTGGTCGAGGGCATCCAGCTGGTCGTGACGGTCCTGGGCAGGGGCTGTCAGAGCGCCGACATCTTCGACAACCTGCTGGGGCTGGCCATCGGCGTGATGCTCGGGGCTCTCGTGCGGGTGCTGGCATCATGGGCGCCCCAGCCGCGAGACTGATGACCGCGGCTATCATCGACCGATGATCGCTCAGCACGTTGCTCACCCCGGGCGCCAGGGGAGCCGGCTCGCCGCGACCGTCCTCGGCCTGGCGCTGTCACTCACGCTCACTGCCCAGGCGACGCGAGCGGCCGCGGACCTGGACTCGCTCGTCATCGAGACGGTGCCGGTGGCCGACGGTTTCGAGGAGCCCGTCTTCGTGACCGGCGCTCCCGGTGACCCGGGCCGGCTGTACGTCGTCGAGCAGGCGGGTCGGATCCGCATCATCGAAGCCGATGGGACTCTTGCAGACGCGCCGTTCCTCGACCTCAGCCCGGAGGTCGTCGCGGGGGGAGAGCGAGGCCTGCTGGGATTGGCCTTCCATCCCGACTACCCCGACAACGGCCGCCTCTTCGTGAACTACACGCGCGCCCCCGACGGTGCCACGGTGATCAGCGAGCTCTCCGCCGTGGGCGATACCGTGGACCCGGCAAGCGAGCGCCAGCTGCTCGTCATCGAGCAGCCCTTCGGCAACCACAACGGCGGCATGATCGCCTTCGATGCCGCCGGCATGCTGCTGATCGGCACCGGCGACGGCGGCAGTGGCGGAGATCCTCTTGGCGCTGGGCAGGACCCCGGCACCTGCTGGGCAAGCTGCTGCGCATCGACGTCGACGGCGGCGAGCCCTACGGCATCCCGGCCGACAACGGCTTCATCGGCAGTGACGCCCACCGCCCGGAGATCCACGCCACCGGGCTGCGCAATCCATGGCGCTTCAGCGTTGACCCTGACGGTGGCCACGTCTACATCGGCGATGTCGGCCAGGGCGCCTGGGAGGAGGTCAGCGTGCTTCCCGGCGGCGTCGGTGGCGCGAACTTCGGCTGGAACGCGGTCGAGGGCCCGGAGTGCTTCACGGAGGGCTGCGATCTCGCCGCCTTCACGCCGCCAGCGATCAGCTACAGCCACGACGAGGGTTGCAGCATCGTGGGCGGGCACACCTACCGTGGTGCCACCCAGCCCGCGCTGGAGGGCATCTACCTGTTCGGTGACTACTGCAGCGGCACCATCTGGGCGGCAGAGGCTGACGCCATGCTGACCGGTGAGACCAGCGCGGTGCCCGTCGCCACCTTCGACGGCAGGCTGGTGTCGTTCGGTACCGACGGGGCAGGGGAGCTCTACGCGGTCGACCAGCGCGGTCGCATCCTGCGCCTGACCGCGACGACCCGCTAGCCCTCCCCGGTCTCCGCCGTGGATGCCCGGCTGGTCAGACTGCCGGAGCATCGGACTCCTTCGCCAGCGCCAGGTCCCACGCCGCCACGTCTGCCAGCGGCGCCAGATGGCGCACGGCGAACTCGATCTGCGCCATGCAGCGTTCGCGCCAGATGCCGCTGGCGATGAACTCACGATGCCCCGACTCGGTCCCCAGGTCCAGGCCGATGAGGTCGCGGCAATCGGTCGCGCCGTGCGCAGCACCGAATTCGTCCATCAGCCCGGCCGTGATGCGGCGCGCCGCCGTCTTGGCTTCGCGGTGGTCGGCGATCCGCTGCGCCGCCAGCAACCCGACGGCCATGGCGGCGCCAGAGATGGCACCGCAGGGCCCGCCGCTGTAGGCGAGCCCGCCATTGAGCGCCATCGCCGCGGACGAGTCGGCGCTGCTCGGGGAGGCCGTAGGCCGTCTTGAGGACGACGAACACCGTCTCGGCGCAGCCGTAGGTGTTGGCGTCGTCGAGGAACAGCTGGCGTGCCATCTCGACGGGGTCGGTCTCACTCATCGGATCGGACGAGCCTAGCGCCACGCGGGCGCCGCAGGCCGATCGGCCATCCCTGGTCGAGTGGGGCAGAAGCTGCGTCGTGCGCCGTGAACCCCGATGTGGCTCCCGCGCTCGATCCCGTCCTGCAGTCCGAGGTGATGACCATGGTCGATACGCCCTCCACGATGCTGGCGCTGGGCACCAGCGCCCCCGACTTCACCCTGCCCGACACGTCCGGCAAGATCGTCTCTCGTGATGACTTCGCGCAGGCGCCGGCGTTGCTGGTGATGTTCATCTCCAATCACTGCCCCTTCGTCCAGCACGTCGCCGACGAGCTGGCGCGGCTCGGTCGGGACTACCGTGACCGCGGCGTCGCCATCGTCGCCATCTGCTCCAACGACGTGCAGAACTACCCCGATGACGCGCCTGCCTTCATGGCCCGCTTCGCGGAGCAGCGGGGATTCACCTTTCCCGTCCTGCAGGATGAGTCGCAGTCGGTGGCGCAGGCGTATCACGCCGCCTGCACCCCGGACTTCTTCCTCTTCGGATCCGACCGCAGGCTGGCCTATCGCGGGCAGCTCGACGGTGCCCGCCCGGGCAACGGCGTGACCATCGATGGTCGAGACCTGCGGGCCGCGCTCGACGCCGTGCTGGCCGGTGAGCCGGTGCCGGAGCCGCAGCTCCCGAGCATGGGCTGCAACATCAAGTGGAAGGCCGGCAACGAGCCCGGCTACTTCACGCTGTCGTGATGCCTCCAGGTGACCACGCTCGTCTGCGCGGCCGGCGGGTCTGGCTGCGGGCCCTGGAGGAGGATGACCTGCCCGCCTATCGAGAGGCCGTCAACTCGGTCACCGTCGGCACCTGGGCGGGGTTCCCCTGGCCGCACTCCGCGGCATCCGTCGAGCGCTGGTTCGCTGATGTGCGAACCCGGCACGGCGAGGGGGAGTACTGGTTCGCGATCTCACCGCTCGACGGCGATGCCTTCATCGGCACCGTCTGGCTGTGGAACAAGGGTTCTCGCCTTGACGGTCTGGAGCTGAGCATCTTCGTCACGGCGGAGGCAGGGCTGGGCCACGGCATCGGCAGCGATGCCGTCGACACCGCCCTGGACTTCATCTTCGGCAGCTACGAGGTCGAACGCGTCTGGCTGACCACGGAGCGGTCGAATGATCGCGCGGTGCGGGCCTTCACCAAGTCAGGCTTCACCGTCGACGGCACGATCCGGCACCACTTCCGTCGGGGTGGTGAGTGGCGCGATTCCGCGCTGATGGCCATCCTGCGCGAGGACTGGGAGGCGCTCGACCGTCCGCGCAGCTGGGACCTGGCGCAGGTGGAGCAGAGCCCGCAGGCAGATGACTGAGCTCCCGCGCGCAGCCCGCCGATGGCTCGACCACGTGCGACCCACGGGTGTCGTGGCGCCTGCGGGCATGCGCATCGATCAGCGTGGCTCGATGGAGGCGAACGGACGCTGGCTTCCCTTCACCGCGACGGCCAGCTATCGGGCACTCCCGCTCGCCTTCGAATGGCGGGCGCGGCTCCGCGTGATGCTTGGCATCTGGGTCGACGCGGTGGATGGCCACGCTGATGGCGAGGGCTGGGGTGGCGCCAGGCTCTGGGGCCTCAAGGCCATGGGCCAGCGCAGCGGCCCGGACGTGCTGGCGTCGCAGCTCGTCCGCAACATCGCCGAGCTCGCCTGGCTGCCGGAGCTTGCCGAGGTCGCCAGCGGCCTCAGCTGGGTCGACGCGGGGGAGGATGTCTTCGAGGTCCGCGCGGATGCGGGCGAGCGGGAGGTGGCCGTCAGCTTCGAGCTCGACCGTGTCGGCGACATCGTGCGCGCCTCCAGCCCGGCCCGCCCATTCGACGTCCCCGACGGCTTCGAGGAGGCACCCTGGCACTGCGAGTTCGGTGACCATCGCGTCGTCGATGGGGGGCGTGTCCCCACGTCCGTCGTGGCGACGTACGACTTCCTCGACGAGCCGTGGGAGTACTTCCGAGGCGAGATCATCGAGCGCCACCCGCTCTAGCCAGACGGCGACGGCTCAGAGACGGCACAGGCTATGCTGCTCGCCACCGGGCACGCACGCATGGGCGCACGCAGACCGCACCGCGCCAGCAGAGGGAGAGACGGCATGGACAGCGCGACCCTCGCAGGTCCCCGCATCTCGTACCGACCGGCCGCCGATGGCATCGCCGCCCCCGCGGACTACCCCGACGCGCCCATCAGCCTCGTGGTCAACCGCTCCACGCCGGGTGCCGACCTGTTCGGCGTGGCCGTCGCGATCGGTGGCGAGATCCCCCTGCACCTGCACTCGATGATGGAGTTCCAGTACGTCGTCAGCGGCAGCGGCCTGGCGCTCAACGCCGACGGCGCAGAGATCCCCATCTCGCCCGGCGGTACCGTCGTCAGTCCGGCCAGGGCGGCCGGTGCCCACGGCTTCCGCAACACCGGCGCGTTGCCCCTGACGCTGCTGTGTATCTACCCCTCGCCGGGCGGCGAGACGCCCGACCGCTTCCCCTTCGATGCCTCGCTCCCCCCGGGTGACGGACCTCGGACGACCTATGTCAGCCCGGCCGACGTTCGGCCTGTTCCCGCGCGGGATTCCGGTGTCAGCGTCGCGCGCATCCTCGACTCGACGGACCCTGGGGCCGAGCTGTTCGCCGAGCTGATCGCGATCCGCGACGAGGTCCCCCGCCACCACCATTCCGCATTCGAGCTGCGATTCGTCATCGCCGGCTGCGGCACCGCCATCGATGCTGATGGCGCGGAGATCGACCTCTCGCCCGGTGGCGTGCTGTCCTGTCCAGCCGGACCCTCGGGCGCCCATGGGTTCCGCAATACGGGCTCCCTGCCCCTGCAGATGCTGTCCGTCTCCTACGCTCCCGGAGGCATCGAGCCCGACCGCTTTCCCTATCGCGACTGATCGGGCAGCTCAGGTCGCGGTGGTCGCGGCGGCGGTCTCGACGAGCGCGGCGATGTTCTCGGGAGGCGTGTCGTAGGGGAGGGCGCAGCCGGGAGCGAGGATGAACCCGCCGCCGTTCCCCAGCTGCTTGATGTCGCTCGCCGCCGCGGCCCTGACCGCGTCGCTGCTCCCTCGAGCCATGACCTCGCTGGGGTCGACCGTCCCCATCAGCGTCGTGCGCCCGCGGGCAGCCCGTTTCGCCACGCTGCGGTCGATCCTGGAATCCACCTGCAGGAACGCTGCCCCGGTGCCGACCATGTCACCGATGATGCGGGTGCTGTCACCGCAGATGTGCATCCCCATGCGCCTGCCCTCGGCGGCGAGCGCTGCCACCACCTGCCGTTCTCGGGGTACCGCGTAGCGTCGGTAGATGTCGGGTGCGCACACGTCGGGTCCGGCCACCGACTCGCCCATCATGGTCAGGTGGGCGCCAGCATCGGTGAGCGCGCGGCCATAGGTGATGACCTGCTCGGTCGCGTAGTCGAGCAACCGTTCCACCTGCGCCGCTCGGCCGGGGTCGAGCAGGGCGACGAGGAACTCCTCGATCCCGACGATCTGCGCTGCCAGGCTGAACGGCCCCTGGTCGGCTTCGGCCAGGAGGCAGACCCGTTCCCCCAGCTCCGCGGCGATGAGGCGGGTCGCCTTGATCATCTCCGGCAATGTGCCGTCGGTGGCCGGATCGATCGGCCGCAGCGAGCCCACCTCCTCGATGGAGGTGATGGCAGGAGCCGTGACCCACGGCGGCGACGAGTCCTCGTCGAACCCCACGTCGCACCCGACCGCACCCGCCAGGGCCGCGACGCCGTTCTCGAGATCGATCAGGTCATGGCCGAAGCGCTCCCAGGCCGCGATGTGTGCCTCGGCCATGCGCTCGCCGCTCGTGCAGTACTCGCGCATCGAGAGCCCTGCGGCGGCTGCCGCCGGCATGAAGTCGAGCAGGCCGACCGGTACCCGATCGGGCACCCCGCCATCCAGGACCGTGAGGCACCGTTCGAGCCCGCTGATCCGGGGCACCGTCGCGCTAGTAGCGTCCGAGCTCGTCGGCCGCGTCGAACAGGGCCAGGATGTTCTCCGGCGGCACGTCGGCCTGGATGTTGTGGCCAGCCGCGAAGACGAAGCCACCGCCGGGCATGAAGTCGTCGAACAGCTCGCGCGCGGCCTCGCGCACCTGTTCCGGGGTCCCGAAGGGCAGGACATCCTGCTGGTCGAAGCCGCCCCAGAAGGTGATGTCCGCGCCGAACTCGCGCTTGAGCCGGCTCCGGTCGCCCATGCCCTCGGCCGCCGGCTGCACCGGGTGGACGGCGTCGACGCCACCCTCGATGAGCAGCGGCAGCATGGGCACGATGCTGCCGCACGAGTGGTAGAAGATCTTGGCCTCGGTGCGGCTGTGGATGAAGTCCCAGAGTCGACGGTAGCGTGGCCAGATGAGCTCCCGGTAGACCTCGGGGCTGATCATCGGTGCGCGCTGCGTACCCAGGTCGGAGCCGGTGTTGATGAACGTGGCATACGGACCGACGCGGTCGAGCACCTCGCCCAGCAGCGCGGTCTGGTACGCCAGCATGGCGTCGAGCTGGGCCTCCGCCAGTCGCGGGTTCAGCATCAGGTCCTCGAAGAAGCTGACGTACCCGCGCAGGTACCAGCTGAACTCGAAGAGCGAGGCGATGATGTTGACACCGAGGCCCTTGTCGCTCCCTTCCCGGATGGCCTGCGCAGACTTCTCGAGACCGGCGTAGCGGGCCGGGTCGTGCGGATCCGGCCAGGAGTAGGCGGCGATGTCTGCCACCGTGCGCGCCTCGCTCAGCGGATGGCCGATGAAGTCGTAGTAGAGCAGGTGGCCGTCGGAGCGGAATGCCGCCTGGCGGATGATGCCGAACTCATCGCGATAGGAGTCGTCGGACAGCTCGACGTCCTGCCAGTCCCGCGAGGCCTTCAGGTACAGGTAGCGCGAATCGACGTGCAGGCGCTCGAGGATGTCGGGGTGAGGGATGGCCAGTTGCTGCACGCGGTCGGCGATCTCGTCGGCTGCGCTGATGCCCAGGCGGGCCTTCAGGGCCGCGCTGGCACCGGTGCTGATGCCGGTGACCATGCCGCCCAGGTCGATGGGCACGCGGTCGGGCTCGCGATGCTCCATTGCCGCCGTGAACCGTTCGTGCGCTTCCACCTACCCCTCCTTCGGCTTCACGGCCATTCTGGCAGGAGCGGGCTCGCGAGGTGTGTGGAAACTCTCGAACTCGACGGGGCATCGCAGTCCGCTCGGTCCCCGAGCCTCTCGGCACTTCCGCAGGGGCCTTCGGTCCCGGCAGACTCGCAGCCAGGATGAACCGACGTCTGGCGCCGCTGATCGGGATCGCGCTGCTTGGCGCGCTCGTTGTCGCCGCGCTCGAGCCGGGCCTGCGCCTGCCGCTGGTGCTGGCGCTGGCGGCGGGCTCATGGTTGCTGCCTGTCGGCCCCGTGCGCTGGGCCGCCGCCGCCGCCGTCCCGGTCGCGCTCATCCTTGCCTGGGGTGACCTGGTCGGCAGCCCCCCGGCCATCGATCGCCTCGATTGTGCCGACCCGCTTTCGCCGTTTGCCTGGCTGCGCATGGCCGAGGCAGCGACCGTCATCACCCTCGTGCTGCTGCTGGCGCGGCACCTTGGTACGACGCTGCGCGCGCTGGGCCTGGCACGGCCATCGCGGCCCGAGCTGCTCGTCGGCATCGCCGCCATCCTCATCATCCCTGTTCCCAGCCTGTATCTGGGAGCCGCCCTGGCCGAGCCGTTCTTCGGCCCCATCCGGCTGGACCTCGCACAGCCGCTCGCCGTCCTGCCGGCGCTGACGCTGGCGGTGGCCAACGGCACGATGGAGGAGGTGGCGTACCGCGGAGCCCTGATGGGCTGGATGTCGCGCGCCACCGGGCCCACGGTCGCGCTCATCGGTCAGGCGGTCGTCTTCGGAGCGGCCCACACGGGGACGGATTTCGTCACCTCGCCACTGCCGGTCGTGCTGACCGTCATCACCGGCGGCCTCATCGCCGGGCTCATCGTACGGCGGACCGGCTCACTCTGGCTGCCCATCGTGGTCCACATCGCACTGGACGTGCCGCTGTACTACGCAGCGGCGTGTCGCGCGACCTGACAGGGCGAATGAGGCACCGGCCAAGGCGCAGCCTGATGACGGATGGCGCGCCTTAGCTGCAGCCTCATGGCATGGATACCAGAGAGCCCGCCAGCCATCCTCGCAGCACCGCTCGGCCGACCTGGCTGATGGCCGTGGCCGTGGCCCTGACCGTCGCCGTCCTGGGTGTCGCAGCCATCCTGCTGTCGAAGGAGCCCTCGGAGTCGGAGTACGCCAGTGGCTCCCCACAGGCAGCGTTCCAGGGCTACGTTCGGGCGTGGGAGGCCGGCGACGTGAGCGGCGCGTGGGCGTCCCTGAGCACAGCGGCACAGGAGCGCGTCTCGTACGAACGCTTCGACGCCGCCAACCGGCGCCAGCCGGACGACGCCTATCGGGTGTGGATCGAGGATGTCAGCGTGGACGGGGACCACGCCGTGGTTCGGGTGGTCGTCGAGTCGCTGACCGGTGATGGGCTGCTGGAGCCCGACCGGGAGCGCGTCGAGCGTCGCGTGACGCTGGCCCAGGAGGCGGGTACCTGGAAGGTCGAGAACCCTACCGTCAGCTACTCCTGGTAGTGAGGAGCGAGCCATGCAGAGCGCCAAGCGGATCTACCTCTACGGCATCCTCGGCATCGCCCTGGTCCCCCTCCTTTGGGGACTGAGCGACCTGCTGCGCTTCGCCTTCGACCAGCTCGGCAGCGCGCTCGGCGTCTCACCCGCCTTCATGGGTTCGTTCGCTCGCGAGGAGCTCAGCCGCGCCCTGGCCCTCGTGCTCGTGGCCGGCGGCATCGTGGTCGTTCACCTCGCCCTGCTGCGCAGCCTCGTCGGCCATTCGCGGGCGGACGCTGCGGACGAGCGCGCAGCGACCTCGCGCGCGGTCTACTTCTTCCTCGTCGTCGCCGGGACGGGCGCGGTCCTGCTGTGGTCGACGTTCGACCTTGTCTACGGCCTCATCGGGTCGTGGCTCCTCGATCGACGCGACCTGGACCCGGCTGGCCGACTCGCCGGGGTCATCGTCGTGGGCGGGGCGTGGGCGCTCCACCTGCTGGCTCGCCGGGGTGACATCCGCTCGGCGCCCGCGCGTCTTGCCGGTGACTGGCTGACGCGTGCGTACCTCTACGGCGCGCTCTTCACCACGTGGCTCATCGTCGTGCTGCAGAGTGGCGAAGCCTTGACCACCGTCGCACGTCGCGTGCTCGGGCTGCGGCCGCCGTTGTCCCCCGGCGACTGGTGGCAGGAGGCCCTCACGGGCGCACTGGCCGCCCTGATCGTGGCGGCCCTCGGGTGGCTGACGCAATGGCTCATCGTCAACCGTCTGCTGGGTGCTCCAGATCCCGTCGGTGCTTCTCAGCGGAACGCCGCCAGCCGCCGCGGCTACTTCCTTGCCGTCAGCCTAGTCTCGGCATTCGCGGTGCTCATGCTCTCGGCCACCAGTCTTGGCGCGGCCGCCGCCGCGCTCCTCGGGACGTGGACGCCGACCGAAGGCTCCCGTCTCATCGAGGACGTGGGCGGACCCTTGCTGCTGCTCCTGCCCTTCGCGCTTGGCTGGTGGTGGCACCAGCGCCGGGTCGTCCGTGAGGCGGAGGACCGAGGTGGAGCGCCCGCCGCGCGAGCGCTCAGGCGAACGGCGCACCTCGTCGTTGCGTTCGTGGGGCTCGTCGGGCTCGCAGCCGGACTGGCCTGGGAGTTGCAGGTCGTGATCGACAGCGTCACCGGCGCAGCACCTGACAACCTCATCGCCATGAGTGGGTCGGAGGGTGACTCGACGCGGGCCCTTGGCCTTGCCCTCGTCGGGCTGTTGCTGTGGGTGCCGGCCTGGGTGATGACCCAGCGAGACCGCGCCCGGCACACAGGTGAAGCCGCTGGCGCCGTGTCGCGCCGCGCCTACCTCACGCTCGTGTCCGGCCTGTCGGTGGTGGCGGCCATGGGGTCATCAGCCTTCCTGGTGTGGCAGGCGACGCGCACCCTGCTCGACAGCGGACCCTCGGACGACTCATCGTGGGCCATCGCCATCCTCACCGTCGCGACCGTGGTGCTGCTGTATCACCTGTGGCAGCTGCGCCGTGATGCGCGTGCCGCGGACACCATCGCGCTACGTGCTGCCGAGTCGGGCGAGACCAGCCAGCGCACGGTCGAGACGATCGAGATCATCGCGCCGCCAGACGCCGACTTCCGGGTGCTCAACGCAGCCATTCGTTCCGAGCTCCCCGACGGATACGAGATGCGGGTCCTTCCGCGCAGCCCATAGGCGCATGGTCGGGCCAGGCCGAGCTCGATCGCGTGGCTGCTGCCGGCGCTGTCCGCGTCTAGCCGGCGGCCATCGGGGCAAGCGCCGCGATGAGCTGCTCGCGATACTCGAGGAGTGCCTCGCGACCGCGTGCGGTGAGCGCCACCGTCGTCTCCGGGCGGCGACCGTTGAAGCCCTTGGCCACCGCGATGTAGCCGGCCTCCTCCAGCTTGCGCAGGTGTGAGCCGAGATTGCCCCAGGTCAGTCCCGTCTGTTGCGCCAGGTAGGTGGCATTGGCGTTCTCGACCACGAAGAGGTTCGTCAGGATGGCCAGCCGGGCCGGCTCATGGATCAGCCGGTCGACCGTTGCCGACACGACGACGCCGCCCTCGTCCACGGCCGACGCCGCGCTAGCCGGCACGGGGATCAGGGTACTCACGCAGGAAGCGCCGGAGCTTGCGCACGCCGATGAGCACGAGGCTGCCGCCGGCGAGGCCGAAGACCAGCCACATCGGGACCTCCAGGCCCCACAGCGCATCGGGCCAGATGACCAGCGGCATCAGGGTCCCGAAGGCGACGCCGTAGACATAGAAGCGTGGCACGTCGAGCAGGTACGCCATCGCGCCGAAGACGACGACGGCGTTGACGAACCACAGCAGCGGCATCAGCACCGTCACCACGTCCGCGGACGCCGGCCCGCCGATGACCATCACCACCAGCCCGAAGGCGACCAACCCGAGCGCCACCGAGCCCGCCAACACCAGGCGGGTGCGCCGGATGCGCAGCCGGCGTCGCGGGCCGGGCCGGAAGCTGCCAAGGCGTGCCCGCAGCAGGCGCCGCCGGTAGCTCAGCAGCGGCAATGTGACGCCGAGGGCCAGCGCGAGCATGACCACGTAGCTGATGGCCGGGCTGCCGAAGGCGTCCCACAGCGCGCTCGCGGCGAAGAAGACGAGCAGCATCACGCCGATGTAGATATCGAACAGGCCGTCCTCGTAGAAGCGGCGGAATGCATCCCGCTCCAGCTTCTTCAGGTCGACAACCCCCTCCATGACGCATCCTTTCGCCTTTTACAGAGTACTCTGTGATACAGAGTATAGGGCACCTGTCAACAAGACCTGCGCGGTCCAGGCTCGGGTTCGAGGCCGCCACGCGGTCGCGGACACACGCCAGCCTCACGTGCGAGTACCGTTGGCTGGACCATCCGACCGCATCCAGACAGGCCAGTGACCACCACGACAGCAGCAGCAGAGCACTCCGATTTCATTCGTGACATCGTCGCCGCCGACGTGAAGGCTGGCCGCTACGACACCATCGTCACGCGCTTTCCGCCCGAGCCCAACGGCCACCTGCACATCGGCCATGCCAAGTCGATCGCGCTCAACTACGGCATCGCCCGCGAGTTCGGCGGCCGCTTCCACCTGCGCTTCGATGACACCAATCCGACGAAGGAGGAGCAGGCGTACATCGACGCCATCGAGGCCGATGTGCGCTGGCTCGGGGCCGACTGGGGCGAGCACCTCTACTTCACCTCGGACTACTTCGAGCAGCTCTACGCCTGGGCCGAGCACCTGGTCGAGGCCGGGCTGGCCTACGTCGACGACCTCTCGGGCGAGCAGATCCGCGAATACCGCGGCACGCTCACCGCACCCGGCCGGCCCAGCCCCTACCGTGACCGTCCGGCAGCGGAGAACCTGGACCTGCTGCGGCGCATGCGTGCCGGCGAGTTCGCCGACGGTGAGCGCGTCCTGCGTGCTCGCATCGACATGGCCTCGCCCAACATCAACCTGCGTGACCCCATCCTGTACCGCATCGTCCACGCCTCGCACCCGCGTTCGGGCGACACCTGGTGCATCTATCCCACCTACGACTTCGCCCACGGCCAGTCCGACGCCATCGAGGGCATCACCCACTCCATCTGCACGCTGGAGTTCGAGAACCACCGCCCGCTGTACGACTGGCTCATCGAGCATCTGCCGGTGCCGTCACGGCCCCACCAGTACGAGTTCGCCCGGCTCAACCTGACCTGGACGGTGCTGTCCAAGCGCTTCCTGCTGCGCCTCGTGCAGGATGGCCGGGTGCGCGGCTGGGATGATCCGCGCATGCCCACCATCGCGGGCATGCGCCGCCGGGGCTATCCCGCCGAGGGTATCCGCGAGTTCGCGGCAGCCATCGGGGTCAGCAAGGCCGAGTCGACCGTGGAGCTGGGCCGGCTCGAGTACCACGTTCGCCAGGTCCTCAACCGGGACGCCCCGCGACGCATGGCCGTGCTCGATCCACTCAAGGTCGTCATCACCAACTACCCCGAGGGCCAGGTCGACGAGCTCGAAGCGGTCAACAATCCCGAGGACGAGGCCGCCGGCACGCGCAGCGTGGCCTTCGGTCGCGAGCTGTGGATCGAGCGTGACGACTTCATGGAGGATCCGCCGCGCAAGTTCTACCGGCTGGCGCCGGGTCGCGAGGTGCGACTGCGCTATGCCTACTTCATCACCTGTGACGAGGTCGTCAGGGACCAGGACGGTCGGGTGGTCGAGCTGCGCTGCTCGTACGACCCGGCCACGCGTGGCGGCGATGCGCCCGACGGCCGGCGACCCAAGGCCACCCTGCACTGGGTCTCCGCCAGGCACGCCGTGCCTGCCGAGGTGCGCCTGTACGGACCCCTCTTCAGTCGTCCCGATCCGGGCGCCGACGGCGACCTGCTGGCTGATCTCGACCCGGCATCGGAGACCATCCTGCGCGACTGCTGGCTTGAACCGGCAGCGGCCGAGACGCCGGTGGGCGAGACCGTCCAGTTCGAGCGGCTGGGCTACTTCTGCTCTGATCCCGATTCGGCGCCCGGACGTCCGGTGCTGAACCGCACGGTCACGCTGAAGGACACGTGGGCCAAGCTGCAGGCACGGGGTCCCGGCGCGGGCTGACCCGACGCCGGGCGGTGGCGCAGGCGAGTCGGGCTATGACCCGACCTCCGCGATGATCTCGGCCAGCGGACGACCGCTGACCTGCGCCAGCTCGTAGCGCACGCGGGTCACCGGCTTGTCCAGCTCGAGCAGGCTGCCCAGGTCGATGGGCGTGGCCGCCAGCACGATGTCGGCGTCGGTGCGCTCGAGGGTCTCCTTGAGCTCCGCCATCTGGGCCTCGCCGTAGCCCATCGCCGGTACCAGCGGCTCCAGGTCCGGATAGCGCTCCAGCACCGCCCGGATCGAGCCCACCGCCACGGGCTCCGGGTCGACCAGCTCAGCCGCACCAAAGCGCTTCGCTGCCACCACGCCGGCGCCATAGGTCATGCCGCCGTGCGTGAGCGTCGGCCCGTCCTCCACCACCACCACGCGCCGGCCTTCGATGGAGGGACCCTCGAGGGTCAGGTCCGAGCGCGCCGTCAGGATCTCCGCCTCCGGGTTCACTTCCTGGACCGATGCGATCACCGCGGCCAGGTCCTCCTCGCTAGCCGAGTCGATCTTGTTGATGATGACTACGTCGGCCATGCGCAGGTTGACCTCGCCGGGATGGAACCGACGCTCATGGCCCGGACGCAGTGGGTCGGCCACGACGATGAACAGGTCGGGCAGGAAGAAGGGCAGGTCGTTGTTGCCGCCATCCCAGAGGATGACATCGGCCTCCTTCTCTGCTTCGCGCAGGATTGCCTCGTAGTCCACGCCGGCGAAGACGACGCGGCCGGCATCGATATGCGGCTCGTACTCCTCGCGCTCCTCGATGGTGGTGTGGTGGTGGTAGAGATCGTCGCGATTCCCGAAGCGCTGGACGCGCTGGGCGACGAGGTCGCCGTAGGGCATCGGATGGCGCACCACGACCGGCGTCAGGCCACGCTCGGCCAGCAGCGCCGCCACCGCGCGCGTGGTCTGGCTCTTGCCGGCACCCGTGCGCACGGCGCACACGGCCACGACCGGCTTGAGCGATTCGAGCATCATGCCGCGCGGTCCGATGAGGCCGAAGTCCGCCCCCGAGGCCATCGCCCGCGAGGCCGCGTGCATCACGGTCTCGTGGGGCACGTCGCTGTAGCTGAAGACGACGAGGTCCACGTCCTGCTCGCGGATGACCGCCTCCAGCTCGGCCTCGGGCACGATGGGGATGCCGTCGGGATAGTGCTCGCCGGCCAGCTCGGGCGGATAGCGGCGTCCATCGATGCCGGGGATCTGGGTAGCGGTGAAGGCCACCACCTCTGCTCCGGGGTCGTCGCGGTAGACGACGTTGAAGTCATGGAAGTCGCGCCCTGCGGCGCCCATGATGACGACCTTCGTGCGATCCACGATTGCCTCCCGTGCGCCCCGGGCAGCGCTCGGCGCAGTACCTTCGAGGTGCCACCGCACGGTGGCTCCCGCGGGAACGCTTCGGTAGAGTCCAACGGCCCCCCGCCGCAGGGGCGAGGGTCGGCGCAAGGTCGCCCTCAGCTTCGCTGACGGCGGTCCTCCAGGCGCTCGCGCGTCGGCGTGAGCCAGATGACGTCATAGGGGCCCATCTCCACGGTGAGCCGCTCCGCGGACCCGTTCCAGTGTTCGCCGCGGATGAGGTCGTACCAGTTGGTGTCGGCCAGGCCGATATCGGCCATGGCGAGCTCCACCGGCACCACGGCGTTGGTCACATTGGTCAGCGTCAGCACGTGGCGATCGCGCTCGGGTGAGGTCCGCAGGACGGCGAAGACCGACGGCGACAGCACCAGCACGCGCATCTCGCCGCGCGGGTGGAAGGCCCGATGGCTGGTGCGCACGCGGTTGATCTCGCGCTGCTCGAGTCGAAGCAGCGAGCGCTTCGAGCCCGGCTGACGCAGGTGCTCGCGAAACACCTCGGTATCGATGACCCCGCGGTTGACGTCACGCTTGGAGCCGGTCTGCTCGACGAGCGCGTGGTCGTTG
Organism: uncultured Chloroflexia bacterium; assembly: GCA_963698505.1. Taxonomy (GTDB): domain Bacteria; phylum Chloroflexota; class Limnocylindria; order Limnocylindrales; family CSP1-4; genus JAFMJV01. The sequence goes on along the minus strand of CAVORC010000044.1, from coordinate 3,704 downwards.
GGCAGCGCGATCACGCCGTGGGTGTAGACACCGGGCACGCCCTTGAGGGCCAGCGCGATGCTGCGTGACGCCACGTAGCGCTTGACCTGCAGGGCGATGGGCTCGGCGCTGCCGTCGCGGTTGATGGCGCTCCACCAGGTGGTGTTGATCTCGTACGGCTCCTCACCCGCGTAGGTGGCCTTGTTCGAGATGTAGGCACCGTGCTCGCGAGCGCGCTCGATCATGGCGTCGATCTGCTGGCGCGTGAGGATGCCGCGCACCCCCTGGAGGCCGACGCCGTCATGGGTGTCGAGCACGTTGAACAGGGTCGACTCCTCCGAGGGCAGCACCAGCCCGGCAGCCCAGTCGCTGATGGCGCTCGTGTCCTCGCTGTAGAAGGTGTGCAGCACGAGCGGTGGCAGGGCGAAGTCGTAGACCATGTGCGCCTCGTCGGTGCCGCTGCCGAAGTAGGCGATGTTCTGGTTGTGGGGCACGTTGGTCTCGGTGATGAGGGCCACGCTCGGTGCGACCGTGTCGAGCACGTCTCGCAGCAAGCGGACGATCTCGTGCGTCTGGGGCAGGTGGATGGACTCGGTGCCGGGCTCCGACCACAGGTACGTCACCGCATCCAGGCGGATGATGTCGGCACCCCGGCGGACGTAGAACAGCAGCGCCTCCAGCACCGCCAGCAGCACCCGGGGATTGCGGAAGTTGAAGTCGATCTGGTCCGGCGAGAAGGTCGTCCAGATCCACTTGGGGCCGTCGATGGTGTCGTAGCGCGTGAGGATGTCCGTAGTACGCGGTCGGAAGATCTTGCTGCGCTGCTCTGGCGTGAGGTCATCGGGCGAGTCGTAGGCGATGAAGAAGTCGCGGTACTGTGGGTCGCCCCGCAGGAAGCCACGGAACATCTCGGACCGCGAGGACGCGTGGTTGAAGACCGCGTCGAACATCAGGTCGTAGTCGAGCGCCAGCTCGCGCACCTTCTCCCAGGTTCCCACGCGGGGGTCGACCGACTTGAAGTCGACCACCGCGAAGCCGCGATCAGACGAGTAGGGGAAGAAGGGCAGCATGTGGATGGTGTTGACCGAGTCGTAGTAGGTCTCGACGAAGCGATGCAGCGCCTCGATGCCGACAGCGCCACGGCTGCGCACCGCGTCGGCATAGGTGATGAGCACCATGTCGCGCTGCGTGAATCGCTCGGTGGGGTCGAGACGCGCCTCCTCCTCGAGCAGTTCCGGGGGCTTGTGCGCGGCGTGGACCTTGAGGATGCGCTCCAGCTCCGGCATGGAGGCCTCGGCGGTCTCGCGGCCGTAGAGGAACTCGAGACGCCCGCACATGCGCTCGCGCACGGCCTCGTCGATCTGCAGCAGGGGGCGCGCGAAGTCCGGGTCGCGCCGGTACGGGATGCGGCTGCTCATCGCAGCCGGAGGCTAGCACGACCGCTGCATGACCAAGGGCCTACTTGACGGCGCTGGTCACAAGTCCGACAGTCACTGCACCCGTCGGTCCCGCACCGCACCGGAATCGAGGTCGTCGCATGCCCGAATCGCTCGAGGACAAGCTCGTCGTTGGCATCTCCTCGCGCGCGCTGTTCGACCTGACCGATGCCAACGAGGTCTTCGAGCAGGGTGGCCTGAGCGCCTATCGTGAGTACCAGCGGGAGCACGAGCACGACACGCTCGAGCCGGGCACGGCGTTCCCCCTCGTGCGCGGCCTGCTCGCGGTCAACCAGCGAGCGGACGAGCGCCTGGTCGAGGTGGTCATCCTCAGTCGCAACGACGCCGACACGGGCATGCGAGTGCTGCGCTCGGTGGAGGCCCACGGCCTGGACATCACCCGCGGCGTCTTCCGCGGCGGCCGTGACCCGTATCCGCTGCTGCGCGCCATGAGCTGTGACGTCTTCCTCAGCGCGGAGCCGGCGCAGGTGCTCAAGGCACGTGAGCAGGGTGTCGCGGCAGCCTACATCCTGCCCAGCGCCCGGATGGCCGACGACGACCTGACCGAGGTGCGCATCGCCTTCGACGGCGACGCGGTGCTCTTCGACCCCGCCTCGCAGCAGCTCTACGACAGCGAGGGCCTCGACGCCTTCCACCAGTTCGAGGCGGACCATGCTGACGAGCCCATGTCGCCCGGTCCCTTCCGGCCCTTCCTGGACGGCCTCGCGCGCATCCAGGCGCACTTCGGCGCCGCGTCGCCGATCCGTACGGCCCTCGTGACGGCGCGTGCGGCGCCGGCGCACTATCGCGTCGTCAATACGCTGCGCTCCTGGGGGGTCAACGTCGACGAGACGTACTTCCTCGGCGGCGTCGACAAGGCAGAGGTCGCTCAAGGCGTTCGGCGCTCACATCTTCTTCGACGACCAGCGGACGCACGCCGAAGCGGCCGCCACCCTGGTGCCCGCCGCGCAGGTGCTGTGGTCGGAGGAGGACCTGCCTCCGGTGCAGCCCAGGCAGGCGCCGGTGGTGGTGGCCGGCCATGGGCACAAGCGTGCCAAGGGCTCGCGTCAGAGCGGGGAGCGGACGGCAGTCCGGCCCGCGTCGAAGGCCGCCTCGCCGCGGCAGGCTGCATCGCCTCGCTCGGCCGCAGTGCCCCGGGCGCGCGACCGGCGCTAGCAGCCGCGCAGGCCCGGCTGCCCGAGGCGCCACCCTATACTCGCAGCGATGCTTCGACACACCCTCCTTCACTTCGTGCGCGGGTTCGCCATGGGCTCGGCCGATATCGTGCCCGGGGTGTCGGGCGGCACGATCGCCCTGGTGCTTGGCATCTATGAGCGCCTGATCGCCTCGCTTCGCGCCGGCTCCAAGGCGCTGACGCTGCTGGTGCGCGGGGATGTCGCCGGCTTCCGGCGCTGGCTCACTGCGGTCGAGTGGGCCTTCATCGTCCCGCTCGGGGCCGGCATCCTGGTGGCGGTGCTGACGCTGGCTGGGCTCATCAGCGACCAGCTGCACCAGCAGCCGGAGCTCATGTCGGCCATCTTCCTGGGCCTCGTGGCCGGCTCGGTGGTGGTGGCCTGGCGGCTGATCCGCCGGCCGCGCCCGCAGCTGGCGCTCATCATCGCGGCCGTCGCTGTCATCACCTTCGTGCTCCTGGGCCTGCGCGGCGGCACCGGCGAGGAGTCGGGCGGCCAGCTGTCGGACCCCGCGCTGTGGGTCTTCTTCATCGCCGGTGCCATCGCCATCTGCGCCATGATCCTGCCCGGCATCTCGGGCTCGTTCCTGCTCGTCATCATGGGCATGTACGGCCCGCTGCTGGCGGCCGTGACCGACCGGGACGTGGTCACGCTGGGTGTCTTCATGCTGGGTGCCGTGCTCGGCCTGGCGCTGTTCTCGCAGGTGCTGCACGTCGCGTTGCAGCGCGCCCACGACCCGGTGCTCGCCGTGCTCATCGGGCTGATGGCCGGCTCCATCCGCGTCCTGTGGCCCTGGCCCGATGGCGTGGATTCGACCGCGCTGGAGCTGCCCGATGGCGACTGGCTCATCGCCATCGGCCTTGCCCTCGCTGCCTTCGCGGTGGTCGTGGTGGTTGCCCGCTACGCCCAGGCGGTCGAGGCTGCCGACGAGCACCCCGACGCCGAGCCGCACGAGGCGGCCGTTTCGCCTGACGCCGAAGGTCCAGCCGAAGCGACGACATGAGCGAGCCGCAGCCGTCGGCGGGCCCAGGGGGCCACGAGCACACGCACGATCACGACCACGATCATGTCCACGACGCCGGTGGCGAGTCGGGGT
>CAVORC010000043.1:0-19757 GCA_963698505.1 uncultured Chloroflexia bacterium | reverse complement strand
GTATCGGCCTCTTCTTCCTGGCCGGACAGCTGGAGCCGGACATCGGCCGCTTCGTCACGCTCTTCATCGGGCTGGCCCTGCTCGCGGTGTTCGTGGTTCGTCGCGAATACGGCTTCCTGGTTCCGGGCTCCATCCTCACCGGTGTCGGCATCGGCATCGTGCTCGACTCGGCGGCCAGCGGCGAGGCAGAGAGCGGCGTGATGATGCTGGCCATCGCCGGCGGCTTCCTCGGGATCTGGGTCATCGGCTCCATCTACCGGCTGCCGCAGAACCACTGGTGGCCGCTCATCCCGGGCGGCATCCTGACGCTCATCGGCCTGGTCCAGCTGACCCGTACCGACGTCGCCGGCGCACTGCGGCTGTGGCCCGTCATCCTCATCGTGCTGGGCGCATTCGTGCTGGCCAAGGCCATCACCCGCCGCGACTGATCGGGCCAGCGTCTCGTTGGCGGGGCGCCGCCCGGGTCCGCCGCCGCGGCCGCCGTTCGGACCGCCGCTCAGGGCAGTCGCCCGGACCGCCGCCGCGGCCGCCGTTCGGACCGCCGCTCAGGGTCCCCGCTCTGGGTCCCCGCTCAGCGTTCGGTTCAGTGCCAGTTGTCGCCACGGGCGGCCTTAGGCCCGAAGGTTGGCGTCGATGGCTGTCGCGCGGAGTGACGCTGGCCTGCTGTCACGCTTGGGCAACCGCGGAGCCCGGGCCGGAGAGCGGCTGGCGGTGCCACCCCGGTGATGGTTCCGGGCCTAAGGCGACCCAGCCGAACATCTGTCACGAAACCTGCCCCGCCGCGGCCTGCCACGACGAAACCTGCCACGACGAAACCTGCCACGACGAAACCTGCCACGCCGCGGCCTGCCACAACGCGGTCCGCCACACCGTCTCTCCAGCTACGAGATCGGCGGCAGCTCCTGCGGATCCACGAGGACGCCGGCGAAGAGGTCACCGCGCTCGGCGACGCGCTCGATGATGCTGCGCATGTCCCAGCGCTGCGCGCCCAGGGCCGGGTCCTCCAGCTCGTCCCAGGTGATCGGTGCCGACACCGCCGCCGCCGGGACCGGTCGCACCGCATATGGCGCCACGAGGGTCTTGATGGGCGAGTTCTGCGTGTAGTCCAGGCGTGCTCGACCCCCGCGGTCGGCCTTGCTCCACTCCCACGACACCAGCTCCGGGACGACCGCTCCCACGCCCCGTGACAGGGCGCCGACCCAGTCGCGCGTCTGGTCGAAGGTGTAGCGCGGCTGCACGTGGATCCAGACCTGCACGCCGCGCGACCCGGTGACCTTGGGGAAGCCCTGCACACCGAGATGGCCGAGCGCCGTGCGATACAGGCGCGCGAGCGTGAGCACCTGCTCCCATGTCGTCTCCGCCCCGGGATCGATGTCGATGTAGGCGTACGTGGGACGCCGGTACTCCGGCAGCCGGCTGGTCCAGGGGTGCAGGTCGATGGCGGCCTGGTTGGCCAGCCAGGCGAGCGTGGCCACGTGGTCGGCCACGACATACGTATGTGACTGCGAGCGGCCAGCCTCGGGGTGATCCCAGCGAGCCACCCAGTCGGGCGCGTGCGAGGGGATCTGCTTCTGCCAGAAGCCGGGCTTGCCATCCACCCCGTCCGGCCAGCGATGCACGTTGAGCGGCCGCTCGCGCAGGTAGGGCAGGATGGCTGGCGCGATGGTCGTGTAGTAGCGCACCAGGTCGCGCTTGGTGTAGCCGGGCTGTGGGAACAGCACCTTGTCGAGGTTCGTGAGCTGCAGCCGTCGCCCGCCGATCTCCCAGGTCCCGCCGCCCTCGAGCGCATCGAGCGCCGCCAGCTCTGCCTCCGTCGCCGCGTCGGGGCTCGCGCCTGCCCCCACACGGCCGCCGGGGGCATGCACGGCGGGCTCCTCGCGCGAGACGGTCGCCGGCTCCCGGCCAGGGTCGCGACCCCTGTACACCGCCTGCCGCAAGAGCCCGTCGGGCGTCCACTCCGCGAACCTGGCACGGATCACGTGGCGTGGCTCGCTGTAGCGCGCACTCGCCGAAGGCGGCACACCGCTCGCGGGTGGCGTGGCCACTGCATCCTGCTCGATCAGCGCGCGCCACTCGGCGCGGGTGGCGGCGTCCATGCCACTGCCGACATGCCCGGCGAAGCGCCACCCGTCCGACTCGTGGGTCGCCAGCAGCAGCGACCCGAGGTCGGCGTGGCTGCCTCGCCCGGGCTCGTAGCCGATGACGACCAGCTCCTGCTCGCGGCGGGCCTTCACCTTGAGCCACTCGCGCGAGCGCGAGCCTGGGGCGTAGCGGCTGCTGCGCCGCTTGGCGATGCTGCCCTCGAGACCCTGTGCCGCGACCGCGGCAGCGAACTCCTCGCCATGCTCCAGCACGTGGCTCACGTAGCGCACCGAGGGATGGCCGCGCAGCTGCAGCCGCAGCAGGCGCTTGCGCTCGAGGAGCGGCACATCGAGCAGGCTCCAGCCGTCGAGGTGCAACAGGTCGAAGGCGTGGTACACGAGCGTGCCCTCGCGGCGCTCGGCCGTCCCCTGGGGCAGGCGCTCGCGCCGCCGCACCCCCAGCCCGCGCATGCCTGCCAGGTCCTGCAGCAGGCTGAAGTCGGGGCGGCCGTCGACATCGAGCGCCACCATCTCTCCATCGACGATGGCCTCGACGGCCGCGATCCAGCGCTCGACGGGACGTGCGCTGAAGTCCGGGAACCAGGCCGCGCCATCCTTGTGGTTGCGAGTCCAGGTCCTGCTGCCACCGTTGCCGACCACCGCCTGCAGCCGGTAGCCGTCCAGCTTGAGCTCGAACAGCCAGTCGGGGTCGCTGAAGGGCGCTCCCGTCGGCGTCGCCAGCATGGGTTCGATGAAGTCCGGGCAGGGCGCCTTCCGCGCAGCCGAGAGGTCCAGGTCGCCGATGGTTCGGTCGGGGCCCACCGGAGCGGCGATCTGGTCAGCGACCTCCTCGTTGGTGCGACCGCTCAGCACCGACGTGGGATGGTCGTCGATGTCCCACCCGGCATCGGCGTACGCGTCGTCCTTGTGGATCAGGAGCCAGTCCTCGCCGTCCTTCGTCTTGCCGGTGCGCACGATGACGAACCGCCCCGCCAGGCGCGTCCCGTGAAGCAAGAACTTGAGCTCGCCGGCGGCCACGCAGGCGGCAGGGTCGTCGGCCAGCTCCGGCTGCCACGCCCCGTGATCCCAGACGATGGCGTCGCCCCCACCGTACTCGCCGGCCGGGATGATGCCTTCGAAGTCCAGGTACTCGAGTGGGTGGTCCTCGGTTCGCGCCGCACGGCGCTTCTCCAGCGGCCGCATGGACGGCCCGCGCGGGACGGCCCAGCTGACGAGCACCCCACCGATCTCGAGGCGCACGTCGTAGTGGAGGCGGCTGGCTCGATGGCGCTGCACCACGAACCGCCGCAGCGACGGGATCTGCGTCGGGGCAAGGGCGCCCTGTGGCTCAGGCGTACGTTCGAAGTCGCGCTTGCGCCAATACTCATCGAGCGACATCGCGGAAGCCTAGCGGCGAACGACAGGTGACGTCGACCCGCCGAGCCCGCGACAGCCGAGGGGTCAGCGTTCGAGCGGTGTCGCCTCCGGCAGCGGCACACCGTAGCGCTCGGCTAGCGCCGCGAGTCCCTCGAGGTGCTCCCGGTCGAGGACCACACCGCGCGCCTCCGATCGGCGCTCCGCCTCGGACTCCGGCTCGCCGGGGATGAGCACACGTCCGGGGGCGTTGGGGGCTGTCCGCGCTGCTACCAGCAGCTCGATCTCGTGCTCCATGCGCTTGCCGAAGGCGCCGGGCTCATCGATCGCGTCAGGGTCGATGACGATGAAGGCTTGCCCCAGGTCGGAGGAGCCGTGCCTCGGCGAGAAGAGTGGGGCGATCAGCGGCCCCGGCGTGGAGCCACCCAGCACACCGGTGAGGATATCCACCAGCAGCGTCAGGCCGTAGCCCTTGTAGCCACCGGTCTCTTCGCAGCCGCCCAGGGGCAGGAGCGCGCCGGCGAAGGCCTCGTCAGGCGTGATCGCAGGACGTCCCTCATGGTCGATGGCCCAGCTGGGCTGCAGCTCCTCCCCGCGGCGTGCCGCTACCTCGATCCGCCCGCGCGGGATGGTGGACGTGGCCATGTCGAGACAGAAGTGGTCGTACTGCCCCGCCGGCGCCGCGACGGCGATGGGATTGGTGCCCAGGATGGGGTCAAGGGCACGGGTCGGCGCCACCAGCGGCGACGTGTTGGTCAGGCTGATGCCGATGAGGCCCGCGTCGGCCGCGCGCAGGGCATACCAGCCGGCGATCCCATAGTGGTTGGAGTTGCGGACGACCGCGGTGAACGAGCCGGCCGACCGCGCTCCCGCGATGGCGGCATCGACCGCGACCCTGGAGGCGTGATGGCCCCAGCCGTTGTTCGCGTCGAAGAGCGCGATGGCTGGTCGCGCGCGGAGCTGCTCCGGGCGTGCGCGCGGATCCATGGTGCCCTGCTCGATGAGCGCCGCGTAGCGGGCCAGGCGGGCAGTGCCGTGCGAGGCGATGCCGCGCCGGTCGCTGGCTACGAGGACCACGGCGACGTCGGCCGCGATGTCGGCCGGCGTGCCGAGGCGCTCGACCAGGTCCGTGGTCCAGGTCGTCAGGGATTTGGCACGGATGGCGACGCCACCCGCGGGATCGGCATAGACGGGCATGCCACCAGCGTATCGGCCGGACCAGCGTCACGGATGTGACGTCTGGCTCTCAGTGAGAGGCCGCTAGAAGGAGATAACGCAACCCTTGGGCTTGTCGGTAAAGCCCGGCCGACAGGTGGGCGCAGGCTCGCTGCCTCCACCACCACCACCGCCGTTGCTGCCCCCACCACCGCCGTTGCTGCCGCCATCATCGCTGCCGCCGGAGCTCGACTCCTCGTCCGTGGTGGGACGGCCCGAGCCGCCCGAGTAGCAGCCACCGACGGCCGTCTTGATGGAGCCCCACGGACTGGACGAGCCGTTGGCCCGTCCGGCCCAGGCGTTCACGGCCGAGATCCAGGACGACGGAGCCCCGGGGTTCTCCAGCTCGGTGATGGGCGTGCCACAGGAGTAGACCGGGTCTACCTGCTTGTTGCCGCCGGGCTGGGTGCCACGCAGGAAGAGCTCCTGGGTCGTGCCCCCTCTGACCGTGCGGATGGAGGCCGTCACCAGGCCCGACTTGGGGCGCTTGAACGTGGGCGCTGGCTTCTTGTTCATGTAGTCGCGCACGAAGGCCTGCCACGTCTTGCCGGCGTTGTCGAGCGAGTAGATGGGGCGGCTGAGGTTGGGTGGCGTGCTGTCGCTATTGCCGTACCACACGCCCACGGCCAGGGCCGGCTGCTTCGCGCCCTTGGGCTGCGGCAGGAAGCCGTAGGTCGAGTAGTCCTTGAGGTTGTTGGTGGTGCCGGTCTTGACACCAAGCTCACGCCGCTGGCCATTCTTGGTGTTGTACATCGCGAAGGTTCCTGCCCAGGCTTCGTTCTCCCTGGGGTCGGCGTTGCCCTTGAGGATGTCCGCGATGATGTAGGCGGTCTGCGGGCTCCACACCTGTGTGGTCACCGGCTTGCCGGCCTCGTAGATGACCTCCCCCTTGGGGCCTTCCACCTTCAGGATGTAGCGCGGGCGGGTGACCTTGCCGTTGTTGCCGAAGGCGCCGAAGGCGGCGGTCATGTCCAGCGGGCGCACCTCCACCGTTCCGATGGCACCGGCCAGGCCGGCCACGTCGAGCGACTGGTTGCCGAAGGTGGGCAGGAACTCGAAGCCGGCCTTGACGGCGTACTTGCGCACGGTCTTGACCCCGACACGGTCGAGCGCACGGATGGCCGGCACGTTCAGCGACTGCTGAAGCGCCTCACGCACCTGGATGGGGCCTCGGTCGCGCGAGTCCGCGTCCTTGGGCGCCCACACCTTGCCGTCCGCCGTGCGGCCACCGAACGGCGTGGTGATATCGAGCAGGATCGTCCCGGCGGTGAGAGTGCCGCTGTCGATGCCGCTGGCGTAGACGATGGGCTTCCAGGCGGAGCCAGGCTGCCGCTTGCCCAGGCCGGCGTGGTCGTACTTGGGATCGAACTTGGTGGTGCGCGACTTGCGGTAGTAGCCGGCCGAACCGACGTAGGCGAGGATGTCTCCGGTGCGGTAGTCGAGCGCGACCATGGCGCCGTTGCGCAGGTTCAGGCCGCGCAGGTTGCCGATCCAGCCGGCGTCGCGGCCGAGCTTGTTCTTCCTGATGGCCTCGAAGTACTGGGTCGGCGGAAGGTTGGGCACGACGGCACCGGCATAGATGTACTTCTCGCCCAGCTGCTGCGCCTTCCAGTCGAGCGTCGTGGTGACCTTGTAGCCGCCCACGTTGTACGGGTCGCGGTCACCCAGGATGAGGACCAGCTCCTTCAGCGCAGCCTCCACGAACTGCGGCGCCTTGTAGCGGACCTTCTGCTGCTTCTTGATGACGATCGTCTCGTCGAGCGCTTCCTGGTACTGCTCCTCGGTCAGGGTGGTCCAGCGGCCCTTGCCGTCACGGAGTCGCTGCAGGATGAAGTTGCGTCGGTTGACCAGCTCCGTCTCGGTGCAGTTGGGCTTGTCGCCGCAGGCCTTGATCACCAGGCGTGTGCGCTTCTTGCCCGTGCCCTTGACGACCTTGCCGTACTTCTCCTTGGCGACGTTGGTGTACTTGCCCTTCTTGGTGGTGGCGTAGGGGTAGAGGTTGCCCGGCTCCTGGGGGATGGCCGCCAGCAGCGCCGCCTCGCTGATGGTGAGCTGGTCAAGGTCCTTGCCGAAGTAGACGTCCGCCGCCGCCGCGACGCCGTAAGCCGCGCCGTAGGGGATCTGGTTGAGGTAGGCGGTGATGATCTGCTTCTTGCCTTCCTCCCCGGGGAACGCCTGGGTCAGCTTGTAGGCCTGCAGGATCTCCTTGGCCTTGCGCAGGTAGACACCCTCCTTGGTGTCCTGGTTGGCGATGACGTCGGGCGGCAGCAGGCGTGCCCGTACGAGCTGCTGCGTGATGGTGGAGCCGCCGCCGCGGCCGCCGCCTCCGGCAGCCTCCGTCACGAGCGCGTTGATGGTCGCCTCCAGGTCCACGCCGGGGTTGTCCCAGAAGGTGTCGTCCTCCGTCGCCGTGGTGGCGTCCAGCACGATCTTGGGGATCTCGTCGAAGTCGATGACCTCGCGACGCTCCTCCCAGAACTTGGCCAGCTCCACGCTGTTCTTGCCCGGCCCCTTGCGGTCGTACATGACCGTCTCCTCGGCGTAGTCGATGTCGCGGAACGCCTCGACGTCCGGCAGGCCCTCGTCGAGCGTGGCGATGGTGACGGCCGCAGCGCCTCCAGCGGTGATGGCGGCGGCGGAGACCACGGTCGCGCCGGAGACGAGCAGCACCAGCAACAGGACGACGACCGCATTGGGACCACGGGATCCCTTCTTGCGGGCGGTGCTACGGGCGATGGCGAGACGCGCGGCGTAGGAACCACGATGATGGGTCCCGTTCCCGGTCCCGTTGGTGGTCCGGGGGACGCGGCGCTTCTGTGGGCGATACGGCATGCAACCGAGATTGTGCCCGACCTTGGCCGATGATGGGTGTTCTGACGATGAAGGTTCCTACACCTTTGGGTGAGGATGGTCCTGGTACCGGGCAGTCCAGGCCCTTGCGGGGTGCTCGCCGGCGTCGGTTCCGGGCGGCGCTGCTGGCGTGGTACGGCCCTCGCGCCCGCGACCTGCGCATCCGCACGACCCGCGACCCGTGGGCCATCCTGGTCTCGGAGGTCATGGCCCAGCAGACGCAGATCTCGCGCGTGGATGCTGCCTGGATGACCTTCATGCAGCGCTACCCCACCCCGGGCTCGCTGGCGGCGGCACCGACGGCGGATGTGCTGCGGGCCTGGTCGGGGCTGGGCTACAACCGGCGCGCTCTCAACCTCCAGCGCGCGGCCGCCGCCATCGTGGCCGAGCACGCAGCCGCGGTACCGGCGAATGTCGCTGCCCTGCGATCGCTCCCGGGCGTGGGGCCCTACACCGCTCACGCGGTGGCCGCCATCGCCTTCGGCATCCCGGTGGCCGCGGTCGACACCAACGTGCGGCGCGTCGTGACCAGGCTGCTGGGCCAGCCCCTGACCCCCGCGGCGCTCCAGGCCGAGGCCGACGCGCTGGTGGCCCGCGACGACGTGGCGACCTGGACGCACGCCACGATGGAGCTGGGTGCCACCGTCTGCGTCGCGCGTCGACCACGCTGCGAGGTGTGCCCCGTGCGGCGCTTCTGCGCCAGCGTCGGGACGTCGGATCCCGCGCAGGGCAGCGGCTCCAGGCCCCCGGGCAGGGGCTCCAGGCCCCCGGGCAGCGCCGCAGAGCCGCCGTTCGAGCAGACCACTCGCTGGTTGCGCGGACGCATCGTGGAGCGACTGCGCGCGCTCGGCGAGGGCGCCTGGACGCGCTTGCCCGGCACCATCGGCAGCCATGGCCCGGTCCAGGTGGAGGCCGCCGTGGCCAGCCTTGAGCGTGACGGTCTGCTCCAACGGCACCCGGACGGATCGGTGCGCCTACCATCGTGAGCGACATGACCATCACCCACGACCCCGCCACGGGACTGCTGCTGCCTGCCGCCGATGATGGCCTCTTCCGCCCCGACGTCGACATCGATGCCCTGACGGCGCGCTGGGAACGCCAGTCCGCGCTGGAGCCGATGAGCGGCGAGGAGATGCGCGGTGCCGACGCGCGCGCCCAGCGCATGGGCACTCCCGGTGAGTGGCTGATGGAGCAGGCGGGGACCGCGACCGCCGCCGCGGCGCGGGCACTGATGGTCTCCACCGACCGTCCACGCAGCTCGCTCATCCTCGTGCTCTGCGGGCCCGGCAACAACGGCGGCGATGGGCTGGTCGCGGCGCGCCGGTTGGCGGAGCAGGGCATCAGCTCGGAGGTCGTGCTGCTGTCGAGCAGCGGCCGGCCCAGCACGCCGGACGCTGCGCTCAACTGGGATCGTCTCGACGATCTCGACCGCATCCACCGCGTCTCCACCGCTCGCGACAGCGACGTCGCGCTCTATCTCAACGGCATCGAGCGTGCCGGCCTGGTCATCGACGCGCTGCTGGGCAGTGGCATCCGCGGACCGCTGCGCGAGCCCGTGCGCACCGCCGTGGACGTGGCGGTGCGAGCACGCGAGCAGCAGGTGCCGGTGCTGGCAGTGGACACGCCGACCTCGGTCGACCTTTCGACAGGCGAGCCCTCCGATCCGGTCGTGCGGGCGGATGTCACCATCACCTTCCACCGGCCCAAGCAGGGCCACCGCGGCCGCGTCGCTCGTATCCTCGCCGGCCGCGTGCTCGTCGCGCCCATCGGCATCCCGCTGCTGGCCGATCACGGCTAGCGCATGACGCAGCCCCGGCGGGCGCCTGGCGACCGGCGCGTGGTCTTGCTCATCGTCGTGCTGGTGGGAGCAGTGCTGGCGCTCAACCTGCTGAGCGTCCTGGTTCCCCAGCTCGACGTGGCCCTGGGCTCGGCACCCATCGTCGTCGTCGGGCTGGTGGCCGGGACCGGCCTCATCCTGCTGCGGCTGCTGCGACGCAAGGACTGAGGCTGCGGTGGGCGAGGCGCGGCGGCCGGGCTGAAGCGATCCAGCCGAAGCGGTCCGGCCAGTGGCAAGCTCCGGTGCGCGGGACGACCGGCGCGGCGAGGCCCGGGTGGCGCTACGACTCGGGCGGCGGGATGGGCTGCCGGTCGCCGGCCGAGAACTGGCGTTCCGTGCCCGCCTGCAGCCGCGCGATGTTGTCGCGGTGTGCCACCCAGACGATGATCTCGCCGGGGATCACGTAGAGCAGCCAGCCCACGTCGAGCCAACCCGCGAGGATGGCCACCACGACGATGCCGGCGCCAAAGGCGGTCGCGAGGATGGACGCGAGCGAGACGTAGCGCGTGGACCAGATGACGATGACGAAGGCCGGCAGCGCCAGCAGCACGATCCACGGCGAGATGGCCAGCATGCCGCCGACGCCGGTGGCCACGCCGCGGCCGCCATGGAACCGCAGGAACACCGACTTCCAGCTGCCCAGGACCGCTGCCAGGCCGGTGACGGCCTGCACCTCGACGGGCACATCGGCTGCTCGGGCGATGAGGATGGGCACGGCGCCCTTGGCCAGGTCGAGCACGGCCACGGAGATGGCGCGGCCCCATCCACCGGCGCGCAGCATGTTGGTGCCACCGGTGCGACCGGACCCCACCGTGCGTGGGTCCGTGCCACCCGTGACGCGCGCCACGATGACGCCCATCGGCAATGAACCGATGAGATAGCCCATCGCGAGCAGCAGCAGGGTCAGAGGTACATCAACCACGCAGCTCGAGTATAGGTTCGGCGACCCCCTCGGACGGGCCCACCCGAACGGTGGGGGCTACCGTGCGCCCTTGGTACGGGGTGCGCCGGGGACGCCTCGATCCACCCGGGGCTCGGTGCCGGCACGGATGCGGCCGATGTTCTCGCGATGTGCGAGCCAGATGATGGCGGCGCTGGGCGTCACATACAGCAGCCATGCCGGGTCGAGGCTTCCGACGGCGGCCAGGGCTGCCACGACCGCGACGACGAGGACGGTCGCCATCAGCGAGGCCAGCGAGATGAGCCCGGTCCACCTGATGATGACGGCATAGAGCGGTAGGCAGAGGACGGCCACCAGCGGTGATGCCACGATGAGGCCACCGAACCACGTGCCCACGCCGCGTCCGCCGCCGAACCCGATGTAGACCGACTTCCAGCTGCCGGCCACCGCCGCAACGCCGGTCAGCGCCTGCAGCGCGACATCGGCGCCCAGGAGGCGAGCGATGAGGATAGGGGCCGCGCCCTTGAGCACGTCGAGCAGCGCCACGGCCATGCCGCGCGCGGCACCCATCGCCCGTCGAGCGTTGGTGCTGCCGGTGCGGCCGGTGCCGACGGTGCGAGGGTCGGTGCCACCGCTCAGGCGGGCCACGATGACGCCCATCGGCAGCGCGCCGATGAGGTAGCCCAGCGCGAGCAGCGCGATCGTCAGCGGGGGTCCGTCCACGGCGGCCGAGTATAGGTCGCTCGTCGGTCGCCCCACCGGCCCTTTGCTACCATCGAGCGCGTCCGCACCATCCGACATCCCGAGGTCCACCGTGCCCAACGAAACGCAGTCCTTCGACATCATCGTCCTTGGTGGCGGCACCGGCGGCTACGGCGCCGCATTCCGTGCCGGCCAGCTGGGCCTCAAGGTCGCGCTCGTCGACGACAACCCCAGGGGGCTCGGGGGCACCTGCCTGCACATCGGCTGCATCCCCACCAAGGCCATGCTTGCCTCCGCCGACCTCATCGACCGCATCAGGCACGCCGCCGAGTTCGGCGTCTCCGCGGGCGAGCCGGAGGTGAACGCCGAGGCCATCGCCGCACGTCGCGACAAGATCGTGGCGCGGCTGGTGAAGGGCGTCACCAGCCTGACCAAGAAGAACAAGGTCGAGTACGTCGTCGGGCGTGGCCGGCTCGAGGGCCCGCAGCAGGTGCGCGTCAAGACCACCGATGCCGAGGGCAAGCCGAGCGGCGAGCGCATCCTGAAGGCGAAGGACGTCATCGTGGCCACGGGATCGCGCGTGAAATCGTTGCCCGGCCTGGTCCCCGATGGCGTGCACATCGTCACCTCCGACGATGTGCTGCGGTCGGCGCACGTTCCGGCGTCGATCATCGTCGTCGGCGCCGGTGCGGTGGGCATCGAGTTCGCCAGCTACTACGCGGACCTCGGGTGCGAGGTCACTGTGCTCGAGTACCTGCCCGCGCTGGTGCCCCTCGAAGATGCCGACGTCAGCAAGGAGATGGAGCGAGCGTTCAAGCGTCGCGGCATCAACGTCATGACCTCCGCACGCTTCGACACCTCGGCAGTGAAGGCCGACGGATCCGGCGTGAGCCTGCTGGTCGGCAGGGAAGGCGAGGAGCCCTCGGAGCTGCGCGCCGAGCAGATGCTGGTTGCCACGGGACGCGCTGCCAACATCGAGAACATCGGCCTGGAGACCACGCGGGCCGAGGTCGACCGCGGTGTCATCAAGGTCGACGGCCAGATGCGGACGGCCGATCCGCACCTCTATGCGGTCGGCGACGTGATCGGGGGTCTCTGGCTGGCGCACGTGGCCACGCACGAGGGCATCGCCGCCGTGCACGCCATCGCCGGCGAGGAGGTCGAGGAGATCGACTACGTGAAGATGCCGCGGGCGACGTACTCACGACCGCAGGTGGCATCGATCGGGCTGACCTCGCAGCAGTGTGAGGAGCGCGGCATCAAGACGAAGGTCGGCAAGATGCCGATGCAGGCCAGCGGCAAGGCCATCATCGAGGGCGACACGACGGGCTTCGTCAAGGTCATCGCCGATGCCGAGACCGACGAGCTGCTGGGCGTCCACATGATCGGCCACGACGTCACGGAGCTCATCGCCGAGTCGTCCACGGCGATGCTGCTGGAGGCCACGGCTTGGGAGGTCGGCTCGGCGGTCCATCCTCACCCCACGCTCTCCGAGGCGATGGGCGAGGCGGCCATGGCGGTGGACGGGAAGTCGATCAACTTCTGAGCGCCGCCCGCGCGCGGCAGCCAGGCTCGGCTCTGGCGCAGGCTCCAGGAGGCCAGCTCGCGCCGTCCAGGCTTGGGTTTCGTGTCTAATGGTCGCCTGGGCCGCCGTAGGCCCGATTCGCGGCGGTGGAGTCCGGGTTGCCCGCCGCCCATCAGCCCTCGCCGGGCTCCGGCGTGCGTCGCGGAGGCGGCAGCGGCAGCGGGTTCTGTTTCCGCACGCGTTTCGTGGCTGCGGTCGTGGGCCTAAGGCCGCCCTGCGTGACACTTGTCCAGAAGGACAGCGCTGAGATGGCGCCACGCGGCTGACGCAGCCATCGCCGCATCGCCCGTCCGTCGGCAGGAAACGCTCGACGCAGGATGCCCTCGGAGCGTTGCAGGCGTCGACGTTCGGTCCGGCTCTTGCGGACGACGACCCAGGCGCTGACGGTGGCTGGAGACCAGCCGTGTGCGGCCGCCAGGACCGACCCGAGACGCACCCGGCGATGCATCACGGCCACGAGCGCCTGCGGGTCCACGAGCTCGGTCTTGAGCTCGATGATGAGCAGGCTCCTGGTCTCTGGGTGCCAGGCAAGGATGTCGATCACGCCCCGCTCGCCGTAGTGCGAGAACGTCACCTCCGGCAGCCACGTCCAGCCGTCCAGCGTGCCGAGGTACTCGGCAAGTGACTGGTGCAGCTCTGCGTGCGCCGCGTTGACGATCCGGTCGAGCTCCGCACCGTGGTAGCGAAGCCGGCCCTCGAGCCGAGCCCCGAGGGCGAGGGCGATGGCCCGGGTGGTATCGAGAGGGTAGCGGCCTGCGGCGCCGTTCTCCACGCGCCCGACGATCTGCCGCGAGACCCCGGCCCGGCGGGCGACGTCCGACTGGCGCAGGTGCTTGCGGATGCGGATGACGCGAAGGGTGCTGCCGATGCGCACGTCGTCCATGCCGCCATGCTGACGATCGGCACTTCACCGTGACTTGGCTCTGGATGCACTGGTTCGACATCAGTCGGGCGCGGGGCACGGCCCCCGAGCTGCCAAGGCCCCGACGCTGGCGCCACGCTGGGCCCGGCGCTGCCAGGGGGCTGAGGCTGGCGCCGTGCTGGGCCCGGCGCCGCGCTGGGCCCAGCCCTGCCGCGAGCTCCAGCCCGCCCTGCCGCGAGCCCCAGCCCGGCCCTGCCGCGAGGCTCGAACTGGCCTGCCGCTATCATGAATGCCCTTGATGACTGCAGTGCCCACAACGATCCAGCGAACGAACGTCCCAGGAGTCGACTCATGCCCCAGGTGACCATGCCCCAGCTCGGTGAAGGCGTCGAAGAGGGCACCATCGGGAAGTGGCTCAAGGGCGTGGGCGACCACGTCCGCATCGGCGACCCGCTGGTGGAGGTCGTGACGGACAAGGTCAACGCCGAGGTGCCGTCGCCCTTCGAGGGCACGCTGACGCAGATCCTCGTGGGTGAGGGCGACACGGTCGCCAACGACGTGCCCATCGCGGAGGTGGAGGCTGCCGGAGCCACTGAGCCAGCCGCCACTGATACCCCCGCTGCCGCACCTGACTCCGACGCTTCGGCCGGGGCCGCCACCGAATCCG
This sequence comes from uncultured Chloroflexia bacterium, assembly GCA_963698505.1. GTDB lineage: Bacteria > Chloroflexota > Limnocylindria > Limnocylindrales > CSP1-4 > JAFMJV01. The sequence continues at coordinate 5,683 of CAVORC010000043.1, read as the reverse complement.
CCGAATCGGCCGACGCAGCTGCCGACGCCGAGGCTGGCGGAGCGGAGAAGGCCGCCGACGCTGCCGCTGCCGACGCTGCCGCTGCGCCCGAGCCACAGCCCGCCGAGCCACAGGCCGCCGAGCCGGCCCCAGCGCCCCCGCCGCAGGCCGCCACGCCAGCCGCCGTGCCTGCCCCAGCCCGCGGCGCGCCGGTCGCCGTGCCCACCAACATCCGCATGACGCCGGCCGTCCGTCGCCTTGCACGCGAGCTGAACGTGGACGTCACCGCCATCGCCGGGTCCGGCAAGGGCGGTCGGATCACGCGCGGGGACGTCGAGACCGCCGCTGCAGCCCCCGCCGCCTCGGCCCAGGCCGCCACCGCGGCAGCCCCCGCCACCGCGGCAGCCCCAGCCGCGCCCCCTGCCCGCGTAGCCGCCGACCTCACCGACTCCCCCGTGAAGCACGGCGACTCGCTCAAGCAGCTCTCGCCCATGCGGAAGGCCATCGCCAGGCACATGGAGCGCTTCCTCGAGGTGCCCACCGCGTACATCACCATCGAGGTCGACATGACACCCGTGGTGAAGGCGCGTGCCGCCATCAACGCCGACTACAAGTCGCGCGAGGGCATGTCGATGAGCTACGTGGCGTACATGACCAAGGCCTGCGTGGAGGCTCTGCGCAAGTACCCCGACTTCAACGCCCATTGGACCGCGGAGGGCCACTGGCGGCGCAAGGCGGTCAACATCGGCATCGCCGTGGCGGTCGACGACGGCCTCGTCGTGCCGGTCATCAAGAACGCGGAGAACCTCAGCCTCCACGGCCTCAACGCCGCCATCAACGATCTGGCCACCCGTGCTCGCAGCAAGAAGCTGCGGCCCGAGGATCTCGAGGGGGGCACCTTCACCGTCGACAACACCGGCTGGACCGGCTCCATCCTGACACTGCCGATCATCAACGTGCCCGAGGTCGCCATCATCACGATGGAGAAGATCGTCAAGCGGCCCGTCGTGCTGGAGGACCAGGGCGACGCCATCGCGGTCCGCTCGATGATGAACATGTGCATCGCCATCGACCATCGGGCCACCGATGGCGCCCAGGCGGGCGCCTTCCTGCAGGACGTGGCGGCATGGTTCGGGTGCTGTCGACCAAGACACCCCCATCTGGTAGCGGCATGAGCAGGGAGCTTCCCATCTTCGATGCCCAGGGCAGCGCGCCCGAGCTGCACCAGCCGCTGACCATCGCCATGGGCGGCTCGGTCGATGCCTCTGCCGCGCGCACCGGGCCCGACCGCCAGCGCCACCCCGATTGGATCAAGGCCAAGCTGCCCACCGGCGCCAACTACACCGAGCTCAAGAACCTCGTCCGCGGCCAGACGCTCAACACCGTCTGCGAAGAGGCGATGTGCCCCAACATCGGTGAGTGCTGGGAGCAACGCACCGCCACCGTCATGATCCTGGGTGACACCTGCACCCGGGCCTGCGGTTTCTGCGCCGTCAAGACCGGCCGGCCCGAGTGGAACGATGACGACGAGCCCCGGCGCGTGGCGGAGGCGGTCGCGGTGATGGGTCTCGAGCACGTGGTCGTCACCAGCGTCTGCCGCGACGACCTGCCCGACGGTGGTGCCGGTGCCTTCGCTGAGACCATCCGTCAGATGCGCCGCCACAGCCCGGGCATGGGCGTGGAAGTGCTCATCCCGGACTACCTCGGCGCCGAGCTGCGCACGGTCATGACCGCTGCGCCCGACATCCTCAACCACAACGTGGAGACCGTCGCGCGCCTGCAGAAGCCCGTCCGCAAGCGCGCCCGCTACGACCGCTCCCTGCAGGTGCTCGCCGATGCCAAGGCCCTCGCCATCGACATCGCTGGACGACCCGGCACCGTGCACACCAAGTCGAGCATCATGGTCGGATTGGGCGAGACGCGTGCCGAGCTGAGCCAGACCTTCCGCGACCTGCGGGCTGTCGAGTGCGACATCCTCACCTTGGGCCAGTATCTGCGGCCGACCGTCAGGCACCTCCCCGTCGAGCGGTACGTCCACCCCGACGAGTTCGCCGAGATGAAGGAGGAGGGCCTCGCGCTCGGCTTCAAGCACGTCGAATCGGGTCCGCTGGTGCGCTCCTCGTACCACGCTCGCGACCAGGTGCCCGAGGAGGCCAGGCGCAACCGCAGCGCACGAGCCGCGGCCCTGTCCGCCAACGGGCTGGCCACGGGCTCGTAGCCCGCGCGACACGGCGAGGCCGGACCAGGCATCGATGCACGAGACGCCCGAGGACCTGGCCCGGCTGCAGGCCACGCTCGATCGCAGCTACGAGTCGGCCGGTTCGCACCTGCGCGAGGTCATCACGCCCGAGCGGCGGCTGCGCGCCGAGCAGCTGGTCGACCGCTTGCAGGGCATGTGCCTGCTCACGCTCGCCACGGTGACGGCCGATGGCCGTCCCATCAACGGTCCGGTGGACGGCTTCTTCTACCGCGGCGAGTGGGTGTTCGGCTCGAGTCGAGACTCACTGCGCTTCCGGCACATCAGCCAGCGACCGCAGGTCAGCGCCGCCTACCTGCCGGCCGAGGAGCTCAGTGTCACCACCCACGGCCGGGCCATCGGCATCGACCAGGCCAGCCACGACTCAGGCGCTGTGCGTCGCATGCTGCTCGACTACTACGGGGAGCGCTTCGGCGCCGACGCGGCCGCCTTCCTGGACCCGGGCGTGGTCTACGCGCGCATCGAGCCCGAGCGCATGTTCACCTTCTACCTGGACCCGGGTCTCGCCTCGCTGTAGCTCAGCTAGCCGGCCAGCACGTGAACGATGATGCCGCTCACGTGCCGCGCAGCAGGATACGCCGGGCGTTGCCCGCGTAGACCTTGGCCAGCACCTCATCGGGCAGGCCGATGCCGTGGATCTGCCAGCGGCCCTGCAGCGGTACCTCGCCCAGGTCGTAGTCGAACGATTCGTCGACGGTCTCCAGGAACCGGTAGAAGATGCGGTACATCGCGGGGTCATAGCCGAAGTCCGTGCCAAAGAGGATGCGGTCGGCGTAGCGCAGGAAGAACTCGCGCGCCGTGTACGGCTGCCGGCCCAGCTCGCTGATGCGCGCCGAGATATCGACGAAGAGATTGGGATTGCGCTCGAGCATGCCTGACACCAGCGCCAGGTCCTCCGACGCGCAGCCGACGTGTGCGCCGATGAACGTCGTCGCGGGATGCCTCGCCACCACTCGCTCGAAGGCGGCGATGATCTCGTCGAAGGTGGCGAAGCCGAACTCACCGGCCTCTGACCTCGGTGGCCAGAAGTGCCAGTCGGGATGCGCCTGCAGCTCCTCCCAGCGTTCGTTGCGGGCGTCGAGCCGGTCGAAGAAGGCGATGGGGTCGGCGACATGCACGATGACCACGGCGCCCGTCCGCGCGGCCGTGGCCCAGAGCGGGTCGAGCCGCGGATCGTCGACCGGCACGATGGCGCCGTCCGGATCGCGCGCCCGCAGGCCCAGCGGCTTCCAGGCCTTCACGCCGATGGCTCCGCGACGGACCGAATCCTCCAGGCGCGCAGCTTCCATCTCGCCGAAGTCGGGGCGCTCGATCCACTCCTCGTAGGCCAGCTGCGCCACGTGGGCGAACCGTCCCGGGTACGCCCCTGCGTACATCGCGTGTCGCTGGCTGAACACCTCGCCCTGGCCGCCATCGAGGTCCACGACGGTCTCGACACCGGCCTCGTCGAGCGCCGCGAGCAGCTCGGACACGGGCCGACGAGACCAGCCGTAGCTGAAGGTCTCGCCCAGGTGGTTGTGCGCGTCCACCACGCCGAAGCGCGGCTTCTCGACGAGGTGCCGGGGCAGGCGCAGCCGGCTCACCGGCCGATAGTCGGAAAGGCGCATCTCAGGCATGTTCGACTCCCCCTCGTCGAGGCGCTACTTGATGCTCCCGGCGGTCAGCCCGCCGACGAGCCACTTCTCGATGACGATGAACAGGATGACGACCGGCACGATGGCGATGAGGGAGGACGTGAAGAGGTACTGCCACTCCACGCGGTACTGCCCGATGAACGTGGTCACGCCCACCGTCAGCGGGTGGATGTCCGGCGACTGCGCCAGCGTGAGGGCGATGACGAACTCGTTCCATGCTGCGATGAAGGTGAAGATCGTGGCCGTGATGATGCCGGGCAGCGCCAGCGGCAGCGTCACGCGCCGCAGGACACCCAGGCGCGAGGCTCCGTCGATGGCAGCGGCTTCCTCCAGCTCGACCGGGATGGTCGAGAAGTAGGCCACCATGATCCAGGTGCTGAAGGCCAGGTTGAACGCGGCGTTGACGATGATCAGCGAGAGATAGGTGTTGACGCCGGCGGCCGGGAAGATGCCCCCGATGGCGACGAACTCGCGGTAGATGCCGATGACCAGCGCGGTCGGCGCGAACATCTGCGTGATCAGCACGAGCAGGAGGAAGAGCAGCCGGCCGCGATACCGGTAGCGGGCCGTGTAGTAGGCCGCGGGCAGAGCCACGACCAGCACCAGCAGCGTGGCGAAGATGGAGATGATGAGGCTGCTGCGGAGGTAGCCCCACAGTGGCGCCTCCTCCCAGACGGTCACGAAGTTGGAGAACTCGAAGCGTGACGGAAGGTACTGAGCCGGGACCGAGACCAGCTCGTTCGCTGGCGACAGGGCGGTGATGAGCATCTGGATGTACGGGGCCATGAAGAAGAAGGCCACCAGTGCTCCGACCCCGGTCAGCAATGCCTTCCTGATGGAGGGCGCGCGTGCCGCTGTGGCCCTGGCCGTCACGTCACGCCCTCCGCCAGTCGACGACGCGGAGATAGAGGAGCACGAAGACCAGGATCACCCCGAAGTTCACCACGGCCATGGCTGCCGACTGCCCCACGTCCAGCAGCTGGAAGGCCAGCTTGTACATGTGGGTCGTCGTCGTATCGGTCAACGACCCCGGCCCACCCCGGGTCATGGCCCAGATGATGGGGAACGAGTTGAAGACGTTGATCATGTTGATGATCGCGGCCACCAGCAGCGCCGGCCGCAGCAACGGCAGGGTGATGAAGCGGTAGCTGTGCCGGCCAGTGGCGCCGTCGACCTCGGCCGCCTCGTAGATGTCCTTCGGGATGGACTGCAGGCCAGCCAGCAGCACGTACGTGGTGAACGGCAGCGACACGAAGATGGCCACGAACATGAGCCAGATGAACGCCGAGGACGGGTCGCCCAGCCAGTCGTTGATGGGCCCCGCCAGGAGGCCAAGGTCGAGCAGGATGCGGTTGATGATCCCGTAGAAGCCGTCGAGCATCCAGCGCCAGATGGTCGCGGTCATCACCACCGATGCCGCCCAGGGGATGATCAGCGCCCAGCGCACCAGTCGTCGCCCGGGGAAGGCGGCGTTGAGCAGCGATGCCAGCCCCAGCGAGACGACGATGGTGACGCCGACGACGATCACCACCCACGTCAGCGTCCTCAGGAGGATGCCGGGCAGATCAGGATCGGCGAACAGGCGCTCGAAGTTCTGCAGGCCGATGAAGCCCCTGGCCAGCCCCGATCGGCTGATCTCGAGCACCGACGTGCGGGCCATCTCGAAGGCCGGCCAGAGCACGACAGCGAAGATCAGCAGCAGGGCCGGCCCGATCCAGGGCAGGGGACCCAGATCGGGCAGACGCCGCGGCCTGGGTGGCTTGACGGCGCGGCGCTGGGGCGGCTTGTCGGCCGGGGCGACGCGGGTCTGGGT
>CAVORC010000042.1:0-6733 GCA_963698505.1 uncultured Chloroflexia bacterium | reverse complement strand
ATGTGACCGGCGCGCCGGAGATGCTGGACGGCCGTGTCAAGACGCTTCACCCGCGGATCCACGCCGGAGTGCTGGCCAACCTGCACGATCCATCCCACCGGGCGCAGCTCGCGGAGCAGGGCATCGAACCGTTCAGCCTGGTCGTCGTCAACCTCTATCGGTTCGAGGAGGCGGCGGCGGCTGACAGCAGTGACGACGAGATCATCGAGGAGATCGACATCGGTGGGCCCACGCTGGTCCGCGCGGCAGCCAAGAACCACGCCTCGGTGGCCATCGTGTGTGATCCTGACGACTACCCAGCCGTGCTCGCCCAGCTCGATGAGCACGGCCACGTCCCCCTCGAGATGCGCCGGACGCTGGCGCTCAAGGCGTTCCGACGCACGGCGGCCTACGACGCCGCCATCAGCCGCGAGCTCGCGGCACGCTGGACGCCCGACGACGCGATGCCCGCCACGCTCCCCCTGTCCCTGCGCCGGACCCTGCCGCTGCGCTACGGCGAGAACCCGCACCAGCAGGCAGCGCTGTACGCCATCGTCGGCGCGCATCCGGCCGATGGTCCCTTCGTCGCGGGTGCCGAGCCACTCCAGGGAAAGCCCCTCTCCTACAACAACCTGCTCGATGCGGCTGCCGCCGCGGCGATGGCCCGCGACCTGCGTGGACACGCCGTGGTCATCGTGAAGCACGGCAATCCCTGTGGCGCTGCGGAGGCCGGGAGCCTGGTCACGGCGTGGGCGCGGGCACTGGAGGCCGACCCGGTCAGCGCCTTCGGTGGCGTGGTGGCCATCCGGGGTACCGTCGACGCCGCGCTCGCGGACGAGCTCACCAGCCTGTTCCTCGAGGTCGTCGTGGCCGAGGGCTACGACGCTCGTGCCCGCGACATCCTGGCCGCCAAGCCGGACCTGCGGCTGCTGCTCGATCCGACCATCACGCGGCCGACCCGGGCGTCGCTCGAGGCGCGTGCCGCGGGCGGCGGTCTGCTGCTCTCGGTCTCGGACGTGCTGCCGGACGACTCGGCAGCCTGGCGCACGGTCTCACAGCGCGAGCCCGACAGGCGTGAGCGTGCGGACCTGGAGTTCGCCTGGCGCATCGTGCGCCACGTGAAGTCGAATGCCATCGTGCTGGCCCGTGACGCTGCCCTCGTGGGCGTGGGTGCCGGGCAGATGAACCGCGTCCAGAGCGCGCGCCTGGCGGTCGAGCAGGCTGCTGAGCGGGCACGGGGCGCAGTGTGCGCCTCCGACGCGTTCTTCCCCTTCGCCGATGGCGTGGAAGCCGTCCTGGCGGCCGGAGTGACGGCGGTGGTCGAGCCAGGCGGCTCCCGTCGCGACGCGGACGTCATCGCCGCGGTGGATGCCGCGGGCGCCGCGATGGTGTTTACGGGCCGTCGCCACTTCCGCCACTAGCGGCTTCGCTTCACCGACGGCACGACGAGCAACGCCGGATCCGTCCGGGTCGGCGGACGGCCGGCGCTCCCAGGATGACGACTAGCTGCGCTTGGCTTCCTTGGCGCGGTTGCGCTCGCGGACCTCGCGGTCGATGTCCTTGCTGCGACTGCGGGCCATGTCGCTCGCGATGGTGGGGTTGAGGAACATGCTGTGACCCTCGACGTCCTGCTCGTCGGTGGGCTGCTCCTCGGGGTCGGGGCGGGCCTTGGTGTCTGTCATCGTCGTCGCTCCTGTCGCTTGACCGGTTCGCCGGCATGGACGCTGCCGCCGAAGCGATGACTGTAGCGTGCCAGTCCAGCCCGAGGACCGCTGACCGGGGTGCGACAGCGGGCCTGTCAACTGGCCGACACGTGCTCCGCGACCGGCTCCGCTTGACGCGGGGACCGCTACCGCGCCATGGTGCACGCGTGGACCAGGGCCTCATCGTCAGCAGCCTGCGAGACTCCTGCCTGTTCGAGCGTGCGCAGGAGGACGCGCTGGCCGAGATCGCGCGCCAGCTGCGACGCCGGCGGTTCCGACGCAACGAGACCATCTTCCACCAGGGAGACCCGGGTGACGCGCTGCACATCGTCAGCTCCGGCGCGGTGAAGATCGTGCTGCCCAGCCTCGAGGGCGAGGAGGCCATCATCGCCACCCTGCGCAGTGGCGACTTCTTCGGTGAGCTGGCGCTGCTTGACGGGGCGCCCCGCTCGGCGACCGCGGTCGCGGTCGAGGCCAGCGAGACCTGGACGCTCTCGCGCGAGCTGCTGCTGCGGATGCTCGACCGTGATCCTGCGCTGCGCGACTCGCTGCTGGCGGGTGTCGCACGTGAGCTGCGGCGCATCACCGGGCACGTGCAGGAGCTCCACTTCCTCGATCTCGCCGGCCGCCTTGCGAGTCGACTCGCCCGCCTCGCCAGAGAGGCCGATGCGGATGCCAACGAGGTGCGGCTCGACTGGCCCTACACCCAGTCCGACCTCGCCTCGATGATCGGGGGCACCCGGCAGTCGGTCAACAAGCTGCTCTCGGGCCTCGTCGAGCGCGGTCTCGTGGTCATCGAGAAGGACACGCTGTCGATCCCCGACGTGGCGGCCCTTGAGTTCGAGGCCCGGCGTTGAACCCGGCGCTGGAGGCCGCCCTCGGCGTGCTGCTGCGGGCGGCTCGCCAGACCGCGACGGCCCGACGTCTCGCGGGCGATCCTGAGACCGCGCTGCTGCAGTCGGTGGTCGACGCTGCGGCCACGCTCTTCGAGGCCGAAGCCGCCTCCATCGCGCTGTACGAACGCGACCCCGATCGCCTCGAGTTCCGCGTCGCCGCGGGCGCCCAGGGCTCCGGCGTCGTGGGGCTGACCGTGGCGCCCACGCACGGCGTCGTCGGCTACGTCTTCTCCACCGGCGAGCCCATCGCCCTCACCGATGTCGCCTCCGACCCGCGCTTCGACCAGGGTACGGCCGAGCGTACCGGCTACGTGCCGCGCAGCATCGCAGCGGTGCCGCTGGTCGATGCCGCGGCTACCGTCGGGGTGCTGCAGGTGCTCGACAAGCATTCATCCGCGGCCTTCTCGCTGCGTGACATGGAGCTGCTGGGGGTCTTCGGGCGCCAGGCCGCGGCGGCCATCGAAGCGGCACGGGTGGGCCGTGACTCGGAGCGACTATTGCGGACCGCGCTCAACGCCATCGGGGAAGGGGCGCTCGATGGCGACGCGCTCGATGCTCTCGTGTCAGCCGCTGCCGAGGACCTCGATGGCGAGGACGGGGCACCCTTCTGGCGGCTGGTCGACCGGGTGGCGCAGCTGCGCGACGTGTCGGAGTCCGACCTCGAGCTGACCGAGGAGATCCTCGAGGCCGTCAGCCGTCACCGTGCCCACACACGCGGGCGCCGGCGCTCTTGAGCGAGCCCGCGGCAGGTCCCAGGCCGGCATGGTCGGAGCCGTTCATCGGTGACGCCGTGGCGCGTCTCCGGCGCGAAGCTCGCCTGGACCGGCTCGACCGCGACTGGGCCTTCACCGGCGCGACCGGACAGGGCGTCACCGTCTGCATCATCGACAGCGGCGTGGAGGCCGAGCACCCGGCCGTCGGCGGTCGCGTGCGTGAGCGGGTCGCGGTCGAGCTGCACGCCGGTGAGCCCGAGGTGGTCGCGGACACGGCCGGCGACCTCTTCGGTCACGGCACCGCCTGCGCCGGTCTCATCGTCGGGCTGGCCCCGCAGGTCGAGATCGTCTCGGTGCGGGTGCTGGGGGCGGACCTCAAGGGCAGGGGGGCGGCGTTCCTGGCCGGCCTCGAGTGGGCCATCGACCGCGGCGTCGATGTCATCAACCTGTCGCTGTCGTCCAAGAGCGAGGCCCTGTTCGCCGACTTCCACGAGGTGGCCGATCGCGCCTACTTCGCCGGCGTGACGCTCGTGAGCGCCGCCAACAACGCGCCCGGTCCCTCCTATCCCTCGCTGTTCTCCTCGGTGGTCTCGGTGGCAGCACACGAGGAGCCTGACCCCTGGCGCTGGTACTACAACCCGCGGCCGCCCGTGGAGTTCGGTGCCTGGGGTGTGAACGTGCCCATCGCCTGGCGCGATGGCGGGTCCACGGTCGCTACCGGCAACTCGTTCGCGGCCCCGCATATCGCCGGCCTGGTGGCGCTGCTGCGGTCGCGCCACCACGACCTGACGCCGTTCGAGGTCAAGGCTGTGCTAGCGGCGACGGCTGACCTGTCGGCTGCTTGACAGACACGTCGAGGGCAGTTGCCTACGGTTAGGGCACGTAACGAGAGGTCAAGAGATGAACGGGATGCTGTATCAGCCGGAGCACAATCGGGCGGTCATCGATCGACGCCAGCGAGAGGCACAGGACCTGGCACGCTCCCAGTCGCTCGCCCGGGCAGCTCGCTCGGCCCGTCAGCACGTCGCCGAGCACCGCCGGCCGATGCGCCTCGTCGCCCTCGGCAGCCCGACGGTGGCCATCCTCGCGCTCGCCGCCGCCGTGGTGCTCATGTAGGCCACGGCCGTGCTCTTCTAGACGGCATACCACCGACGTTCCCCCGGCGGCGGGGTCCTGGACGCAGGAGGACCCCGCCGCCATCCCCTGTCTGGCGCTGGCCCTGCGGGTCAGCCTCGCCCGCATCGCAGTTGCTACCATCGGGCACGACGTCGGTCCGCACCCGCGGGCCGATCGTTCGCTCATGGGAGGGTCGGAGTGGTTGGGCAGGGATCAAGCGGAAGCGCTGAGGTCGGTGCGTTCCGTGCCGCGGTGGATGTGGGCGGGACATTCACTGACGTCGTCGCGCTCGATACCGTCAGTGGCGCCTTGATCGTGGACAAGGTCGAGACCACGCCCGCAGCGCCATCGATCGGCGTGCTCGAGGCGCTCGCCAAGAGCCGGGCCCCGATGGGGGGCATCAGCTACTTCGTGCACGGGACGACTCTCGCGCTCAACGCGTTGCTCACCCGGACCGGCGCCCGTGTCGCCATCGTCACCACGCAGGGCTTCCGCGATGTCTTCGAGCTGGGCCGCACCGACCGCGAGCCGATGTACGACCTGACGTTCCGCAAGCCGCCGTCGCTGGTCCCCCGCAGCCTCGTGTTCGAGGTACCGGAACGGCTGGCCTGGGATGGCTCGGAGCTGGAGCCGGTGGACCAGGGGGCGGTGCGCAGCCTGGCCGAGCGCATCAAGGCCGCCGGCGTCGGGGCCGTCGCCGTCTGCCTGCTCCACAGCTATGCCGATCCTGCGCACGAGGTGGAGGTCGGTCGCATCCTGTCCGCTGAGCTGCCGGGGGTGGACGTCACGCTCTCGCACGAGCTGCTGCGCGTCTATCGCGAGTACGAGCGCACCAGCACCTCCGTCCTTGACGCCTACGTCAAGCCCGTGGTGCGGCGCTACCTCGACGTGCTCGACGGGGAACTGCGCGAGCGCGGCTTCGCAGGCCACTTCCTGATGATGCGCTCCGGCGGTGGCGCCATGACCGTCGACGCCGCCAAGGAGCGGCCGGTGAACCTCGTGCTCTCCGGGCCGGCCGGTGGCGTGGTGGGTGCGGCGGCCTTCTCCGAGCTGGTCGGTGCGCCCAACCTCATCACGCTCGACATGGGCGGCACCAGCCTCGACGCGGCGATCATCATCGGCGGCCAGCCGACGGTCACGACCGCGGCCACCTTCCAGGGGCTCCCGGTCTCACTGCCCACGCTGGACATCAACACCATCGGTGCCGGCGGCGGTTCCATCGGCTGGGTCGATGCGGGTGATCACCTGCAGGTCGGCCCCCAGAGCGCCGGTGCCGATCCAGGGCCCGCCTCATACGGCCGTGGCGGCACCCAGCCGACGGTCACGGACGCAGCCCTCACCAGCGGCTACCTCGGTAGCGACACGGCTCTCGGCGGCGAGCTCACGCTGGATCGTGACCTCGCCGCTCGCTCGATGGAGGAGATCGCCGCGCAGATGGGCATGTCCGGCGACGATGTCGCCGCGGGCATGTTGCGCATCGCCACCACCAAGGTCGTCGGCGCCGTGCGCGAGATCACCGTCGAACGGGGCCACAGCCCGGCTGACTTCGCCATCCTCTCGTTCGGCGGCGCCGGGGGCATCATCGCCTGCGATACCGCTCGCGAGCTGGGCGTGCCTCGCGTCATCGTGCCGCCCGGACCGGGTGCCTTCAGCGCCATGGGCATGCTCATGGCCGATGTGGCCCACGATCTTGCGCGCACCCGCATCACCGATCTGGCCAACGTCGACGCTGAGGGCCTCGAGGCCGACTACCGGGAGCTCGAGACCCTCGCTGAGTCAGCGCTCGAGACCGACGGTTTCGCCGAGGCCGATCGCGTCCTCACCCGCACCGCCGACATCCGCTACCAGGGCCAGGAGCACACGGTCGCCATCACGCTGCCGGCCGGTGTCTTCGACGAGGCCCTGGCGGCGGAGGTCCGGGAGGCCTTCGGGGCGGCCCACGAGACGCAGTACGGCCACCGCACCGGGGATCCGGTGGAGATCGTGACCATTCGTGTCCGTGGGGCCGGACTCGTGCCTCGCCCGCAGCTGCCGCGCGTCGCCGCCGGTGACGGCAACGCCGCCCCACGCACCACTCGTGGCGTCTGGAGGGGAGGGGAGCTCGGACGTGTCGACTACGCGGTCTACGAGCGCGAGACGTTGACGCCCGGGGTCACGCTCGATGGCCCCGCGGTCATCGAAGAACGCACCGCCACCACCGTCATCCACGCCGGGGACTCGCTCAGCGTAGGCGCGCACGGCGAGCTCGACATCACCATCGGACGCGGAGCCTGAACATGGTCGACAGCATCACCACCGAGGTCATCCATCACCGTCTCATCTCTGC
>CAVORC010000041.1:0-10993 GCA_963698505.1 uncultured Chloroflexia bacterium | reverse complement strand
ATGCAGCTCGCTCCATCCCTCCACCGTCTCGGCGACCCCATGGTCGGCGTCTACCTGATCGAGGAGGCCGGGTCCGTCACGGTCGTCGATGCCGGTGTGCCGGCCTACTGGAACGAGCTCCCTCGCGAGCTCGCGGCCATGGGGCGCACGCTTGACGACATCAAGGCGGTCGTGCTCACGCACGGCCACTCCGATCACATCGGCTTCGCCGAACGACTGCGATCGGAGCGTGACGTGCCCGTCAGCGTGCACCAGCTGGATGCGGCTTTGGCGCGCGGAGAGGTGCCCAACCCCAGCGCCGGCATGGGCGCCCGGAAGATGACCTCGTTGCTGGGCTTCCTCATCTGGAGTGCGCGCCGCGGGGCCCTTCGGATCAAGACGCTCACCGAGGTCTCCACGTTCGGCGATGGCGCCACGCTCGACGTCCCCGGCGCGTTGCAGGTCATCCGCACGCCCGGGCACACCGACGGCAGCGTGGTGCTGCATGCGGCGAGTCTGGACGCGGTCTTCGTCGGCGATGCCTTCTCGACCTACAGCGTCCTGCGGGGCGTGAGTGGCCCGCAGATCGCACCCTTCAGCGCCGACCCGCAGCAGGCGCTCGCGTCGCTCGACGCGCTGGCCGACGTGGAGGCGAGCCTGGTGCTGCCCGGTCATGGCGAGGCCTGGACCGACGGGTTGCAGGCAGCCATCGCCCAGGTGCGGGCAGCCGGCATCGACCACCTGGCCAAGCCCATCGGCTAGGTCGGGTCTCCGGCCCGCGCGCTCCGCCGCCCGGTCACTCCACCTCGGTCGCTCCGTCGCGTCCGAAAGAGGCTGATCGGCACTTCGCCGAGCGTCCCTCCACGAGGAGACTTGTCAGTGCGTCCGCCGGTTCCCCTGCTCGACGTTCGCGACGGGCTCCGCCTCCCCGTGAACCCCGCTGCCTGTCGCGCCGCACCATCACCGGTCTGTGCCTGGAGGTTCCGCAGCTTGGATATCGACTCGACGCTCCTGCTCGTCCTCGTTCCCCTCGTGCTCATCCAGGTCGGACTCGTGATCTGGGGCCTCTTCGACCTCACGCGACCTGAGCGCCGGGTCAAGGGCGGCAGCAAGGTCCTCTGGGCCGTGGTGATCATCCTGCTCAACATCGTGGGGCCGCTGATCTACTTCCTCTTCGGGCGCGAGGAGGCATGACACAGGGGACTCCACCGGCCGAGAAACCCGGAGCCGACACGTCCGCCATCGAGACGCGCGGTCTGACCAAGCGCTTCGGTGACGTTCTGGCCGTGGATGGGCTCGACCTGTCCGTGCCACGTGGCTCGATCTATGGCTTCCTGGGTCCCAACGGCGCCGGCAAGACCACGACCTTGCGCATGTTGACCGGCCTGGGGCGGCCGACGGCCGGGACGGCCAGCGTCGATGGCGTGCCCATCGATTCCGGCGGCCTCCGCCTCGCGAAGCGGATCGGCTACCTCGACCAGGACCCGCGGTTCTATGGCTGGATGACCGGTCGTGAGCTGCTCGAGCTGGCCGGCCGCGCCTACGGGCTCGATGGTGAGCCGCTCGCGGCACGCGTCGAGGAGGTCCTCGCGACGATCGGCCTCTCCGATGCCGGACGACGGCGCATCAGTGGCTACTCGGGGGGCATGCGCCAGCGCCTCGGCGTGGGCCAGGCCATCGTCGCTCGTCCGGGCATCCTCTTCCTGGACGAGCCTGTCAGCGCGCTCGACCCGGCCGGGCGACGCGACGTCCTCGAGCTCATCGGCAGCCTGCGTGGCACGGTCACCATCTTCATGAGCACCCACATCCTCAACGACGTCGAGCGGGTCTGCGATCGCATCGCCATCCTCGACCGCGGGCGCCTGGTGACCGAGGCGCCCATCGACGAGCTCCTTGCTCGACACGCCACGCCGGTCATCGAGATCGATCCAGAGCCCGGCCAGGATGCGGCGGTCGTGACCCTCGTGGAGCGGCTGGCGGAGGCGGCCTGGAGCCGCGATGTGCGGCAGCGCCATGGCCTGATCCGGGTCACGGTCAGCGACGCCGAGGCTGCGGCTGTCGCCGTCCTGCCCATCGTGGTCGCGACCGGTGTGCGATTGGCCCGCTTCGAGCGCGTCCGGCCCACGCTGGAGGATGTCTTCCTGCAGCTGGTCGGCGCCAACGGGGCCGCGCGCGTGGCAGCCACGGAAGCCGGCACCACCGAGCAGGATGCGGCTGCCGACCCCGAGAACGGCCCGCAGCGGGGAGCAGGGTGATGCAGGGGTTCGGCCTCCTCCTGCGCAAGGAGCTGCTCGAGCTGGTGCGCACGCTGCGCCTGCCCGTCGTGCTCGTCATCTTCGCCCTCCTGGGCCTCGTCTCGCCCGTCATCGCCCGCTACATCCGCGAGATCCTGGAGGCCGCCGGCGGAACGCAGTTCCAGGGCGTCATCCCCGACCCGGTGGCCGGCGATGCCATCGCCCAGTTCACCCGCAACCTGGGGCAATTCGGCGTGCTGATCGCGATCCTCGTCACCATGGGCAGCGTGGCCGGCGAGAAGGACCGCGGCACCGCCGCCTTCCTGTTGACCAAGCCGCTCGGTCGCGGCGCCTTCCTGGCGGCGAAGGTCGTCGCCATCGGCCTGCTCCTGGCGCTGGCGACCGCGCTCGCCGGCGTGCTGTGCTGGGTCTACACCACCATCCTCTTCGAGCCGCTGCCGGTCGCCGGCACCGTCGCCGCCATCGCGCTGGTATGGCTCTCGCTGGCCGTCTTCGCTGCCATCACCTTTGCGGCATCGGTGATGGGGCCATCGTCACTGGTGGCCGGTGGCATCGGCCTGGCCGCGCTCATGGCCTTCGGGGCCCTTTCCGTCCTTCCCGGTCTCGCCCCCTACCTGCCCACGGGACTGTGGGGACTTGCCGACGTGCTAGCCCTGGGGCAGGTGCCCGACGAGGTGGCGGGTGCCGTAGCGACCAGCACGGGCGTCATCGTGGTGGCCATCGGGCTCTCCTGGTGGAGCTTCCGCCGGCAGGAGCTGTAGGCCGTGGCCTGCGGACGCGGTCGACCGCGTCCGCCCTTGCCTCATGGGCTGAGGCTGATCACCTGCCAGTCGGCCAGGCCGTCGGTGGGACACGAGGCTGGCGTGGTGATGAGCACCCGCGCGTCTGCCTCCGCGGCCTCGGTGTAGGCGTCGAGGCCGCCCAGGTCGCAGGGGGCGTAGGGGGCGGGTGCGCGCAGCTCGAGCGATGGCTGCCACGAGTGGACCAGGCGCTTCTCCGTGGCCAGCGCGTACTCGGCGTAGTCCTGGTCCTCCAGCTCGGCGAGCGTGCCGGGCACCTGGTTCCACACGCTGCGCATGGGGAACGAGCCATCCACCACCACGAACAGGCGCTCGGTCGGGCGTGAGAGGACGATGACCGCGGCCAGCAGGCCGAAGACGATGACCACACCGACGAGGAAGATCGCCAGCGGACGCACCCTGCGCTAGACCCCCGCGTTGAAGAGCGAGGAGAGCTTGAACTCGACGTCGCCCTCGCTGGCGTTGATCGACGCCGCCTCCACCAGCGAGGCCAGCTGCCCGAGCTCATCGAGGTTGGCCTCGAAGCCGACAGTGACCACGGGGATGCGGAGGCCCTCGATGACCTCGTCCACCTCGCCCAGCACGAGCCCCTCGTTGGTCTCGCCGTCGGTCAGCACGATGAGCATGTACTTGCCACGCGGGTCGGCCGCTCGCTGCTCGGCCAGCATGGAGAGGCCCAGCATCACGCCGTCGTACATGGCGGTCCCGCCCACGGGGTCCATGTCCTGCACCGCGGCGGCGAAGAGCGCCTGCTGGTTGAGGTCGAAGGGGGCGATGTCCAGCCGCCTGCGAGCCCGGTCACCGAACTCGACCATGCCAACCGAGGCAGCCGGGTTGATGAACTGGCGGGATGACTCCAGCGCCCGCTGCACCGCGTTGATGCGCGATCCTGCCATGGAGCCGCTGGTGTCGGTCACGAAGACGGCGTAGACCGGTCGCCCGGCATCCTTCTTGTCCTTCCACAGCCGCTGCGCCTCGATGAGCGTCTGGCCCGACGGGATGGCCACGTCGGAGGTGTATGCCGGCGGATCGAAGCCGAACTCCTCGGCTTCGCGCTGCAGCTCGTCGCCCTGGAGATGCTGGGCGAACAGGTCCAGCACCTCGCGCTCCTGCGGCGTCGCCGAGTCGAAGGCATACAGCGGGTTGTCATGCCGCACGCCGAAGGGGATGAACTCGAAGCCCGAGCGCAGCGAGTCGGTGTTGACGAAGGTCTGCCACTCCATCACGAAGGCGTCGAGAGAGCCGTTGTCCTTCTCGACCGATTCGCGCATCTGCAGCGTCGTGAACGCCACGAAGGGCACCTGTTCCTGGAACGTCTCGAAGACACTGGCCACGTCCGGTGCCACCAGCCGTGCCTCGTCACCCTCGGCGAATGAATCGAGCACCGTGAGCAGGAAGTTCAGTCCGGTGGAGGAGGCGAACGGGTCGGTGTAGCCCATCACCAGCTCGCCGGCGACGACCGCCTGCAGCAGGACCTTGGCGTCGAGCTCACCGTACTGCTCGCGCAGCTCGTCGGCGGTCTCGTCCTTCATGACGATGCCGGCCACGTTGCTGACGGTCCGGTCGGTCACCTCGGACATCGGCTGGTGGACGCGCGCCATCTCGATCCAGAGCTGGTTGGAGGGACTGAACCCGGCAGGGATGGCATCACCGGCGGCGACGAACTGGTACCCGGTCCCCGACGGGATCTGGCGGATGGCCACCTTCGCATCCGAGCCGTCGCTGAGCTTGGCGCCGGAGGCGTTGAACGACTCTGCCGCCTCCACCATCCAGCCATCGGTGCCTGTGCCCGATTTCTCGGTGGACGCGAAGACCTCGGCGACCACGGTCCCGGTCCCGGCCGGTGGGTCCACGGTCAAGCGCGAACTCGCTGATGTCCGGCAGCGTGTCCGCGAGGTCGCGGTCCCCGCCGGGGGCGACGCTGGCCTTGCGGTCGATCGGTTCGTACACCCAGTCGATCTCGCTGGCGATCGCCGCCACGCGGCGCTCGGCATCGGCCTGGTCGAGCGGCTCGCTCTGGCCGAGGTCGTCGGTGCAGGCGGCCGCCACGAAGAGGACGCCGACCAGCGCGACGAGGAGGGTCATCCACCTGGGCTGTTTCATCACGCGACTCCTTCGGCTTCGCGCCCGCTACCTGTCCGTCGCCGGCTCGGCGTCGGTCACCGGCTCGGCCCCGGGGGCGACCTCCAGGTCGAGGACACCGGCGGCGGCCGAGCTGCGCTCGTACTTCTCCACGGTCTTCTCCGCCTCGGTGGTGAGCTTGTCCATCTCGATGATGGTGCTGGCCATCTCGGGGAGGGCCTCGCGGCGGTAGCGCGAGATCTCGTCGAGCGCGATGTTGATGTCACGGAAGGCCGACTTGAGCGCATCCATGTCGAGCATCGCGCTCGATGCCTGCTGGTGGATCTGGCTGCCCTGTGTCCGCAGGCGGGCGGCCGTACCGGCGATCATGTCCGAGGTGGTCTTGTTGAGTGCCTCGACCTTGTCCAGCACGACCTTCTGGTGTGCCACGGCCATGGCCACCGACACGGCCACCTGCAGCGCGCTGATGGTGACGTCCAGCGCGCGCTCGACGCCACGGATGAGCTCGCGGTTGTTGCGCACGATGATCGCCGTCGCGAGCACGCCCTGCTGGTTCACCGCCAGCTGCTGCTGCAGGTCCATCGTGCGCTGGCGCAGCACGAAGAGCACCTCTTCCTCGATGAAGGCGCGGCGAGGGTCGTCAGGCCCGATCTCAGCCTCCAGCCTGGCGCTGATGGCGGCGTCGAGCGCCTGCGCCAGGGCGACCTGCTCGGTGAGCGTCAGCGTCAGCTCGCGCATGTTCTTCTGGTCTTCGTTGAGCGTGACGTTGTCGCGCTTGAGCTGATCGCGACCGCTCTCGAGCGAGCGGATGATGGCGTCGATGACACCCTGTGAGCTCTCGAACTGCATGAAGTAGCGCTGCAGCGGCGTGCCGACCCCCGGGATGAGCCCGAGCACGCGGTTGAACCAGCCGGGCTCCAGGTTGAGCGACGTGGGATCGAGCTTCTCCACCTCCAGGCGCAGGTCTGACAGCGACTTGGCGACCGGACCACCCTCCTCGCTCTCGCGGGCGAGATCGCGCAGGGGCGCCTGCAGCATCCGGCTGCGCGTGGCGGCGCGGCGTTGCAGATCCCGACCCATCCCCTCGACCGCGTCGATCGTCGTCACGCGCGCGTCCTGGTCGTTGGGATCGAAGGTGATGAGCTGGTCGGCGACCGCTTGCGCCCGTGCCTGGACCTCGTCGCTGACCGCGGGCTGGGGCACGATGACCTCGGCCTTGGTGCCCTCGACGTCGAGGTCCAGGCGCAAGGCCAGGGCCGTCTCCTTGCCGGTGGTCGTTGCGCTCGCGTCGGTCATGGTCTGTCTCCCTCGTGATGGGCCGTGGCTCGTCTGCGGGTGTGGCGTTGGGTGGGTCATGCCGCGGCGTACCTGCCGGCACGGTCGGCCAGCTCCTTGAGCGCCTCCATGGCGGCTTCGGCATCCTGCGGCGCAAGGCCGATGGGCGCGTCGGCGAGTGCGGTAGACGTGCGGTCCAGGAGCGTCATGGCCGACTCGTTCTGGGCGAGCAGGTACGTGGCCTTGGCCTCCTGCGTGGCGGCCAGGGCGCGCCGATCCTGCAGCGAGGTGGTCTCGGCCTGTGATGCCGCGGCGTCGCCGGAGGCGAGCTCGGCCAGGCGCGCGTCGATGTAGTCGGTGTCGATGGCACTGACGCTGCGCTTGGCGATGGCGACCTCGCGCAGGTTGCTGATGACCGCGAGGTACACCTGCTGGGCGACCGAGCGGTAGCGCTCGTAGGTCAGCTCGCCGGGGTCGAGCCGGCTGCCGAGGACGGCCACCAGGTTGTCACGCTTCTCGCCGATGGCCTGGAGCTGGTAGGCCGGACGAGGATCCTCCAGGCGGTCCAGTTCCTCGCCGAGCGTCCGCACCTCGGACTCGCTGACCTCCGGCAGCCGCGGCGCCTGGAACTGCAGTCGCCGCAGGGTGCCGGTCGCCGAGAGGATGATGGGCCACGCGACGATCGCCACCAGGCCGATGCCGATGACGGCGAAGGCGAGGAGCGGGGGCGGCTCAAGGAGCACCAGGATCGCCACCACCAGCAGCAGGACCACGGCGATCGCGATCCACGACGGCGGGTAGGCAACGACGGCTCGCCACCAGGTTCTCATCTCGGTACCCATGATGACAGTCCGCCCCGGGATCGACGTGGACAAGGGCCGTTCGGCACCACCTCCCGTCCTCCATGCGCGTCCGCCGTGTCGGGTCATTCGGCCCGCACGATCGCTCCACACGGTCGTGGCGCACCCGCGGGGCTTCCGCCACAGTGATGTCACGGGCAGACCCCGAACCGATGGGGACACGGCGCGAAATGTGCCCTCAGGGTCGGTCGTCGACGCCGACGGTGTGGTCGCCTGTGCCGAGGTCGATCCGTGGCGCTGCCCGGGTCGTGGCCAGCTGTGCATGGGTGCAAGCCCGAAGGGGGAACATGAAGGACGAGATGATCACCAGGGTGGTGCTCGCGCTCGGCGCGATCGTGGCACTCCTGGCTGGCGCGGCGAGCGCGGCCGGAGTCTTCCTGCGAGGCGACCTCGCGACCACGGAGTTCGTCACCATCCGTGGCGAGGTCGTGCAGGTCGTGACCGACGGGATCTACCGCTTCAATGCCGAGGGCATCGTGGCCGAGGGTGTCGGCTGGGACATCGTGACGCTCTTCGTCGTCGTGCCGCTCATGGTCGCCGCCCTGCTGCTGATGTCGCGCGGCTCACTGCGCGCGACCCTGGTGACCGCCGGCCTCCTCGCCTACTTCTGCTACCAGTCGCTGGAGTACGCCGTCTTCTGGGCCTACGGACCGCTCTACCCCGTCTATGTGGCGACCCTCGCCTTCAGCGTCTCAGCGCTGGGCCTGCTGGTCTACGGACTGGACCTCGACGCGTTGCGCGAGCGTGTCGGCCCCGCCTTCCCGCGACGCTCGATCGTCGGATATGGCATCGCGGTGGTGGTCATCCTCGGTGGACTCTGGCTGCCCGTCATCCTGTCCACTCTTGGGGGCGAGGCCGGCAACGAGCTCCAGGGTGCGTCGACGCTGGTGGTGCCTGCGCTCGACCTTGGGCTGCTTGTGCCACTCGGCATCTTCACCGCACTCGCGGTCTACCAGCGCCTCTCGGTGGGGTACCTGCTGGGGGTGATCATCCTCGTCAAGGGTGGCTCGATGGCGCTGGCCATCGCGGCCATGCTCGTCGTCGAGTGGCAGGTCACCGATGAGCTGCTCCTGCCGCCGTTGCTCGTCTTCCTGGCTGTCGCGGTCATCAGCGTCGTCGTCTCTGCCCGCGCGCTGGCGTCGATCGCCCCCGTGGGCACCCAGCCCCGGGCGGCCGGGGAGCCCGTGATCGATCCTCTTGCCGCGCGCAAGTAGCCCACGGCGGCCCTCGGCACCGTCCCCGGTGCGCTCATCGGTGCCGCGGTGATGATGGCCGGCTCGGGTAACGATGAGGGCAGACCCGGTCCGCGGGCATGACGCCGACTCAGGCTGCTGGGTGCGCAGCAGCTACGGCCGCCGAGACCCCGTGACAGCGCCAGGCCTCCGACACCGTCTGCTGCGGCCTGAGGCATGGGTGCTGAGCGGCCCAGCGCTTGCGAGCGCCATCGGCGTGCTCGGGTACATCGCGCTGCTCGCAGCCGGCTATGCCTACAACCTGACCTTCGTTCAGCTGGGGCTCTCGGCGCTGGCCGCTGGACCGGCCGGCCTGTCAGACTCCGAGACCGCCGTGGCGATGGCGAGCCTGGCATTGGGGACGTGCCTCGTCGCGCTCGCGGTGGGGATGCGCCTCCGGGGTGCCGGCTTGCGCACGAAGCTCCGGATCACTGTGTTGGTCGTCGCCGCCCAGACACTGCTGACGGCAGTCGTTCCCGCCATCGACGGTCCGGCCACGTTCTGGCCATGGCTGGGGCTGGCAGCCGTCACCCTGGGGTTCGGTGTCCCGGCGTCGTTCGGCATGGCCACCGACCTGGTACCGGTGCGCTGGCGCGGGATGACGGCCGCTGCCATCACGGCACTCGCGTACGGGGGCGCCATCGCCTTCCTTGGCGACTGGGATCCCCGCTTCCTGGCGGAGCGGCTGCTCCCGGCGATGGCTCTCGGCACGATCGGGCTGGCTGCCCTCACGCTGGGGCTCGGTCCCCTGGGGCAGCTGGTCGATCGGCTCTCGGCCCAGGCTGCGCGGCCCGAATACGGCCGCGGTCGGTTCTCCGGTCCGGGCGTCGAACGGCGTCTCGTCGTCGCCGCCGGCCTGCTCTTCGCGGTGTTCTTCGTTGACAGCCTCGGCTTCATGCGCCTGGTCGAGAGCCCGTTCGTGACCGCGGCGTGGCAGTCGTCCGATCTCTTCGATCGGGGCACGCTCATCGGCGCACACGTCGCCGGAGCGCTCGTCGGAGGCATCCTCTACTCGACGTTCGACGAGCGCTTCCTCCTGCCCTGGGTCTTCGGCATCTTTGCGCTCGTGGCCATGATCTACGTCCTCGACGTACGCCTGGGAGCCTTCTCGCAAGCGCTGGCCATGTCGGTCCTCTATGCCGTGGCGGTCAGTCTCTACACGGTCATCACGTTCGCGCTGTGGCCGGACCTCTCGACGCCGAACACCATCACGCGCAACGTCGCCATCGGAGTGGCCATCTCCGGCTGGACCGCGACCTTCGTCTCGACCGCCGTTGCCCTGGCCTGGCGATCGTCTGGGATGGACTTCGATCGCCATCTCTCCTCGGTCGCCGCGGTCTCACTGCTCGTGCTGGCTGCACTCGGATCTCGGGCACTGCTACGAGCCGCGCCGAAGGCGCACCCGTGAGGCGCGTGCTCTTCATGCTGGTCCTGGCAGCGTGCGTCCTGGCTGGATGCAGCAGCGAGGGCCTCGGCGGTGTGACCGTCGTGACCTCGGGTACCCATGAAGCAGGATCGGCAAGGCTGCTTGGTGATGTGGTGGTCCTGGGCGGCACGCTCAGGCTCGATGAGGGCTCGATGGTGGCTGGATCGGCCCATGTCCTGGGCGGCGGTATCGACATCGCGGGTGAGGTCGCTGGTGATGTCACGGTCATCGGCGGACGCCTTCGGCTCGAACCGACCGCCCTCATCAGCGGTGGTGTCTCGGTCAGTGCGGGCGGTGTGCTCGACATGGCCGACGGTGCCCGAGTCATGGGCTCACTGTCCGAAGGCGTGTCAGTCGGGGTCGGGGTTGACCCTGGTCCATTCGAACCCGTCTCGTTCCTGCTGAGGTTCCTCGTGCTGACCGCCGCCATCCAGGGCGTCCGCCAGCTGGCCCCGCGTCGGACAGCGATGGTGGCTGGATGGGCGCGCAGCCTGCCAGCCGCCAGCGCTGCCTACGGCTTCCTGCTCGGGCTCGTTGGCCTGTCGCTCGCGGTGTTCATGGCCTTCACCATCATCCTGGCGCCGGTCGCTCTCGTCCTGCTGTCGTTGATGGGCGTGGCTGCCCTGCTGGGACTGGCCGGGATCGCCACGGCCATCGATGACCATCTCGGCCGTCGTCGAGGGTGGCGCGCGGGCTACGCATCGGTCGCGTGCGCCGCGACCCTGAACGTGGCGCCGCTCGTGCCTGTCATCGGGTTGCTGGCCACGCTCGTCGTGGCCACGGCCGCGCTCGGGGCGGTCGGGCTCTCGGTGCAGCGAAGGGACGTTCGCGGCGCACCACATGCGTCCGACGCGGGCGAAGGTCGAGCGCCCGTGTGACAGCTCATCGCGGGGATGGCTGCGGTCTGCTCGCGGCGAGCGTGCCAGACGCGCTGGGCTGCACGGAGATGCCGCCGCAGTACGCTCCCGTGCCATCAGATTGACCAGGATGCGGAGCTCGTGCCGCCACCTCCGCACGAGCTACGGGATCGGCTGGACCGAGACCCAGCGGCCCTCCCAGGCCATCCGTATCGGCGCCGCGGCTC
>CAVORC010000040.1:0-10753 GCA_963698505.1 uncultured Chloroflexia bacterium | reverse complement strand
CGCCACCTATACTCGCGAGCGTGTCATCACTGAAGGGAACGACCATCGCCACCGTCGGCACCGGCGTGATGGCCGAATCGATGATCGCCGGCCTGCTCGGCCGTGCGACGGCTTCGAGGCGGCCCAGGTCATCGCCAGCGATCCGCGTGCCGAGCGGCGCGAGGAGCTGGCAGCCAGGCTTCGGCATCCGCACCACGGCCTCCAACACCGAGGCCGTCGAGGCGGCCGACGTCGTCGTGCTGGCCATCAAGCCGCAGATGCTCGCCGACGTCGGCCGTGAGATCTCCGAGTGCCTGCGGCCCGAGCAGCTCGTCATCTCCATCCTCGCCGGCGCCACCACCAAGGCGCTGCGCAACGCCCTGCGGCACGAGGCCATCGTGCGCGCCATGCCCAACACGCCCGCGCAGCTGGGCAAGGGCATGACCGTGTGGTGCGCCACGCCACAGGTCACGCGAGCGGCAGCGCGAGCAGGCGGCGGCGCTCCTCCGCAGCCTGGGCGCGGAGATCGAGGTCGAGGACGAGAAGTACGTGTCGATGGCGACGGCCGTCAGCGGCACCGGCCCGGCCTACGTGTTCCTCGTGATGGAGGCGCTCATCGACGCGGCCGTCCACCTCGGGTTCCCGCGCCACATCGCCCACGACCTGGTCATCGAGACACTGCTCGGCGGCACGCTGCTGGCGCAGGCCAGCGGTGACCACCCGGCGTACCTGCGCAACATGGTCACCTCGCCCGCGGGCACGTCAGCGGCCGCCATCCACGAGATGGAGAAGGGCGGCCTGCGCACGGTGCTCTCGGAGGCGGTCTTCGCTGCCTACCGCCGCACCGAGGAGCTGGCTCGCGAGCTGGAGGCGGAGACCGCCAACGACGAGCAGGTGTAGCCACGGCCAGCGCGCGGACAAACGGGGCTAGTAGTCCTCGTCCGGGTCCACCAGCTGCGGGTCGAATACCGAGATCTCGTCGAGGGTCTTGCGGCGCAGGTCGGGCACCGTCGCGTCAGCCGCCGGATAGCCCACCGGGAACAGCACGAACGGCCGCTCGTTGCGCGGCCGATCGAGGATCTGGGTGAGGAACCCCATGGGGCTAGGCGTGTGCGTGAGCGTCGCGAGGCCCATGTGGTGGATAGCGGCGATGAAGAGGCCGGCCGCGATGCCCACCGACTCGCGCGTGTAGTAGTGCTTGCGGTGGCCGCCGTCGGGGAAGGTGCCATGGATCTGCTCGAAGAGCACGACCAGCCAGGGCGCGGTCTCCAGGTACGGCTTGCGCCAGTCGGTCCCCAGCGGCGCCAGGGCGTCGAGCCACTCCTCGGACATGCGGCTCTCGTACGAGCGCCGCTCCTCGGCCTCGGCGGCCAGCCGGATGTGCCACCTGGTGCCGGGGTCACCGACGGCCACGAAGGTCCAGGGCTGCTGGTGGGCACCGCTGGGCGCCGTCGAGGCGGTCCGGATGGCCGTCTCGATGAGGTGTCGGGGAACTGGATCGGGGCTGAAGGCGCGCACCGATCGACGTCGGTCCATCTCGGCGTAGAAGTCGGCCGCACGGGCATCCATCTCCGCGGGATCGAGGCGGGCAGGTCGATAGGGGATGCGGCCTCCCGCGTCATCAGGCATTCACACGATGCTAGCAGCGCCGCGGTACCCTCTGGTGCCCCATCGGAGGCCGACCATCCATGACCGAACGAGCCGACATCGTCTCCGCGCTGCGCGCCGGCGGCATCATCGACATCACCACCACTGGCCGCCAGTCCGGGCAGCCGCGGCGCATCGAGATCGTCTTTTTCTACCAGGACGGGCGCGTGTACATCACCGGCCTGCCGGGCAAGCGGGCGTGGCTGGCCAACCTCACGGCTGATCCACGGCTGATCTTCCATCTCAAGAAGCGCGTGGTGGCCGACCTGCCGGCGACGGCGCGCATCGTGACGGACGAGGCGGAGCGCCGTCCCGTGCTGACACGTGTCTGCGTGACGTGGAACCGCCAGGCGCAGACGGAGGACTTCATCGCTCGCTCGCCGCTCGTCGAGGTGCTCTTCGAGGACGAGACGCTCCTGGCCGCCGCTTAGGCCTCCGCGTCCGCGGGCCGTTCGACCTGGCCCCGGTCGCGGGGACGATGCCCCGCGGTTACGCCTCAGTCTCACTTCCGGCTGCTGGCACCGACTTGTGGCCTTCGGGGCCCAACCCACGCGGCATCCGTGGCACACTCCGGCGGACGCAGCGGCGCAGAGGCCGACCCCGGGACCGGATCCGCCCGGGGGACCCCCGCGCCGCGGAACGGAAGGTGGACGACATGGTCGAGGAGACCCGGGGGGTCATGAGCGCCGAGGAAATCGTGGCGCTGTCGAAGAAGCACACGCTGTTCGAGTGGGTCGCCCAGAGCGCAGCTGACCCCATCCCCGTCGAGACGGCCAAGGGCTCGTACTTCTACTCCACCGACGGCAAGCGGTATCTCGACTGGAACAGCCAGCTGATGTCGGTCAACATCGGCCACGGCGACCAGCGCGTCATCGACGCCATCGCGGCGCAGGCTCAGAAGCTGGCCTACGCCAACCCCTTCATGGCGCACGAGCCCCGTGCCCGACTGGGCCAGAAGCTGGCGCAGCTCACGCCCGGTGACCTGGACGTGGTGTTCTTCACCAACGGCGGTGCCGAGGCCAACGAGAATGCCATCAAGCTGGCTCGGCAGTACACCGGCCGGCACAAGATCCTGGCCCGTTATCGCTCGTATCACGGCGCCACCGGCCAGGTCATGGTCGCCACCGGCGATCCGCGCCGCTGGGCCAGCGAGACCGGCGTGGCAGGGATCTACCGCGCGCCTGACCCGCATCGCTATGGCCGGCCGGAGCCGGAGCCGGTCGAGCAGGCCCTCGCCGATCTCGAGGAAGTGATCATGTTCGAGGGCGGCCACACCATCGCCGGCTTCATCCTCGAGCCGGTCGTGGGCACCAACGGCATCCTCATCCCGCCGGACGGCTACCTGCAGGGTGTACGCGAGATCTGCGACAGGCACGGCATCATGCTCATCGCCGACGAGGTCATGAGCGGGTTCGGCCGCACCGGCGCCTGGTTCGCCGTCGACCACTGGGGCGTCGTGCCAGATCTCCTCACCATGGCCAAGGGCCTGACGTCCTCGTACCTGCCCCTTGGCGCGGTGGCCATGCGCCGGCAGATCGCCGACGCCTTCGAGGACAAGGCCTTCGGCGGCGGTCTGACCTACAACAGCCATCCGATGGGCTGCGCCACGGCCCTCGCGGTCATCGACGTCTACGAGCAGGATGGCCTCATCGAGCGTGCCTCGCGCATGGGTGAAGTCATGCGCGACCACATGGCGCGCCTCAAGGCCAAGCACCCCAGCGTCGGCGCGCATCGCAACATCGGTCTGTTCGGCATCCTCGAGCTCGTGCGGGACCGCGAGACCTACGAGCCGATGGCGCCCTACGGGGGCCTGTCGGACGAGATGAAGGCCATCGGGGCGTACTTCCGTGAGCACGGCCTCTTCACCTTCATCCGCTTCAACACCATCCACTGCAACCCGCCGCTGACCATCAGCGAAGAGGAGATGGCCGAGGGCTTCGAGATCATCGATGCCGCCCTGGACCTCGCCGACAGGGGTGTGCGCGCCTAGCGCCGGATTCGACCGGTAGACGGCCGACACGAGCCACCGATGAGCGACGAGCGCCCCGAGCAGGCCACGCCACCGAACCCGCCGGCAGCGCGGGCGGGGCGCCCGCCTGACTCGTCGTCGGAAGCTGACGCTGGTCGACGCGTGCCCATGCCCTATCGCGCGCTGGGGCCCAACACGTCCGCCTGGTCGCCTGCCGACCGTCGGCGCGATCTCCTCGGCGACCCCGAGGCGGGCGAGATCGCGCTCGACATCGGCGATGCAGCCGACGACGTCGCCGTCCACACGACGGGCGGGGCCGAGGGCATCGTCGGTCGCTGGCAGACGCCGCTGGGGCGCTTCGCTCGCACTGCCCTGGCACTGGGCGCGTTCTTCCTCATCGCCGGCTTCATCTGGGAGGCCCTCAAGTGGTTTGGTGGCACGCCGTGGCGCTTCGAGAACGTCCTTGGCACCGGGGTCGACATCTTCCACGACCCGCCCCTCCGGGTGCTGCAGCTGAGCGACCGCCAGCTGCCGCACATCTGGGACATCCTGTTCGAGCTCTTCGAGCCCTTCCGGCGTGGCTCGGAGCAGACCCTGCTCGAGTTCCTCCTGGGAGCGGCGCTGTTCACCATGCGGCAGGCATTCATCGGCTTCGTGCTGGGCGCGGTCATCGGCATCGGCATCGCGTCCATCTTCGTCCACTCCATGCGCTCGGAGCGGACGTTCATGCCCTACGTGGTGGCCTCACAGACCATCCCCATCGTGGCGCTGGCGCCGGTCATCGCGCTGGCCGTCGGCCTGGGCCCGACGGCGGTGGTCATCGTGGCCACCTACCTCACGTTCTTCCCGGTCACCATCTCGCAGCTGCGCGGCCTGCGCTCGCCTGACCCGAGGGCGATGGAGCTCATGCGCTCCTACGGCGCCTCGCGCTGGGACATCTATCGCAAGCTGCGCTTCCCGGCCTCCGTGCCCTTCCTCTTCACGGCGCTCAAGGTGGCGGCGACCTGGGCCATCATCGGCGCCATCATCGGCGAGGGCCCGGGAGGCGTGGGGGAGGGCCTGGGCAAGGCCATCATCAGCTTCAGCCAGCAGTACATCACCGGCCCGGAGAAGCTGTGGGCCACCATCCTCATCGCCTCGCTCGTTGGCATCGTGGCCTACCTCGCGGTGCGAGCGGCCGAGGTGCTCATCCTGCGCAACCGCCCGGGGGCCAACCTGTGACCACTCCCGCCACCTCGCCGCCCGTCGTTCACCTTGCCGCCGTCGACAAGGTCTTCCCAGCGCAGAACGGGGATGACACCGTCGCCCTGCAGGGCATCGACCTCGACATCGAGGCCGGCGAGTTCATCTCGCTCATCGGCCCCTCGGGCTGCGGCAAGTCGACGCTGCTACGCGTCGTGGGCGACCTCATCGAGCCCAGCGCCGGCACCGTCGAGATCAACGGCAAGAGCGCGCACCAGGCCCGCCTCGACCGCGACTACGGCATCGTCTTCCAGGCGCCGGTCCTGTTCGACTGGCGCAGCGTGGAGGCCAACGTGCGGCTGCCCCTGGAGATCTCCGGGGTCGGCGGTGCCGAGCGCGATGCGCGCATCGACCAGATGCTGGAGCTGGTGGAGCTGGACGCGTTCCGCGACCACTATCCCCATCAGCTGTC
Organism: uncultured Chloroflexia bacterium; assembly: GCA_963698505.1. Lineage (GTDB taxonomy): Bacteria > Chloroflexota > Limnocylindria > Limnocylindrales > CSP1-4 > JAFMJV01. Next base: position 5,504 of record CAVORC010000040.1, on the reverse strand, counting down.
GGGTGGCATGCAGCAGCGCGTGGCCATCGCCCGCGCCCTGGCGCTGCAGCCGGCCCTGCTGCTGATGGACGAGCCCTTCGGGGCGCTTGACGAGATGACCCGCGAGCGGCTGAACGCGGAGGTGCTGCGCATCTGGCGGGCGACCGGCAAGACCGTCATCTTCGTGACCCACTCCATCCCCGAGGCGGTCTTCCTCTCCACGCGTGTGGTGGTCATGAGCCCGCGGCCGGGGCGCATCAGCCATGTCGTCGATGTCGACCTGCCGCAGCCGCGCGGCGACGATACCCGCGAGACCGACCGCTATTACGACCTGGTCACCGAGGTGCGCGAGGCACTGCGCGGCCGCGTCGGCTCGGAGGCGCCGGCGTCTGTCGCCAGCGTCGAGCGCGCCAGGGCCGAGGGCTCGTTCGGATGACCGCGGGCACGCCCGCCGCCGGCGCCAGCTCGTCCGCACGCGCCTGGGTGGGTGCGCGGGTGGGCCTGGTCGGGCCGCCCCTGGCAGCGCTGGTCGTGCTGCTGGTGCTGTGGCAGGTGCTGGGCGGGGCCGATGCGCTGCCGCGCCCGCTCTCGACGCCATCCTCCATCGTCGATGGCTTCAGCCAGCACTGGGAGATCCTCCTGCGCAGCGGCTGGAACACGCTCATCGAGGCGCTCGGTGGCCTGTTCATCGGCACCACGCTGGGCCTGCTCATCGCCTTCGCCGCCTCGCGCTTCATCGTCGCGCGCGACATCCTGCTGCCGCTCGCCATCGGCGCCGCCGCCATCCCGCTGGTGGCGCTGGCGCCCATCTTCAACAACTGGTTCGGCATCGCCAACCCGCTCTCCAAGATGGCGATGTCGTCGGTGCTGGTGTTCTTCCCCATCTTCATCAGCACCACGCGTGGGCTGGTGGAGGTCTCACCGGGCGCGCTGGAGCTGATGCGCTCGTACGCCGTCTCCGACACGGAGATCCTGCGCAAGGTGCGTATCCCCAACATGCTGCCGTTCTTCTTCACCGCGCTGAAGGTGGGGACCACGCTCGCCTTCATCGGCGCCATCGTGGCGGAGTACTTCGGCGGCACCTCCGACGTCATCGGGCGTGTCGTCATCACGGCCATGTTCGCGGGCAACTTCGGCCTGGGCTGGGCCGGCATCCTGCTCGGCGCCGTGGCCGCCATCATCGCCTACATGGTGGTGGCGGCGGTCGAGCGTCGAGCCATCCCCTGGTACATCTCGCTGCGGGACGGCGAGGTCTGAGATGAGGTGCCAAGGCGGGGGGCTGTCATCCAGGGTCCGGTGCGCTATCGTGCACCGAACGAGTAGGTCTTTCGCCGGGCTCGGCGAGAGTAGAGGCGCCTGGTGCGCCAGAGGAGAGGTGTATCCATGAGGAATCCCACCCGGATCGGCGTGGCGCTCGGTGCGTCCGCGTTGCTGGCCGCGGGGACCATCGGCAGCGTCGGCGCGCAGGACGAGCTGACGCCGGTCGACCTGCAGCTGCAGTGGTTCGCGCAGGCCCAGTTCGGCGGCTTCTATGCGGCCAAGGACCTGGGCTTCTACGAGGCCATGGGCCTTGACGTCACCATCAACGAGACCCCATCGGACCAGGCCCCGCAGGTGCTCGGGTCGCAGCCGGATGGCCCCGAGTTCACCATCGCCTGGGTGCCGCGCGTGCTCGAGGTCCGCGAGTCGGAGGTGCAGTCCGACCTGGTCAACATCGCGCAGCACTTCCAGCGTTCCGGCACGCTGTCCGTCTCCTGGGCGGACAACCCCGTCAACAGCCCCGAGGAGTTCGCCGGCAAGAAGGTCGGCATGTGGGACTTCGGCAACGACTACGAGGTCATCGCCGCGGGTCGCGCCGCCGGCCTGGAGCCGGGCGAGGACTACGAGCGCATCATCCAGAACTTCGACATGAACGCGTTCCTCAACCGCGAGATCGACGTCGCCGAGGCGATGATCTACAACGAGTACGCGCAGGTGCTGGAGACGGAGAACCCCGAGACGGGCGAGCTGTACCAGCCAGAGGACATGGTCATCATCGACTACAACGATGTCGGCACGGCCATGCTGCAGGACGCCATCTGGGCGCGCGAGTCATGGCTCGCCGAGGAGGGTAACGAGGATCTCGCCACGCGCTTCCTCGCGGCCAGCTTCCAGGGTTGGCAGCACTGCCGGGACAACCCCGATGAGTGCGCCGAGATCGTGGCCGACAACGGGTCCATCCTCGGCACCGGCCACCAGGCCTGGATGATGAACGAGATCAACGCGCTCATCTGGCCGTCGCCCGAGGGCGTCGGCGCGCTGCCGCAGGACACCTGGGATACCACGGTCCAGATCATGCTCGACGCGGGCATCATCAGCGAGGATCCTGGTGATGGCGCCTACCGCACCGACCTCTCCGAGGCGGCGCGCGGCATGCTCGAGGGTGATGTCACCGGCGACGGCTTCGAGAAGGCCGTCGTGGAGCCGACCGCCGGCGGCGAGTAGCCAGCCTGCCGCGTTGGCGGCAGCATCGACAAGCCTGGGCCGGTCCTTCGGGGCCGGCCCTTTGACGTGCCGCGGGTTCCCAGCCGCGGGAGCGACCTGCGCGGGGTCGATCGTCTACGCTCCACCCAGGGGCGCGCGGCCGCGGGCCGGCCGAGCCGCGGGTTCCGATCCTGTAGCGCCCCGCCGCGGGGCCGATCGTGTAGCGCCCCGCCGCGGGGCCGGCTGAGTGCACTCGTGCGGTGGCCGACTGCGCCCCGGCCGAGTCGTGCCCGCGACACTGGTGACTCCAGCCGACTCCGCCCGCGCACAGGACTGGACCAGTCCACTTCGGGCGGACGGATCCGTCGGTCGGACCTGGAGCCCACACGCGCCGACACCACTCCAGCCGACTCCGCCCGCGCACAGGACTGGACCAGTCCACTTCGGGCGGACGGATCCGTCGGTCGGACCTGGAGCCCACACGCGAGACGGCTCTACGCGGGCATCCCGTCCTCTTGGTGGGGACGCGGGAGCCTGATACCCGGCCGTCGCCGCTCGACCCGGGGGCTGGCGAAGCTCCGGAGGCCCGGGCCGGTCGTTCTCGTCCGCTCCAAGTGGACGCAGCCGGAGCACCGCCCGCGACCGTCGCGCCGCCACGCGACCGGAGTGCCGGAGCGCCGCGTCCGCTCCAAGTGGACGCAGCCGGAGCGCCACAACGCGACCGTCGCGCCACAACGCGACGGGAGTGCCGAGTGCGGCTAGGCGCGACCTCGCACGAGATCACGGCCGGCGACCATCGCTGCCAGCTTGGGCTTGGTCGCCCAGCGTGCCGTCTGGCTGAAGCCGCAATCGGGCACGATCGACAGCTGCGCCTCGGGCACGCCGGCGGCCAGCAGGCGATCGATGCGCCAGGCCACGTCGTCGGCCGTCTCAAGGTAGTAGTTCTTGACGTCGATCACGCCGGCCGAGAGGTGCCGCCCCGCCGCCGTGATGTCCGCGGCCACGTCCAGCTCGGTCATCTCGCGATTGGCGAACTCGAGCACCAGCTCACTCACCTCGAAGGCGAGTGCCTGCTCCAGCACCGGGCGGTACAGGCGCCTCGACAGCGGCCGACCGAAGAAGTTGCCGAAGCACAGGTGTGCGGCCAGCGTCACCCGCCCCTGGACGCTCGCGGCGGCGGCGTTGAAGAGCGCGGCGAACTCGTCAGATGCCTCGGGGTGGATGGCGGGGGAGGGTTCGTCGAGCTGGATGTAGCTGGCGCCGGCGTCGGCCAGCCGTTCGAGCTCGGCGGCGAGGATGGGCACGAACGCGCGTGCCGCGGCGATGCGGTCGGCATAGACCTCGCCGGGCCCGTAGGTCAGCCGGCCCGACAGGGTGAACGGCCCGGGCAGGGTGACCTTGATGGGCCGGCGCGTGCGGGTTCGGGCGTACTCGAACTCCTCCACCACGCCCAGGCCGTCTGGCGCGCCGATGGGCTCGAGGACCGCGAAGCGATGCTGCTGGTCGTGGCCGGCCGGGCCCAGCCGCCGCGCCGGGTCCAGCGCCGACACCCCCGTGAGGTGGCGGTAGAACTCGGCGGTGAAGAAGCCCACGCGCCGCATCTCGCCCTCCGAGACGACGTCGACGCCGGCGTCTTCCTGGTCACGCAACGCCATGTCCACCGCATCGTCCTGCACCTCGCGGACGTCGCGTGGGCCGAGCTCTCCGCGTTCGGCCGCCGCCACGGCGAGCTCCAGCCAGCCGGGGTGAGCGTGAGAGCCACAGACGGAGGTGGTGAGCGGTTGCGGGCGGAAGGGCTCGGTCATCGTCTTCTCCTTGAGGGTTTCGCCGGGGTTCGCGGAGGGTCGCGTCGTGCTCGGCTCGTCTGGCGCTCAGGCGACGTCGAGGACGGACCAACCGCCGTCGACGGTGATGGTCTGGCCGGTGACGGCTCGCGACTCCGCCGACAGCAGGTACACGGCCGCGTCGGCCACGTCCTGCGCCGGGATGAAGCCGCCGGACAGTGGCTGCTTGCGTCGCGAGAACGACTGCGTGGCCTCGTCGGCGGCGGCACGCTCGGACATGCGCGATGTCGTCAGCGCTGGCGCCACCATGTTGATGCGGATACCCCGTGGCGCGTAGTAGGCGGCCGACGTCGTCGTCAACGCCGCGATGGCGCCCTTGGCCGTCGCGTAGGCATGGGTACCGAAGAGATCGGGAACGGGGCGCGTGGCAAGCACCGAGCCCATGTTGACGATGGCGCCGCGCTGGCCGTTGGCGTCGGGCTCCTGGCCCAGCATCGCCCGCAGCACCGGCGCGCTCACCGTGACGTGCGTGGTCGCATTGAGCCGCATCGTGGCCTCGTACGCCTCCGGTGTGAGCTCGTGCAGGGGGCCGTCACCCAAGCGCCGCCCGGACCCGCCGGCCACGTTGAACAGGCCGTCGACACGCTCGAGCATCCCGATCGCCTGTGCCACTGCCGCCTGCGCCGCGAGGCTATCCGTCAGGTCGGCGGTCACGCTCGCGGCGCGGCCCCCGGCATCGGCGATCTCGTCGACGAGGGCACGGCAGCTGGCCTCGGTGCGGGAGATGACGACCACGCGGGCACCCTCGGCGGCGAAGCGCACGGCCGACGCCGCCGCGATGCCGGTGGCGCCGGTGACGATGATGCTGCGACCGATCAATCGATCCACGCCCTACCTCCTCGTGCTCGTGACGCTCACCCGGCTCTCCAGCTGGTGCGCGACAGTAGCGTCGAGCATGCCCGCCCCGAGCGCAAGCGCGTTGGCCGAACCGGCGGCAACGCCGCGTGCGAGGGCCGTCTCCATCGATGCACCCGCCATCAGCGCCAGCGAGAACGCGGCGTTGAAGGCATCGCCGGAGCCGACCGGGTTGAGCGCCGCGACCGTGGGCACGCTCGCTCGCCACGACGTCGTCGCGTCGGCAGCCGCCACCTCCTCTGCCCCATCGGTGACCACCGCCAGGGCAGCACCCCGGTCCACGAGCGCCGCGGCAGTCTCGACGCCACTCACCTCGGGCGCCACCAGCCCCGCTTCGACTGCCTCGATGCGCCCGATCTTGAC
>CAVORC010000039.1:0-8258 GCA_963698505.1 uncultured Chloroflexia bacterium | reverse complement strand
GACGTCGGGACGGGCCGCCAGCGCCGCCAGCAGCCCGGGTCCAGATGCGTCCAGCAGCAGGGGACAGCCGGCGCGTCGGCAGGCCTCCACGATGGCCGCGTGACCGCCCGCGTGACCGCCCGCGTCGAGACCACCAGGCATGCTGCCGGCGACGATGGCGCGGCCAGAGCGTGGCAGCAGGTCGTCCTCCAGCAGCCGCAGGAAGGCGGCGAACTCCGCCTCGCTCACCGGTCCCGGCCGCTCATACACCGCGACCGACGACCCGGAACGGTCCACCGTCACGTAGGTCGTTCGCGTCTCTACCGACGCCGGTGACCACCGCGGTCAAGGCCCTCGGCAGCCAGCGCCTCCACGATCCATCGCCCCGCGTGGCCGCCGGCGATGCCGGTCGTGATGACGCGACCACCGAGCCGCACCGCGGCGCGCGCGGCGTTGACACCCTTGCCGCCGGGCAGCGCCACCAGCTCCAGCGGCCGCAGCACCCGGTCCCGCTCGATACGCTCCACGTGCGCCGTCCGGTCGATCGCCGGCGCCGGCGTGATGCACAGCAGCGCGCGGCGCCCCACAGGCCGCTCGCGCGACATCCGTGCTGCTGGCTTCTGGACGGCTGGGCGGGTGGCTACAGGCCTGTCCCGAACTGGCGGTCGCCGGCGTCACCCAGTCCGGGCTGGATGTAGCCCTTCTCGTTGAGCTGGCGGTCGAGCGCGGCGCAGTACATGGCCACGTCAGGGTGCGCGGCGGCCACTGCGGCCACGCCCTCTGGCGCAGCGATCAGGTTGACCATCTTGATGCGCTGCGCACCCCAATCCTTGAGCACCTCGATGGCGGCAGTGGCGGAGCCGCCCGTGGCCAGCATCGGGTCGAGGATGAGGCAGGTGTCGACGGTGGTCTGGTCGGGCAGCTTGTTGTAGTACTCCACCGGGCGCAGGGTGCGCTCGTCGCGGAACAGGCCCAGGTGCCAGACCTGTGCGGTCGGGAACAGCTCCAGGAAGGCATCGACCATGCCCAGGCCCGCGCGCAGGATGGGCACCAGGCCGATGCGCTCGGCCAGCTTGTGGCCAGTGGTCGTCTCGAGTGGAGTCTGCACCTCGATCTCGTCGAGACGGGCATCGGCGAGCGCCTCATAGCCCACAAGCCAGCTGATCTCGCGAACGAGCTCGCGGAACTTCTTGGGCTCGGTGTTCTCGTCCCGCAAGAGCGCCAGCTTGTGCAGCACCGCGGGGTGACTGGAGATGAAGAGGTTGGGCTGGTCGGGCACGAACGCCTCCGGGGCTACGACGCGATGGCGAGTGCTGATTCTACGGCGCGCAACGCGATCCGGACGGGCCGCCGCGTCAGCGAGCGGCCCGCAGCACCCGCCTGCCCTGCCCGCGATACCATCGACACGTGCCAGAGCAAGCCTCCATCCCGGCCTTCCCCAGCGAGGAGCCCCTGCTCGCCGACGCGCCAGCCTCCGCGGACGCCCCAGCGTCCGCCGGCTCGACCGCCGACCTCGGCGGCCCCGCCGCTGCCCGAGCCGCGCGTCGCCCGTCCCAGCGGCCGGCGCGCACGCGCAAGGGGTCAGCACCACCCGTGATCGTCGAGGTCCGTCGCGGCGAGTCCGTCGAGAGCCGGCACCGCGGCCACATCGTGCAGCTCGACGCCTCCGGCAAGCTGCTGCGTGCGGTGGGCGCGCCGGGCACGGAGGTGATGCTGCGATCCACCGTCAAGCCCTTCGGCGTGGTCGCGCTCATCGAGTGCGGCGCGGCCGACGACTTCGCGCTGACACCGGCCGAGCTGGCCATCATGTGTGCCTCTCACACCGGCGAGGACAAGCACGTGCGCACGCTGCAGGCGATCTTCCGCCGTGCCAGCGTCACCCAGGCCCTGCTTCAGTGCGGCACGGACGGAGCCCCCAGCGACGCGCTCACGGCCGCGCGTCTCGCCCGCGACGGCGAGACCCCCGGCCCCATCCGCCATGGGTGCTCGGGCTTCCACGCGGCGTCCATCCTGATGAGCGCCTACGCCGGCTGGCCGCTCGAGGACTATGCCGACCCCAAGCATCCCAGCCAGGTGGCCGTGCGCGAGACGGTGGCGCGGCTCTTCGGTCGCAAGCGCGAGACGCTCACGACCGCCACCGACAACTGCGGCCTGCTGACCTACCAGGTCACGCTGCAGGAGCTGGCGCGGGCCTACCTGCTGCTGGCCGATCCCGAGGGCCCCGCGGCCGACGGCCCGCGCGCCGAGTCGGCAGCAGCGCTGAAGCGCGTGCGGGATGCCATGATGGGAGACCCGGACATGGTCGGCGGCACCTATGACCACCTCGACACCGAGCTGATGCGTCGCCGCCCCGGTCGGCTGGTGGCCAAGGCCGGCGCCGACGGCATGCGCGCCATCGGCCTGGTCGCGGGAGATGGCGTCGAGGCCAGCGGCATCGCCATCAAGATCGAGGACGGTGACCTGTCGCGCCGCGCCACCAAGGCTGCCTCCGTCGAGACCCTGGCGCAGGTGGGGCTGCTGGACGAACGCGACCTGCGAGCCATGGCCGACTACCACCATCCGACGGTCCAGGCGCCCGGAGGGGGAGACGCCGCGACGGCCGTGCCACGATTCGAGCTGGCTGTCGCGCACGAGAAGCGCTAGGCAAGCCAGCCAAGGCCCACCCCGCCTGAGGACGACCACGGCCAGCATGAAGCCGACGACCGACCCCTATCGCACCCTCGGTGTCCTGCGTGGCGCGGACGCCGAGCAGATCAAGGCGGCCCATCGACGACTGGCCAAGCTGTTCCACCCCGATGGCTCGACCGGCGACCGGCGTCGCTTCCTCGATGTCCAGGAGGCCTACCAGCTGCTGTCGGACCCGCTGCGGCGACGTGAGTGGGACCGTCGCCACGCGCCCGGTCCCGTGCGTGCCGGAGACGGGCAGCGGCGCGCCGACCCCTCGCCCGGACCCGGCGATGGGCGTCGTCGGGGCGGCGACCAGGCACCTCCACCGTCCCGCCCCGCACCTGCGAGCGGCACACCACCGCGCGCGACTGCCCGTCCCGGGCGCGCAAGCCGCAGCAGCGGCACGCGGACGCGCACGTGGACGGCCGAGCGGGTGCCCTGGTGGGAGGACTTCCGGCCGGGTTCAGCGGCCGATCCCGCGTCCCTCCTCGGAGTCTTCTGCGAGCGCAGACGACGGCCACGAATTCGACGTCTTCGACCGTTCCAGCGGAGCGGCCTGGTCATCTGCCGCCCGCCGCCACTTCCGTCGTGGCACCGATGACCTTCCCTCGCGAGGAGTGTGGCGCTACCGTGGGACCCAGGTCGTGACCGGGGCCGAGGCTCGCAAGGTGGCGGCGGAAGAGGAGAAGGAGGACCAGGCCGGATGACGACACGGTGCCGTATCGCCCCCAGCCCCACCGGGCCGCTGCATATCGGTACCGCCCGCACGGCGTTGTTCAACTACCTCTTCGCCCGGCACACGGGCGGCACGTTCGTGTTGCGCCTGGAGGACACCGACCAGGCTCGTTCCACGCTCGAGTACGAGCAGGACATCCTCGCCGGGCTGCACTGGCTGGGGATCGAGTGGGACGAGGGTCCGGCCGTTGCGGACAACCCCGAGCGCGGCACCGACGGACCCTATCGCCAGTCGGAGCGAGGGGACCGCTATGCAGAGGCCATCGCGACCCTCCTGGCAGCGGACAAGGCCTACCCCTGCTTCTGCACGACAGCGGAGCGTGAAGCTGACCGCGCCGCACACCCCGAGATCTCCGGCTACAGCGGCCGGTGTGCCGGCCTGAGCGAGAGCGAGCGCGTGGCTCGTCGCGCGGAGGGACGCGAGGCGGTCATCCGCTTCCGCATCGGGGAGGGCAGCGTCGAGTTCGACGACCTTGTGCGTGGCCATGTCAGCATCCACACCAGCCAGCTCGGCGGAGACCTCGTCATCGCCCGCTCCGACGGCTCGCCGCTCTACCACTTCGTGGTGGTGGTCGACGACATCGCCATGCGTATCAGCCACGTCATCCGCGGCGAGGACCACCTCTCCAACACACCCAAGCACGTGCTGCTCTTCCGCGCCCTGGGCGCTGAGCCGCCGATCTTCGCGCACCTGCCGCTCATCCTCAACACCGACCGCTCCAAGATGAGCAAGCGCAAGAGCCAGACCGCCCTCGACGCCTATCGTGAGCAGGGCTACATCCCCGAGGCCATCGTCAACCACCTGGCCCTGCTGGGCTGGAGCAGCGGCGATGACGAGGAGCTCTTCTCGCTGGCGGACCTCGAGGCGCGCTTCGACCTCTCGCGCGTACAGCCGTCCGGCGCGATCTTCGATGCCGAGCGGCTGGACTGGCTCAACGGCCAGTGGATCCGCCGCCTGTCGCCGGACGACCTGGTGGCGCGGGCGCTGCCCTTCCTGGAGCGCGCGGTGCGCTCGGCTGCCGAGGACGGCTATGCCGTGCGCCAACCGACTGCGGCCGATGTCGCCCCGCTGCTGCCCATGGTCGTGGAGCGCCTGCCGCGCCTGGACGCCATCGGCTCCATGCTCGACTTCGTCTTCATCGAGGATCTCGAGATCGACCCCGCGCTGCTGGTGCCCAAGCGCTGGGATGCGGCTACCACCGAGCTCGGCCTTGCCGACGCCCTGCGCCTCATCGAGGAGGGGGGTGAGGATGGCTTCGCCGCAGAGGAGCTGGAGCCGGCCTTGCGCCTGCTGTGTGAGCAGCACGGATGGAAGGTGGGCGACCTGTTCATGGCCATCCGCGTCGCCATCACCGGCCGCACCGCGACGCCGCCGCTGTTCGATGTCATGGCCGCCCTCGGCTTCGAGACCACGCTGGACCGGCTGGCCTCTGCCACGGAGCTGGCCGCCACCATCGGCGGAGAGGAGTAGGTGATGCACCTGACAAGAGACGAGTTCGCGTCCTGGCTGGGCCGCTATGTGGATGCCTGGCGCAGCCGGGATGCCGAGGTGATCGGCGAGCTCTTCAGCCTCGACTGCTCGTACAGCTACAGCGGTGGCCATGACGTGGTCAGCGGGCGTGACGACGTCGTCAGGAGCTGGCTCAAGGACGAGGACGCGGGTGCATGGGAGGCCGCCTACGAGCCCCTCGCCATCGATGACCAGGTCCACGTGGCGATCGGGTGGACGCGCTACTTCGATGAAGGTGGCCTGGTGCGCGACGAGTACAGCAACATCTTCGTCTGCCGCTTCGACGACGAAGGCCGCTGCCACGAGTTCAGCGAGTGGTGGATGCGGGCGCCCGGGCCGGTGGCTCGACTCGACTGACCGATGGCACGCACGATCCTCGTCGTGGACGACGAGCCCACGCTGCGCGAGACATTGGCCGAGGCACTGGCCCTGGATGGCCTGCGCGTGGTCACTGCCGCTGACGGCCGCGAGGCGCTGGAGCGCTTTCGCGCTGAACACCCCGACCTGGTGCTGCTGGACCTGATGCTGCCGGAGGTCTCCGGCATCGAGGTCTGCCGCATCCTGCGCCGCGAGTCGTCGGTGCCCATCATCATGCTGACCGCCAAGGACGGTGAGATCGACAAGGTCGTAGGCCTGGAGCTGGGCGCTGACGACTACGTCACCAAGCCCTTCAGCCTGCGCGAGCTGATGGCGCGCATCCGGACCCAGCTGCGGCACCTCGAGCGAGGCGGTGCCGAGGACGGCACTGGCGCGCCCGAGCCGACGACCACCGAGCCGGTGCGGCTGGGCGCCGTCAGCGTGGATGTGGCCGGCCACCGCGTGCTGCGCGACGGCGCCGAGCTGCGGCTCAAGCCCAAGGCCTTCGAGCTGCTCGCCTTCCTCGTGCGCAATCCGGGCCAGGTCTTCAGCCGTGACCAGCTGCTGGAGAAGGTGTGGGGCTACGACTACGCCGGCGAGACCCGCACGGTGGACGTGCACGTGCACTGGCTGCGCTCCGCCATCGAGGCCGATCCAAGTCGGCCCACCTACCTGCAGACCGTTCGCGGCGTGGGCTACGTGCTACGCCTGCCGCAGGGCGCGAATCAGGGCTGACCGGCTCGCGTGCTACCGGCTCGGGTGCTCTCGGGAGCGCGTGCCGCTTACACGATGTTGACCGCTCGATGATGAGCCGTTGACGCGCCCTGCCCATGCTGTCACCAGTGAGCGAACCTTCCTTGGCCAAGGCCCCGCACCCCGTGGACCCCGCACGGACGCTGCGCTCCGGCGCTTGGCTCCTCCAGCGCTCCTGGCGCCACCCGCAGAGGCTCCCCGCGGGTTGGCGCTCGGAGCGCTTTGCCCGCAAGGTCGACCACACCCGGCGGCAGCTGCGACCCATCCGCACGCTGGCGGCACTCTCCGACTCGTTCGCCCGCGAGAGCCGCTACGTCGCGGCAGGCCCGTCCTCCGCCAGCGGACCCTGCCGCGTGCTCTTCGAGGGAACCCCGCTGGAGGTCGCCTACGTCACGCGCTGGATCGAGCTGCACGCCGGAAGGGAGCTTCGTGGCTGGCGCACCCTCTGCCAACGAGCCCTACCGTGAGCCTGCGACGGATCAGGGCGCGCCGGATCCGTCGACTGACCGACCAGCTGCGCCGCCCCCGACGCGGCCTCGCTTCTGGCGCTCTCCGCGGGAGCTTCGGCCGGAACGCAGCGATGCCGGTGGCCGCACCTATCCTAGGACCATGCCACAGGAGCACCCGCCCAGCGTCAGCGAGTCCGAGCTCGCCCTGGTCGCCGACCATGCCTCCCTCGGCCTGATCCGCTTCGACGAGCTCCTGCGCGTACGCACCGCCAACCTTGCGGCGCACCATGCGCTCGAGCGTCGACCGGGCTCGCTGGTGGGACGGACGCTGATGGAGACCTTCGTCGACCACAAGCTTGATGAGCTGGTCCGCGCCGCTGCCGCCGGCGAGAGCAGCATGCGCGAGTCCGATCCGCGTGACCGCACCAGCATCATCGTCCGCGCCCGGCCGGCCAGCGGCGGCGGAGCCTGGGTGACCATCGAGAACGTCACCGAGCTGCAGCGCCTGCGGCGCATCCGCAGCGAGTTCATCGACAACGTGAGCCACGAGCTGCGCACGCCCCTGGCCAACATCCGCCTGCTTACCGAGATGCTCCTCGACGACCTGGAGCACGAGGAGGTCTCCACGCGGGTGCGGGAGCGGGTGGCCACCATCGACATCGAGACCGGGCACCTGGTCCAGATGGTCAACGAGCTGCTGGACCTCTCGCGCATCGAGCAGACGTCCACGCAGGTGCGGCACGACAAGGTCCTGCTCGCGCCGCTGGTGGCCAGCTCCATGCGCCGACTGCAGACCTTCGCCGAGCGGCAGGGCGTCGTGCTCGTGGAGCTCGTCCCCGACGACCTGCCACCCATCCGCGGAGACGAGGAGCGCCTCGACCAGCTGCTCATGAACCTGCTGCACAACGCGGTCAAGTTCTCGCCCGACGGAGGGACCGTGACCGTGACGACCGATGAGCATCCCGATGGCGTCGTCATCTCCGTCGCCGACCACGGCGTGGGCATCCCGCGCAAGGACCAGGCGCGGGTCTTCGAGCGCTTCTACAAGGTCGACCGTGCCCGTGAGCGCGGACTGGGTGGCACCGGCCTTGGCCTGGCCATCGCGCGCCACATCGCCGAGGCCCACGGCGGGCGCATCTGGCTCGAGTCCGTGGAGGGCGAGGGCTCCACCTTCAGCTTCTCCCTGCCGTTCGCCTGATCTCGCCTACGCCTCCGCCAGCAGCTCCGGTGGCACCAGCCAGCGAAGCTCGGCATCCCCGTCGCTCAGCTGGGTGTTGAGGTCGATGGTCGCCAGCGCGCCCTTCTTCATGCTGACGCCGGCCGCATCGATGAGGTACTCCAGCAGGCTGGAGAAGTCGGGATCGTGACCCACCAACATCGGTTCCCGGGCACCCAGCTCATCGAGCAGTGCCCACAGCTCCTGCTTGCCGAAGCCGTCCGCCAGGCGCTGGTCGAGCTTCACGCTCATGTCCAGCGACGACGCCACGATCTCGGCGGTCTGGCGCGCCCGCGTCCTGGGGCTGCTGACGATGACGTCGGGCCGCACACCGTGCTCGTGGAGGAATGCCCCGAGGCGCTGGCACTGGCTGCGGCCCTTCGCCGTCAGCGGGCGCAGGTCGTCATCGCCGACCCACTCGAATGCGTCGCCGGCATGGGCGTGGCGCAGCAGGTGCACGCGCACCCGCTCTCGATCCTCTCTGCGTCCAGGCATGCCCGATAGGGTCGCACGTCAGGCCGGGTCGTGGACGGTGCATCTCCGCACCGGGCGCAGGCGTCCCGGTGACACTGGCTCAGCCGTCGTGCGTCCG
>CAVORC010000038.1:0-12025 GCA_963698505.1 uncultured Chloroflexia bacterium | reverse complement strand
TAGAAGCGCTCCAGCGCGAGGGCCGGCGCGTGGCCATGGTCGGCGACGGCATCAATGACGCGCCGGCCCTGGCGCAGGCGGACGTCGGCATCGCCATCGGCACCGGCACCGACGTGGCCATGGAGGCTTCCGATATCACGCTCGTGGGCGGCGATCCCCGGCTCGTGGCCGTCGCCATCCGTGCCTCGGAGGGGACCCTGCGCGTCATCCGCCAGAACCTGGGTTGGGCCTTCGGCTACAACGTCCTGCTCATCCCCGTGGCGATGGGTCTGCTCTACCCATTCGTCGGCCTGCGCCTCGATCCCATCCTTGCCGCGGCGGCGATGGCCTTCAGCTCGGTGAGCGTCGTGCTCAACTCGTTGCGACTGCGAAACCTGGCGCTGCTACCACCTGGCGGCGAGCACTTGATAGGGTCTGCGGTGTGAGCAACGTCCATCGCACGCCCCGTCCGCGTCCCGTCATCCTGCCCGCGCTGCTGTTCGCGCTGCTGCTGCCGTTCATCGCGAGCGCCTGCATCACCGTGGAGGGCGACGGCCAGGCCACGGCGACACCGTCATCCGCCTCGTCAGCACCCGACGCGTCGCCGTCGGTCGCCCCGCTCGTGACGCCGACCCCCGCGCCCACGCCGCAGCCGACGCCTGAGCCGGTCGAGGCGGAGGTCCTTGCATTCATGCCCAACTGGCTGCTGGATGACATCGGCGAGGCCATCGACACCGACCTCGTCACTATCGCGGCCTTCCACAGCATCGAGGCCTCCGGCGACGGGCGGCTCGTCAGGCAGAAGCCATCGGGTAGCGTGCCCCCCGGATGGAGGCGCTCGAGAGCGCGGAGTTCGCCGAGCTCAAGGCCAGCCTCCAGGCCGACGGCGTCAAGGTCGTGCCAGTCATCCAGCGGGTGGGCTGGACGGAGGGGACGCGCGAGCGGACCATCAACCTCCTGTCGAAGAACAAGCCACGACGGGCCCTGGCCGAGCGCATCGCCCGCTTCGTGGACGAGCGCGACTTCGACGGCGTCAACCTCGACGTGGAGCCACTGCCCGCCCAGGTCGCCGACGACTACGTCGAGTTCGTGCGCGAGGTGCGGGCGGCGCTCGACGAGGTGGACCCCGGGCTGCACCTCAGCATCGACGTCGTGCCGGGACTGGAGAACTACGACCTCGCCGCGCTGACGGCCGATGATGCCGCCGACCTGGCGGTGATCATGGGCTACGGCTATCGCACCAGCGCCTCCGGCACCGCGGGCTCGGTCGCGCCGCTCGTCGCCGCGGGTGGCAGCGACCTCACCAGCAGCGTGCAGCTGGCCCTGGAACAGGCACCGCCGGAGCGCGTCGTGCTGGCGCTGCCCTGGTACGGCATCGCCTGGCCGACCGAGACCGATGAGCCGGGCTCGGCCGTGAGACGAGGGGAGGGCATCGACGGCGCAGCCGAGTCCACCTATGCCGTCGCCGTGGATGCCGCCGCCCGCTATGGCCGTCGCTACGAGCCCGAGCAGGCCTCGGCCTGGACGGTCTTCGCCACGGAGCAGTGTCCCAGCTGCCCGTCCACCTGGCGACAGGTGTGGTACGACGATCCAGAGAGCTTCGGCACCAAGGTCGACCTGGCCCTGGAGCAGGGCCTCGCCGGCGTCGGTATCTGGGCGCTGGGCATGGAGGCCGGCCGCGAGGATATGTGGTGGGCCCTGCGCGACCGTCTCCGTCCCCAGCTCGACGAGACCCCCCCCTTCGGCTCCCCGACGCTCGACCCCGATGCACTCAGTGGTGAGCTCGACGGCCGCGGCATCGTGGTCGGAAGCGCGCCGCTGCGTCTGCTGGGCGTGGCCGACGATCCCGGCGGCAGCGGCCTCGCCCTGGCACGCGTCGGCCTTGACGGCGAGCTGGATGAGGCAGGCATGCTGGTGGTCGGCCGTTCCTACCCGGCCGTCGACCGCATCGAGTTCCCCCTCGGAGACGAGTCCACCGGAGGCTCGCTGCAGGATGGGCCGCGCTCGATCCACGTGCAATGGCGTGACCTCGCCGGCAACTGGTCGACGCCCGTGGTCATCGAGGCGCACGTCATCGACCCGGTCGCCACGGAGACGCCTGCCGACCTGTAGCCGGCGACGGGTCAGCTGGAGGTCCCTGCGCCGTCCTTCTTGCGCAGCACCAGGAAGTGCGACAGGCCGAAGTGGTGGAGCGGTGTGTGCTCGGCCACGTAGAGGGCGCGTCGCAGCGCGCTCCCCAGGCGGGCGTGGCGGGCACTGATGTTGTCGAAGCCCGGGTAGATGGCGCGGTGGTGGACCAGGCGCACCGGCTGGCCCGTGAACAGCCGCTCGAGGCCACGCCCGGTGTAGGCGCGGACGTGTGGCGCGAAGCGGTCGCGCAACGGGTCGGGCAGCCAGCTGATGAGCGGGATGTTGCCAAAGACGTAACGCCCACCGAAGTAGGCGCCATGGGTCTCGAAGGGGTACAGGCGGTTGGGCGCGAAGGCCACGATGAAGCCGCCGGGCCTGGTCACGCGCACCATCTCGGCGGCCGTGGCCCGGTCGTCGGCGACGTGCTCGATGACCTCGTTGCTGAAGACCAGGTCGAAGTGATCGTCGGGGTAGGGCAGGTCCTCGCCGACGGCCAGCACGATGTTGGGCAGCTCGGCGCTGGCTTCGGCGACGCGCTCCTGCTCGACCTCGATACCGTGCACATCGTCGCTGAAGGCGCGGAAGCGGCGCACATACGTGCCGATGCCGCAGCCGACGTCGAGCACGCGGGCATCCTGCAGGTCGACGAACTGCCGCACCATCTCGAGGCGCCGGTCCTGCCCGTAGCGCCAGGAGTAGCTGGGGCGTCCACGTTCGATGGAGGTGGCGGATGTCTGCTCGCGCTCGTCATTCATCGAGCGCAACGGTACGGCACCGGCGACACCTCTGCCGACCCGGCAGCCGTGCGCTGCCGCCGCTAGCATCGTGGCATGGCCCGCTCACCAGCGTTCGAAGGCGCGTTCCGCTACCGGCACCCCATCGAGATCCGCTACGTCGATACCGACGCCCTGGGCCATGTCAACAACGCGGTCTACTTCTCCTATTTCGAGATGGCTCGCGGCGGCTACTACACCGAGGTCGTGGGTCATCCGTTCGGCACCGGGCCCGATGCGGACAAGCGCACCTTCGTCATCGCCGAGGCACACATCACCTACCGCCAGCCGGCGTTCTTCGGCGAGCCGCTCGCGTGTGCCGTGCGCGTCGGCTGGGTCAGCCGTTCAGCCTTCAGCCTGGAGTACCTGGTGGACGTGGCCGCGTCGCCCATCGGTCCGCAGCGTGTCGTTGCCGACGGCTCCACGGTGCAGGTCTTCTATGACCTGAGGCGGCAGCGTCCCATGCGCATGCCCGAGGATCTGCTGGCCGGCCTCACAGCCTACGAGGGCCGCGACCTGCCGGGCCGTCCGCCGTCCGGCTGAACCGTCGCTGCGCTAGGCCTCGAAGCGGCGGAAGACCGCGACCGCGTTCTGGCCGCCGAAGCCGAAGCCGTTGACCATCGCGGTGTCCACCTTCGCCGCGCGGGCGACGTTGGGCACGTAGTCCAGGTCGCACTCGGGCAGGTCGGGGTTGTCGAGGTTGATGGTCGGCGGGATGACACCGTCGCGGATGGCGCCCACGCCCACCAGCGCGGCCACGGCACCGGCCGCGCCCAGCAGGTGGCCCACCATCGACTTGGGCGAGGAGACCGCGGTCCGGTAGGCGTGTTCGCCCAGCGCGGCCTTGATGGCGCGAGTCTCGGTGACGTCGTTGAGCGGCGTGCTCGTGCCATGCGCGACGACGTAGTCGACCTCGTCGGCAGTGACCTCGGCATCCGCCAGCGCCTTCTTCATGGCCATGGTGGCGCCACGGCCGGTGGGCTCGGGCGCGGAGATGTGGAAGGCGTCGGCGGTCAGCGCGGCTCCGATGAGCTCGGCGTGGATGGTCGCGCCACGCCGCTGCGCGTGCTCGGCGGTCTCGATGATGAGCACGCCCGCACCCTCGCCGAAGAGGAAGCCATCGCGGTCACGATCGAACGGCCGCGAGGCCTTCTCGGGCTCGTCGTTGCGCTTGGAGAGGGCGCCCATGTTGGAGAGTGCGGCGAAGCCCATCTTCAGCAAGGGCGCCTCGGTGCCGCCGGCGACGACCACGTCGACCTCGCCGCGCTCGATCATGCGCAGCGCATCGAGGAAGCAGATGACGCTGGAGGCGCAGGCTGCCACCTGCGTGATGACCGGGCCGGTCAGCCCGTACTCCATCGACAGCAGGCAGGCCGCCATGGACCCCGAGAGGGCGGGGATGGCGAAGGGGCTGACGAAGCGTGGGCCGCGCGTGTTGGTGATGTCATGGCCCTGGATCACCTGCTCGAGGCCGCCGCCGGAGGTGTTGACCGCCACCGCGACGCGATCCCGCTGCTCCGGCGTCCAGTCGCTGAAGTCCAGCCCGGCGTCGGCGACGGCTTCCTTGCCTGCGGCCATGGCGAAATGGATGAATCGGCTCATCCGCCGCGCCATCTTGGGGTTCATGCCGCTGGCCGGATCGAACCCCTTGACCTCGGCGGCGATGCGCACGTCGAGGTCGGAGGCGTCGAAGTGGGTGATGGGCCCGCCACCACTCTTGCCCGCCCTGGCATTGGCCCAGAAGGTGGCATGGTCGTTGCCGATGGGCGTGACCGCGCCGACGCCGGTGATGACGGCGCGACGGGATGGGTCGGTGTTGGGCACGGTGGTGTTGGCTCCTGGTGCGTGCTGCTCTGGATCGTAGCCGACGCGAAGGGCGATCGCTCCCGGGACGGTGCGTTGGCCGCCCCGGGCGTGTCGGTCGCCGCGGTAGCGCTCAGTCGCCGCGGTAGCGCTCAGTCGCCGCGGTAGCGCTTGAAGATGATGGCGCCGTTGTGGCCGCCAAGACCGATGTTGTCGCTCATGGCGTAGCGGATCTCCTGCTCGCGCGCATCTCCAGCCACGATGTCAAGGTCGATCTCTGGGTCCGGCTCCAGGTAGTTCTGGGTGGCGGGGATGACCTGGTGGTGCACCGACAGCGCGGTGAACACGCCCTCGACGGCACCGGCGGCGCCCATGAGGTGGCCGGTCATCGACTTGGTGCCGCTGATGCCGACCTCGTGGTAGCGCTCGGGGAAGACGGCCTTGATGGCCTCCGCCTCGCGCAGGTCGCCAAGCGGCGTGGAGGTGCCGTGGGGGTTGATCATGTCGATCTCATCGCGCGGCACGCCGTGGCGCTCGAGGGCCATCTCCATGGCGCGGCGCACGCCGTCGCCCTTCTCCACCGGCTGGATGAGGTCCCAGGCGTCGGCGGCATTGCCGTAGCCCACGACCTCGGCGTAGATGGTGGCCCCACGAGCCCTGGCAAGCTCGAGGTCCTCCACCACCATCGCACCGGCGCCCTCGCCGAGGACGAAGCCGTCGCGCGTGCGATCGAAGGGTCGCGAGATGTCGCCCAGCGGCCGGCCCTCGCGAGGCGTCCCCATCCCGCGCATGTTGGAGAAGCCGACATAGGCCACCTCGTAGAGTGGCGTCTCGGTGGCGCCGCAGACGGCGGCGATGTAGTCGCCCCGGCGGATACCCTCCGCCGCCTCGCCGATGTTGTGCGTGCCCGTCGAGCAAGCGGTCACGATGCACATGTTGGGGCCCTTGGCGCCGAGCTCGATGGCGATCTGGCCGGACGCCGTGTCCGGCAGCATGTTGGCGATGAAGAAGGGGCTGACGGCCTTGGCGCCGCGGGTCTCGTAGGTCTCGATGGCGTCCTGCATCAGGCGTGGCCCCCCGGCGCCGGAGCCGAAGATGACGCCGACATCGCCGGCGTTGCCCTCGTTGATCTCGAAGCCCGAGTCGGCCCAGGCCTGCTTGGCGGCCGCTACGCCGAAGACGACGTTCCTGTCAGTCCGGCGCACGGCCTTGAAGTTCATCCACTCCTTGGGGTCGAAGTCGTTGACCTCGCCCGCGGCGTGGCAGTCGGTGACCTCCGGATCCCAGCGCGTGATGCGCGAGAGGCCGGAGCGGCCGGCAACGAGGTTGCCCCAGGCGGTGGCGATGTCGTTGCCGACGGGGCTGATGATGCCGAGGCCGGTGATGGCCACGCGGCGGTCGTAATCGGGGCGGCGCATGGGTACTCTCGTGTGCTCCTGTTCCTGGCTTCTAGGCGGGCAGCTCGAGTCTGCCCTCGTGGGTGATGTCGTCGATGGCGATGGCGGTCGCTTCAGGCGCGATACGGCGGACGAGGCCCGTGAGGACCTTGCCGGGGCCGACCTCGAGGAATATATCGGTGCCTCCCGCCTGCATCGTCTCGATGGCGCCGACCCAGTCGACTCCGCGGGTCAGATGGTCGATGAGCTCGTCGCGACAAGCCTCGCCGTCGCTGAGCACGATGGCGTCGGCGTTGGCCAGCAAGGGGGCGACAGGCGTCCTGAAGGTGATCCCGGCGAGGGCTTCGCGCATGCCGGCTGCGGCCTCCGCCATGAGGGGCGAGTGGGCTGCTACGCTGACCGGCAGCAGCTTGCCGCGGCGGGCACCGAGGTCCCTGGCCGCCGCCACGGCCGCCTCGACGGCGGCACGCTGTCCGCTGATGACGACCTGGCCGGGCGAGTTGCGGTTGGCCACGGTGATGATGCCGACAGCAGCCCCGGCTGCGACCAGCTCATCGAGGCGCTCGTCAGGCAGGCCGATGATGGCGGCCATGGCGCCGTCCCCGGACGAGGCCTGCATCAGGCGTCCGCGCTCGCGAACCAGCCTGATCGCATCGCCGAGGTCAAGGACGCCGGCCGCCACCATGGCGCTGTACTGGCCCATGGAGTGGCCAGCGTAGTAGCTCGGCGGGCCGAACCGGCCGGGGTCATCGCCCAGCTGAACGTCCAGCGCTCGCTGTGCCGCGATCGAGGCGGCCAGCAACGCGGGCTGGGCATTCACCGTCAGATCGAGCTGCTCGGCAGGGCCTTCCCAGGCCAGTCGGGAGAGGGCCTCGCCGAGGGCCTCGTCGGCCTCGCGCCAGACCGCTGCTGCCTGCGGCGACGAGGCCGCGAGGGCTCTGCCCATGCCGACCGACTGTGAGCCCTGTCCGGGGTAGACGTAGGCAGGCACCAGTGGATGCTCCTCCCTGTGCGAGGCACCGCAGCGCTCCCACGCGCGGTTCGACGCGCACCTTCAGCGCGCTCATCGCACCGTAGCAGGAGAAGGGCACGCCCCGCCTGAATCGTATGCAATGATGCACACGATGGATGACCCACTTCTCTCACCCGTCGTCCAGGCGGCGCGCGATGAGCTGCAGAACCCGCGCATCCTGTCGGATCGGATCGCGGTCGGTCGTGCCCTCTGGCGCGAGCTCGTCATCGGCTTCGCTCACCAGCTGGGGTCGCTCGACATCGGCTTCACGCAGCTGGCCGCCCTGTACGCCGTCGGTGGCCCGGTGACCCTGACGGTGGGGGACCTCGCCGAGCAGCTGGGCCGCTCGCCCTCGGCCACCAGCCGACTCGTCAGCGAGCTGGTCGCCCGGGGCTACCTGGAGCGAGGTGAGGAGGTCGCGGACCGGCGCCAGCGCGTGCTGACGCTGACGCCCGGAGGGCAGGCCGTCCTCTCCGCGGTCGACCACGCTCGTGCCGACCAGTTCCTCTCGGTCGTCCGCCCGATGCCCATGGCCGAGCGTGCCCTGGTGGCGATGGGCGTGGCGGCCCTCGCCAACCATGCGGTCACGCAGCGCGGTGGCCTGCGCCGTGAGCGCGGCAGTGGCTGATGGCGTCTCCCCTGCGGACTGTCGGGCCTCGATGTAGGCTGCGCCCTTGAGGGATGGACAAGCGAAGACCGAGTCCTGCACGAGGGGAACCGCCATGCTCGCCAAGCGAAGACTCCTGCTAGCCGTCGCCTCAGCCATGTCGCTGCTGATGGTTGCCGCCGCTCCCATGGCCGCCGGGTACAAGGAGGCCGCGCCGAGCCCGCTACGGCAGGCGGGCCTGCTGCGCGTCAAGGACATCGCTGCCAATGGCGCCACCAACAAGGGCTCCATCGTGGCGGTGGGTTGGCATGAGGGCAGCAAGCCCGGTCAGCTCTACCTCGCGTTCAGTACCGACGGCGGTACGGACTACCGCCGCAGCAACGGCAACCTGCGCCAGTACCGCATCGTCGGCGACACCAAGCTGGGCATGTCGCTGGCGATCTGCGCCGGCAAGGTCTGGGTGGGGTCGACGTTCAAGGACGCCGGAAGCGGCGCCACCCGCGTGTTCCTCACCAGCCGCACCATCGGCGGCGGCGCGTCACAGGCCTTCGTCACCCCCGGCGATGGTCGCCGGGTGCGTGACGTGTCAGTCGCTTGCGTCGGCAACAAGCTGCTTGCCATCGGCTGGCTGGAGAAGAAGGATGGCCAGAACCGCACCCGCCTCGTGCTGCGCAGCACGGAGTCCGCGGCGGTGGAGCCCGCCATCGAGAAGAAGTACAAGTTCGGCCCCGCCCAGTTCAAGAGCGGCATCGCGGTGGCGGGCACCCCTGCCGCTGCCCTGGTGGCCTGGGTCGACGACGGCAACCTGCGTCTCAAGCGCTTCGATGTCTCGGCTGATGATGCGTCGGATGTCACCAGCGGGCCTCCGTCCACCGTCGCCTGGCGCGATGTGACCGGCCCCCAGATGGCGGCACGTGGCCAGAAGGTCGCGCTCGCCTTCAGTGACGCAGGCAAGGCCAAGGCCAAGTTGAGCAGTGACCTGGGCGCGACCTTCGGCGAGGTCACCCTGCTGGCCAGGCCGGGCTCCATCAAGGCGCCGACCAAGGTCTACTCCGCCGATGTCGTCGGCGATCGCATCGTCTTCGAGTTCGGCGCCAACAAGAAGGGGGTGATCACCCCCACGCGCCTGCAGTCGACCGATGCCGGGAAGAGCTGGGGAGAGCGCACGTTCGGCCACATCGGCGCGCGCATGGGGGCACTGCTCAAGAAGAAGGGCAAGGCGCCACTGCTCATGGAGGCGTGGCACAACAACGCCCCCAAGACAAGTGCCGACACGTTCCGTGCCAAGTACGAGACTCCGTAGCGGGCATAGCGCGATCCACTAGGCCCACCGTCGTCGGGTCGGCCCCCCGTCGGGGTGCCGACCGTCGCGCCGATCGGTCCCTTCCGTCGCGCCGGCAGATCCCGGCCGCTCGTCGTCCTCCTCAAGCTGCCGCTGCACCTGCTGTACGCTGGCGGAAGAGTGGCGCGAACAGCGCCAGCGCGAGCAGCCCAAGCAGGATCAGCCCTGCCCCCAGCCACTGCGTACCGGCTCCGTCCCTGTTCATCATCGTGTCCCTCCCAGCCGGCGACGCCCGCCGCGGCCCTTGCTGTGGATCTGCGGGGCGGGTGTCCCGGCCGCACCTGCGCCAGCCCAGAACAGCTCGACGAGCTCCTGGGCGAGTGCGTCGACCTGGTCGTCCTGCGGCAGCGCCCGTTGCCCCATCGCGAGCCGGTACATCACCAGCGAGGAGGTCAGCCCGAAGAAGGCTTCGGCGATGAGCTCGGTGGTGATGTCCCTACGCAGGACCCCGTCGTCCTGGAAGGGCTGCAGGTATGCCCGCAGCCGCTCCACGTTCGAGGGCAGGTTGCTGGCGATGGCCGCCGCGACCTGCGGCACACTGCGGCTCTCGAAGGCGAGTCTGATGACGAGCCCGCCGCTGGCCAGGCCGTCGCGGATCTCGGTGGCGGCGAGGTTGCGCAGCGTCGCCTTCAGGTCACCGGGAACGATCACGCCCGGCGGCGGAAACTCCGTTCGGGCTGCTGCCGAGATACCTGCCAGCGCCCGCAGCCTGCCAGCGCCCGCAGGACGCCCTCCTTGCTGCCGAAGCGCCGGAAGAGGGTGACCTCGTTGACGCCAGCCTCGGATGCGATGGCGCTGGTGGTCGTGCCCACGTAGCCCTGGTCCGCGAACAGCCTGCCGGCGGCGGAGCGGAGGGTCGCCTGGGGAGCGCTTTGGCTCGTCAGCCGCGGGGGTTGGTGACGGCGCCTTGACTGGCCGAGCTGACGAGGGCGGCGTACTTGGCCATCACGCCCCTCCTGTACCGTGGCGCGCGGGGCGTCCAGCGAGCGCGCCGGGCCTCCAGCACAGCCGCCTCGACGTCCAGGTCGAGGGCTCGGCGGTCGACGTCGATGGTCACCATGTCGCCCTCTTCCACCAGCGCGATGGGGCCGCCCAGGGCCGCCTCCGGTGCCACGTGGCCGATCATCAGGCCACGCGTGCCGCCGCTGAAGCGGCCGTCGGTGAGCAGGGCCACGTCAGCGCCCAGGCCTTCACCCACCAGCGCGGCGGTGACCGAGAGCATCTCCTGCATCCCGGGTCCGCCCACGGGCCCCTCGTAGCGCAGCACGACGATGTCGCCCGGGTTGATCTGGCCCGCCTTGACGGCCGCGAAGCAGGCGTTCTCGGAGTCGTAGACGCGCGCCGGACCGCTGAAGTGACGGCGCTCATGGCCGGCCAGCTTGATGACGCAGCCGTCCGGTGCGAGCGTGCCGTGCAGGATGGCCAGCCCGCCGGTGGCCTTGATGGGATCCTCGAGCGTGCGGAACACGTCCTGGCCCGGTGTCTCATCGACCGCGGCCGCGATCTCGGCAAGAGTCTGGCCGGTGACGGTCCCGGCGGTGCCGTCCATCAGGTTTCCCTTGAGCAGCTCGCGGATGACGATACCGACGCCTCCTGCGGCGTGGATGTCTGCTGCCGAGTAGCGGCCACCCGGGCGCAGGTCGCCGATGGTCGGCGTGCGCGCGGCGATGTCGTGGAAGTCGTCGATGGAGAAGTCGATGTCGAACTCGCTCGCGATGGCCAGCAGGTGCAGCACGGCGTTGGTCGAGCCGCCGGTAGCGGCCACCCCGGCAACGGCGTTGTCGATGGACGCCCGGCTCACGATGCTGCGAGGACGCACGTCCCGCTGCACCAGGTCCATGACCAGCTCACCGCACGCCCGCGCCGCCTGGTCCTTGGCGGGGTCCTCGGCCGGGATACCGTTGAGCCCGGCGGGGGAGAGGCCCATGAACTCGAGGCACATGCTCATCGTGTTGGCGGTGAACTGGCCGCCGCAGGCTCCCGCGCCGGGACAGGCGGCCGACTCGATGTCGTACAGCTCCTGGGCCGAGATCTTGCCCGCGTTGTAGGCGCCGATGGCCTCGAACACGCTGACCACGTCCTGCGGCTCACCCTTGTAGGTGCCCGGGTAGATGGTGCCGTTGTACAGGATGACGCTGGGCAGGTCGAGACGGGCCACGGCCATGGCCGCACCGGGATTGGTCTTGTCGCAGCCGCAGAGGACCACGAGGCCGTCGAACAGGTGGCCGCGTGCCACCAGCTCGATCGAGTCGGCCACGACCTCGCGGCTGATGAGCGAGGCCTTCATGCCCTCGGTGCCCATGGCCACGCCGTCGGAGACGGCGATGGTGTTGAACTCCATCGGCGTCCCGCCGGCGGCCCGGATGCCTTCCTTCACGAACTCCGCCAGCCGGCGCTGGTTGAGGTTGCAGGGCATCGTCTCGATCCAGGTCGTGGCCACGCCGATGATGGGCCTCGCCAGGTCTTCGTCGGTGAAGCCCATGCCTTTCAGCATGGCGCGCGCGGCGGCGCGGTCGGGGCCGTCGGTCAGGGTGGCGGAGTGGCGCTTGGCAGCGTCGCTCGGCTGGTCGTAGGGCAGGGGCATGGCGTCGGCCTCCGGGCGGTTCCGCGGATCAGGCGGCGATGGGTCGGGTGTCGATGCGGGCGGGGTGTGCTGCCTCCCAGGCGTCGATGGCACTGCTGCGATCGAGCAGCCAGCCGATCTCATCGGTGCCCGCCAGCAGCATCTGGCGCGAGAAGGCGTCCACCTCGAAGGGGATGTCCTGGTCGCCCGGCAGGTGCACGAGCTGCGCCTCCAGGTCGATGGTGACCTCGTCGTCGGGGCGGTCGGCGAAGCGCTCGAACAGGGCGCGGTGCGTGTCCTCGTCCACAACGATGGGCAGCAACCCGTTCTTGAGCGCATTGCTGCGGAAGATGTCGGCGAAGCTGGTGGAGAGGATGGCCCGGATGCCCCAGGAGGTCAGCGCCCAGGGGGCGTGCTCG
>CAVORC010000037.1:0-8798 GCA_963698505.1 uncultured Chloroflexia bacterium | reverse complement strand
CCGCCCACACGAAGCCGCCGCCAGGAGCGAAGTCGTCGATGCGACGCTTCGCCTCGTCGCGCACCTGCTGCGGCAGTGCCGAAGGGCAGCACCCGCTGCGTGTCCACACCGCCGCCCCAGAAGGTGACGTCCTGCCATACGTCGCCTTCAGGCGCTTCAAATCCATGCCCTCGGCGCTCACCTGCACCGGGTTGATGATGTCGACCCCGATCTCGATGAGGTGCGGGATGAGCTCGAAGACGGCGCCACAGCCGTGGTAGAAGAGCTTGGCGTCGGTGCGCGCCTTGATGGCCTCGAAGAGCCGCTTCTGGCGCGGCTTGATGACGTCGATGTAGCTCTGCGGGTTGATCATCCAGCCCTGCTGGGTGGCCACGTCGTCCCAGAAGGTGAACACGTCGATGAGATGGCCGACCTCGGCGAGATAGCGGTCGACCGACTCGATGTAGACGTCGGTGATGCCGTCCACCAGCTTGTCGGCGAACCGGGGCGCCGTCAGCAGGCTCATCATGAACGGCTCCATGCCCACTGTTCGACAGGGCTGCTCGAAGATGCCGCCACCGATGACGGCGGAGCCCATCAACGCGTAATCGGTGGTGGCACGAAGCTCCTGCGCCCGAGCCTTGAGACCCGCGATGAGCTCGGGCGGATCAGGCTCCGGCCACTGGTAGGCCTCGAGCGCCTCGAGGGTCAGCTCCTTGATGGGGAACTCCACCCAGTCGTAGTAGAGCGGGTTGTCCTTGGGCATGCGCATCTTGCTGCCCCAGCGGTCCCACATGGCCCAGTAGTCACCGTCGTCGACGATCTCGACACCCTGTACGTGGGTCAGCGGCAGCTGCACCATGCGCGTGTCCACCCCGAAGCGGGCGAGCACATCCTCGCCGACGTAGGGCAGCTGCTGGACCTCGTCGTAGACGACGATGTCCTCTTCCGGCAGCCCCAGATGCGCGCGCAAGGGCACGTAGGCGGCCTTGGTGATGGAGGTCACCAGCGAGCTGCCCAGGTCGATGGGCACGCGATCGGGCTCCTGGTGGTTCAGGGTGGCGAGGATGCGTTCACGCGGTGTCATGCGGCGGCTCCGAAAGTGAAGGCGCCCCGGGGCGCCTCGACGAAGAGGATGTGCTGCTCAGTGTCGCCCAACCCGCGCTCGCGCATGAGGTCGGCCAGCTCGCCGAGCAGGTACGTCCAGCCGGGCGCACCGCCGTACTGTGTCCAGTAGCCCTGCCGCGCGGCGTCGAGGCCCAGCGTGATGTGGCCCAGCAGACCGTCCTCGGCCGCCCACTCGAGCAGCTGCAGCGTGCCGTTGGGCTCATCGCCCCAGCGGAAGCCCTGGTCGTACTCCACGCGCGCCCCGGTGGCAGCGATGTCGCGCATGTAGCCGCGGTCGACGATCTTGTCCACGTGGCTGAGCACGATGTGAGCAGGGTCCCCGCCGTGCTTCACCAGCCAGTCGACCTGCTCGAGCGCGCCGGTGCCCCCCTCGCAGTGGGTCAGGATGGGGCAGCCGGTCTGGTGCTGGGCCATGGCCGCGGCGGCGAACACCTTCTCGTCGCGCGCGGTCAGCCCGCCGCTGGAGCCGGCGATCTTCATCACGCCGGCCTTGTGCGGGGTGCGCTTGACGATGGGGCCGTTGTAGTCGAGCTCGTCGATGCCGTCGCTGATGTCAGCCACGAACAGGCCCGCGATGTCCTCCGCCGAGAGCCTCACCGACCAGTGGCGGTCGTGGTAGTAGCGCTCGTGGTGGAGGCCTGACGGGGCGATGACGTGGAGGCCGCTGCGACGCGAGATCTCGGCCAGCATCAGCACGTCGCGGCCGCAGTCGGCAGGCATGGCGTCCACGACGGTCGCGAGACCCATGGCCTGGACCGGTGCCAGCTCGGCGACGGCCTTGTCGACATCGGCCAGCGCGAAATCGGGGAAGAGCTGGACGGGGCGGCCGCCGTGGATGACGAGGTGGTCGTGGGCGTCGACGATGCCGAGCTCGTCGGGTGCGATGTCGCCGAGGACGGTGCGGGCGAATGACATGGTGCCTCCTATCGGGCTGGGGTCAAGGTGGCGGTCACGTCGTGGGGGCGTGGTCGGCGACCGACTGCATGACGCGGGCGACCGCACCCAGGACCCCGGCATGGTCGGAGCGCTCGGCGCGGCGGATGGGGATGATGCGCTCCTTGGGGTAGCGGAACGCGTAGCGGTCGACGTAGGCCTGCACCTGGGGGAGGAAGTGGTCGGCCTGGGCCATCGGGCCGCCGGCAAGGACGACCACCTCGGGGTCGTAGGCATGGATGGCGGTGACGATGGTGGCGCCGAGGTCGCGCGTGAACTGCTGCATGATCTCCTTGGCCACGCGGTCCCCGGCGTCGACCCCTTCCACGAGCGTGCGGAAGGTGATGGCGCCAGGGTCGTGCCCGTACGCTTCGGTGATCGTCGAGGGCACCTTGCGCGCGACGTAGTCGCGCATGCGTCCGACCACGGCATTGGCGCTGACGAGCGTCTCGGCACAGCCGACATTGCCGCAGAGACAGGTGCGACCGCCGACCGCGATGGTGGCATGGCCGAAGGACACGCCACCCGCGAGGTTCGTCGTCTGCAGCGGTCGACCGCCGATGATGGTGCCGGCCCCGAGGCCGGTGCCGATGGTCAGGCCGACCACGTCGTCGTGGCCGCGCGCCGCGCCGAAGCGCCACTCCGCGAGCGTCGCGGCCGCACCGTCATTGATGCACCGGACCGGCACGCCGAGACGTGCCTCCAGGCGCTCGCGCATGGGGAAGTCCTCGATGCCCGGGACCTTGCCGGGCAGGTTGCGTACGCCGAACGTCGGCTCCACCACGCCGGGAGCGGCGATCCCGACCCCGGCAAGGCCGTCGGGACCCTCGGCCGCGAGGGCCTCGTCGGCGATGGCGAGCATGCGCTCCCAGACGACCTGGAACGGCTCATGGCCGGTCTCGACGAGGTGCGTGCGGCGGACGTTGCCGTCATCGCTGACCACGCCCGCCTTGCTGCGGGTGCCGCCGATGTCGAAGCCGAGCCACCAGCTGTCGGACACGGTCAGGCCGGGAGCTCGAGCACCGCGCCGTCCTGACGCAGGCGGTCACGCAGGGCTGCCGTGGAGACATCGCGCGGGTCGGCGGCAGCGGCGACCGCGAGCGCGGCGGCAGTGCCGGCGGCCTGGCCCATGGCCATCGTCTGGGCCATCGAGCGCACCGAGGCGTGGGCGTCGTGCGTGGCGCTGAAGCAGCGTCCCGCGACCAGCGTGTTGGACGGAGTCACGCACCAGCAGCGTGCGATAGGGGATGCCGACGACCTCGCCGTCGGGCAGGTACTGCCACTTGGTGTCGGCACCGGGGTGGTGGTCCTCGATGGGCGCACCACAGAGTCCGATCTCGTCGTCGAAGCGGCGTGCGCCCAGGACGTCCTCCGCGTGAGCCGGTAGTCGCCGTAGACACGGCGGGTCTCGCGCACCCCGATCTGCGTCGAGAGTGCCACCAGCGAGGCGTGCTCGTAGCCGGGCACCCTGTCGTGCAGGAAGCGGGCGTACTCGACCGCCTGGCGACGCCCGGCCATCTCTGCCTCGGCGAGCAGCTCGGGGTCGGTGGCGTTGACCACCCGGCCATCGCGGGAGCCGAAGGAGGGCAGGCGCGTCATCACCGTGGCGATCATGCCCTCGATGGGCGTGATGTGGTCGGAGCCCTCGCGGCGGGGCAGGTCGTATTCGGCCGAGTCCGCCGCCTCGGCCATCAGCTCGTGCATCTCGGTGGTGCTGATGCGCTTTCGCGCGGCCAGGTCCACGTTGACCATCTTGAAGGTCGTGGTCAGCGTCTGCGCGGGGTCGTTGAGGCCCGCCAGCTCGAAGCCGAAGCCGGCATGGAAGACGAGATCGGCATCGCCGCTGGCATCGACGAACAGGCGACCGTCCACGCGCGCCAAACCCGCCTTGGTGGCGACCAGCAGCGACTCGACGCGGCCGTCGTCCACGATGGCGTCCTGCAGGAAGCTGTGCAGCAGCACGCGGACGCCGGCGTCGCGCGCAAGGGCCTCCCAGACGAGCTTGAGGTGCTCGCTGTTGTAGGTGACACCGGTGCCCGCGCCGTAGGTGTTGGGTCGCTCGACCACGGGCCCCAGGGTGCGCAGCCCGGCGATGACGTCATCCGACACGCCGCCCGCGATCTTGCGCGAGCGGCTCCCGGGCGTGTAGAAGCCGTAGAAGGTGTCGAGCACCGCGGTGCTCGTGCCGCCCATGAAGCCCTGCTTCTCGATGAGCACGACCGATGCCCCCGTGCGGGCGGCGGCGATGGCGGCGCTGGCACCGGCGGTGCCGGAGCCCACGACGACCACATCGGCCGTGGCCGCCAGGGGTGGGCGGATGATCATCTCCTCCTCGGCCACGTCAGCGCTCCCACGACTCCGGCACAGTGATGGCGCCATCGCCGTCATAGGCTCGCTTGACGCGTCGGAAGTACTCCTCGTAGACGCGCTCCAGCTGCTCCTCGCCGACCTCGCTGCCGACGAAGTGCGGGCTGGTGAGCACCGTCGGCACCACGCCGCGCTCGACGAGCAGCTCCGCGGTGCGTGTCTTGAGGGCATTGACGATGGCGATGGCGCCGATGGAGCTGACCGGGCCGACCTTGAAGGGGATGCCCTCGATCTCGGTCACGGCATCGCCGGGAGGGCTGCAGTTGTCGATGGTGACGTCGGCGATCTGGGCCAGCTTCCTGCCCGAGGGGTGTCGCGAGGGCGTGGCCTCCGTGTGCTGCAGCGACGTCACCGCGACCACCGGCAGGCCCATGGCCTTGGCCAGCAGCGCCACCTCCACGACCGTGCCGTTGATGCCGGTCGAGCTGAAGATGAGGAACGAGTCGCCTGCGTGGATCTTGAACTGCTGCAGGATGATGCGGGCGAAGCCGGGCACCTTCTCCAGGTACATCGCCTGGCGCAGGCCGTTGGGGCCGACCACGCCGACGTGGTTGGAGAGCGCCAGCTCGGCGATGGGATGGAACCCCGGATAGGAGCCGATGCGAGGGAACATCTCCTCGGTGTTCATGCGCGAGTGGCCCGAGCCGAACACGTGCACCAGGGCGTCGGCCGCGATGCTCTCGGCGAAGATGGCGCTGGCCTCGTCGATGGCCTGGGCCTGGGTGCTGGTCACCTGCTCGAGGACCTCTCGAGCGGCTGCCAGCCAGCGATCCGATGCGGTCAACTGGTGCTCCTTCGTGCTGTGGCAAGCGACTCGCGGCGCGGCAGCCGCCGCATCGTGCCGTCAGTGGCTGGTCGGTCGGCGTGCCCCGCGGGCGTCCGTCTCGACGGTTCGCTTGTAGATGTAGCGCGAGCGATCGCCGCGCAGCAGCACGTGGCCGAGGGCCACGACGACGCCCGCGGAATCGGTCGTGACCCGGCGCGTCAGCAGCGCCGTCGTGTGTGCCGGTACGCCCAGCAGCTCGCATTCGCGGGGCGTGAGGATGACCGGCTCCAGCGTCTCCCGGGCTTCGGCCACCGTGCGCCCGTAGTCGGTCTCCAGCACCTCGTAGAGCGACCGGTGCTCCAGGTCGACCGCCTCCAGGCCGGGGAAGAGCTCGGCGCGCAGGTGCGCCGTGTCGAGCACCATGGGCTCGCCGTCACCGATGCGCAGCCGCTCGATGAAGACGATGTCGTCACCCGGCAGGCAGGCGAGGTCGCTGGCCAGCTGCCGGCTGGCCTCGATGATCTCGACGTTGAGCACGCGCGTGGTCATGCGCATGCCGTAGGCCTCCATGGCGTCACGGATGGAGAAGACGCCCACGATCGGCAGCTGCAGCCGGGGTCGGGTGACGAAGGTGCCACGACCCTGGTGCCGGCTGATGAGGCCGCGCTCCTCGAGCTCACCCAGCGCCTGGCGCAGCGTGGAGCGCGAGACGTCGAACTCTCGGCAGAGCTGGCGCTCCGGTGGCAGGCGGTCACCCTCCTGCCATTCGCCCGAAGCGATGCGTGCCTCGGCCCGGCTGGCGACGACCGAGTACAAGGGCTCACCGGTCACGACCACACCTTCACGGCTCGAGTCTAGCAGGTTGGTCTGATTGGTATGTACCTTTTGGCGGCCACCCGGGTGACCCCTAGACACTCGAGGCGGCGTCGGGCGCTCAGTCGGAACGCAACCATGCCGCGATGCGGCCGAGGGCGTCGTCGGCCCCTGCGGCCGCACCGTCCGCCATGCGGCGAGCGACCGCATCTTCACCGAGGCGTCGCACCAACTCGGCCTTCACCGCCGCCTGGGCCGGCTCTCGAGGGAAGATCGTCGACACGGGGAAATCGGTCGCGGTGGCCCGGCCCAGCGTGAACGCTGCCTCCTCGTCGAGTCCGGCAGCCAGCAGCACCTCTGCCGCCGTGTCGAGGTTGCGTGGGGTGTGGACCTCCGGCATCGGCAGCAGCGGAAGGGCGTCGATGGCAGCCGTCATGGCCGCACGAGCCGGGTCCGGAACGCCGCGGGCCGCGTCGGCGCTGGCCTGGCGTCGCGAGGCGCTGGCCCAGCAGTTGAGGTCGCCCATCTCCTCGAGGTGTCCGGCGGCCAGGGAGAGGTGTTCCGAGGCGGCGTCATGCTCGCCCTTGGTGCCCAGGATGGTCCCCAGGGTCAAGAGCGCATGACCGTACCAGTAGGGCACTTGCATGCTCGCGAGGATCTCGACCGAGCGTAGGAGATTGCCCATCAACCAGTCCTCATCGGCCCGGCCCCACAGTGCCACGCTGTCACCCAGGGTGGCCGCCAGCAGCGCCTGGTCGCCGCAGGCTTCGAAGCTCGCGAGTGCCACCCGGACGTGCTCCAGCACGCGTTCATCGTCCTCCGGCAGGTAGGCCGCGAAGATCAGGTTCAGCAGCCCTCGCTCCCAGTCGGGCTCCCACCAGTAGGGCTCCGGCTGTGCGTCCAGGAGACGACGTGCCTCGAGCAGGTGCTCGAGGTACTCGGGGTCAGTGGTCGAATGGCGGATGGCAGCGCCGACCTGGAGCTCCATGCGTCCGATGGCGTTGGCGTCACCCAGGGCCTGGGCCAGGGCGAGGCCTCGGCGCGCGTGTCCGATGGCCACCGGGTCAGTGATCTCGGCACCCAGGCCCGCCACGAGGAACCAGCCCTTGAGCTGATGTGTCGGATCGGTCGTGGGCTCGGCGCGCTCGAGACCGGCCAGCGTCGCGGCGATGCCTTCCACGTGCATGCCGAGATGCATCCAGTAGATGAACAAGTCGAAGCAGACTGCCAGGTAGCGCTCGACGGCCTGCTTCGAGGAGGTGCTGCAGCGCCACACGCACGTTGTCGTACTCGTCGTCGAGGCGGCGTTCCCATGCCATCTGCATAGGGCCGCGAGTGTGGGGTGCGGCCTGGGCGACGAAGGCGGCGTAGTGGCGGGCGTGAGCCGCCCGAGCGACTCCGGTCTCGCCAGCAGCGTCGAGTCGGTCCGCGGCGTACTGGCGGATGGGCTCCAGCACTCTGAAGCGCGTCCGCGGTCCAGCTACGGTCAGCAACAGCGACTTGTCCACCAGCGAATCGAGCCGGCCCAGGACATCGTCCACACCGGCGTCGGCGCAGACGGCTTCCGCGGCGGACAGGTCGAAGGTGCCGGCAAAGACCGCCAGGCGGCGGAAGACCGCACGCTCCGGGTCCGTCAGCAGCTCGTGCGACCAGTCGAGCGTCGCGCCCAGCGTGCGCTGGTGCGGCAGGGCGGTCTTGGAGGCGACTCCCAGCGCACTCAACGACACATCCAGGCGATCCGCCAGCTCAGCGGGCGAAAGCGTGCGGACGCGCGCCGCCGCGAGCTCCAGGCCCAGCGGCATACCCTCAAGTCGTCGGCAGGCGCGAACGATGGCATCGAGATCCTCGGCGCCGAGGGTGATGTCCGGGCGCACCGTCTGGACGCGATCGAGGAACAGCCGCACCGCGTCGCTCTCGGTCGTGTCGTCCCCGTCAGTCGGGAGGGGCAGCGTGGGGACTCGGTACTCCGCCTCGCCGGGCACCCCCAGGGTCTCGCGAGAGGTGGCCAGGATGGTCACCCCTGAGGCTGCGCGCAAGACGGTTTGCAGCACGCTGGCGGCCGCTGCGCGCACGTGCTCGCAGTTGTCCACCACCAGCAGCAGGTGGCGCGTCGCGAGGTAGCGCTTGACGACGTCCTCGAGCGTGCTGCCCTCTCCGGCGCGCAGGCCCCACACGTCCGCCAGCTCGGCGATGACCAGCTCCGGAGCCATGACCGGGGCCAGCTCGACCAGCCAGACGCCATCGGGGAAGCGATCGAGCTGCCGTGCCGCGGCCTCGATGGCAAGGCGGGTCTTGCCGGTGCCACCCGGGCCCAGCAGGGTCACGAGGCGGTGGCGAGCGATGAGATCGCCGAGGCGGGCAAGGTCTGCCACGCGGCCGACGAATGATGTCGTCGCGTGGGGCAGGTTGCCCGGCGCCTTCAGCGACGTGCGCAGGGGCGGGAACTGGCTCGGCAGCCCCGCAGCCTCCACCTGCACCAGCTCGAACGACTCCATCATGTCCTGGAGGCGGTGGCGTCCCAGCGGCCGCAACCTGATATGCGGGGGCAGGTCCACCGCTGCCGGGTCGGCGGTGGCGCTCGAGGCCACCACCTGGCCACCGTGGACAAGGGCCTGGATGCGGGAACACTCGAAGAGCGCGGGTCCGTAGTAGTGGCGGCCGCGGGTCTCCACGGGCCCGCCGTGCACGGCGATGCGCACACGCAGCTCGCCCAGCTCGCCCCACGGTTCCGCTGCCACGCATCGCTGGATGACCACCGCCGCGGCGATGGCATCGGCGGGACGCGCGAACGCTCCGTACACGGCATCGCCCA
>CAVORC010000036.1:0-37810 GCA_963698505.1 uncultured Chloroflexia bacterium | reverse complement strand
AATGAGCGCGGCGTCGACGGCGCTTCCCCGGAGCGACTGGCTCGACTCGAGCAGCTGCGCCGCGAGTGGAACGACGAGGTGGAGCGCGTCCTGCACCTGGCCGCCGACACGGATGTCTCGCAGCCGGAGGTCATCCGCCTGGTGAACGAGGCAGCTGGCGAAGACGGCGTGATGGTGGCCGCCGCTGGCGGCCTCCCAGGAGACCTGCACAAGACCTGGCGCGCTGCCGGTCCCCACAGCTACCACATGGAGTACGGCTACTCCACCATGGGCTACGAGGTCGCTGGTGGACTGGGCGTGGCCATGGCCGAGCCGGATCGGCGTGTCTACGTG
Source organism: uncultured Chloroflexia bacterium (assembly GCA_963698505.1). Lineage (GTDB taxonomy): Bacteria > Chloroflexota > Limnocylindria > Limnocylindrales > CSP1-4 > JAFMJV01. The sequence goes on along the minus strand of CAVORC010000036.1, from coordinate 37,477 downwards.
ATGATCGGCGATGGCTCCTACCTGATGTTGGCCAACGAGATCGCCACGGCCTACCAGGAAGGCATCGCCATCACCATCGTCCTGCTCGACAACCACGGCTTCCGCTGCATCCGCGATCTGTCGGGCGCCTGCGGTGGCGAGAATGCCTTCAACGACTTCCGCGTGCGCGACCAGGCCACGGGCGCATTCACCGGCGAGGTGTTGCCCATCGATTTCGCGGCCAACGCAGCCAGCCTCGGGGCGACCGTCTTGAAGGCCGACACTCCGGCGCAGCTGGAGGAGGCACTGGCGAGGTCCAAGGAGGTCCGCGACCGCCCGGTGGCCATCATCGTCGAGGTGAACCCTGAGCCGGCCGTGCCCGACTACGACAGCTGGTGGGACGTGCCGATCGCGGAGGTCTCGACCTCGGCGCGCGTGAGAGCGGCTCGCGAGGCATACGAGCAGAACCTGTCCCGGGAGCGGTCGTTCGTCTAGAGAAGGGGGAAGCAGATGAGCTCGAACGGTTCGGGCGGCGGCATCAAGGTCGCAGCGGCGCCGGTGTCGTGGGGCGTCTTCGAAAAGACCGAGGGGGATCCGCTGCAGCTGGAGCCCGAGCAGATGCTCGACCAGATGGCAGCTGCCGGATACGCTGGCACGGAGCTCGGCCCGCCCGGCTATTTCGGCGAAGCCGCGCTGATGAGGGAACGGCTGGCGTCGCGAGGGCTCTCCCTGGTCGGCGCGTTCCTGCCCCTCCGCTTCAGCCGCGCCGAGCACATCGAGGAAGACCTGACCTGGATGCAGGGCGTCCTTGATCTGCTTGCAGACGGCCGACCCGATGAGGTCATGCCCAAGGCCGTCCTGGCTGATGCCTCGCTCGAGCCCGAGCGTATGCGTTGGGCCGGCCAGATCGCGAGCCACCCGGAGGCCAGCCTGCCGCAGGAGCGCTTCAGCGTCCTCATCGACAACATGCATCGCGCCGGCGAGATCTGCCGCGAGCGTGGCTTCGACCCGGTACTCCACTTCCATGCCGGAAGTTACTGCGAGAGCAGCAGCGAGATCCACCGGGTGTTCGATGCGCTGGACACGGACCTCGTGGGCATGTGCCTCGATACCGGCCACGCCCTCTTCGGCGGCGCCGACCCGCTCGAGCTGCTGGGCGCATACGGCGACTGCGTGCGCCTGGTGCACATCAAGGACTGCGACACCGGCGTCCTGTCGGCCGTGTGCCAGTCCGGCGGAGGATTGATGGAGGCCTGGGACCGGGGCGTCTTCTGCGAGCTGGGGCACGGCACCGCGGGCCTTGAACCCTTCCTCGAGGCGCTCCGGGAGCGAGGCTACGAAGGCTGGCTGACGGTCGAGCAGGACCGCTTCCTGAAGCCAGAGGACACGGCGGATGCGCTACTCGCCCTGCACACGCGCAACCGGGAGTGGCTGGCCCAGCGCGGCTTCTGACGCAGCGTCGGCCGACGACAAGAACGACCCCCGGGTCTCTCCCGGGGGTCGTTGGTTCATCTCATGGTCCCGACTGGGCCCGTGCGCTACTCTCCGAGGCCGGCGATGAACTCCGCGGCGACATCCTCGATGGACTCCTGGTCCACCGCGACCCGCACGCCGAGCTCGGTCAGCACATCGGTCGTGACCTGGGCCGAGATGGGATCGAGGATGGCAGCCAGCGTATCGGCTCCGCCCTCGACGCCCTCGAGGAAGTCGTTGCGCACGATCGGCGCAAGGTTCTCCGCGGGCTGCGTGTCGAGATCGTCCTCCAGCACGACCCAGTCGTTCTGGGCGATGACCGGCTGCGTCGAGCACAGCCAGGCGACGTCGATGGCCTCACCCTCGAGCGCACCCGCCATCTCCGCGCCGCAGGGCGGGAGCAGCTCCAGCTGGGCCGGGGGCCAGGCGATGCCGTAGCCATCCTCGAGGGCGCCCCGGCACAAGGCGTTGACCTCGCACTCGGGTGGCAGACCGAAAGCCACCTGGTCGGCGACGGTGGCGAGGTCGCTGATGGTAGCGAGACCGAGCTCCTCCGCGGTGGCCGGTCGCACGACGACGGCGTTGGTGTCCTCGCCTTCGGTGATGGCGAGCACCGTGGCCTCCACGCCGGCGATGTCCAGCGCGGTCTGCAGGTTGGCGCGGTTGGTCTCACCGTCGCCTGTCACCTCGATGGCGGCCAGCTCGGGGTCTTCCGCGCCGACGGTATAGAACCCGAGGCCGGAGCCGACGTACTCGGGCACCAGGTCGATCTGTCCCGACACGAAGGCGTCGGTGCGCGCTTCGCGCGTCCCGATGGCAAGCTGGCGGTCGACGCCGAAGCCCTCTGCTTCGAGCGCCTGCGCGTAGATCTCTGCCATGAGCTGGGACTCGTAGAAGCCGTCCGAGCCGATGCGAACCGTAGGCTGGTCCTGGGCCGAGACGATGGCGCCCCCTCCCGCCGTTCCGACGATCGCGAGCGATGCCAGGAGCGACGCCCCGAGGGCGAATCTGCGGGTACTCCGCATGGGTACCTCCCTTGTGGCTTGGTGACCGGACGCTCTTCCGGCGACTGCGGTCACCCAAACCCTAGCGCACGAGTCCACGTTCGGAGCCGGAGCCGGCTTGCAGCCGCATGTCGATCCGCGCCCGGGCTCGGCTAGCCTTCCGCGGTGGTGCCGGCTGCCTGCGCGGTCGGGTCGGTGGCGATGCGCACACCGCGGGGCGTGAGCCGGCGCTGCAACCAGGACAGGGTCACGTCCGTGCCCACTGCGAGCACCATCACCAGGAGGACGCCGGCGTAGAGCATGCCGTCATCGCGTCGCGCGATGCCATCGATGATGAAGCGTCCCAGCCCACCACCGGAGAGATATGCCCCGATAGTGACAGTAGCGATGACCTGCAGCAGCGCGATGCGGAACCCACCCACCATCACCGGCAGCGCCAGCGGCAACTCGACTTGCATGAGCAGCTGGCGCTCGGTCAAGCCCATGCCCCGCGATGACTCGACAAGATCGCGGTCGACCTGCTGCAGGCCGGCATAGGTACCGACGAGGATGGGCGGTATGGCCAGCAGGACCATGGCCAGGAAGACCGGCAGGAAGCGCAGGCCCAGACGAGGGTCGTAGCCCAGCACTGGTGCGAGCGACAACATCACGGGCAGGAGCATGATCATGACCGCGTACGAGGGCACAGCGCGGCCGATGTTGGCGATGTTGATGCCCAGCAACTGGAGCCGACCGGTATGGCCGATGTAGAAGCCCAGCGGCAGCGCGATGGCCGACGCGGTCAGGACAGCCAGCAGGGCCAGCGTGATGTGCTCGACCACGCGGTTGGGAATGCCCGTCTCGTGCTGCCAGTTCGCCGCCTCACCCAGGAACGCGATCAGCTGCTCCATCCGCTAGCTCTCCGCGACCCGCACTCGGGTCCATGGTGTCATCACGCGCTGCAGCGCGACGAGGCTGCCATCGACGACGAACGCCAGGATGACCGAGCCAACGGCACCGAGGTAGATCTTGGTGTCGAAGTCGGTCTGTCTGCCCTCGATGATGAACTGGCCCAGGCCACCGAAGCGCTCACCGCCGATGATCGCCGCCACCGTCACCAGGCCGATGGTCGTGACCGCGGCCACTCGGACGCCAGCCATGATCAGCGGTATGGCCAGCGGCAGCTGTACATGGAGCAGACGAGAGCGGGCGGTGTAGCCCATGGCATCGGCGGCTTCGGTCACCTCCGGTGGCACTGAGCGCAGGCCCGCGACGGTGTTGACGTACAGGATGAGGAGCGTGTACGCGGTCAGCGGGATGATGGCCGTCGCCAACGTGAGACCGGTGATGGGGATGAGCACCGCGAATGCGGCGAGACTGGGGATCGTGTACAGCAGGCCGGTGACGGCCGTGACCGGCCCGACCGTCCCTGGCCGACGCAGGGCCAGCACCGCAAGGGCGAAGGCGATGACGAACCCAGCGATCATGGGGATGGCCAGCAACTGCAGGTGCTGCCAGGTCTTCTCGGCAACCTCGTCGAGATTGTCGATGATCCAGCTCCAGCGGATCTCGATCATGGCTGGCTCGAGGGGACCTCGCCATGCTCGCCGGCGTCGACGACGACCGCCTCCGCCACGGCCTCGGCGATGTCCTCGGGCACCTCGCGCGAGCGGTCGTCTCGCATCCACTCCATCACCGCCGCCAGGGTCAGCAGGCCAAGCACACGACCGCTGCGATCGACGACGATGCCGCTGCCGACCTCTTCGTCGAGCAGGCGCGAGGTGGCATCCTTGAGCGTGTCGCGTCGGTCGAGGATGGGCGACATGGGGTCAGCCGCGTCCGGCTCCAGCGCGCCGGACGCCGGCAGATCGGCCACCTCCAGCCAGCCGATGGGGCGCTCTGCCTCGTCGACCAGCAGCACGAACGTCGCCTCCTCGGCCTGCGCTCGGCGGCGAACGAGCGCCACCTCCTCACCCGGACGCGCCATCGGCGCAGGTTCCAGCGACACGTCGCCCACGCGGTAGAGAGACAGTCGCTTCAGGCCGCGGTCCGCGCCGACGAACCGGGCCACGTACTCGGAAGCTGGCTCGGCCAGCAGCTCGGCGGGCGCGCCGATCTGGGCGATCTTGCCACCCTGTTGCATGACCACCACCAGGTCGCCCATCTTGATGGCCTCGTCGATGTCATGCGTGACGAAGAGGATGGTCTTGGCCATGTCCTCCTGCAGTCGCAGGAACTCGTTCTGCAGTCGCTCGCGCACGATGGGGTCGACGGCCCCGAACGGCTCGTCCATCAGCATCACCGGCGGATCAGCCGCCAGCGCCCGGGCGACACCGACCCGTTGTCGCTCTCCACCCGAGAGCTGGCTGGGGTAGCGGTCTCCATATTTGCCGGGGTCAAGCCCCACGAGGGTCAGCAGCTCGTCGGAGCGGCGCTGCCGGCGCGGCTGATCCCAGCCCAGCAGCCGCGGGACGGTGGCCACGTTCTGGCTGATGGTCTGGTGTGGAAAGAGGCCCACCTGCTGGATGACGTAGCCGATCCCGCGGCGCAGCTCGGTGACATCGGTCTGGGTGATGTCGACGCCATCGATGAGGATGCGCCCGGCCGTGGGCTCGATGAGCCGGTTGACCATCTTCAGGGTCGTGGTCTTGCCGCAGCCCGACGGCCCGACGAGCACGCAGATACGCCCAGCCGGGATGGTGAGCGACAGGTCCTCGACGGCGCCGGCGCCGCGCTTGCGCGAGGCAGCGTCGTAGTGCTTGCTGACGTGGTCGAACTCGATCGTCGCACCCGTCGACGCGGCCACGCCCCTCGCGCCATCCATGGGGCCGGACACTAGCGCATGTGCTGTGACCCGTGTTTCGCCCCGCCAGTGGCAAGCCGCCGCAGCAGGCGTGGCACCCGCCGCGCAAGGTCACGCTCGACGGCGCGATCACGCTGCCCGAAGAGGCGACGGCGCTCGGACAGTGCGCGCGCCCGTGCGGTCGCCTGCAGCGCGGCCGGGATGTCTGCGCCATCGTGCTCCCGGTGCTTGGCCACGTGCAACCAGGCCCAGGCGGCATGGCGGCCACCCTCGAGGGCGATGGCGTGCCACGCGCCCTCGGCCTCCTCGCGACGGCCCATGCGCGTGAGCGTCCGCGCGCGGTCCATGGCGATGGACTCGTAGCGCTGTGCCTCCCACGGTTCACACAGTCGCTCCATGGCCGCGTCGAAGCAGGCGAGTGCCTCTGCGTGCCGCCGCTTGCGGGCGTAGGCGCGCCCGAGGCCGCCCAGGTCGCCTGGGTGCACGGCCGCTGAGGGCCGACCCGTGCGTGCCACCGGCGCCAGCTCGAGCGCCAGCACCCGCAGCAGCAGGGCCATCGAGACGACGTCCTGGCGGTTGTGCTCAAGCACGTCCCGGAGCAGGCCACCGTGCCCCGAGCGCAGGTAGTCCAGGTAGCGGCCCGGTACGAGGCCGCCGGGCAGATCGTGGCCGCGACGTACCCCGCAGATGCCGGCCTCCACGCTGGCGAGGCGCGCATCCCGCAGGCGGTGCTTCCACAGCACCCGAGCCAATGGCAGCAAGTCCAGGTGCTCGGCGAAGACAGGGGGGCGCCGCCCATGGAGCCGGTAGCGTGTCACCAGCAGCGGCCAGTCGAACGAGCGCCCGTTGTAGGAGACGAGGCAGGCATCAGGCGGGATGAGCGCCTCCACCGCGTCGAGATAGCCTGCTTCGTCCGATTGCTCTGGCAACAGCAGCTGGCGCGTGACGAAGCCGTCGCGCTCCCAGGTGCCGATGCCGACCAGGAAGGGCAGGGTGCCCGTGCCGCTGCCCAGGCCCGTGGTCTCGGTGTCAAGGAGCACGAACGGGCGGCTGGGGTCGACCGCCTCGGGCAGCCACGCGAGGCCCTCGAGGTCGCGCCCGATGTGCTCGTGCCACTCGACGAGCACGATGGGACGCTGTGATGTCTGCTGCACGACACCACCGACGTCTGCCGCCAAGGTCGTCGCCCGATCGGCCCGAGGCGCCGGGATCGCCGGTCGCCGCATCTCCGCCGCGTCTCGTACCCGCGCATCCCTCAGCCGATCCAGGCGTGAGCGCCGCAGTTCCTCGACCCCGGTGGCATCCATGCCTCGCAGCGTCGGGTCGGGTGGTGCCAGCTCCGCTGTCACGCAGCAGCCTTGGCGCCATGGCCAGTCCTGCCCGCTGCAGAGGGTCCCGCGAGCAGGCGGAGCAGGCGCGTGGTCAGGGCCCGACCATCGAGGCGGCTCTCACCACGCGGCCCGACGCAGGCAGGGCAGCCCACCTGGCAGTCGCAGCCGCTGACCAGTTCGAGCGAACCCGCGATGAGCTCGTCAGTGCGCTCGAAGAGGCGCGGCGACATGCCGACGCCGCCGGGCGCCGCTTCCCACAGGTAGATGACCGGGCGCTCGGCGTGGGGCGATCGGACCTGCGCCACCATGCCCAGGTCGTGGGGGTCGGCCATGAGCAGCACGCTGGCCACGGTCTGCATCGCTCGTCCGGCACCCACGAGGGCGGCATCGAGCTCATCACGACGCCAGCTCGACACGGCTTCACGCTCCAGCGCCACCCACCACGCGGTCGTGTGCAGCTCCATCTCCGGGAGGTGGATCTGCCCCCATCCGACGTTCTCATGCGTATCAAGCTTGAGCTTCTTGAAGATGGTGGCGATGCTGCTGATCATCACCTCGCCGTGCTGGCGGCTGCCGGCCGGTCGCTCTGCCGACGCGAACACCTCGAGTGGCTTGAGCGTCACCGCCAGCTCCGCTTGCGTGTAGTAATCCGTGTCGACGGGGCGCACGAGAGCGCGCCGCTCTTCCCAGTCCAGCTCATCGACGTGGTACTGCTGCGAATCGTGCAGGTAGATGGCCTTCTCATGCACCAGCACGCGGGCGGCGAAGAGGTCGACTTCCCCCAGCACGCGCGGCCGCTCGGGACCGGTATCGATGATGACGACGTTCTCCGGGGCGCCCAGGCGCAGGTTGATCTCCGATGCCGGGAAGTTCTCGCTGGCCCAGTACCAGCGCCCATCGTCAGCGCGTCGCACGTGGCCTTCCTCGCCGAGGAACGCGAGCAGGTCGTCAGCGGGCGCTGCCCCGAAGCGTTCCCCGGGCGCGAAGGGCAGCTCGAACGCTGCCGCCCGCAGGTGCGCCAGCAGGACGTGGACGTTCTCCGGATCCAGGCGAGCCTCCTCCGGCGTCGCCTCGAAGAGATAGCGTGGATGCGTCGCCACGTAGCGGTCGAGTGCGCCGGCGCCGGCCACGAGGATGGAGACACTGGTCTCGGCGCGGCGCCCGGAGCGGCCCATCTGCTGCCAGGTGCCGGCGATCGTGCCCGGGTAGCCGGCGAGGATGGATGCATCGAGCGCACCGATGTCGATGCCCAGCTCCAGGGCATTGGTGGCGACGACGCCCAGCACCTCACCGCTGCGCAGGCCTGCCTCGATGGCTCGCCGCTCGCTGGGCAGGTAGCCGCTGCGATAGCCTCGGATGCGCTCGATCGGTCCGCGACCCTCGCGCAGGGCCTCGCGCAGTGATGCCAGCATCAGCTCCACCGCCACGCGCGCCCGTCCGAAGACGATGGTCTGCCGTCCCGCTCGCAGGAAGGCCAGCGCCGCCCGGTAGGCGAGCCAGTGCGGACCAGGCCGCACCCCGGTGCGTGCGTCGAGCGGGGGCGGGTCCAGGATGACGACATGGCGTTCGCCCTGGGGTGCGCCACTACGGTCGATGACACGGAACGGTCGCCCCGTCAGCGTCTCGGCCAGCTCGGCTGGGTTGCCCACCGTGGCAGAGGAGCACACGATGCGTGGCTGCGACCCGTAGTGCGCACAGATGCGCAGCAGGCGGCGCAGCACGTTGGCCACGTGGCTGCCGAAGATCCCGCGGTAGGTGTGGGCCTCATCGATGACGATGAACCGCAGCTGCTCGAAGAGCTGGAACCACTTGGTGTGGTGCGGCAGGATCGCGGTGCTGAGCATGTCCGGGTTGGTCACCACCACCTGTCCGGCCTCGCGCACCACGGCACGGATGGGAGCCGGCGTGTCACCGTCGTACACCGCCGCTGACAGGTCCATCTCGGCGAGTCGGGCGAGGTCACGGAACTCCGCCAGCTGGTCCTGGCTCAGGGCCTTGGTGGGGAACAGGTACAGGGCACGTGCTGCAGGATCCTGGCTGACCGCCTGTAGCACCGGCAGGTTGTAGCAGAGCGACTTGCCGGAGGCCGTGGGCGTGACGATGGCGATGTCCTGGCCTGCGTGCAGCGCATCGAGGGCCTCGCGCTGGTGACTGTAGAGCGAGCCGATGCCACGGCGTTCGAGCGCCCGCACCAGGCGCGGGTCCAGCCACTCGGGGAGGGGAGCGACGACCGCCTCCTGCGAGGGCAGCAGGCGACGAACGGCCACCGCCTCCGCCACGCCGGGTTCGCTGAGGAAGCGCTCCAGTGCCTCCGTCGCGGAAAGGGGTTGATGCAGCCTCATCGGGGTGACCTCGACGTGCGAAAACGACCATCTGTTCGGTTTGTGCGCGGCAGTGTAGCAGGGATGTCGCGGTTGACACCAGCCACTCGCGCTCCCTACGCTCGAGACGATGTCATCCATCCACCGCGGCCTGCTGCAGGGTCGTCGCGCGGCGGCCCTTGTCTTCGGGTTGTTCGTCGTGGCCGGCCTGGTGCTGGTCTTCGCGGGCACCTCGACGCGCTCGACCACCATCGAGGCCGAGGCCGAACGACTGCGCGCCGAGAACCGCCTGCTGCAGGAACGCGTCGCGGAGGGGGATCGCGAACTGGCGATCTACCAGACCGACGCCGGCAAGCTCTGGCAGGCCCGCGTGCTGGGCTACGGCGAGGAGGGGGAGAAACGCATCGTCCTGCCGGCCAACGCGCCGTCGCCCGAACCCATCGTGCCCCTCGGGGCCAGCCGAGGCGACGAGCCGCCGCGCGCGCCCATCGATGCCTGGCTGGAGTTGCTCTTCGGAGGCTAGGGCTCGCGGCTGATGGCAGCCGTCGGCAGATCGCGACGTGCGCGCAGGTCGAAGTAGAGCACGGCCGTGAGCACAGGGGCCAGCGCCGCCAGCAGCACCGTCCCCAGCGCGAGCGCGAGGCTCTCCGCCACCGCCTCGTCGAGTCCCAGGGTCGGCGCCAGGACGCCGATGAGAAGGATGCCGAGCAGCTGGGACAGCACGCTGGCAACGAGCGCCGTCGCGACGGCGCCGAAGGCAACGATGATGAAGATGCGCCAGACGTTGTCAGCGCTGAGATACCAGCTGCGGGCGAACGCATCGCGGGCGCTGAGACCCTCGGTCACGATCGCCGGGAAGGCGGGCGCCCAGCGCATGGTGAGATAGGCCACGGCCGCCACGACCGCTACCACCACGACAAGCGCGACGAAGGCCCCGGGGCCACCGCCGCCGCCACCTCCGGGCAGCACCGACAGCGCCAGCAGCGTCGCGAGGATGCCGGCCACGATGATGCCGATGATGATGGCGCTGGTGGCCAGGATGAACCCGAGTGCGCTGGGAGCACGCCGGACGCAGATGAGCAGCGCCGCGCTCGGCTCAAGACGACGAGCGTGGTAGTCGGCGGCCACGACGGCGCTGAACCCGAGAGCCCCGATGCTGGCCAGCAGCCCGGCCAGTATCGCGCCGATGGCGTAGCCCGAGAGCGCCCCGATGATCCGCGGGAGCTGCTCCTCGGTGATGACCGCCTGTTCCTCGATGATGCCCTCGCTGATCCCCGGGAAGACGTCCTGTGCGACCTCGTTCAGGCGCATACCCGTGGCCGCGGTCAGCAGCGCGCCGGGTCCAGCGAAGAGCAGCGAGAGCAGCAGGAGCGGTGCCCAGTGGCGCCGCAGGATCCGCAGCGCCACCTCGATGACCGTACCCAGGCGCATCAACGGTGGGCCCGCAGGCGGCTCCTCGGGGCGCGGGCCTGGCTCCCACCGCTGGTCTTCGTCCATCGGCCGGCGCTAGTCCTGCGCCGGAGGAAACCCCAGCAGCGCCTCGCGCCAGGACTGAGGCAGGTGGCGCAAGACCTGGTAGCCGAGGCTGAGGCCGACCGCCATCGAGCGAGATGACCAGCGTCAGGAACAGGTCCAGCCGGGCCCGGAAGCGGACGCGCAGCAAGGTGCCGTCGGGGGTCATCAGCTCGCCGAATCCAGCCAGGATCGATCGTAGTGCGCGCATATGCTGCGAGTGTGCCACGAGCAGCGCGTGAGGGTATCGGCGTCCGGGCGGAGACCACCTCCGGCGCGCCCCCGATCGGGCGGCCGCGGGCCGGTTGGAGGTCGTGGTGGTGGCTGGGGGCAGATTCGAACTGCCGACCTAACGATTATGAGCCGTTTGCTCTGCCGCTGAGCTACCCAGCCATGCCCAGAACAGCCGACATAGTAGCCCAAACGGGAGGCACCGGGACTTCAAGGCGGTAGACGGCGCAAGCTCGATGTCATCTCCTCGAGATGGGTGTTTCGAGCACCGGGCCTATAATCAGTCCTCCCGACCGGGCGATCCGGGCGGCCCCACTCAGAGGCAGGTCTCTCCTTGAACAGTCGATTCATGCGCAACGGGCTCGTCACCCTCGTCCTCGTCGTGGGTACGGCAGCGCTGCTCTACCTCTTCCTCTTCAACGACACCGAGCCGGAGTCGATCCCCTACAGCGGGTCGCCCGAGGCGTTCCTCAGCCTGGTCGAACGGGGCGAGGTGGAGCAGGTCGTGGCCCGCGGCGAGAAGCTCGAGATCACGCTCACGAGCCTGAACGACGACGGCAGCAACCAGGTCGTGGAGTCGTTCCTGCCCGCCCAGTTCACCACCTCGCTGCAGGCAGACATGAACCAGGCGGCCTGCGGCTCGCCGGCGCTCTGTGACGCTGCGCCCAAGTTCGGGGGCGAGCCCGCTGACGACGGCAACGCCTTCTTCGGACTGCTGCTCTCGATGCTCTTCCCCATCCTGCTCATCGGCGTGTTCCTCTGGTTCATGTTCCGCCAGGCGCAGGGCAGCAACAATCAGGCGATGAGCTTCGGCCGCAGCCGGGCACGCATGTTCGTGGGCAGCAAGACGGTCGTGACGTTCAGCGACGTCGCCGGCGTCGACGAGGCCAAGACGGAGCTCCAGGAGGTCGTCGAGTTCCTCAAGTACCCCGAGAAGTTCAACTCGCTCGGTGCACGCATCCCGCGCGGCGTCCTGCTCGTGGGTCCCCCGGGCACGGGCAAGACGCTCCTGGCTCGCGCCGTCGCAGGCGAGGCGGGCGTGCCCTTCTTCAGCATCTCCGGCTCCGAGTTCGTGGAGATGTTCGTGGGCGTCGGCGCCAGCCGTGTGCGTGATCTCTTCGACCAGGCCAAGCGCAACAGCCCCTGCATCGTCTTCGTCGACGAGATCGACGCCGTCGGACGGCAGCGCGGCGCCGGCCTCGGTGGCTCGCACGATGAGCGTGAGCAGACGCTCAACCAGATCCTCGTCGAGATGGACGGCTTCGACACCAACACCAACGTCATCGTCGTGGCCGCCACCAACCGTCCCGACGTGCTCGATCCAGCGCTCCTGCGCCCGGGCCGCTTCGACCGCCAGGTCATCCTCGACCGGCCGGACATGAAGGGGCGCCTGGAGATCCTGTCCGTGCACGTGAAGGGCAAGCCGCTGGACAAGGAGATCGATCTGCCCAGCGTGGCCAAGCAGTCACCCGGCTTCTCCGGTGCCGACCTTGCCAACCTCGTCAACGAGGCAGCCATCCTGGCGGCACGGCGCAACAAGAAGACCATCGGCACGCCGGAGTTCAACGAAGCCCTGGAACGCGTCGTGGCCGGGCCCGAACGCAAGAGCCGCATCATCAGCGACGAGGAGAAGGCCATCATCGCCTACCACGAGGGCGGCCACGCCATGGTGCAGCGAGTGCTGCCCAAGTGCGACCCCGTGGTGAAGGTCAGCATCATCAGCCGCGGCATGGCTCTGGGCTACACCATGGGCCTGCCCACCGAGGACCGCTACCTGCAGTCCAAGTCAGAGTTCGAGGACAAGATCGCCGGCATGCTCGGCGGCACCGTCGCCGAGCGCCTGATGTTCGGTGACATCACCACTGGCGCCTCCAACGACATCGAGAAGGCCACGTCACTGGCTCGCCGCATGGTCACCGAGTTCGGCATGAGCGAGAAGCTCGGCCCGATGGCGTGGGGCAAGCACGAAGAGATGGTCTTCCTCGGGCGCCAGATGGGTGAGCAGCGCAACTACTCCGACGATGTGGCGAAGATGATCGACGACGAGGTTCGCGCCATCGTGGATCACGCCTACGATCGAGCGACCGAGGTGCTCACGACCCACAAGCATCGGCTGACCGAGCTGGCCGAGGCCCTGGTGGCCAAGGAGACCATCGAGGCCACCGAGTTCGAGGCCATGTTCGCGGACCTGCCTGACCCGCGCAAGGAGGCCGGTGGCTCACCCACGCCGAAGCTGGCGACACCGCTGGCAGGCCTGAGCAAGCCCAGGGAGGAGCCCCCGGCACCTGCCGGGGCCCCCGAGCCGTCGCCGCAGCCGGCCTAGCCCTCCCAGCCGACAACGTGGCGGACCATCGCTGATGAGCTCGCCCATCGACGCTGTCGACGACTACCTCCGCCAGACAGTCGACGAGCGACTCGAAGAGCTCCGGGCCTTCGTCCGCATCCCCACGGTCGGCGTTCTGGCGGAGCACGACGGTGACGTCCGCGTCGGTGCCGAGTGGATCGCCGATCGCATGCGCGAGATCGGCCTCGAGCATGTCGAGGTCTCGGAAACCGGCGGTCACCCGGTCGTCTACGCCGACTGGCTGCACGCGCCCGACGCTCCGACCGTCCTGGTGTACGGGCACTACGACGTGCAGCCGGCGGACCCGCTCGACCTGTGGGTCCGCCCGCCCTTCGAGCCGCGGGTCGAGGGTGGGCGCATCTACGGACGCGGCGTCGCTGACGACAAGGGACAGGTGCACCTGCACCTGTGGGCCGCCAAGGCCTGGCTGGCAACGCATGGCCGTCTGCCGCTGAACGTCCGCTACGTCATCGAGGGCGAGGAGGAAGCCGGGTCGCCCAACTTCGAGGCCTGGCTCCGGGCCAACCGACAGCGGCTCGCGGGCGACCTGGTCGTGGTGAGCGACACCGGCTTCTACGAGGGCAATCATCCGGCGTTGACCGTCTCGCTGCGAGGCAACACGTACGTCCAGATCGATGTCACGGGGCCCAGCCAGGACCTCCACTCGGGGGGCTTCGGGGGCATGGTCCAGAACCCCGCCAACGCCCTGGTCCACATCCTCGGCAGCCTGCGTGACGAAAGCGGGCGCGTCACCATCCCCGGCTTCTACGACGAGGTGCCGGCCCCGTCAGCGGCCGTGCGCGCGGAGTTCGCACGCCTGCCCTTCGATGAAGCGGGGTTCGCCGCCAGCATCGGCGTCCCGCAGCTCTTCGGCGAGCTCGGCTACAGCCCCCTCGAGCGCAAGGGCGTGCGTCCCACGCTGGACATCTGCGGCATGTGGGCGGGGTTCACGGGCCAGGGCAGCAAGACCATCATCCCGGCGCACGCCCACGCCAAGGTGTCCTGCCGGCTGGCTCCGGGCATGGACCCTGCCAAGACATTCGACCGCCTGCGTGACGCGGTGCTCGCGGTCGACGTCCCCGGGGTCGACGTCGAGGTCACCCGGCTCGACGAGATGTGGCCCTTCGTGGTGGACCCGGAGCACCCTGCGGCCAGGATCGCTCGCGCCTGCCTGCGCGAGGTCTTCGGCGCGGAGCCATACCTGGTCTACGAAGGCGGCTCCATCGGAGCCGTGGCCAGCTTCGACAAGGTTCTGGGCAAGCCCATCGTCATGCTGGGCTTCACCAATCCGGACGACCAGGCCCATGCTCCCAACGAGTCGCTCGTGCTGGCCAACTACGAGGACGGGGCGCGGACGGTGGCGCGCTACTGGCAGGCCCTGGCCGACGGCGGCGTGGAGTAGTACTCGTGGCTTGGGCGGTCTAGGAGGGTTGGGTCGCCCTTGGCGGCGGTCAGCATTGCTAGCATCGCTGGTGTGGAAGCCTGTCGCAAGGAGTCAAAGAGGCCTCGGTCTCGCCTGCCGCTATGACACCCCCTGACGCCCCCGAGCCTCGCGTCGGCCAGCCGGCCGGCCCCAACCCCGCGGGTCAGCAGTCGCCGACCGCGCCTGCTCGTGACCAACGCAGCCCCAACGCTTGCTCCGCGCCCGGTGCCACCGCCCGCAGCGCGTGGGCCTATCCCGACGTCGCAGCAGATCGGACTCGATCCGCGCCTGGCCCAGCCCGCGCCGACGCTCCAGCAGCCCAGTGCCATCACGCACACCGACGAGACCGTCGGCGGCAAGACGTGGGCCTACGACTCAGGCCTCGGCAACATCGAGCCGCGCAGCGCCACCCGCGTCCTGAGCACGCTGGCCGGCAAGGTCGCGCAGGGCGACGTCACGCAGTACCAGCCCGTGCCGCTCGGCTTCACGCCCCTGGACAAGTCCATCGGCGGTGGCATGCGTGCCGGGGAGATGCTGCTCATCGGCGGCGCCCAGGGCACCGGCAAGACCACGATGGCCCTGCAGATGGCGCGCAACATCGTCATGGGCGGCCTGGCCAGCGTGCTCTACATCTGCTTCGAGCACGACGAGGAATACCTGCTGAACCGGCTCATCGCGCAGGAGTCGGTGCTGCCCGGCCTGCCCAGCCGCAGCGGTGGCGTCAAGCTCGTCGATGTGCGCCAGGAGATCCTGGGCACATGGATGGCGACCGGCGGCCAGAACGCCGACCTCGGGGCCAATCCCCGCCTTCGTCCTGCCCTCGAGCGCATCAACCGCTACGGCCCCAACCTCTACCTGCTGCGCGGCAGCCAGACCACGAGCACCGTCGAGAACATGTCCGCGCTGGTGGAGAAGTACAAGGAGCTGGCCGGCAACCAGCGGCTGGTCGTCTTCATCGACTACATGCAGAAGGTGCCGGTGCACCCGGAGCCACCCAACGAGGTGGAGAAGGTGACGACCGTGGTACAGGGCCTCAAGGACCTCGCGCTCAACCACGAGGTGCCGCTGATCTCCATCGTCGCCGCCGACAAGGAAGGCCTCAAGGCCAGCCGACTGCGCAACCATCACCTGCGCGGCTCCTCGGCCATCAACTACGAGGCTGACATCATCGTCATCCTCAACGAGAAGTACCAGATCGTGGCCAAGGTCAACATCGAGTTCAACCCCTACCAGGCGCAACGGTTCCGCGACTGGGTGGTGCTGACCATCGAGAAGAACCGAGGTGGCACCAACGCGGTCGACCTCGAGTACCAGAAGTACTTCGAGTACTCCTGCTTCGACCCCAACGGGCGCACGGTCATGGAGAAGCTCATCGAGGAGCGGCTCTACAACGACTGACCGCCGGGCGGCGGGCCCGGGCTAGACTGGGCGGGTGAACCTCAAGACCCAACCTGCGGCCGTGTTGCTCGACGTCGGCGACACGATGGCCAAGGCCAACCCATCCTGGCGTGACGTCTACGCCACCGTCTTCGCCGCCCACGGCATCGATGCCACGGCCGACGAGTTCGAGCAGGCCTTTCGCCACGCCTGGCGTGAATGGGCCCACGAGGGCCCGTTCGAGGCCACCGAGGAGGCGTCCTTCCGGCGGCTCATGGAGCTGGACCAGCTCGTCTTCGACCGGCTCGGCTACCCCGATCTCCCCGAGTCGTTCTTCCGTGCCGTCGATCATGCCTTCCGCCAGCGCTCGGCGTTCCACGTCTTTCCTGATGTCATCCCCGCGCTCGATGCCATGCAGGCGGCCGGGTTGCGCCTGGCAGTGGTGAGCAACTGGGGCTGGTATGCGCCCGAGCTGCTGCAGACGCTGGAGCTGGCGCGTCACTTCGAGGTCCTGAGCATCAGCGCCAGGGTGGGCTACCAGAAGCCGCACCGAGCCATCTTCGTCCACGCCCTGGAGCTACTGGACCTGCCGGCAGACGCGGCCATCCACGTGGGCGACGATCCCGATGCCGACGTCGTGGGTGCCCGGCGCGCGGGCATCGAACCTGTGCTCATCGACCGTCGAGGCCGCCTGGACAGGCCCATCGGGGCCGGCGCCGTCACCGGGGAGGTGGCCATCATCGCCGACTTCGGCTGAGCTGCTCGACCTGCTGCGCATCGAGCGCCCGGCCGCCCTCGCCGGCGTCGGCGGCTGACGCTGGCCGCGAGCCCGCCGCGCTGGCGGCTCTTCATCGGCCACCCCGTCCCGGCCGCAGCGCGGGAGGCCCTTGACGCGAACCTCCGACCCTACCGCGCCGTCGGGACCCACGTCCGCTGGACCCGGCCCGAGTCCTGGCACCTGACGCTGCTCTTCCTGGGCTCGGTCGGTTCAGACCGCGTGGCCGAGCTGCCGATCCTCATGGAGCAGGTGGCGCTGTGCTCGGCGCCGTACCAGGTCCGGGCCGCCTCGGGGGGTGGCCGCATCAGCCGCGGTGAAGGCGTCGCCTGGCTGGCGCTGGACGAGGGTGCCGGCAGGCTGATCGAGCTGGCCGCTGCGCTGGCCGGGCGCTGCCCGGTCGATGTGACCTCTGGCCCGCCGCCGCGGCGAACACCCGCGGCGCACCTGACCATCGCGCGACGGGCAGACCAGGCCGTCATCGACGCGCTGCGCCGACAGGCGCATGGCCCACTGGCGGTGACCTGGACCGTCGACCAGTCTTGTGCTCATGCGCAGCCACCTGGGGCCAGACGGCGCTCGCTACGAGACAGTGCACGAGGTCCCGTTGTAGGCTCCGGGCTCAGGCTCGATCGTGAGCCGCCACCGGGATGTCCCCACGAGGAGAGGATCCATGGCGCTGCAGCAGACCAAGTTCATCCTGCCCGAAGACCGCATCCCGCGAGCCTGGTACAACATCAACGCGGACCTGCCGGTGCCGCTTGTCGCCGCCGCTGCACCCGGTCACCAAGCAGCCGGTCGGACCCGACGATCTGCTGCCGCTCTTCCCCATGGCGCTCATCGCCCAGGAGATGAGCGCGGAGCGCGAGATCGAGATCCCCGAGCCGGTGCGGCAGGCGTATGCCATGTACCGACCCTCGCCGCTGTACCGGGCGCACCGACTCGAGCGGGCGCTGGGCACGACCGCCAAGATCTTCTACAAGTACGAGGGCAACAGCCCGTCCGGCAGCCACAAGCCCAACACGGCCATCCCGCAGGCCTTCTACAACAAGGAGGAGGGCGTCACCCGCCTGACGACCGAGACCGGTGCCGGGCAATGGGGATCAGCGCTCGCGCTCGCGGGCTCCATCTTCGGGCTGGAGGTGATGGTCTACATGGTGCGGGCGTCGTACGACGCCAAGCCGGGTCGCCGCAACCTGATGAAGATGTACGGCGGCGACGTGGTGGCCAGCCCCAGCAACCTGACCGCCTACGGTCGCGCCGTGCTGGCGGAGACGCCCGACACGCCCGGTTCGCTGGGCATCGCCATCAGCGAGGCCGTCGAGGACGCGGCGACGCGTGACGATTCGCGCTACGCGCTCGGCTCGGTGCTCAACCACGTGCTGTTGCACCAGACCGTCATCGGCCAGGAGGCCATGGAGCAGATGGAGCTGGCGGGCGAGCAGCCGGACATCATCGTGGCCTGCACCGGCGGCGGCTCCAACTTCGCCGGCCTCACGTTCCCCTTCATCGGCCAGAAGCTGCGCGGCGAGGCGGACTACCGCGTCATCGCCGCCGAGCCGGCCGCCGCGCCGAGCCTGACGCGGGGCATCTACGCCTACGACTACGGCGACACGGGCAAGATGGCGCCCATCGTGAAGATGCACACGCTGGGCCACGACTTCGTGCCCGATCCCATCCACGCCGGCGGCCTGCGCTACCACGGCATGGCACCACAGGTGAGCCTGCTCAAGGACCAGGGCGTCATCGAGGCGCGCGCCGTGATGCAGTCCAAGACCTTCGATGCCGGCCGACTCTTCACCCAGGCCGAGCTCATCCTGCCGGCCCCCGAGCCGACGCATGCCATCAGCGTCGTCATCGACGAGGCGCTCAAGGCCCGGGACGAAGGCAGCAGCCCCACCATCCTCTTCAACCTCTGCGGCCACGGCCACTTCGATGCGGCGTCCTACACGCGCTACCTCGAGGGCGAGCTGGAGGACTTCGAGCTGCCGCAGGAGCGCATCGAGCACGCCCTGGAGACCGTGCCCTCGGTCTGAGGCGAACCGAGCGTGAGCGACAAGTCTGCCGAGCTCGTCCTGGGGGTGCCCCGCGATCGCATCATCGGCGAGCGGCCGTGGAGGGGCATCCGCTCCGCGGGCGTGGAGCGCTGCCTGGACCTGATCGCGCAGGAGGGCACGTATCGCCCGCGTGTGGAGGCCGAGCAGGATCCCACCTGGAAGCAGGTCATCCCGTACCTGCTGATGCGCGACGGCGAGCGTCTCTTCCTGATGCAGCGCACCAGGGCCGGCGCCGACGACCGACTGCACGACCTCTATTCGCTCGGCATCGGCGGCCACCTCAACCCGCAGGACGGCGGCGTGCTGCCGGGGCTTCGGCGCGAGTTCCACGAGGAGATGGTGGCGGCCTGGGAGCCCGAACCTCGGCTGCTGGGGTTGCTCAACGATGACGACGTGCTCGTCGGCCAGGTCCATGTCGGCGTCGTCTTCGAGGCCGATGCGGCAGGGCGATCGCTCAGCGTGCGAGAGACCGACAAGCTCAGTGGTCGTTTCGTGGCCCCTGACGCCGTGGCGGCTGTCTACGACCGCATGGAGACATGGAGCCAGCTCCTTTACGATCATGTGACGACATCGTCGGGGGTGCCGGCTCATCCGGGCTGAATCCGCCTGCCGGGGTGGGATAATCGCGGCAGAGGTGAAGCCTGTGGCACGTCGTCAGTCTCCGTTGACCCTGGTGCGAGCGGTCCTGCTGCTGGTGGGCGTCCTCGGCCTGCTGGCGTCGAGCGTGCAGGCGCAGGACGGCGGGCGCAGGGTGATCGTGCTGCCCACCAGCGGCGCCGTCGACCAGATCATGTCCAACTACCTGCGCGAAGGCATCGCGCGCGGCGTGGAGGAGGGGGCCGCGGCCGTGGTCATCGAGCTGGACACGCCCGGTGGAGCCCTCGATGCCACCCGTGAGATCGTCAAGACCCAGCTCGCGGCCGAGGTGCCGGTGATGGTCTGGGTGGGTCCCGCCGGCGCGCGTGCCGCCAGTGCCGGGACCTTCCTGACGCTGGCCGCGCACGTGGCGTCGATGGCGCCGGCGACCAACATCGGCGCGGCCACACCCATCTCGAGCGATGGCCAGGACATCCCCGACGACCTGGGCACCAAGGTCATGAACGACACCATCGCCACCATCACCTCCATCGCCGAGGAGCGCGGGCGGCCGGTCGAGTGGGCCGTCAGCACCGTGACCGACGCGGCCTCCTTCACCGTCGATGAGGCGCTCGCGGCGGGCGCCATCGACATCAAGGCCGAGTCCATCGAGGACCTGCTGCTGCAGGCCGACGGCATGGTCGTGAACGTCGCCGGCGAGGACGTCGTGCTCGAGACCGCCGGGGCCGAGATCGAGCGGCTGGGCATGAACCCGTTCCAGAGCTTCCTGCACCTGCTGAGCGACCCGAACATCGCCTTCATCCTCTTCACGCTGGGGTTCTACGGCATCTTCTTCGAGCTGCAGAACCCCAACTACGTCACCGGCATCCTGGGCGCCTTCGCGCTCATCCTCGCCTTCATCGGCTTCGGCAGCCTGCCGCTGAACGTCGCCGGACTGCTGCTCATCGCCCTCGCGGTGATCCTGTTCGTGCTGGAGTTCTCCGTCACCAGTGGGGGTCTGCTGACCGTCGGCGGGCTGGTGGCCTTCGCCCTCGGCGCGTCCGCGCTCTACACGCAGCCGGGTGACCCGGTGGCCCCTGAGGTGCGCGTGGCCCCGGAGGTGATCGCCGTCATGACGGTCCTCACAGGCCTCATCGTGGTGGGCATCCTGTACGCGGTGATGAAGCAGCGGCGAGCCCCGCAGCTGGCCCTGGGCGCCTCCAACATCGACCAGCTCGTGCCGCTCGGCACGGATGCACCCGTCCGGCGTACCCTCAGTCCCGACGGAACCATCTACGCTATGGGCGAGGAGTGGTCCGCCCGCAGCGCCGACGGCAGCACCCTTGAACGTGGCACGCCCATCCAGGTCGTCGGCCACGACGGCCTCACTCTCATCGTGCAGCGCGCGACACCAGTCGCGACGGATCAGCCAGCAGTAGAAAGGACGGCCTGAGCATGGAAGCCGGACTCATCGGCTCTCTCATCATCCTGCTCGTGGTAGCGATCGTCATCCTGTACCTCTCGGTGCGGGTGGTGAAGCAGTACGAGCGCATGGTCGTGTTCCGCCTCGGCCGTACCGACCCCAGCCTGGTGCGAGAGCCGGGCCTGCGCTTCCTCATCCCCTTCATCGACCGACCGGTCAAGGTCGACATGCGCGAGCAGTTCGTCGAGGTGCCCAGCCAGACGAACATCACGCGCGACAACGCCCCCATCGACATCGACTTCCTCATCTACTACCGCATCGTCGATGCCATGAGCAGCGTCGTCAACGTGGCCTACTTCAGCGGTGCCCTTCAGGGCATCGCCACCACCACGCTGCGAGCGGTCATCGGTGACATCCTGCTCGACGACGTCCTGAGCAAGCGCGACCAGATCAACGAGGTCCTGCGCGTCAAGATGGACGAGCAGACCGAGCGCTGGGGCGGCAAGGTCATGTCGGTGGAGATCCGCGAGATCACCCCGCCGCCGGACGTCCAGAGCTCGATGAACCGGATGCTCACCGCCGAGCGAACCCGTCGTGCGGTCATCACCGAGTCGGAGGGCGCGCGCCAGTCCGCCATCAACGTCGCCGAAGGCGAGAAGCAGTCGGCCATCCTGCGCGCCGAGGGCGTGCGCCAGTCGTCCATCCTTGAGGCCGAGGGCTTCAGCCAGGCGCTGACGCGCATCTTCGAGGCCGCCAGCAAGATCGACGACCGCACCATGGCCCTGCAGTACCTCGAGGCGCTCAAGCAGCTGGGTGCGACCGATGCCACCAAGTACGTCATCCCGCTGGAGCTGACGGACCTGGCCCGGCGTCTGGGCAACTTCCTGGACAACGGCATGGGCGTGGGCGAGGCGCAGCGTCTCGGCGGCAGCAAGGGCGAGGAGAAGGACGCTACCTAGTCGGGCGCTCGCTCGCCTGACGATGCTGCCCACCGTGCGCGCGGTCCGCTATGTGGCCCCGTTGCGCGAGGGTGGCTCCCTGCCCGGCCTGATGGAGGCCGATGACGACGGCACCTACGTGGTCAAGTATCGCGGCGCCGGGCAGGGGCCCAAGGCGCTCGTGGCCGAGCTCCTCGCCGGAGAGATCGGCCGAGCGCTGGGACTGCCGGTGCCGGATGCGGTGCTGCTCGACCTCGACCCTGCCTTCGCGCGCCTGGAGATGGACTACGAGATCCAGCACCTCCTGCGGCAGAGCGAGGGTCTCAACTACGCGCTCGACTACCTGCCGGGCTCGATCACCTACGACCCGCTCGTACCGCCGGCGCCGGCCCCGGACTTCGCCGCCGACGTCGTCTGGTTCGACGCCTTCGTCACCAACGTCGACCGCTCGCGCGCGCAACGTGAACATGCTCGAGTGGCACGGCCGCACCTGGCTCATCGACCACGGCGCAGCGCTCTACTTCCACCACGACTGGGGTGACGTGCTCGCGCGCGCCGGCGACCGCTTCGAGCACGTGGCGCAGCACGTGCTGCTGCCGTACGCCTCGGACATGGCGGCCGCCGATGACCGCGCCCACGAGCGCCTGTCGAGGCTGGTGTTCGCGGACATCGTGGCCGCTCTCCCGGAGACCTGGCTGGCGGCCTACTACGATGGCCAGCCGCCCGACGCCGTGCGCGCGGCCTACATCGACTACCTCAGCGCGCGGCTGGACCGCTCGCACGAGTTCACCGGGGAGGCCTCGCGTGCCCGCGCTCTCCTCGTATGACTATGCGGTCGTCCGGGTCGTGCCGGACGTCGCGCGCGGCGAGTTCTTCAACGCCGGCATCATCCTGTTCGCTCGCACGCACGGAGCGTTGCTGGCACGGATCTGGCTCGACGAAGCCCGCCTGTCCGCCCTCGCAGCCCGATGCCGATGTCGCCGCCATCCGCGCACACCTGCGCTCGATCGAACGTATCTGCGCCGGCGGAGCCGAGGCCGGGCCGCACGGGGCACTGAGTCCATCGGAGCGCTTCCACTGGCTGGTCGCGCCACGCAGCACGGTGATCCAGGTGTCTCCGGTCCACTCGGGGCTCTGCGACGACCCCGCCGCTGAGGCCGACCGGCTGTTCGCCCGTTTCGTCGCGCCTGCCTGAGGGCGACCCGTACCCGACTAGCCGACACCATCGTCGCTTTCAGCCGCAGACAAGTCCCGGCGAAGCGCAGGTGAAGCGTCCGTGTCCACACTCGGGCGCATGCTCGCGATCCTCGATACCGCCGTCGTCAGCGGCCTGCGCGGTGAGCTGGTCCGCGTGGAGGTCGACGTGGCGCCCGGGCTGCCCGGCTGCCAGATCGTGGGCTTGCCGGACGCGGCCCTCTCGGAGGCGCGTGAACGGGTCCGCAGCGCCATCCGCAACGCCGGTTTCGACTATCCGCTGAGTCGCATCACGGTGAACCTGGCGCCGGCCGACCGGCGCAAGCACGGGGCCGCCTACGACGTCGCCATCGCCATCGGCATCCTGCTCGCCTGCGGAGAGCTGCGCGCCGCGGGTGGTGCCTGGGCCCTGCTGGGGGAACTGTCCCTCGACGGTAGCGTCAGACCCGTACCCGGCGTCCTGCCCATGGTCTCGACCTTGCGCCAGGCCGGGCACCGGCGCGTCTGCCTGCCACGCGCGAACCTGGCCGAAGCCCAGCTCGTCTCGGGCATCGAGGTCGTCGGCGTGGACGGCCTTGACGATGTCGCCCGCCTGGTCGCCGGCCCTCGAGGCCGGAAGGCCGCGGCGGCCCGACGACGTCCGGCGGTGAGCATCGCCGGCGACACGCACTTCCGCCCCGCGGCGGGGGATGCGGGCATCACCGAGGAAGCCACCGAACTGGCAGACCTGCGGGGGCAGGAGCATGCTCGCTGGGCGCTGGAGGTGGCCATCGCCGGCCGTCACAATCTGCTGCTCATCGGTTCGCCGGGAGCCGGCAAGACGATGCTCGCGCGCGCCACCCCCGGGCTGCTGCCTCCGCTGAGCGAGTCCGAGGCCCGCGAGGTCGCGGTCATCCGCAGCGTCGCGGGCCTGGACGTGGCCGCTTCGGGGCGGCTTGCACGGCCGTTCCACAGCCCTCACCACACGACCTCCTATGCCGCCATGGTCGGTGGCGGTCCACGGCTGCGCCCAGGCCTCGTCACACAGGCTCACCACGGCACGCTGTTCCTCGACGAGCTGGCCGAGTACGACCGCGATGTCCTCGACGCCCTGCGCCAGCCGCTGGAGGATGGCGCTGTCGAGATCGTGCGGGCACATGGCTCGGTGCGCTATCCGGCCCGCCTCCAGCTCATCGCGGCGATGAACCCGTGCCGCTGCGGCTGGCACGGCGATCCGGAGCGGCGGTGCCGCTGTCCCCATCACGAGCCGGAGCGTTACCAGCGCCGCGTCAGCGGCCCGCTGCTTGACCGCATCGACCTGCGCGTGGTGATGCCGCGCCTGGCGCCTGCCGCGCTGGTAGACACGGCGCGAGCGGAACCCAGCAGCGTGGTGGCAGCACGTATCCGCGGAGCCTGGGATCGATCGCGGTCACGCAACGGCGGGTCACCCAATGCGGCGCTGCGCGGCGAGCGGCTCATCCGCGCCTGCGCACTCGAACGTCGGGCACGAGACTGTCTCAAGGACGTCTCGCAGCAGCTCGACCTGACAGCTCGCAGCATCCATCGCATGATGCGCGTGGCCCGCACCGTGGCGGACCTGCGAAGCCATGAGCGCGTCGGCGTGGACGAGATCCTTGCGGCCACGTCGATGCGCGACCGCTCCATGGAAGCAGACCTGGTCGCATGAGGTCGGCGCACCACCCGCTGACCGAGCGGCAGGCCTGGATCGCGCTGGCGGCCGCACCCGGAGTCGGCGACCGCACGTTCCAGCGCCTGCTCGAGGTCCACGGCAACGCCCGCGAGGCTCTCGCGTGGGTGCTGGAGCTGCCACCCGCGCGCGCCGACCGGCTCCTCGCCGGCACGCTCGAGCTGCGGCTGCAGCGCGGCCTCGGCGCTGCCATCCGCGCCTCTGCTGCCGATGCTGGCCGCAGTGAGCGCTCGATGCAGGCGCTGGGAGGCTGGGTGCTGACCCCGCTCGATGCCGGCTATCCAGCCCGTCTGCACGGCACCGAGGAGCCGCCCGCGGTCCTGTACGGCGTCGGCGATGCGGCTGCCCTCACGCAGCGCGGCATGGTGGCCGTGGTCGGCACGCGTCGGCCCAGCGTGGCCGGCCGCGACCTGGCCGCGCGCATCAGCCGGCGGTTGGTGGCGACCGGGCTGGTGGTGGTCTCCGGCCTTGCCATCGGCATCGACGGCAGTGCACACCAGGCCGCGATCGACGGCGGCGGCACGACCGTGGCCGTCGTCGGCGGCGGCCTCGACGCTCCCGGCCCGGCCAGCCACCGACGCCTGGCGCGCAGCATCATCGTGCACGGCGCCATCATCTCCGAGCTGGCGCCGGGAGTCCGCCCCACGAAGGGCACCTTTCCCAGGCGCAACCGCATCGTCAGCGGGCTGGCCGACGCCACCATCGTGGTCGAGGCCCCGGCACGCAGTGGTGCGCTCATCACGGCGCGCCACGCGCTCGAGCAGGGACGCCGCCTGCTGGTGGCCACCGGCCGACCGCTGGACCCCCGCGTGGCCGGCAACCTGGCGCTGCTGCGCGAATCCCCGGCGCTGCCGCTCATCGGGCTGGACGAGATGGTCGCCGATCTCGACCTCGGGTCCGTCGAGGACGGCGGCAACGGTCGCGGCCGAGCAGATGCGCCGTCGGCACCCACGCGGCTGGGGGCGACGGCAGCACTGCAGCTGCTCGAGCCGACGCAGCGCGCCGTGGCCCAGGCCCTGTCCAGCGGGCCGCACTCGGTGGATGGGCTCTGCCGCGCCACCAGCCTCGATCCAGGGACCGTGGTCGCGGCCCTGACGATGCTGCAGTTGCGGGGCTGGGCGCGAGTCCTGGGCGCCACGCATCTGCCGGCCGGTCCACTGCTGCTGGACAGCGTCGGCAGCGCATGAGAGAGTCCGCCACGCCCGGTTCGGGTCCCGCTGGTCGTCGCAGCGTAGGATGGGAGCATGATCAGGAACGTCATCTTGCACCTGGTGGGCGAGCTGCCCATGAAGGCCGACATCGAGTCCCTGCCCACGGCGGCCGACGCCGGGCTGCTCTGCACCAACCTGCGCACGCTCGAAGGACGCAAGCCCAGTCTCGACCGAGTACCTCGACTCGGTCTTCCTGCTGCCCTACACCATCATCCGCTTCATCGAGATCCCGCGAGCCTCGATCCACGCGGCCGGACTGGACCGCGACCTGCCGGTGGGACCGGTAGAGCTGCCGGCCGAGGCCGGCGCCGTCCCCGACGGCACGCACGTCATCGTCACGCCGCCGCCGAGAGGCGCCGACGCGATGGGGCTGTCGGCCGAGGACGAGGCGCTCGAGCAGTTCGAGCTGGACGCCGAGCTGTTGCGGCGCATCCGCGAGGCGTGACCTCCCCCCAAGTCCGAGCGGGTGGTGCGCCCGCGCACCACTGCTACACTCCGCGCCGATGACGAAGAACCTGGTGATCGTCGAGTCGCCGGCCAAGGCGCGCACGATCGAACGCTATCTCGGGGACGGCTACAAGGTGCTGGCCTCGTACGGGCACGTGCGCGACCTGCCGGAGAACCCCGGCAAGGGCAAGCTGGGCGTGGACGTGGAGCACGACTTCGCGCCCGAGTACGTGGTCAGCGAGGACCGCCGCAAGCAGTTGAACGCCATCACCAAGGCCGCCGCGACCTCCGACCTGGTCTATCTCGCGACCGACCTCGACCGCGAGGGCGAAGCCATCGCCTGGCACGTGGTCGAAGCCGTGGACATCCCCAAGGACAAGCGCCGCCGGGTCACCTTCAGCGAGATCACCAAGAGTGCCATCACGGCTGCCTTCGCCGAGCCGCGCGACATCGACATGGGTCTCGTCGACGCCCAGCAGACGCGCCGCATCATGGATCGCATCGTCGGCTACACCCTGAGCCCGCTGATCAGCCGCAAGGTGCGCAGCGGGCTCTCCGCCGGCCGCGTGCAGTCGGTGGCGGTCCGGCTGGTGGTCGAGCGCGAACGCGAGATCGAGGCGTTCAGCGCGCGCGAGTACTGGACCCTGGACGCGCTGCTGGAGACGCCGGCGGGGGAACGCTACCGCGCCGCCCTGGTGAAGGTCGACGGCACGCGTGTCGCCACCGGCGGCGAGGTCAAGAAGAACGAGGTCCCCATCGCGGACGAGGCCACGGCGCAGGCGTACGTGGAGGCCCTGCGAGGCCAGACGGCCACCGTCACCTCGGTCAAGGTGCGCAGCAGCAAGCGCAACCCGGCACCGCCCTTCACCACCAGCACGATGCAGCAGGAAGCCAGCCGCAAGCTCGGCTACGGGCCCAGGCGCACGATGTCGGTGGCGCAGCGACTCTACGAGGGCATCGAGATCGACGGCGAGCCCACCGGGCTCATCACCTACATGCGGACCGATTCGGTCAACCTGGCCACGTCCGCCCAACACGAGGCGCAGGACGTCATCCGCACGCGCTACGGCAGCGAGTACACCGTCGAGGGCGGCCGCGGATACAAGACCAAGGCCAAGGGTGCGCAGGAAGCGCACGAGGCCATTCGCCCCACGAGCTTCATGCGCCATCCCGACTCGCTGCAGGGCCGCGTCAAGGACGACGAGCTGCGCCTGTATCGGCTCATCTGGCAGCGCGCCCTGGCGTCGCAGATGGCCCAGAAGCAGATGGAGACGACCGCCGCCGAGCTCATCACGGGCCGCTTCGAGCTGCGCGCGAGCGCCACCCGCACGACCTTCGACGGCTTCACCCGGGTCTATACCGAGGGCCGCGACGACGGCGCCGAGGAAGAGGTGGAGAGCCGGCTTCCGACACTGTCCGAGGGCGACCGTTCAGCCGTCGCCGACGTGGAGGGCGAGCAGCACTTCACCGAGCCGCCGCCGCGCTACACGGAGGCGACGCTCATCAAGGCGCTCGAGGAGAACGGCATCGGACGGCCCTCCACGTACGCCGCCACCATCTCCACCATCCAGGACCGTGGCTACGTCACCGTCAAGGAGCGGCGCCTGCGGCCGGAGGCGGTCGCGCGCGTCGTGACCGACGTGCTGGTGGAGCACTTCGGCGACTACGTCGACTACGACTTCACCGCACGCATGGAGGCCGAGCTCGACGAGGTCGCCGCCGGCCGGCGCGGCTGGGTGCCGCTGCTTCACGAGTTCTACGACCCGCTCATCGCGCTCGTCGACGAGAAGCGCCAGACGCTCACGCGCAAGGAGCTGACCACCGAGGAGACCGACGAGGTCTGTTCGGAAGGCCACCCCATGGTCATCCGGCTCGGCCGCAACGGCCGCTTCCTGGCCTGCTCCATGTACCCCGACCACAAGGAGACGCGCGACATCCCCGGCGAGGAGCCGGACATGCCCGCGGTGGAAGGTGCCGGCGAAGCCTGCCCCAAGTGCGGCCAGGGCACGCTGGTGGCCAAGCGCGGACGCTTTGGCGCCTTCGCGGGCTGTGACCGCTATCCCGAGTGCGACTACATCCATCGCACCGGGCCGCCGCCACCACCGCCCTTGCCCTTCGAGGTGCAGTGCCCCACCTGCGGCGAAGGCCACCTCACCGCACGGCGCGCGCGCCGGACCGGCAACGTCTTCTACGGCTGTGACCGCTATCCCAAGTGCGACTTCACCACCAACTTCGAACCGCTCGGTGCCGTGCACGACAGCGATGCCGGGGCCGTCGGTCTCAAGGACGAGAGCGGCATCTGCCTGCGCTGCGGCGCCGCCGTCGACCTGCCCGCCGATCGCGCCGCGCTCGTGGGCATGTCGCTCGCCGGGGGCGAGCCGAACCCCGCGGCGTTGGCCCCCTCGCGCAAGCGTCGCGCCGCCGGTGGCGGGCGCAAGGCGGGCAGCAGGTCCAAGGCTGGCACACGCAAGCGCACGACGACCCGGGCAGCCGCCGACGCCGGAAGCGACGATCCCGGCAGCTGATGGCGGTCCGGTGGGGCAGAGCAGCGCGATGAGCGAGCCGGGCGGTCGCGACGGCGCCTCGGCCGCCTCGGCGTTCCTCTCATCACTCGACGCGCGCGATGCCTCGCCGCATACGCGGCGAGCCTATGGCACCGCTGTCGAGCAGTTCCTCGCCTGGCTGGCAGCGGTGGACGGCGTGGACTGGAGACGGCCACCCCGCCGCACCCTGCGGGCCTACCTGGCCGAGCTGGACGGGCGCGGCGTCTCACGCTCGACCATCAGCAGCCGCATCGCGGCACTGCGCTCGTTCTACCGCTTCGCACGACGGCAGGGTTGGGTCGCCGGCGACCCCTGGGCCGCCATCGTGACGCCTCGTCGCTCGTCACGACTGCCACGCGTCATGGAGGTCGAGGATGTCGAGCGGCTGCTCGACAGCATCCCCGGCTCCGGCGGACACGCCGTGGGTGCTGCCTGGGACGTCGACATCCCCGAGGCGCTGGAGCTGCGCGACCGGGCCATCGTCGAGTGCGCCTATGCCGCGGGCCTCCGCATCAGTGAGATCGCCGGCGCCAGATTGGCCGATGTGGACCTGCGACGTGGCGAGATCCGCGTGCTGGGCAAGGGACGCAAGGAGCGGATGGGCATGCTGGGCGCGCCTGCCCGCGATGCGCTGACGATGTACCTGCAGGGCGGCCGGCCACGCCTCGCGGCAGCCGGCGATGGATCCGCGTCCGATGACGCGCTCTTCCTGAGCAGCCGTGGTGGCGCCCTGGGCACGCGCGGCGTCCGCAAGCGCATCGACCTGCTGGTGCGCCGCGCAGGGCTCCCCGAGCGCACCACGCCACATACCCTGCGCCACTCGTTCGCCTCCCACCTGCTCGAGGGCGGGGCCGATCTGCGCGTCGTGCAGGAGCTGCTGGGCCACGCCAGCCTGTCGACGACCCAGGTGTACACCCACGTCAGCCCCGGGCGCCTGCAGGCGAGCTATCGTGCCGCCCATCCGCGCGCGACCGCCGACCGCACCGCCCCGGGACCAGACGCGGAGTCAGACGACCGCTCGTGAGCAAGGGAGCGCTCGCCCGCGCCGGCCTGGTCGTCACCGGCGCCTTCCTCGCCTCACGCGTCCTGGGCTGGCTGCGGGTCCTGGTGCTGGGCAACCTGTTCGGCAAGCCCGACCAGATCGCCGACCTGGACGCCTACTACGCCGCCTTCCGCATCCCGGACCTGACGTTCGAGCTGGTCGCCGCCGGCGCCATCGCCTCCGCCCTGATCCCGGTGCTCTCAGGGCTGCTGGCCAACGGCGAGCGCGAACGTGCCTGGCGCGTGGCCTCCAGCGTCATGAACCTCATGCTGTCGGCGCTCCTGGTCTTCGCGGTCGTGTTCGCCATCTTCGCGCCGGTGATCGTGCCCCTGCTCGTGCCCGGCTTCGACGAGGCCACCACCGCGCTCAC
Organism: uncultured Chloroflexia bacterium; assembly: GCA_963698505.1. Lineage (GTDB taxonomy): Bacteria > Chloroflexota > Limnocylindria > Limnocylindrales > CSP1-4 > JAFMJV01. The sequence continues at coordinate 7,437 of CAVORC010000036.1, read as the reverse complement.
GGTCGACCTCACCCGGCTCATGCTCGTGGCGCCCATCTTCCTCGCGGCCGGCTCGATCGTCAGCGCCATCCTGCAGACGCAGGACCGCTTCGGCGCCGCGGCACTGGCGCCGGTCATCTACAACGCCAGCATCATCGCCGGCGCGCTGCTGCTTTCGCCGGCGCTGGGCATCTACGGCGTCGCGCTGGGTGTCGTCATCGGCGCCGTCGGACACCTGCTGGTCCAGCTGCCGGCCCTGCGCGGGCGCTTCGACTACACGCTCGGTGCCGACGTGAGCGACCACGCTGCCCGCCAGACGTTCTGGCTGATGCTGCCGCGCGCCATCGGCATGGGCGCCAACCAGATCACCTTCCTTGTGAACACGGCCCTCGCCAGCACCGTCGCGGTCGGCGCCGTGGTGAGCTACACCGTCGCCTTCAGCGTGCTGCAGATCCCGCTCGGTGTCATCGGCCTGCCTCTTGGCATCGTGCTGCTGCCGTCGATGTCACGCGCGCTGGCGCTCGGACAGGAGGGCGAGTTCAGCGAGCTCGTCACCCGGGCGCTACGCCTGCTGCTGTGGCTGATGGCGTTCGTGGCGGCGATCGGCATCGTGGCTCGCGACCAGGTCGTGGACCTGCTGTTCGGCTGGGGCTTCGATGAGCCCACCCTGGCCGCCACGGCGGCGGCGCTGGGCGTCTTCCTGCTGGGCCTGCCGGCGCACGCGATGAACGTCATCCTGGCGCGCGCGTTCTACAGCGGCAAGGACACCATCACGCCGGTGAGCGTGGCCATCGTCTCGGTGGGCGTCAACGTGGCCATCTCGCTGGCCACGGTGGAGACGTGGGGCATCCGCGGCCTGGCGCTGGGCATCGCCGTGGGTGCCTGGTTCGAGGCGACCTCGCTGACGTTCCTGCTGCGCCGCCGCCACAGCGGCTTCCATGCGCTGCCGGTCGTGAGCGGGGGGCTACTGTCGCTGGCAGGTGCGCTGATGGCTGCGCTGGTCGTGGCCGGCGTGCTGGCTCTCGAGCTGGTTCCAGCCAACGCGCCGCGGGTCGCGAGCCTGCTCCTCGAGCTCGGGATGGCCACGGGTGCCGGACTGGCCCTGTACGTCCTGTACAGTCGGCTGGTGCGACTCCCTGAGCTCGGCCGGGCCGTGGACCTGGCTCGCGCCGCCCGTCGTGGCCGATGAGCGCCAGCACGACCCGGACCAGCGTGCTCGACGACGCTGGGTCGCCTCCCGCTGGCTGGCATGAACGAGCAGTGGCACTGCCCGGTGGGCATGCCATGCAGTCGGCCACCTGGGGCAGCTATCGAGCCAGCCAGGGCTTCGAGCCACACTACCTGACCTTCGCCGACGACCGCGTCGCCCTTGCCCTGCTTCGCCGCAGCGCGGGGCTGCCCGGTGTCGAGGCCAGCGTCAGGCGCGGCCCCGCCCACGCCGGTGAGCCGGCGGCGCTGGCCGCCGCACGAGCAGGGGCGTTGGCCGGGTGGGCGGCGGATCACGGCGCGCGCGACCTCTACCTGGACCCCGAGCGGCCGGCCGATCCGGGGTACGCGACGGCCATGCACGCTCTCGGCTTCCGGGAGACCGAAGGCCTGGATCCTTCGATCCACGTGATGCGGCTCGACTTCGCGCCGGGAGCCGATGTCGCAGCGGTGCGAGCCGGCTTCAGCAAGTCGACGCGCCAGCGCATCGGCGCGGCTTCGCGTGGCGGCACCACCGTTCGCGAGGACCCCGCAGGCGAGCACCTGGAGGCGTTCGCGGCACTGATGCGCGAGCGGGCCGAGGTCGTGGGCATGCAGCTCCAGCAGGGCACCGACTACCTGGAGGGCTGGCGGGCGCTGCTGGCAGACGGCCTGGCGAGGCTGCTGGTGGCGGTGCACGAGGATGAGCTCGTGGGCGGCCTGTTCCTCTACGATCACGGAGGCATCTGGGCCACGGTCTATTCGGCCGACCGAGCGTCGCGCCGCCGCGACCTGCCGGGCACGATGCATCTTGTGCGCGCCACCGCCATCGAGAGCGCGCTGACTGCTGGGCGCCACGCCATCGAGCTCGGGGGCGTGGACCTGCCCGGCCATCGCACGCCACCGCGGCCGGGTGACCCGAACCGTGGTCTCTACGAGCACAAGCGCGGGTTCGGGGCGCGCTGGGTCGAGCGCGAGCCAGCGCACCGCATCGTGCTGCGACCCGGAGCCGAGCGCCTGGCCCGTGCCCGCCGTCGCACCATCGACGTCCTGCGCGGGATGCGAAGATAGGGCGGGCGGACCGGGACGATCCCGGCGCCGTCGCGCCAGGAGGCCCGGATTGAACACTGAGCTCGAACAGCTGCGCATCGACGACACTGCCTGGGATGCCTTCGTCGAGTCATCGACGACGCCCTTCCCCTTGCAACTCTCGGCGTGGGCGCATGCCAAGCGGCTCACTGGCTGGACGGCCGTACGGGTGATGGCCGACGGGGGGTCTGGGCCCATCGGGGGTCAGCTGCTCATGCGCCGCCTGGGCCCCGGGCCGTTCTCGCTCGGCTACCTGCCGCGTGGACCCATCGCCACCGCGTTCGACGCATCCAGCCTGGCCGCCTTCACCTCCGCCCTGCGCGAGGTGGCCAGGTCACGCCGACTGACCCACATCACGGCCGAACCGGGACTGGAGGGACGGGCCCACGACGGGCTCTTCAGCGCTGCCGGCTGGCAGCCGGCGCAGGGCATGCAGCCGCCGACGTCGCAGATCATCGACCTGCGCAAGTCCGAGGAGGAGCTCTGGTCAGACGTGTACAAGTCGAGCCGGCGCTACGCCAACGGCGCCCGCAAGCGAGGCTGCACGGTCCGCGAAGGCGGCGAGGAGGACCTGCCCGTCTTCTACCAGATCCTCGTGGAGACCGCCCGTCGCAGCGGCTGGATCCCGCGGGCGCAGGAGGCATATCGCGACGTCTACCGCGCCTTCGCGGCGGAAGGCCGCGCACGCATCCTCATCGGCTCGCTGCCCGACGGCACGGCAGTGTCGAGCAAGCTCATCCTCAGCTGCGGCGGGACCGACTTCCAGTTCTACGGCGGTCTCACCGATGTCGGGGGCAAGGAGCGCTCGGGCCACTTCTTCGAGTGGGAGGCCATCATCCGCAGCAAGGCCGGGGGCGCCTCGTTCTTCGACATGTGGGGTCGTTCGACCAAGGGCATCGCCCACTTCAAGCAGGGCTTCGGTGGTCGTGTCGTGGAGTACGGAGGGGCCTGGGACCTCGTCGTCAACCCGGCCGTGCGGGCACTGTCGCTGCGCGGGCGCGATGCGGTGGTGTGGCTGGCACGCCGCCGTCGAGGCCTGGACGCGAGCGACGACGGAACGCCGGCGCCGAGTGGTGACTGAGTACCGGCTCGGCGCGCTCGTCGCCGTGCTGCAGCAGCGCGGCCAGCTTGCCGCCGATCCGCTGCCGGCACACGGGGGCGAGCCGGACCCTTCCATCGGGGCCGTGCGCTACGACTCGCGCCGGGTCGTGCCGGGCGACATCTTCGTCGCCCGCCGCGGACGGCAAGCCGACGGCCACGATCACGTGCTCGCTGCCGTGGCTGCGGGGGCCGCTGCCGTCATCGTCGAGCGCCCGCTGCCCGGGGTCACGGTCCCCCAGCTGGTCGTGTGCGACGCCGCGACCGCCCTGGGGCTGGCCGCGGCCTGGCGCGCCGGTGACCCGTCGCGGGCGCTCGGCATCGTCGGTATCACCGGCACCGATGGCAAGACCACGACCGCCTACCTCGTGCGCACCATCCTCGAAGCGACCATGGGACCGTGTGGCCTGCTGGGCACGACCGACGTCATCGTCGGCGGGGAGAGCCTGGGCAACGCGGCCCGCACCAGCACGCCGGAAGCTCCCGAGCTGCAGGCGTTCCTGGCCGACATGGTCAGCGCTGGCGACGACTGGGCCGTGGTGGAGTCGAGCTCACACGGCCTGGCGCAGCAGCGCGTGGGTGGCGTGGCCTACGACGTGGCCGTGTTCACCAACCTCACGTCCGAGCACCTCGAGTTCCACGGCTCGCTGGACGCCTACCGGGCCGCCAAGCGCAGCCTGTTCGCGCGCCTCGCCACGGGCGCCGAGAACCCCGAGAAGGGCTGGGGCAAGCACGCGGTCGTCAACGCCGACGATGCCGAGGGCGAGGCGCATGGCGAGGGTGGCGATCGCCGCCGGCGCGCGCGTGTGGCGCTACGGCCTGGCCGGTGACCTGGGCAGGGGCGAGGCGGCCACCCTGGACCTGGCCGCCACCGGTCTCGAGGAGCGCGCTGACCGCATGCGCGTGGCCATGCAGGCCGGAACATGGCAGGGCGGCGTCGACCTGCGCCTGGCCGGACGCTTCAACGTGGCCAACGCACTCGCGGCCATGGGGGTCGCCGCGGCGCTGCGCCTGGACCTCGATGCCGCGGCCGAGGCGCTCGCCGGGCTCGAGGGCGTGCCCGGCCGCATGCAGCGCATCGACGAGGGCCAGCCGTTCAGCGTGATCGTCGACTATGCCCACACGGCCGACTCGCTGGCCAAGGTCCTCGACGAACTGCGTCCCAGCCAACGGCCGAGGCGGGCTCATCGCCGTCTTCGGCTCGGCCGGCGAGCGCGACCCCAGCAAGCGCGAACCCATGGGGCGCGTCGCCGGCGAGCGTTGTCGCGTGGTCATCGTCACCGACGAGGACCCCCGTGGCGAAGACCGCAGGCGCCATCCTCGCCGCGATCGCTGCCGGAGCCGAAGCGGCCGGGCGGAAGCGCGAGGAGGACCTGTTCATCATCCCCGAGCGCGCAGAGGCCATCCGCACGGCCATGCGGCTGGCGCATCCCGGTGACGTCGTGCTGCTGGCGGGCAAGGGTCACGAGAAGACCATCGAGGCGGCGGGCGGCGAGATCGCCTGGGACGAAGCCGCGGTCGCGCGCGAGGCCATCCGCGCGCGCGCCGACTGAGTCGCCGTCAGCCCTTCCCCAGCACCGCCTTGACCATCTTGCCCATGGGCTCGTCGGTGTACCAGTTGCCCTGGTTGGACAGCAGCACGATCGACACGCCGGACTGCGGGAAGTGCCACATCGACGATTCGTAGCCGCGGATACCTCCCCGGTGGCCGTAGGCACGGTGGCCCCAGAACACGGCCACGTCCGTGCCCAGACCGTAGAGGCCCGGCTGCAGCATCGTCGTCATCTCCGCGAGCGACTCCGGCGAGAGCAGCGTGCCGCCATAGAGGGCGTCAGCCCAGGTGGCCAGGTCCTGCGCCGTGGAGGCCATGGCGCCGGCCGCGTCAGCGACCGTGACCGCAGCCATGAAGGGCACCAGGGTCGAGTCCCGCGTGTGGTCCATGTAGCCGCTGCCGGTGTTCCAGTGCCCGTGGGCGGCGTCCGCCGCGGGGGTCTCGGCGGGCTGGTAGACGGTGTGCTCCATCCCCAGCGGCTCGAAGAAGCGCTGCCGCAGCTGCTGGTGGATGGGCGCGCCCTCGACGGCTTCGGCGACCTGACGCAGGATGAGGTAGTTCGTGTTGGAGTAGTGGTAGTCCTTGCCGGGCTTGAAGTAGCCGCTCTTGACGAGGCCCATCATCTCCTCGTACGTCCACTCGTGATCGCGCGCCCTGATGCCCTCGGCCGCCGGTTCCTGGTACCACGCGTCGGTGACGACACCGTACCGCGGGTGCTCCCAGAAGTTGTAGATGCCGCTGGTGTGGCTGAGCAACTGGCGCAGCGTCACGTTCTTGCTCCGCGGAGCGTCCTCGAAGTACGTTCCGAATGGCGCGTCGAGGTCGACCTTGCCCTCCTCGGCCAGCTGCAGGATGAGCGCGGCGATGAACGTCTTGGTGACGCTGGCGATGGCGAACTGCGTGTCCTTCGCGATGGGCCGGGCGGGCTCCATCTCCGCCTTGCCGGCCGAGCCCAGCCACGTCTCGCCCGAAGGCAGCATCACGGCCGCCTGCAGCCCGGCCACACCCTGTTTCGCCACGGTGTTGCGCAGGATGCGCCGCAGCTTCTTCGTCGTGGCAGCGTCCAGCCGCACGTCCGTACCCGCGGCCGCCTGCCCGACCGGTGGCGAGCTCGCCACGGCGCCCGGCGAAGGCGCCTGGGCCGCGAGCGACGGCAGCGCCTGCGCGGCCACTCCGGGCGTGCTGCCGGGCACCGACGGTTCGACCGTCGATGGTGGCGTGGCGTCCGAGAGCAGCCGGGCGAGGGGCGACGGCCCCGGGCTCGCCGACACCGCGGGCGAAGGCGTCGGCAGGACGCTCGGCGGCGGAGCCGAGGTCTCGACCGTGAGTGCAGCCTGCGCGCGTGAGCCGGCCTCCTCGGTCCCTCCGTCCTGGATACCTCGAAGCGTCGGCGACTCCGTGTCGCCGGCCACGGTCGTGCAGGAGACGAGCACGCCCAGCGAGAGCGCCAGCAGCGCGTAGGGGAGGCGCGTACGCCCGCGGGCGGGCTGTGACCACGGCTTCACGATGGACGACGGTACACCCAGCGCAGCGCTCGTGCCGCCGCGTGGATGTCGTTGCGGTCGAGGTGAGGTTGCGTTCGCTTCACTCTCTGGGCAGGCTCTCGCGGGCCGAGCCATCGATGGCGAGCGAGGACTAGACTGCCCCCACCTTCAACCGCCACGCTGGAGATCGGATGAGATTCGCCAAGACCGCCACGGCCGTCATCGCCCTGGCACTGCTGCTTCCGTCCGGCGCCGCGGTGGCCCAGGACGCCAGCCCTGTCCCCAGCGCAGAGCCGCCAGTGGGCGTCGCGCTCGACCTCATCCCGACCGAGGCGGGCGGACTCCTTCTGCGAGAGCAGGCCATGACCTTCAGTGGCGAGGAGATGCGTGACAACTCCGCTGCCGATGAGCTCGTGCTGCTCGACAGCGCGATCGCCGCTGCCGGCGACCCCGAGGTCGACTCGATGGGCGTCGCCGCCGTCCTTGCCAGCACTGCCGATGGGCAGGGCGGGATCATGCTTCAGGCCATCGAGATCCCCGGCCTGGCCCCGTCGGACGGCATCGCCTTCTGGACGGCCATGCTCGACCTGGCCAACGAGACCTCGACCAGCGAGGAGGTGGCCGTAGCGGGCAAGACGGCGATCGCCTACACCAGCCCCGACGACCCCGACATGACGGCTCATCTCTACGCTGTCGAGGGCGCCGCCTGGCTGATCATCGCCAGCGACGCGGCGCTGCTCGAGGACGTGCTCAGCGAGCTGCCCTGATCCCACCCACGTCCGGCTCGCCATTCGGCGGGTTCGTTACACTCGGCGAGAGATGACCAGCCCCCCAACCGAGCACACCTCGACTGCCACCGCTCCGTCGGCGCCCGGGCCGGCCCGGTCGAAGCGCCGTGCGCGCCCCGTGCCCGCGGAAGACTTCTCACCGGCGGGGATGCAGCGGCAGCTCGACCTGGTGGAGCAGGAGGTCCGGCAGCGCTATCCGCAGGCGGACCTGGCGCCGCTGGCACAGGCGTTCGACTTTGCCGTGGACGCGCATGCCGACCAG
>CAVORC010000035.1:0-68013 GCA_963698505.1 uncultured Chloroflexia bacterium | reverse complement strand
GGCCTACGTCGTGAGCCTGGGCGTGCAGACCGTCCCGGTGCCCGATCTCTCGGGCTCCGCCAGCGACGTCGAGCAGACGCTCGACGCCGCGGACCTGGTGCCCGGTGACGTCAGCGAGCCCTACAGCGACAGCATCGTCGCGGGCCACGTCCTCAGCTCCGATCCGGCCGCCGATGCCGAGGTCGAGCTCGGCTCGGCCGTGGCCTACGTCGTGAGCCTGGGCGTGCAGACCGTCCCGGTGCCCGATCTCTCGGGCCCCGCCAGCGACGTCGAGCAGACGCTCGCCGACGCCGGCCTCGTGCCCGGTGCCCTCAGCGAGCAATACAGCGACAGCATCCCCGCCGGCGACGTCCTGAGCCAGGACCCCGCCGCCGACACCGAGGTCGAGCTCGGCTCGGCCGTGGCCTACGTCGTGAGCCTGGGCGTGCAGACCGTCCCGGTGCCCGATCTCTCGGGCCCCGCCAGCGACGTCGAGCAGACGCTCGCCGACGCCGGCCTCGTGCCCGGTGCCCTCAGCGAGCAATACAGCGACAGCATCCCCGCCGGCGACGTCCTGAGCCAGGACCCCGCCGCCGACACCGAGGTCGAGCTCGGCTCGGCCGTGGCCTACGTCGTGAGCCTGGGCGTGCAGACCGTCCCGGTGCCCGATCTCTCGGGCCCCGCCAGCGACGTCGAGCAGACGCTCGCCGACGCCGGCCTCGTGCCCGGTGCCCTCAGCGAGCAATACAGCGACAGCATCCCCGCCGGCGACGTCCTGAGCCAGGACCCCGCCGCCGACACCGAGGTCGAGCTCGGCTCGGCCGTGGCCTACGTCGTGAGCCTGGGCGTGCAGACCGTCCCGGTGCCCGATCTCTCGGGCCCCGCCAGCGACGTCGAGCAGACGCTCGCCGACGCCGGCCTCGTGCCCGGTGCCCTCAGCGAGCAATACAGCGACAGCATCCCCGCCGGCGACGTCCTGAGCCAGGACCCCGCCGCCGACACCGAGGTCGAGCTCGGCTCGGCCGTGGCCTACGTCGTGAGCCTGGGCGTGCAGACCGTCCCGGTGCCCGATCTCTCGGGCCCCGCCAGCGACGTCGAGCAGACGCTCGCCGACGCCGGCCTCGTGCCCGGTGCCCTCAGCGAGCAATACAGCGACAGCATCCCCGCCGGCGACGTCCTGAGCCAGGACCCCGCCGCCGACACCGAGGTCGAGCTCGGCTCGGCCGTGGCCTACGTCGTGAGCCTGGGCGTGCAGACCGTCCCGGTGCCCGATCTCTCGGGCCCCGCCAGCGACGTCGAGCAGACGCTCGCCGACGCCGGCCTCGTGCCCGGTGCCCTCAGCGAGCAATACAGCGACAGCATCCCCGCCGGCGACGTCCTGAGCCAGGACCCCGCCGCCGACACCGAGGTCGAGCTCGGCTCGGCCGTGGCCTACGTCGTGAGCCTGGGCGTGCAGACCGTCCCGGTGCCCGATCTCTCGGGCCCCGCCAGCGACGTCGAGCAGACGCTCGCCGACGCCGGCCTCGTGCCCGGTGCCCTCAGCGAGCAATACAGCGACAGCATCCCCGCCGGCGACGTCCTGAGCCAGGACCCCGCCGCCGACACCGAGGTCGAGCTCGGCTCGGCCGTGGCCTACGTCGTGAGCCTGGGCGTGCAGACCGTCCCGGTGCCCGATCTCTCGGGCCCCGCCAGCGACGTCGAGCAGACGCTCGCCGACGCCGGCCTCGTGCCCGGTGCCCTCAGCGAGCAATACAGCGACAGCATCCCCGCCGGCGACGTCCTGAGCCAGGACCCCGCCGCCGACACCGAGGTCGAGCTCGGCTCGGCCGTGGCCTACGTCGTGAGCCTGGGCGTGCAGACCGTCCCGGTGCCCGATCTCTCGGGCCCCGCCAGCGACGTCGAGCAGACGCTCGCCGACGCCGGCCTCGTGCCCGGTGCCCTCAGCGAGCAATACAGCGACAGCATCCCCGCCGGCGACGTCCTGAGCCAGGACCCCGCCGCCGACACCGAGGTCGAGCTCGGCTCGGCCGTGGCCTACGTCGTGAGCCTGGGCGTGCAGACCGTCCCGGTGCCCGATCTCTCGGGCCCCGCCAGCGACGTCGAGCAGACGCTCGCCGACGCCGGCCTCGTGCCCGGTGCCCTCAGCGAGCAATACAGCGACAGCATCCCCGCCGGCGACGTCCTGAGCCAGGACCCCGCCGCCGACACCGAGGTCGAGCTCGGCTCGGCCGTGGCCTACGTCGTGAGCCTGGGCGTGCAGACCGTCCCGGTGCCCGATCTCTCGGGCCCCGCCAGCGACGTCGAGCAGACGCTCGCCGACGCCGGCCTCGTGCCCGGTGCCCTCAGCGAGCAATACAGCGACAGCATCCCCGCCGGCGACGTCCTGAGCCAGGACCCCGCCGCCGACACCGAGGTCGAGCTCGGCTCGGCCGTGGCCTACGTCGTGAGCCTGGGCGTGCAGACCGTCCCGGTGCCCGATCTCTCGGGCCCCGCCAGCGACGTCGAGCAGACGCTCGCCGACGCCGGCCTCGTGCCCGGTGCCCTCAGCGAGCAATACAGCGACAGCATCCCCGCCGGCGACGTCCTGAGCCAGGACCCCGCCGCCGACACCGAGGTCGAGCTCGGCTCGGCCGTGGCCTACGTCGTGAGCCTGGGCGTGCAGACCGTCCCGGTGCCCGATCTCTCGGGCCCCGCCAGCGACGTCGAGCAGACGCTCGCCGACGCCGGCCTCGTGCCCGGTGCCCTCAGCGAGCAATACAGCGACAGCATCCCCGCCGGCGACGTCCTGAGCCAGGACCCCGCCGCCGACACCGAGGTCGAGCTCGGCTCGGCCGTGGCCTACGTCGTGAGCCTGGGCGTGCAGACCGTCCCGGTGCCCGATCTCTCGGGCCCCGCCAGCGACGTCGAGCAGACGCTCGCCGACGCCGGCCTCGTGCCCGGTGCCCTCAGCGAGCAATACAGCGACAGCATCCCCGCCGGCGACGTCCTGAGCCAGGACCCCGCCGCCGACACCGAGGTCGAGCTCGGCTCGGCCGTGGCCTACGTCGTGAGCCTGGGCGTGCAGACCGTCCCGGTGCCCGATCTCTCGGGCCCCGCCAGCGACGTCGAGCAGACGCTCGCCGACGCCGGCCTCGTGCCCGGTGCCCTCAGCGAGCAATACAGCGACAGCATCCCCGCCGGCGACGTCCTGAGCCAGGACCCCGCCGCCGACACCGAGGTCGAGCTCGGCTCGGCCGTGGCCTACGTCGTGAGCCTGGGCGTGCAGACCGTCCCGGTGCCCGATCTCTCGGGCCCCGCCAGCGACGTCGAGCAGACGCTCGCCGACGCCGGCCTCGTGCCCGGTGCCCTCAGCGAGCAATACAGCGACAGCATCCCCGCCGGCGACGTCCTGAGCCAGGACCCCGCCGCCGACACCGAGGTCGAGCTCGGCTCGGCCGTGGCCTACGTCGTGAGCCTGGGCGTGCAGACCGTCCCGGTGCCCGATCTCTCGGGCCCCGCCAGCGACGTCGAGCAGACGCTCGCCGACGCCGGCCTCGTGCCCGGTGCCCTCAGCGAGCAATACAGCGACAGCATCCCCGCCGGCGACGTCCTGAGCCAGGACCCCGCCGCCGACACCGAGGTCGAGCTCGGCTCGGCCGTGGCCTACGTCGTGAGCCTGGGCGTCGAGCAGGTCGAGGTGCCGGACGTGCGCCAGTTGACCGAGGCTGAAGCCACGGCCGCTATCGAGGCGGCCGGCCTGACGGTCGGCGTAGTCGAACGCCGCACCAATGCCACCATCCCCGAGGGCCTGGCCGTCCGGACCGACCCGGAGGCAGGCAGCGAGGTAGACACCGGATCGTCGGTCCTGCTCGTCGTCAGTCGCGGGCCCAAGCAGGTCGATGTCCCCGACATCACCGGCCTGACCGCGACCGAGGCCGTGGTCGAGCTCGAGGCTGCTGAGCTCACCGCCGGGAGCGCCAGTCAGGCGTTCAGTGACACCGTCGCGGCCGGCGCCGTCATCCGCTCCGACCCGCCTGCCGGCACGACCGTCGATGTCGGCACGACCGTCGACTACGTCGTCAGCGTCGGCATCGAGCAGGTCGAGGTGCCGGACCTCTCCGGCCCCGCTGCGGACGCCGAGCGGAAGCTCAGCGACGTCGGCCTGGTCGTCGGTGAGGTGACGCAGGGCTTCAGTGATGAGATCGTCAGCGGTGAGGTCATCAGCCAGCAGCCGACAGCGGGGACGATGGTCGACATCGGATCGGCCGTCGACTACATCGTCAGCGCGGGTGTCACGCCCGACGTGGAGGTGCCGGAGGTCCGGGACCTGTCGGAGAGCGACGCGATCTCGACGATCGAGGCCGCCGGGCTTCAGGTGGGAGAGATCGTCGAACAGAGCCATGAGAATGTGCCCGCCGGGGGTGCCATCAAGACGGACCCGTCGGCGGGATCATCCCTGCCGATGGAGTCAGCAGTCCGGCTCTTCCTCTCGACCGGCTCCAGCACTCGCACGGTTCCCGACGTGAAGGATCAGCCCGCCGGCGAGGCGCAGGCATCGCTTGAGGCCGAAGGGCTCGTGGTCGAGACCGTGGAACGCACCAACGCAAAGGTATCGGCCGGCAACGCAGTCAAGACCGAGCCAGCGGCCGGGGCAGATGCCGAAGTCGGCTCCACCGTCCTCCTCACCATCAGCAAGGGGCCCAAGCAGGTCCTGGTGCCCGACGTCGTGGGCCTGAAGAAGGCCGATGCCGTCGCCGCCATCACCGACGCCGAACTGGCGCCGGGCGAGGAGTCCGTCGTCGAGGATCCGGCTCCGCGAAACACCGTCCTTGACCAGCGGCCGGCGGCCGGTGACGAGGCCGACAAGGGATCGGCCGTGGACTTCACCGTCAGTGCCGGTCCGCCTTCGGTCCAGGTGCCGCAAGTCAGGGACCTGCCCGAGGCCGATGCGGTCGCCGCCGTCGAAGCGGCCGGCCTGGTCGTCGGCGCGATCGAGCAGAGGACCAACGCCGGCGTCGCTGCCGGCAACGCCATCAAGACCGAGCCTGCCTCTGGCGATGAGGTCGGGCTCGGGTCATCCGTCACGTTGATCGTCAGCAAGGGTCCCAAGCCGGCCGTCGTTCCCGACACGGTCGGGTCTACGAAGGCGCAGGCAACCTCGGCGATCGAGGATGCTGGCCTCACCGTGGGCGAGGAGACGATCGTCGACGACGCAGCGCCCAGGAACACGGTCCTGTCGCAGGACCCATCCCCCGGCACGGAGGTCCCGACCGGTTCGGAGGTGAACCTCACCCTCAGCTCCGGACCGCCAAGCACCACCGTTCCGGAGGTCAGGGACCAGGCTGCCGCCGAGGCGCAAACCGCGCTCGAGGCCGAGGGCTTGCTGGTCGACGTCGTGGAGCGGACCAATGCCCAGGTCGCGACCGGCAACGCCGTCAAGACCGAGCCGGCGGCTGGAGCCGCCGTGGAGGTCGGCTCCACTGTCACCCTCATCGTTAGCAGGGGACCGAAGCAGATCGAGGTGCCGGACGTGTCGGGCCTCGATGAGGCCGCGGCCAGGGCAGCCCTCAAGGAGGCCCAGCTCAAGCCCGGCGAGAGCACGGTGGCCGAGGACGATGCCCCGGCCGGTACCGTCGTGGGCCAGGAACCGACCGCTGGTGCGGTCGTTGACCAGGGCTCTGTGGTCAGCCTGACCCTGAGTGCCGGACCAGCGCTCGCGGTGGTTCCCGAGGTCAAGGGTCTGGCTGCTGCCGACGCACAGTCCACGCTGGAGGCGGAGGGTTTCGTGGTCGACACCCTGGAGCGGACCAATGCCCAGGTCGCGGCCGGCAACGCCGTCAAGACGGACCCGCCAGCCGGCGCTGAGGCACGGGCTGGCTCGACCGTCACGCTCACCGTCAGCAAGGGGCCCAAGCAGGTCGAGGTGCCTGATGTCGTCGGCCTCGTCGAGGCTGAGGCCACGGCCACATTGGAGGCGGCTGAGCTGCAGCCTGGCGAACGAACCGAGGTCAACGACGAGAGCGCTCCGGCCGGTACCGTCCTGGGCCAGGATCCCGCCGCAGGCACCGTCCTCGACCAGGACAGCAGCGTCGCACTTATCGTGTCGCTCGGGCCGGTCATCGAGCCTCGCGGGGCTGGTGGCTCACTCGACGCTCCCGAGCTCGCAACGCAGCTCGATGCTGTCGCCGCAGCGGTGCCCCCCATCCGCGAGCTGGAGCTCGGCAGCACCCCGTATGACGCGGTCGGCAATGCCGAGCAGGCAGAGATCCTGCGTGCCCGGGCCGACGCCCTGTGGGACCCCGCCTCGATCGGGCAGGCGGAGCAAGCGCTGAAGCGCATGGGGCTGCTGGGCGAGGGTGACGATCTCGCCGAGTTGCTCGACCGACTCTACGGACAGGCACTGCCGATCGCGTACCTCGAGGAGCGCGGTCGCCAGTCGATCATCGGGTCCATCGACAAGTTCAACGTGGCGCAGCGGACCGAGGCTGCGCGCGAGTTCGGCCAGGCTGCGGCCTACCAGCAGTTCGGCAGCGATGCGGCCCGCACCGGCGATCCCAGTGATGGCGACGAGGCCCTGGCGGCCATCGCGCTGACGGAGGGTGACGGTACGGCCACGATGCTGCAGTGGGCGGCTGAGAACCTCAGCCCGGGCAACCAGTCCAAGGCCGACGATGTCATCGTGCCCGGTGATGACGGCATCCTTGCGTCGATGCCACCGCTGCTGCAGCGCGAGTACAGCTTCCCCTACCTGGAGGGCCGGCTGTTCGTCGATCGCCTCCGCGGGAACGGCGGCTGGGCGGCGGTCGATTCCGCCTGGGGCCGACTGCCGGAGACGACCGAGCAGATCCTCCACCCACAGCTGTACCCGGACGAGCGAGCGACGACCCTGAGCCTCGACGGCCTGGGCGGCACGCTCGGCAGGGGCTGGAGCGAGCAGTGGCAGCAGACCATGGGCGAGCTCCGCATCGGTGTCTGGCTGGCCGACGGCCAGGCAGGTAGCCAGGCGGGTCCCAAGGCTCCCATCAAGCTGCCCAGGGCCAACGCTGCCGCAGGTTGGGGTGGCGACCGCCTCGTCAGCCTCGACGGCCCCGATGGCTCCTGGGCCATCGTGTGGCAGACCAAGTGGGACACCAGTGATGACATCGGGCAGTTCGTGAGCGCGGCCAACGCTGCCATCGCGGACCTGCCGGGCGCGCATGCCGTGCTTGAAGCGGATGTCTCCTCGGGCGCATCCAATCCGGTGCTGGTCCTGTTGACCAGCGACGATGCTGCGCTCGCCACGGTGGCCGAGGCACTTGGCCTCGGAGACGCGGTGGGGGCGCCCTAGCGACCTCCACGGCACCCAACGGATCGCAACGAAGGTCGGGCCTTGAGCCCGGCCTTCGTCATCGTCGACCCTACATCGACTCTGGTGCCGAGATCCCCAGCAGGGCGAGGGCGTTGCGGATGGTTGCCCGCGTCACGACCATCAGGGCCAACCGACCTGCCGACGTGACGGGGTCGTCCGGATCGACCACCCGTCGGTCACGGTAGAAGGCATGGAAGGTGGTGGCCAGCTCCATGGCATAGGCGGTGATGCCGTGTGTCTCCTCGGCTTCAGCACCGTCCTCGACCACCTCCGGGAGGCGCAGTACCTCGCGGGCGAGGCCGGTGGCGATCTCGTCGCCTTCGAGCACGCCGCCGAAGGCAGGGCTGGGCACCAGTCCCGCTGCCGCCGCCTTGGCCAGGATGGAGCTGATGCGTGCGTGGGCGTACTGCACGTAGTAGACGGGGTTCTCTGACGACTGCCTGCGGGCGAGCTCGATATCGACATCGATGGGTGAGCTCGCCGAGCGCGATGCGAACGACCAGCGGGCAGCATCCACGCCGATCTCCTCGAGCAACTCGTCAAGGGTAAGGAACTCGCCCGAGCGCTTGCTCATGGGCACATCCTTGCCGTCACGCACGAACCGGACCCAGGCGACCAGCAGCATCTCCACGGCCTCCTTGTCGAAGCCCATGGCCTGTGCCGCGTTGCGCACGCGCGCGACCGTGCCGTGGTGGTCCGCGCCCCAGATGTAGATGAGCTTGTCGTACCCACGGCTGAACTTCTCGGCGACGTAGCCGATATCGGAGGCGAAGTATGTGGGCTCGCCACTCGAGCGGTAGACCACGCGGTCCTTGTCATCACCGAACGTGGTGGAGCGGAACCAGGTCGCGCCATCCTGCTCGAAGATGTGGTCGCCCGTCCGCAACTGCTCGACTGCCCGGTCGACCCAGCCCTCCGTGTGCAGGCTGGCCTCGCTCTTCCAGACGTCGAAGCTCACGCCGAGGCGTGCCAGGCTGTCCTCGATCCCGGCACGCACCCTCTCTTGCGCCCAGGTGGCGACGATGGCATCCCGATCGGCGCCCTCGGCGGTCGCCGCATCCCAGACGTCGTCGGGCAGCTCAGCAGCGAGCTGCTCGACGTACGCGCCCTGGTAGCCGTCCTCGGGGATGTCGTCGCCCGTGCGGCGAGCCGCCACCGACGCTCCGAGGTTGCGGATCTGGGCGCCGGAGTCGTTGAAGTAGTACTCGCGCGTGACCCTGTGCCCGCCGCCCTCCAGCACGCGCGTGAGCAGGTCCCCGACGAAGGCGCCGCGAGCGTTGCCCACATGCAGGGGGCCGGTGGGATTGGCAGACACGAACTCGACGTTGAGATGCAGCGGCCGCTCCTGTCTGACCCGACCGAAGGCATCTCCGGCCGCGCGCGCCTCATCCAGCACGCTCTCCAGCCAGGTGTCGGCGAGACGCATGTTGATGAACCCGGGTGGTGCCACGTCCACGGCGCTGAGCGCGGACCCGGCTGGCGCGGAGCGCAAGCTGGTCGCGATCGCCTCGGCGATCTGCAGCGGCGACCGTCGAAGCGGGCGCGCCAGCTTCATCGCCAGGTTGGTGGCGAGGTCCCCGTGGTCGGGATTGGAGGGGCGCTCGATCTCGATCTCGATGCTGGCTCGAACGTCGGCGTCGAGAGGCGCCAGGTCGCCAGCGTCGGTGGCCGCCGCCCAGGCATCGGCCACGAGTCTCCGGATGCGCGAGCGAACCGACAGGACGATGGGCTCGGTCTCGTTCATCGAGCGGGTCCGATGGCAACGACGAGGTCCGGCTCAGCCAGCTGCACGGGACCACCGAAGACAGCTTGCGCTGCGTGAAGGGCGGCCGTCGGATCGTGGGCCTCAAGGACGTGGGTCAAGATCAAGTGAGCTGCTCCTCCGCGTCGGGCAACGTCCGCCGCCTCTGCGGAACTGAGGTGGTTGGCACCGGGTTGGGGCTCGAGCGTGGACCAGAATGCTTCGCAGAGCACCGTGTCACCCTCGTGGATCAACGGCAGCAGGTCGTCGGCACGGCCGCAGTCGCCACTGTAGACGAGACCGGGCGCGCCGGGCGCGGCTGCCTCGCTGACGCGGAATGCGTGGCTCTGCTCGGAGTGGGTGACGAGCCGCGCTTCCACGCTGAAGGGACCGATCTGCCATACCCCTTCGGCGACATCGGTGCCGACGAGGTCGTCGAGGAAGCCCGATTCGCCGGTGAAGACGTCATAGCGGCGACGCAGGCCGACCGGAGCGTGCAAGCCGATGCGCCGCGGCTCGCGATATCCGAAGCGGAGGAGGTTCCGCAGCGGAATGAGATCGACGTGGTGGTCACCGTGCATGTGGCTGATCACCACCGCCCGCAGCGTGGCCGGATCTCGATGAGCGAAGACCGATCCCAGCGCACCCTGTCCGAGGTCCAGCAGGATGGCGTCGCTGCCGATCTCGACGAGATAGCAGGACGACGGATGGCCTTGGCGAACGGTCCAGGCGGCGGCGGCACCGACGACGGTGAGCTTCACGTCCGTGGCTCGATCGATGCTGACGGTTGCTCCACGCGCGTGATCCCTCGTCCTATCGGTTCGGCCGGGCACTCCTCGCCAGCGCGGCAGCCACGGTGGCAGCCTCGTTGATGCGGTCGGGCAGCACCACCATACCGGCTTGCTCGGCACCTTCCCAGCGCGCCCTGCCGCCGCCGACCGCGAGGGTCGGGCTCAGTCCGGCCTCGCGCAGGGCCTCCGCGACCTCCAGCGCCGCGATGCGGTCCGCTTCCTGCACCACGCCCACGACGGCCACCCGCGCGCGGTGCTGCCTGATGACGTGGACCCAGCTGTCCACCGGCACGTCTGGTCCGAGGTACAGCACGCCCACCCCCTGCCGGCGCACCGCGACCGCGAACGCCAGGGACCCGAGCTCATGTCGGGCTCCCGGCGGCAGGCCCACCACGAGCAGCGGGTCACCCACCACCGCCGCGGCCTCGTAGAGCGCGGACAGGCGTCGGTGGACGGCTGCGCTGGCGGCGTGCTCAGCAGCAACGTCCAGGCGCCCTTCGCTCCAGGAGCGACCGATCTCGACCAGGGCCGGCATCAGCAGGTCGTCCACGATGGACTCGTAGGAGCCCTGGGCGAAGATCTCGTCGAGCGCCGCGCCGGTGGCAGCGATGTCCATGTCCCTGGCTGCCTCGACGAAGCGCTCGACCAGGTCTGCCTGGCGCGCATGCGATGCCTCCGCGTTGACGGGCGCTCGGGGCAGGGGAGGGAGCGGATGGAGCGGGACCTCGCCCGCGAGGACGGCGCGACTTGCTTCACTGGCCGTCCAGCCCGACTCGGTCAGCTCGCGAACGCGCACGAGCGTGGCGATGGCTTCGTCGTCGTAGAGGCGATAGCCCGACGCCGTTCGCTGCGGGCTGACCACACCGTAGCGTCGTTCCCACGCGCGGATGAGTGGAACGCTGACGCCTGAGCGGATGGAGGCTTGCTTGATGCTGTACATGCTTTGTTGATGATACCACCTCGATTTCATTTGGCAAACACTTGACAAGCCTTGCACAAGACGCTATCGTTCCAGGCATCAGGTAGACAAACCATCGACACACAAGCCACAGAAGCCGATACGGAGGAGGTCAACGAGATGACACAACGGTGGCGCCCCTGAGGGGCCCACGCACACGGGCGTAGATCGCTCCAGCGAAACGTCGAACGGCGAGATGAAGCTCGCCATCCAAGCCACTCCATCAATCCAAGCCACTCCATCACTCGAAAGGTAGAAACGACACATGCGAACGAACAAGATCCAGGTCATCGGCGCCGCCGCCGCCCTTGCCGCGGTCATGGCTCTCCCGGCCGGCGCTTTCGCGCAGGACGAGGAGGCCGCCAAGGTCCGCGTCGGTCACTTCAGCCCTGACGCTCCGGCCGTCGACGTCTACGCCAACGGTGGCGCCATCCTGAGCGATGTGCCCTTCGGCGTGCTCTCCGAGTACCTCGAGGTCCCCGGTGGCACCTACACCATCGAGGTCGTGGCAGCCGGGGCTGATCCGGCCGACGGCGCCGTCATCGGCCCGGTCGATCTCGACTTCGCCGCCGGCACCATGACGACCGTCGCCGCGACCAACGTCCTCGAGAGCATCGAGGCCCAGGTCCTGGCCGACGAGCCCATGCCGCAGGACGGCATCGCGCAGGTGCGCGTGGTCCACTTCAGCGCCGACGCCCCGGCTGTCGACATCGCCCTTGATGGTGGCGACGTGGTCGTCCCCGAGCTGGCCTACCCGAACGCGGCCGGCTACCTCGACCTCCCCGAGGGTGAGTACGACCTCGAGATCCGCCCTGCGGGCACCGAGGATGTGGCCTTCGATATCGATCCCCTGATGCTCGACGGCGGCAACAGCTTCACCGTCTTCGCCATCGGCTCCCTGGCCGACGGCACCTTCACCGTCCTCCCGGCCCTCGATGCGTCCCTGATGATGGACGAAGAGATGGCTGAGGGCGAGGAGATGGCCGCTGAGTCCCCCGAGGCCAGCGAGTAACCCTGACCCAACGATGAGACCGCTGGTGGTGTGACGTGATCACACCACCAGCGCCTCCCCCTACCACCTCGATCACAGACATCTTTCGAAAGGACAACACCCTGATGCGCAAGCAGCTATCCCTTGGCCGCAAGGTCGGGATGCTCGGTACCGCCGCCGCCCTGGCCGCCGTGACCGCCATTCCCGCCGCGACGGCCGCCCAGGACGAGAACGCGATGGTCCGTGTGCTGCACGGAGCCGGCGACGCCCCCGCAGTCGACATCTACGCCGACGGTGGCCTCATCGGCGAGGGCCTCGAGTTCACCCAGATCACCGACTACCTCGAGGTTCCCGGTGGCGAGTACCAGATCCAGGTCGTGCCCAACGGCGCCAGCCTGGAGGAAGGCCCCGTCGTCATCGACGCCGCGCTGACGTTCGAGTCCGGCACCATGACCACGGTCGCTGCCACCGGCAGCCTGGCCGACGGCATCATCCCCCAGGTCATCGCCGACGACCCGTCGCCCAGCTCCGACACTGCGCAGGTCCGCGTCGTGCACCTGAGCGCTGACGCCCCCGCGGTCGACATCGCACCCGACGGTGCTGATGCACTGATCGAGGGGCTCGAGTACCCCAACAACACCGGCTACCTCGCCCTTCCCGGCGGTGCCTATGACCTCGAGATCCGCCCTGCCGGCAGCACCGATGTCGCCTTCGACATCCCCGAGATCACCATCGCCGATGGCGTGAGCTACTCGGTCTTCGCGGTCGGTGGCCTGGGCGATGGCAGCTTCGCTGTCGTGCCCGCGGTCGACGCCGCCCTGGCTGGTGTTCGTGTCGGTCACTTCAGCGCTGATGCCCCCAACGTCGATGTCTACGCCAACGGTGGCGTGATCCTGAGTGACGTTCCCTTCGGCGCTCTCTCTGAGTACCTGTTCGTGCCCGCCGGCACCTACCAGGTCCAGGTCGTGCCCGCCGGCGCCAGCCTTGAAGAGGGCCCCGTCGTCATCGACGCCGAGCTCACCTTCGACGGCGGCACGCTGACCACGGTCGCGGCCACCAACGATCTGGCCAATATCACTCCGGTCGTGCTCAAGGACAAGGCCGTCCAGCCCGAGGCTGAAGGCGCCAAGGTGCGCGTCGTCCACCTCAGCGCCAACGCGCCCAAGGTCGACATCGCGCCCGATGGCACCGGCAAGAACGGCGCCATCGTCAAGAACCTCAAGTTCGGCAAGGCCAAGGGCTACCTGGACGTGCCGGCAGGTGAGGTCGATCTCGAGATCCGCCAAGCTGGCAAGAAGGCTGCGGCCTTCGACATCCCCGCGCTCACGCTCGAGGACGGCAAGGCCTACAGCGCCATCGCCATCGGCCAGTTCCCCGACTCCTTCAACGTGATCCTCGTCGAAGAGGCATCCGTCAACTAGCCATCCACCGACCCGTGTGAGGCCTGGCTTCCCCCCGGCCGGGCCTCACATGGGCCCTCTCCCATCCGATCGCACCATCAGCAAAGGAAAGGAAACCCGAGATGTTCAAGAAGCTTGTCGCCGGCGTACTGCTGGCCAGTGTCGCCCTGACCGCGGTCGTTCCCGCCGTCAGCGCTGCTCCCGAGTCCAAGGGCCAGGTGAAGTCCAACAAGAACGCCGTCGAGCGCATCGTCGGCTACAGCGCCAACAACAACGACCGCCTGGACACCCTCATCGCCGCGGTCACCTGCGAGTACTTCGACGGTGCAGTGGTGGAACTCCTGGCCACTGCCGACCCGATCACCATCTTCGCGCCCACCAACTACGCCTTCCGCAAGCTCGGCCGGGCCCTTGACGTGCCGGGTGGCCTCACCCCTGACAACGTCTGCACGCTCCCCGCAGAAACGCTCGGCACGGTCCTCCAGTACCACGTCTTCGATGGTGCCAAGATCTGGTACAAGACCGCCAAGGCTGCCCGTGGTGGCGAGATCACGATGTTGAATGGTGCCCCTGCTGCGATCGGCGGCTCAGGCCAGATCGTGACCTGGGCCGGTGGCGAGGTGAAGGTCAAGAACATCCGCTCCGGGAACGCCATCATCCACGTCGTTGACGAGGTCGGCCTGCCTCCGACCACCTAGTCAGCGGCGGGAACCTGCCCTAGCAGTCTCCCTCCCCCCTCTGCCAGTCGGGCCGGTCCTCTCGAGGGCCGGCTCGACTGATTCCGTGACGTCTGCGCCTCGGATCGGCGTTCAGGCGTCGACGTAGGCCGCGAGGTGCTGGCCGGTGAGGGTGGAGCAGCCGGCGACCAGCTCGGCCGGCGTGCCTGTGAAGACGACGCGCCCGCCATCGTGCCCGGCGCCGGGGCCCAGGTCGATGATCCAGTCGGCGTGCGCCATGACGCCCTGGTGGTGCTCGATGACGATGACCGACGTGCCGGAGTCGACGAGCCGGTCGAGCATGCCGAGCAGGTGCTCGACGTCCGCGGGGTGGAGCCCGCTGGTCGGCTCGTCGAGGACGTAGATGCCGCCCTGCTCTGCCATGTGTGCAGCCAGCTTGAGCCGCTGTCGCTCGCCGCCCGACAGCGTGGTGAGCGGCTGGCCCAGGCTCACGTATCCGAGTCCGACGTCGGCCAGCCGTCCAAGGATGGTGTGCGCAGCCGGGACACGCGCCTCACCGTCGGCGAAGAACGCCCGGGCCTGGGTCACCGACATCGCCAGCACCTCGCTGATGTCCCGGCCGCCGAAGCGGTAGCGCAGCACCGACGCCTCGAAGCGACGTCCCTCGCACTCCTCGCAGGGCGTGGTGATGCCGCCCACCATCGCCAGGTCGACGTAGATGACGCCGGCTCCACCGCACGTGGGGCAGGCCCCCTCGGAGTTGGCGCTGAACAACGCCGGCTTCACACCGTTGGCCCTGGCGAATGCCTTGCGGATGGGGTCGAGCAGCCCGGTATACGTGGCGGGGTTGCTCCGGCGCGATCCGCGGATGGGACGCTGGTCGACCGACACTACGCCCGCCTGACCGGCCACCGAGCCCCCGATCAAGGAGCTCTTGCCCGAGCCCGCGACCCCCGTGACCACGACCAGCACACCAAGCGGGATGTCGACGTCGACGCCCTGCAGGTTGTGAGTCCGCGCGCCGCGGATCTCCAGCCTGCCCGTCGGTGTCCGCACCGTCGTCTTGAGGGAGGCGCGGTCGTCCAGGTGTCGCCCCGTCAGGGTGTGGCTGGCTCGCAGTCCTTCGACCGTGCCCTCGAAGACCACCTGGCCACCCTCGGCGCCTGCCCGCGGGCCAAGGTCCACGACGTGGTCGGCGATGGCGATGATCTCCGGCTCGTGCTCCACGACGAGCACCGTGTTGCCCTTGTCACGCAGCTGCAGCAGCAGGCCGTTCATGCGACCGACGTCATGCGGGTGCAGCCCGATGGTCGGCTCGTCGAAGACGTAGGTCACGTCGGTGAGCGCCGATCCGAGGTGTCGGATCATCTTGGTCCGCTGCGCCTCGCCACCGGACAGCGTGCCCGATGGTCGCTCCAGCGAGAGGTACCCGAGGCCGATCTCCACGAACGAGTCGAGGGACCGCTGCAGTGCGGCGAGCAGTGGCGCCAGCGAAGGCTCGTCCAGCTCGCGGACCCAGCCGGCGAGATCGCTGATCTGCATGGCACACAGGTCAGCGATGCTGCGGCCCCTGACCTTCGACGAGCGGGCAGCCTCGTTGAGCCGGGTGCCCGCGCACGCCGGGCAGGCAGCGAAGGTGACCGCCCGCTCCACGAACGCCCGGATGTGCGGCTGCATGGCCTCGCGATCCCTGGACAGGAGCGACTTTCGGACCTTCGGGATCAGCCCCTCGTACGTCAGGTTGAGCGACTGCAGCCTGACCTTGGTCGGCTCCCTGTGGAGGAAGTCGTGGAGCTCCGTCTCGCTGTACTGCCGGATCGGCTTGTCCGGGTCGAGGAAGCCCGACTCGGTGAAGATCCGGACCGACCATCCTGTGGCGGTGTAGCCGGGGACCTTGATGGCGCCTTCGGCGAGCGACAGGCGCTCGTCGTAGAGCTGGGTCACGTCGATGTCGGTCACGCTCCCCATGCCCTCGCAGCGCGGGCACATGCCGCCGGTCACGCTGAAGCCCTTCTCGATGGTCTTGCCCTCGCCTCGCTCGACGGTCACGCTCCCCGCCCCGCGGACCGAAGGGATGTTGAAGGCGTACGCCTGGGGTGAGCCGATGTGGGGCTGGCCGATCCGGCTGAAGAGGATGCGGAGCAGGGCGTTGACATCGGTGGCGGTGCCGACCGTCGAACGCGCATTGGCGCCCATCCGCTCCTGGTCGACGATGATCGCGGTCGTCAGCCCATCGAGCACGTCGGCCTCCGGTCGGGCCAGTGACGGCATGAACCCCTGGACGAACGCGCTGTAGGTCTCGTTGATCATGCGCTGCGACTCGGTGGCGATGGTGTCGAAGACCAGCGAGCTCTTGCCCGAGCCGGAGACGCCGGTGAAGACGGTCAACCGGCGCTTGGGGATGGCGACGCTGACGTCCCTGAGGTTGTTCACGCGCGCGCCGTGCACGCGAATCAGGTCGTGGCTGTCCGCCGCGTGCGGTACGGCAGGCTGCGCGTCGCTCCTCGCCAGCATGCCCACTGCGCCTCCCGTTCGTCGGACGGAGCTGCTCGCTGTCGACAGCCGTCGCCGCGCATTATCGCTGCCACCTCGTTCGACGGGGCGGGCCTGCCGAGCCGGCTGCCTGGGAGATGTCCGCGGTCGGTCGCTGTGCTAGCTCGCAGCGGGGGTGGGCGCCTGCTCGGCTTGCGTTCGTGCTCTCGCGCGCGTGTCGATGCGAGGCAGGGTCGACATCGCATCGAATGCCAGCTCCGGGCCTGGCTGGGCACGCAGCAGCCCGCCGATGAGGTCGGGCGCCGGCGGCGGATTGCGCAGCAGCCCACGGACCGCCCCGGCGATGAGCGGACGTGGCGCAGCGTTGGGGTCCAGTGCCACACCGGCCAGTCCTCGCTCGACGGCCGCGGCGCCATCGAACTGGTCGGTGGAGAAGGGCAGCACCAGCATCGGCACGCCGTGGTGAAGGGATTCGGTGACGCTGTTGTTGCCGCCGTGGGTGATCATCAGGTCGGCCTGCTCCAGCAGGGCCACCTGGGGCAGGCTGGGTCGAACGAGCCAGTCGGCCGGGTACGGGCCGATGTCCGACGGCCGGTTGGGCCCGATGGAGAGCGCCACGCGCACGTCCACCTTGCGCAGGGAGGCGGCGATGCGCGCGAGGACGTCCACTCGCGCGGACATGAACGTTCCCAGCGAAGCCACCACCAGCGGCCGTCGATCGGGCCGCGAGAGCCACTCGGCGACGTCTGGCCCGGGAGCCTCGGTCCGCGCCGCGCTGCCAAGGAACGCGTGGCGGGGCAGGCGCGAGGTGCGCACCGGTCCATGCAGCGCTGCAGGGTAGTTGTAGAGCACCAGGTCGCCATGAGCACGGAAGGCGTCGTCGACACTCGGCGCGCTCGCCGAGATGGTTCGCAGAGCATCGTTGTAGGCGCAGGTGAACGCTTCTGTCACCCCTCGTGCCGTGGCGCGCAGCGACTCGATCTCGAGCAGCTCGGGGTTCAGCGCCGGTGGCCACGCAGAGGGCACACCGTAGAGCTCGTCACCCACGGGCAAGGCCGTGGGGTGGCCCAGCACCACGTCACCGTAGGGAACTCCGGCTGCGCGCAGGCCGATGGTCGGACCGAAGGCGAGGTGATCGACCAGGATGGCGTCCGGGCGGTGGACGTCGAGGATCCGCGCGATGCGATGCGCCACCTGCACCGGGCGCCACAGCAGGTCCGTCGACCGCTGCTCGGCCTGGTAGCGCAGCGTGGCGATCATCCCCCGCCGCGTCGCCTCGAAGAATGCCGCTCAGCGAGCGTGCTTCCTCGTCGCGGGCCTGTCGCGTGCGGACGACGCCGGCGTTGGAGCCACGCGACATGATCAGCTCGGTGTGCTCCATGCCCGCTCCGCGAACGAGTGGCGCCATCGCCGGTCCGGTGGCCACCACCACGCGATGGCCCCGCCGCTGCCAGGCGTGGCCCAGGGACAGCATCGGCAGGGCATGCGAGGCGTAGTCAGGGGTGATGATGAGCAGGGTCATGCGGCACGCTCCGCTCCAGCGTCGACCGGCAGCGCCAGCGTCGAGGCGCCCGCGGCGATGCGGTAGACCGCCGCGAGCGTGCGCGCCATGCGATCCAGCGTGAAGCGGGCCTGGACGACCGCCCGGGTTCGATCGCCCGTGGCCGGATCGGTCGCCAGCTGGAGCGCCGCACGAATGCCGGCCGCGAGAGCGATCGCGTCGGATGTGTCCACCAGCTGGCCGGTGCTGCCGTTCGCGACATACGTCGCGGGACCGCCGTCGCGTGGTGCCACGACCGGCAGCCCGGCTGCCATGGCCTCGACGATGGCCAGGCCGAACTCCTCCTTGGGGCTGGCGCAGGCGTACGCACCGCCAGCCGCCGATCAGTGCTCCCCAGCCGGTCCGAGCTGCGGCCAGCAGCAGTCCGACGTCGTCATGTGGTCGATGCCCCAGCAGCACCACGCGCTGGGCCAGCCCGGGGTGTCGATCGAACAGGTGACCGATACGCGACAGCTCCTCGACCTCCGGCTTCGAGGGGCGCTCGAGCTCCCCGCCGACGATGACCAGGTTGGCCCGGGCTGCCAGCTGCGCGTCCCGAGCGAATGCCTCCACCAGTCGGGCCATGCCCTTGGCTTCATGCAGGCGCCCGACGCTGACCACCAGCGGCAGCCCGTGGCGCTCGACCGGAAGGGCGCTGATGGCCCGCTGCAGCTCGGCGATGACGGGCGGCATGACGGCGGCCTCACGGATGGTCCGCGCTGCCTGGTCGGCGCGCGCCGTGTCGATGCCCTCCGGCACGATGGTGTGCTTCGGAGGGCCCGCGTCGATGTCGATGCCGGTGAGCTCGCGGATCTGCTGGGCAAGACGCGCGCGCGGGAACAGCACCAGCTCGCGGGCCTCGCTGGCCAGGCGCTCGACGAGCCTGGCGCGGTACCACAGGGCGCCGCGAGCATCGGCGCCCGCGAACGTCGCCCGGTCGAGCGTCCCCGCCGCCTCGGCTGTGGCGATCGGTCCGTGTGGGTCGGGAGCGAGGCTGAAGACGACGGGCACGCCCAGCTCCCGGGCGACGACGCGCGCCGGCGAGGCTGCCGGGGTCGGCCATGCGCAGGTGCACGACGTCCGGGACGTGGCCGGCGAGGAAGGCGGCACGGATGCCGCGCGCTGCGGCGACCACGGAGGGCCAGGCGCCGGTGAACGTGGCACCCTCACCGGCGGCAAGCGGGATCGCCTCGAAGCGACGCCCCAGGCGGGCGTCCGTGGATGGGCTGGTCTGGTCCGGCAGTGCCCGTCCCAGGGAGATGACCTCGGCGATGCGGGCCTGGTCAGGCAGGATCGCTGCCAGCTGGGAGAGCAGCGTCGATACGCCACCAGCATCGCCCATGCCCGCCCGGGAGGCCGCGGCATCGAGCACGGCCGCCAGGTGGATCTGGGCCACGCGGATGCCGCGTGACCGACGGTCATCCCGTCGCGGCCCACGGCGCGCCAGGCGTCGCTGGGCGCGGACCAGCCGAACCGCTTCGCCCAGCTCGTCGTCACGCTGGGCCAGGCGTCCGATCGCCGCTGGCAGCGGGTCTGCTGCACGCTCGGCGAATGCCGCGATGGCCGTGTGCCGTACGGCGAGCGACTCCGATGGCTCGGCCGCGATGGTCTCGAGGGCCGCCGCCGCGTGTGGCACGGGAACCAGTCCGATGGTCTCGACGAGATAGCGTCGGGCGTCATCAGAGGAAACCTCCGCGCAGCGCAGACTCGAGCGCCGCCAGCACCATCCGCCCGCGCGTGCGTGCCCAGCGTGCCAGCGCATCCTGCGCGTGCATCCCCGGAAGCCCACCCCGGCCGACCGCCCGGGCCAGCGGCTCCAGCAGCTCGCGGGCGGGGGCTCGACCCCCCGCCGCCCAGAGGGCATGATCCTCGAAGCCAGGCGAACCCTCGAGGATCAGCGCAGCGAGCTCGATATCGGCGCCGGGCCCAGGCACGCGACCCAGCGCCTGGACGGCAGCCAGGGCGGTCACGCTGTCGGGGCCGTCGATGGCCTCGAGGATGGGGGCCAGCAGGGAGCCTGTGGGAACCCCGCGCTGGACGGCGTCGTCGGTCAGCGACACCAGCCTCGGCCGTCTGGCGCATCGCCGCCAGGATGGTCGGCGCGCGCCGGACCTGGTCGAGCGCCGCCGATACGTGGAGGGCCGGCCTCGCCGGGCTCGTCAGCCACTCGACGGGGGGAGTGGGCCGGCGTGCGCCGTCGTGGGTCAGGGGGAATTCGATCATGGTCGTGTGTGGCGTGGTGCAGCCGTCAGGCCGCCGCGGGAGCACCCTCCGAGTTGGCCCGGGTGATCGAGACGCTGGAGCGTTCGCGGTCGAGGTACGTGGCCAGGCCGTCTTCCAGCCGCGTCAGCGTGCGCGGCATGGCCGCCAGCAGCGGTCCGAGATCGACCGTGGCGGGCTGGTTGACGAAGTCGACCGCGTCCGGGCTGAGCGGGGGGTTCGGCAGGAAGCGCATGGGCCAGGCGGCGAGCTTGACCATGAAGGCGGGGGCCGGCAGGAGTGGCTTGTGGATGCCGGCCACGTCGAGGGCCCGATGCAGCACGTCGCGCATGGACATGGACTCGGGCCCGCCGATCTCGAAGACCTGCTCGGCGGCCGCGTCTGTCGTCGAGTGAGTCGGCAGCGAGCGCGGCGACGTCGCGGACGTAGACCGGGGCGAGCTGCTGGCGGCCGAAGTTGGTCATGGGCACGAACGGCAGCGCCCGGGCGAAGCCGAGGAAGCGGTTGAGCGAGACGTCGCCGGGCCCGAAGACCCACGTGGGACGGATGATGGTCCAGGTCATGCCCGAGTCGCGCACGGCGTCCTCGGCCACGGCCTTGGCGCGGAACCAGTGCTTGTCGGCGTCGTGGCCGGCGCCGGCGCCGGAGATGTAGACGAGTCGCCGCACGCCTGCCTGCTTGCCGGCCTCGACCAGGCGCTGGGTGCCGCCCGCATCCACCTCCATGAAGGTGTAGCCCTTCCTGGGCTGCTCCACCGGGAGACCCGGGAAGGCCAGCGAGATGACCAGCTCGTCAACGCCCTCCAGCGCGACCCTGAGGCTGCGCGTCGTCTCGGACGTCTGCCCGCCGGATCTCGATGTCATCGGGCAGCTGGCCACGGGCGCTCTCGCCCCGCGAGGAGAGGACGACGACGTGGCGCCCGCGGCGGCGCAGCTCGCGGGCGATCTCGCCGCCGACGAAGCCGGTGCCGCCGGCGACCGCGATGGTGCCGGGAGTCGCACCATCGGGATCGCCGGCAGGCTCGAAGATGTTGTCGATGGCGGTGGCGCGGAAGTCGAAGACGTGCTGCAGCTGGGCGCGCACGACCATGCGATGGCCGAGCGCTCCGATGGGGCCGAAGGGCATCTCGTACTCGACGCGGTCGTCCATGCGCACGCCGCCCTCGACGACGCTGAAGCGATGCTCATGGCAGCCAGGACTTGTAGGGTCCCTGCTGCTGGATGTCGCTGAAGCGATGAGGCGCCTCCACCTCGTCGATGAGCGTGCGCCACTTGGTGGGGATACCGAACAAGCGGCCGCACGGTGTAGTCGATCGTCGAGCCCGCCTCGGTGGAGGGCTCCGGTGTGTGGATGTCGAAGCTCATCGAGCGCGGCGTGATGCGGCCCAGGTTCTCGGCGCGAGAGAAGAAGTCCCACACGCGGTCGATGTCAGCGCCTACGACATGGCTGCTGGTGAGGATGTGCTTCGTCATGCTGTGCCTGCTGTCCGTGTCTTCGTGTGTACAAGGTTTGTACAACGAGAGGATAGGCCTAGCGTGCTCGCATGTCAAGGAGCTGTACAATGTTGCTCCCAGCAGACCCTGTACAGCGTGATGAAGGAGTGAGTGATGGAAGCAGCGCCACGCGACGCTTCGAGACCGTCATCGTGTGGTTCCGCCGCGATCTGCGCATCGCCGACCATCCGGCGCTGACCGAAGCCGTGGCGCGAGCTCGCGTGGTGGTGCCGCTGTTCGTGCTGGACGATCGGCTGCTCGGCGTGGGCACCGGCCCGCACGTGGTTCCTGCGGCGGTCGCTGGCCGACGCTGGATGCTTCGCTGCGCTCGCGCGGCAGCGGGCTGCTGCTGCGAGAGGGCAGGCCGGAGCAGGTCGTCCCCCAGGCTGCGGCCGAGGTCGGAGCGGACGTCGTGCTCGCGACGCGGGATGTGACGCCGCTGAGCTATCGCCGGGACGGCGCGGTCAGCGCCGCGCTCGAGCAGGCCGGTCGGCGACTGCTGCTGCGGCCTGGACTGCTGCTCGCGGAGCCGGAAACGATGCTCACCGCGAGCGGAACGCCCTACGGCGTCTTCACTCCGTTCTGGCGAGCGCTGCAGGCCGCACCACGACGCACGCTGCTGGCGGCGCCCGTGCAGGTGCCCACGCCACCGCACGTGCTGTCGGCCATCGGCGCACGCGGCGCGCGACCTGGCCAAGCTCCAGCCGCCGCTCGCGGACCTGCCCATGCCGGGTGAGGCGGCCGCCCACGAGCGACTCGCGGCCTGGGTGGGCGGGCGCCTCGGCGGGTACGGCGCCGACCGCGACGCGCTGTCCGGTGAGGGCACCTCGAGACTCGGTGCCGACCTGCACCTCGGGACGCTGTCACCGCTGCAGGTGGAGTCGGCCGCCCTCGACGCCGGCGTGGATGCCCTGCCGTTCGTGCGCCAGCTGGCCTGGCGCGAGTTCTACCACCACCTGCTCTTCAGCCGCGCGCGCGGGCAGCGGGCCCCCGGCGAGCCCGCTGTCGTCAGCCTTCCGCGCCGAGGAGGAGGATCCCGACGCTGTCGCCGCCTGGCGCGAGGGTCGCACCGGTATCCCCGTCGTGGACGCGGCCATGCGCCAGCTGTCGGCGACGGGCTGGCTCAGCAACCGTGCGCGCCTGGTGGTGGCGTCGTTCCTGACGCGCCACCTGCTGATGGACTATCGCATCGGTGAGCGACACTTCATGCGCCACCTCATCGACGGCGACGTGGCCAACAACCGCGGCGGCTGGGAGTGGACCGCCGGCGTGGGCGCCGACCCGCAGCCCTGGTTCCGCATCTTCAATCCCGTGCGCCAGGGCGCTGCGCTTCGACCCGCAGGGCGCCTGGGTCCGCCGCTGGGTTCCGGAGCTCGCGTCCGTGCCCGCCGCCCACATCCATGCGCCCTGGGAGATGCCGCCCGATGTGGC
Organism: uncultured Chloroflexia bacterium; assembly: GCA_963698505.1. GTDB lineage: Bacteria > Chloroflexota > Limnocylindria > Limnocylindrales > CSP1-4 > JAFMJV01. The sequence goes on along the minus strand of CAVORC010000035.1, from coordinate 44,972 downwards.
CGCCGCCGCGGGGGTGCGGCTCGGCGAGTCCTACCCGCGGCCCATCGTGGACCTGGCGATGGGTCGCGAGCGCGCGCTGGCGGCCTTCAAGGTCGGCAAGCGGTCGAGGCTGATCCCAGAGGCGGCTCGTCGCTCGGTCAGGTGGACTGCCGGCCGTCCCGGGCCGCCGCCGCTGCACGCTCGGCGCGTCGTGCGATGCGCCGGATCGAGCCACGGAAGATGAACAGGTGCGCCGGCAGCAGCAGGTACCAGTAGAGCAGGCCGCTGAGGCCCTTGGGCTCGAAGAAGGCCGTCTGCACCAGCCGGCTGCCGGCCGGGTCGTCGGTCACCTCGTACTGCAGCCAGGCCCGGCCCGGCACCCGCATCTCGGCACGGAGGCGCAGCAGCTCACCCGGGCGCACCTCCTCCACGCGCCAGAAGTCGACGGCATCGCCGACGCGGACGTGCGTGGGGTCGCGCCGGCCCAGGCGCATGCCGGGCCCGCCGACAACGCGGTCGAGCAGCCCCCGCAGCGCCACATCCAGTTGCCGAAGGGCCAGCCGGCGCTGCCCCCCAGGCGTTCCACCTGCGCGAAGGTCTCCGTCGCGGGGCACGCACGCGGCGGCGCTGGCGGTCGAGGAGCATGCCCTCGCGGCTCTCATCCTGGTCGAGGTCCTGGCGGCCGGGCAGGCCCAGCGAGTCGAACCAGGTCGTCTCGACGTCGTGACGGTCGCGCCGGTCGATGGCCCGCTGGACCGCGGTCTCGAACGGCGTCGGCTCGACCCCGAAGGCCCTGGCCGGTCCGGGGTCGCGCACCACGACCTCGTTGCGCAGGCCCTCGATGAGGGGCCGGGCGATGGATGACGGGATCGGTGTGACCAGGCTGACCCAGTACGAGCTGAGCCTGGGCGTCAGCACCGGGACCGGGATCATCAGGCGGCGCATGCCGCGCAGGCGCGCGTAGGTGTGCATCATCTCGGCGTACGAGAGCACGTCCGGCCCGCCGATCTCGACGATGCCGGCGCGCTCGGGATGGCCGGCCGCGGCCACCAGGTAGTCGAGCACGTCGCGGATGGCGATGGGCTGGCAGAGCGTGCGGACCCAGCGCGGCGTGATCATCACCGGCAGGTGCTCGACGAGGCTGCGCAGCAGCTCGAAGGAGGCGCTGCCGGAGCCGATGATGACGGCGGCCCGGAACTCGGTCACCGGGACGCCGTGCGAGGCCAGCTCGGCACCGACCTCCTGCCGGCTCGAGAGGTGCGCCGACAGGCCGCTGGCCGGATCGCCCAGTCCGCCGAGGTAGACGATGTGCTTGAGGCCCGACTCGCGCGCCGCACTGGCGAAGGCGCGCGCGGCGCGCAGGTCGCGCAGCTCGAAGCCGCGCTCGCCACCGGCCATCGAGTGCGCCAGGTAGTAGGCCGTGTCGATGCCCTCGAGCGCCGCCGGCAGCGTCGCCGGGTCGAGCAGGTCGACGCGCACCACCTCTGCGTCGGGGAAGCGCTCGGCGAGGCCGCGGGGATCGCGGCTGCCGAGCCGCAGGCTGTGGCCCTGCTGCGCGAGCAGCGCCACCAGCCGGCCACCGACGTAGCCGCTGGCGCCCGACGATGAGGATGCGCATCGTCGTCTCAGCTCGGCTCGGGGACGCGGCCGCGACTCTTCTCGAAGGTGATCTGGAGGTCCTGGGTCATGCCGGTGCGGAAGCCGGCCTCGCTGATCGAGAGGTAGTAGTCCCACATGCGGATGAAGCGGTCATCGAAGCCCATCGCGCGCACCTCGGCGATGCGCTCGAAGAAGCGCTCGCGCCAGGTCCGCAGCGTCAGGGCGTAGCTGTCGCGGATATCGCGCACGTCGGTGAGCAGCAGGCCGCTGCCCTCCAGGGCGCGTTCGATGGCGGCCAGCGATGGCAGGACGCCACCGGGGAAGATGTAGCGCTGGATCCAGTTGGCGCCGCGCAGCTGCGCCTCGTAGGCATCGTGCGGGAAGGTGATGACCTGGATGGCAGCCCTGCCACCAGGCTTGAGCGCACGTGACACGGCCGCGAAGTAGTCGCGGTAGTACTCGGCGCCGACAGCCTCGAGCATCTCGATCGAGACGACCGCGTCGTAGCTCGCCCGTGATGTCGCGGTAGTCGCGCAGCTCCACGCTGACCTGCTCGTCCAGGCCCGCGGCCGCGATGCGCTCGCGCGCCAGGTCGTGCTGCGCCTGCGAGATGGTGACGCTGGTGACGCGGGCACCCAGCTCGCCGGCCGCGTAGAGCGCGAAGCCACCCCAGCCGGTCCCGATCTCCAGCACGTGCTCGCCCTCGCGAACGCCTGCGCGCTCGGCCATGCTGCGGTACTTGTTGCGCTGGGCATCGGCCAGCGACTGCTCGGGCGAGTCGAAGACCGCGCTGGAGTAGGTCATCGTCTCGTCCAGCCAGAGCCGGTAGAAGTCGTTGCCCAGGTCGTAGTGGGCGGTGATGTTGCGCCGCGAGCCAGTCCTGGTGTTGCGGTTGCGGCGATGCGCGACGGTCCGGCCGAGCCGGGCCGGGACGCGCCACCAGCCCTTCGACAACGCCAGGGCCTGCCGGTTGGCCACGGCCAGCGAGATGAGCCCGACCAGGTCCGGGCTCGACCACAGGCCGTCCATGTAGGCCTCGCCCCCGCCGACCTCGCCACCGATGAGCAGCCGCCGCAGCGCTTCGGTGTCGTGGATGTGCATCTCGCCGCGCAGGCCCGAGGCGGGATCGCCGAAGACACGGCTGCGTCCCGTCCGGCAGCTGCACCGTCAGGCAGCCGACCTTGATGCGGGATGCGGCGCCCAGTGCGATGCGTGCCGCGACCGGCGTGAGCAGGGGCTCGAGCGGGGCGCCTGAGTCGCTCGGACGCCGACGGCGTGGTCATCGTGTCACCTCCGAATGGCGATGGAAGAGGAAGCCGCGGCGCCACATGCGCAAGGCGTGCAGGTGGATGGCCACGATGGTCTTCTGCGTCGCGAAGGGGATGCGCAGCAGGGTGCGCAGCAGGGTGCGGTCGGTCAGTCGCTTGCGCTGCGCCACCAGCGTCGCGGTCAGCAGCGGCTCGCCCTGCTCGGTCTCGGTGATGGCGATGCGGACGCTGCCGGGGTCGTCCTGGACGCGCACCGTGTAGTGGGCATCCATGTCGATGAAGGGCGAGACGTAGAAGTCCTTGTCCATCTCGTCCACCCAGCCCTTGCCGCGGCGCTGGGGCTGCAGCGTGTAGAGACGGCGCTCGTTGTGCGTGTTGTGGACCTCGACGATGACGACGCGCAGCGCGCTCGACTCGTCGCGGCAGAGGTAGAAGCTGGCGGGGTTGAACTGGTAGCCCAGCACGCGCGGCGTGGCGATGAAGGTGATGCGCCAGCGCGTCGGCATCGAAGCCCTCGTCGCGCAGGTGCGACAGCACCGAGGTGCGCAGGTCGGCCGCGGCGGGGACCCAGTGGTCGCGGTCATGCAGCGCAAGGACACCGAAGCGGTTGCGGCTGAAGAGGCGCAGCTGCCGCTCGACCTCGTCGATCTCCGAGAGGTCCAGGGCGAGGTAGAAGACATCGTGCTCGAGCTCGTACACCATCGGCTGGGAGCGACGGTGGCGCACCTTGCCGGTGAGCAGGTGAGACCTCACGCGGCGGCTCCTGCCAGGACCGGCTCGTCGATGACGGCAGGGGACGGCGCCGGCAGCGCCTCGATCATCGCGGCCGCCTCGAAGCCGGAGCGACAGCCATCCTCGTGGAAGCCGTAGCCCAGGTGCGCGCCGGCGTAGAACGTCCGGCGATGGCCCTGCAGCTCGCCCAGGGCGGCCTGGCCGTCGAGCGTGTCGAAGGTGTACTTGGGGTGCGACATGGGGCGCGACACGATGACCTTCTCGTCGGGGATGCGGTCGCCGGGGTTGACCGACGTGCAGTACTGCTCGGCGGTGTCCAGCCGCTGCAGCCGGTTCATCCAGTAGGTCATGGTGAGCTGCTCGGCCGGGCGTGCGCAGTCGGCGGTGTCCACGTTCCAGGAGCCGCGTGCCCGCTCACGCGCCGGCAGCACCGACGCATCGGTATGCAGCACGACCTCGTTGGTGGTGTACTCGAACAGGCCCAGCGCGGATCGCTCGGCCGCGTCCGCGTCGTTGAGCAGTCGCAGGGTGACATCGGCATGGGTGGCCATGATGACCGCGTCGAAGCGCTCCGTGCGTTCGGAGAGCGTGGTGACGCTGACGCCGTCGGCATCGCGGCGGATGTCGACGACCGGGTCGCCCGCCACGCACCGCGTCGGCAGGCAGACGCTCGATGATGCGGTCCACGTAGGTCATCGAGCCGCCGACCACGGTGCGCCAGGGCTTGCCCTTGCCGAAGCCGATGAGCCCGTGGTTGTCGAGGAAGCGCAGCAGGTAGTCGACCGGGAAGTCCATGATCTCTGCCGCCGACGTGGACCACACCGCCGAGACCACCGGCACCAGGAAGTGGTTGCGGAAGCTGTTCCCGTAGCCGCCCTCGTCGAGGAACGTCGCCAGCGTGTCACGCGTCCAGACGTCAGCGTCGAGTCGCGCCCGGGCGATGCGGTAGAAGCGTCGGATGTCACTGATCATGCGCCAGTGCGACGGCCGCGCCAGCGAGCCCGGCTGCGCGAACATGCTGGCGGCGCCGCGTGACCCGAACTCGAGATCGCAGGCAGTGCACGAGTGGCCCAGCGACATCTCCGTCGGCTGGGTCTCGACGCCGAGCTCGGCGAACAGTGCCGTCAGGCGTGGATAGGTCGGCTCGTTGTAGACGATGAACCCGGTGTCGACCTTGACATCGCCCGCGGGGGAGGGGACCGTGACCGTCTTGACGTGTCCTCCCACTTCGGCGTCCCGCTCGAAGAGCCGGATGCTGTGCTGCTCGCGCAGGGCGTAGGCAGCGCTCAGGCCGCTGACCCCTGCTCCGATGATGGCGATGTTCACGGTTTGTCCCCCTTGGACCTATTGTGAGGCGTCTCTGCTGTGCCTCGCCGCCGTCTGGCGGTCTGTACAAGGATGGTACAATGTTTGTACAGACTACGCAACCCCGATACCGGAGACCGAACATGACCAAGCGCACCGTCTCGATCGAAACCGCCGCTGCCGCGTGAGCAGGCCTTCGCCTACATCGCCGACTGGGCCCGTCAGGCCGAGTGGGACCCCAACACCGTGTCGTCGAAGCGCATCGGCGAGGGCGGGCCCGAGGTCGGCGCGCGCTACGCGCTCGAGGTCAAGATCGGCCGCGGCACGACGACCATGGAGTACCGCATCACCGAGCTGGAGGCACCCAGCAGGCTCGTGCTCATCGGCGAAGGCTCCGGCGTCTGGACCGAGGACGTCATCACCTTCACCGAGACGCCCGTGGGCACGCGTGTCGACTACGCGTTCGAGATCAAGCTGAGCGGTCTCCTGGGCCTCGCTCCAGCCGCTCCTCGGCCGGGTCGTCGACGGCATCGCCAAGGGTGGCGTCGGCAGGCATGAAGAGGGAGCTGGACGCCCAAGCCGACGCCGCCAAGCCATCCGCCGAGGGCTAGTCACATGGACCCGCGCGTCGTCATCGATGGCGCCCTGGAGCTCAGCGTCGTCGGCAGCTTCACCCGTCCCGGCTACTGCATCCGTCGCCGGCTCTTCGGCTGGACCGATCCGGCACCCGGCGCCCTCGAGGGCAGGACCGCGCTCGTGACCGGGCCGACCTCGGGGCTGGGTCGGGCAGCCGCGGAGGACCTGGCAGCGCTGGGTGCCCGTGTCGTCCTGGTCAGTCGAAGCCGGGACAAGCTCGAAGCCCTGCAGCACGAGCTGTCCGGCCGCCATGGCGAGGATCGCTTCCCCGTCGTCGTGGCTGACATGTCGTCGCTGCAGAACGTGCGTGAGGCGGTCGAACAGGTGCGCGCGCAGGAGTCGAGGCTCGACATCCTCATCGACAACGCCGGCGCCATCTTCGACGAGCGCCGGGTGACCGACGACGGGCTGGAGATGACGTTCGCGACCATGGTGGTCGGTCCGTTCGTGCTCATCTCCGGGCTGCTGCCCATGCTCGACGCCAGCGGCGACGGCCGCGTCATCAGCGTCGTCTCGGGCGGGATGTACGCCCAGCGGCTGCCGCTCGACGACCTCCAGTTCGAGCGTGGCTCGTTCGACGGGACGCGCGCCTATGCGCGGGCCAAACGCGCCTCCACGGCGCTGATCCGCGAGTGGTCGCGTCGCTATCGCGGGCACGTTCGCTTCGACGCCATGCACCCGGGCTGGGCGGACACGCCCGGACTGGCCGAGTCGCTGCCGGGCTTCTACGGCCTGATGCGACCGATCCTGCGGAGCCCCGCGGAGGGGGTCGATACCGTGACCTGGCTGGCCACCGACGCGACCGAAGGACGCGAGGACGGCAACCTCTACCTGGACCGTCGGCCGCGCCCGTTCGACCGCGCGCCGCAGACCCGACTCTCGGCCGCGCAGCGCCGGCGCCTGTGGGACACGGTCGTGCGGCTTGGCGGCCATCCCCGATCCGACGGCCTGACCCAGCGGCTCCATCGCGCGCGGGCAGCGCCTATGGCTCTGCCCAGGCCTCCCCGATCCGTTGCGTCAGCTCCGTGAGCGAGCGGACGGTGAGTGCGGCCTGGGCGGGCTCATGCTCGGGCACCACGCCCCAGGGTCCGCGTCGCAGCCAGACCGCGCGCATGCCTGCGGCTGCAGACGGGATGACGTCGTTGTCGATGCGGTCACCGACGTAGGCCACGTCCCCAGCCGCAGGGTCGCCGAGCATGGCCAGTGACAGCGCGAAGAAGTCGAGGTCGGGCTTCATCACGCCCATCTCCTCGCTCATGGCCATGACCTCGGCCTGCACCCCGAGCGCCTGGAGCTGGGCCTTGCGCTCCGCTGGCTGATTGCCGATGACCGCGAGGCGGTAGCCGGCCTCGCGCAGACTATCCATCGCCGGCAGCACGTCGGGGTAGAGGTCCTCCGCGGCGAAGCCACCCAGGCGCTCCTCCACGGCGTCGCGATGGCGACGCCAGTCGTCGACGGGGATGTAGGTGGTGATGTCGTGGTAGCCCTGGCCGCGCGCCACGATGGCGCCGAAGACCGACATGAACGTCAGCTGCGGGACGCCCAGCTCGTCGGCCCAGGCCCGCCAGGTGCGCGATTCATCGATGATCGTCTCGCCCACGTCGAGCACGACCCAGCGGCGCCTACTCCCAGCCATCCGGCTACGGCTCCGAGAACCACTCGCGGCTGCGCGGGCGGCGCAGCGACCACACCACCACGATGAACAGCAGGACCGCGGCGATGGAGATGATCCAGCCGGCGGGGGCGAACAGCAGGACCGTGGCCAGCGGCAGCAACAGCGAGGTGAGGCCAAGCGAGAGCATGTAGGCAGCCTGCTTGCGCTGCAGCACCAGGGTCATGGTGAAGATGAGGTACGCCAGCAGCAGCATCCACACGAGGCCGATGAACGTGATGGGCGCCTGCACGGCCTGGTCGATGACCACGGGCATCGACAAGCCCAGCACCGAGAGCACGACGAAGGAGTATCCGAGGAAGACGAGCACCCCCGGCGGCATCGCGCGAACTGTCTGCCACATCGCTTCGATTGTCCCACGCCGGGGGCGACGGGGACCGAACGCGATACCCTGCGCGCCATGACCATCGACACTCCAGCCTGGGTGCGCGACGCCGTCTTCTACCAGGTCTTCCCCGACCGGCTTGCTCGCAGTGGCCGCGTGCCGGCTCCCGGTGAGCTCCAGGCCTGGGACGCTACGCCGACGGTCGGCGGCTTCAAGGGCGGCGACCTCTACGGGGTCGTCGAGCACCTCGATCGCCTGCAGCGTCTCGGCATCACGGCGCTCTACCTGAACCCCGTGTTCGCCTCGGCCTCCAATCATCGCTATCACACCGACGACTACTTCACCGTGGACCCGCTGCTGGGTGGCGACGACGCCCTGCGCGAGCTGCTCGACGAGGCACATTCGCGCGGCATGCGCGTCGTGCTCGACGGTGTCTTCAACCACTGCGGCCGCGGCTGGTGGCCGTTCCATCACGTGGCTGAGAATGGCAGCGAATCGCCGTACCGAGACTGGTTCTACCTGGCCGATGATGTGCGCGACGGCCGACGTGGCATCAGCCCCTATCCGACCGCCGGGCAACTCGGCCAGGATCGCCGACCTGCGCGCATCGGGGGCTGCGTTCGGTGTGGCCTCGCGTGCGGTGCTGGGTTACGAGGCCTGGTGGGATCTGCCGGCGCTGCCCAAGCTCAACCTCGCGCAGCCACAGCTGCGCGAGCTCATCCTCGATGTCTCCGAGCACTGGATCCGTTTCGGCATCGACGGCTGGCGACTCGACGTGCCGGAGGAGGTGGGGGCGGACTTCTGGCGTGAGTTTCGGGCCCGCGTGCGATCGGCCGATCCCGAGGCCTACCTGGTGGCCGAGATCTGGCACCACAAGCCCGAGTGGCTGCAGGGCGACATGTTCGACGCCTTCATGAACTACCCCCTGGCGCTGGGCGTGCTGGGGTTCGCGGCACAGGAACATCTCGACCGCGGCGTCCACGTGCCAGCGGAGTACGAGGGCAAGCTGGCCCCCTTCGATGGGGCTGCCCTGTGGGCGCGCATCGAGGAGCTGGCGTCGATCAACGACCCGGCGGTCACCGCTGTCCAGCTCAACCTGCTGGACAGCCACGACACGCCACGGGCGCTGACGATCTGCGGCGGAGACCTGGACTCGCTGCGACTGGCGACGCTGCTGCAGATGACGCTGCCGGGTGCGCCGTGCATCTACTACGGGGACGAGATCGGCATGGCCGGCACGATGGACCCGATGTGCCGACGGGCGTTTCCCGCCGATCCGGCCGAGTGGGAGCGCGAGCCGTACGCGTGGGTGGCCGATACCGTCGCGCTGCGCCACTCGAGTCCCGCCTTCCGGGACGCGGAGCTGTCGTTGCTGGGCACGCAGGCGGCGGCGCTGGCCTACCTGCGGCGCGCCGACGACGAGGTGTTCGCGGTGGTGGTCAATGCCGGGCGCGAGCCGATCTCGTGGGAGCTTGACCTGCCCATCGAGGTCAGCGCTGCCGAGCTGGTACCGCTGCGAGGCGGGAGGCCGGGCGCGCGTTCGGTCGAGCTCGAGGGTCAGGCGCTGCGGGTGACGCTGCCCGAGCGCGACGGCGTGGTTCTCAGGCTCCGCCTGTAGCGGGGCCGGGATCCGACTACCTATACTCGGGACGTGGCGCTCGTACGTATCGCGGTCATCGTCGTCCTGGTCGCGTCGGGACTCGTGGTCCTCTATGGCCTCATCCTCGACCGCTCCGGCCAGAACATCGCCTTCACCGTCGCCGGCCTGGCGGTCCTCGGGCTGACGCTGGCGTTCATCTCCGCCTGGTTCCTGAACCGCGCGCTCGCCGATGCCCGCTGGGGACGTACGGCCGGCGTCGCTCCTCGGTGCGGCCATGGGTGGGCTCTTCGCCATCGCTGCGGCAGGTTGCCTGGCCGCGGCCTCGGTCTTCACCTTCATCCGCGTCTGACCGGGAGCGTCCGCGTGTCGGGTACACTCCCCCGGTCGCTGGCCCCCATCGTCTAGAGGCCTAGGACGCCACCCTTTCAAGGTGGAGATCAGGGGTTCGAATCCCCTTGGGGGCGCCAGAACAACGCACCCGAGTCGTCAGCGACGACCTCGCCCGACGTGAAGAACGGTCGCGCCGCTGGGGTCCACACGACTCGGGTGACGGCCCGCTGGGCGGTCTCCACGCGCTCCACCAGCTCCAGTACCAGAGCCTGCAGCTGGGCGGGCGTCGCCCGTTCGATGTTCTCTGCCATCGAAAGCAGGACCTCCCGCTTGCGATCGAACATGATGAGCTTGTCGTTGGTCGGCAGCCCGGCCAGCTGCGCCTCGGTCTCGGCGCGGCCGGCTCGGTAGACCGCATCGGTGATGTCGCCCCACTCGTGCTGCTTGCGCAAGTCCTCGATGCGCTGCTCCAGTCGAGCGCGCTCACGGTCGGCCACGCTGCTCACGGGAGCTCGCAGCGATCGGCGCGGCGCGGCCAGCGCCCACCCTTGCCCTATCGAACCGCGTAGGCTGAGGTTCATGAACGTCAGCGCTCCGACGCAGCCGGCCCGTTGACGTCGCCACGGGACTCGCGAGGATGAACTACCGCAGGCTTGGCTCAACGGGAGTCGAGGTCTCGGCGGTCGGTTATGGCTCCTGGCCGCTGGCCGGGCACATGGGTGCGTTCGACGTGCGCGAGGCGACCGATGCACTTCGCCTCGCGCTCGACGCCGGCGTCACCCTCCTCGATACGTCTCAGGGGTACTACGACAGCGAGCTCATCCTGGGCACCGTGCTCGCCGAACGCGACCGGGACCGCGTCTTCATCGTCACCAAGGTGACCCGCGACTACAGTCCGACAGCCATCGAGCGCGCCATAGAGACCAGCCTGGACCGCCTCGGTACCGACCATATCGATCTCTATCTCGTCCACCACTGGAGCGACGAATACGCCATCGAGGCGACCATGGAGACGCTGGCACGCGTCCGTGACCGTGGCCTCGTGCGCTTCCTGGGCGTCTCCAACTTCGACGCCGAACAGACCCGACGAGCGATGGCCATCACGAGTATCGAGGCCGTACAACCTCGATACTCACTGCTCGTGCGCGAGATCGAGTCTGCGTTGCTGCCGCTGTGTCGAGCGCAGGGCCTTGGGGTCCTCGCCCACAGCAGCCTGGCCAAGGGTCTGCTCTCGGGTCGCTACGGCGTAGAGGATCGCTTCGATCCCGCCGACGAACGCTCGCGCATGCCGGCGTTCGAAGGCGAGGCATATGAGCGGGCCATCCGGGTCGTCGAGGGGCTCCGACCGATGGCCGAGGCCAGGGGTGTCACCGTCGCCCAGCTAGCGATCGCTTGGGTCTTGCGAGATCCGGTCGTCAGCTGCGCGCTCGTCGGACCCAAGCGGCAGGACCAGGTGGAGGAAGCCATTGGCGCCGCGGAGGTCGAACTCAGCGACGCCGAGGTGGCGGCGATGGGACGGCTCGCTGACGGCAACGAACCGCCGCTCGGCGCCTTCGATCGGCGCAGATGACCGTCCGCGTTCATCCTTTCTCAGGCTGTCTCCGCATACCACGCCAGTGGGTCGTCAGCCCTGCGTTGTCGGTTCCTCAAGACCCCATGTGGGGCGCCACCGCTGTCTTGCGAAGAACGGTGCTGCTGGCGGTGCTCAGTCGATGGCCCGGATCTCGTGGTCATCGACGACCACCTTCTCGACCACGATGCGACAGAGTTCCTCTCGTCGTTCGGGTGATTCAGCGTGGATCGCCTCGGGAAGCTCGATGAGCCTCACTCGCTCCGCAGGCAGGACGGCTCCGCCGACCGACGCGAGCACGCTCGCTTCGAGTGCGTCGCTTGACTCCGTCGAGCTCGGCACCCGACCTTCGGACGACGGTCGTAGCGTCGGTCGGTCCGGTCCAGGTGCCAGCCTGGCGACCGACGAAGATGGAACCGGGCTAGCCCATCCCTGACTCATCCATGTAGCGGGAGGCTGCGACGCCCGGCCCGTCGGCCTGGCCGCCCTGGACCGGACCGAGCCACTGGCGAACCCGGCCCGCACATGGAAGGGGGGAGCTGATGCGTACGTTGCGGCTGTCTCTGGTCGGGGTGATGGCACTGGTGTTGCTCGGTGGAGCGGGCAGCATGGTCGCTGCCCAGGATGCCCCTGATGATACGTACGTCACCGGCAGCGCCGTGTGCCTTGAACCCCCCGGGCGCACCGTGCAGCAGGACGATGCCGTCGAACTCCATCTCTTCCGTAACGAATGCACGCTCACGAGCAGCGACCCACGGCTCAGCGGCACCGGTGTCTACGACACCCAGCAGTTCTGCCGAAAGGAGGACGCGGGCCACGTCTGCCTGGGCTGGGGTACGTACGAGAGCACCGGACCCGATGGCACCTGGGTCGGTACCTTCGGCTGGGTGGAGGATCCATCCCGGACCAAGCTGCCCGGCTGGGGGGTCGCGGAGGGCACCGGGGCGTACGAAGGCTGGACGTACTGGTACCACATGCCCGACCTGATGGACCCATCCGGCGAGGAGTACGGCATCCTCTATCAGGGTCCGCCGCCACCGTGGGGGACGACACTGCCGCTCTCTCCCGCCGAGTGACCCCACCCACGCCGCCTCGGCTGCGCGACGTGTGCCGCCCACGATGGACGCGACCTGCACCGATGTCGGGGACGAATCCTGGGGCTGGCCGCGGTGGCGTCGGAGGGTCAGAATGGGCTGGTCGATCGACCGATGACGAGAGGTGCCACGTGGGTGACAAGGGACCAGGCAGCAAGAGCGGCGGCAAGAAGCCCAAAGGCGGACCGAAGCCAGGGGACAAGAAGAAGCGCTAGAGGAGTTCCGCGGTCCCACTAGCGTGGCGGCCGTTTGTGCGTTCGCGCACGCCCATTGACTCGCCGTTCACCGGCTGCCACTGCCTCGCGGGTGCTGGAGAAGGCCTGAGGGGGGTCTGACGTGCCGCCCTGAGGTGCACCACCTCCGCCGCGGCCAGAGAACAGAGAAAGGAAGGACGACGATGTCCGATCTCCGCACGGCCGGCGGCTCGACCTCCGCCAGCTCGGCCACGGTTTCGTGCTTCGATGTGTCCTCACCCTCTGCGCCGGACGGAAGGTCCCGATGAGTCAGGAGCCCAAGGGCCGCGAGTCCTCGCCGAATACCGCCACCCGAGGCCGCCGCTTCAAGCCACATGCATTGGAGCTTGCGGACGGCGGCAGGCTGGTCCTCGGAGCCGATGGCTCGATCGACCATATCGATGACCATGGCTCCAGCGTGCACCGCTGGACACCCGCTGATCCGGAGTGGCCGGATCAGGCTATCCGGTTCGGGTTGCACGCCCAGGCCCACACGGTGACACCGAAGGGCCCCGTCCAGGGCACGAAACCACCGCGCCGGTAACGCGCTTCCTGACGGGCCCTGAGCAGCTCTGCGCGGGAACGATTGCACCGCGCGGGGGTGTGACCCAAGACGCATGGATCGACAAGAAGCGGCACGACAGCTCCGTCGCGCGCTGAACGACTACGCGAGGCGCTCGCGTGCGGACCTTGCGGACCTCATCGGGCGGGTCGAGGCCTACTCGCGCGAAGGACCCAGCGGTGTCGTCTATCAGATCGAAGTGGAAGCTCACTGGGACAGCGAACCTGGCGGGACGATCCGCGTGCTTGGCTCCATCGACGACGGAGGCCTCCGCAGCAGCTTCGTTCCCATCGCGGACGGGTTCCTCGTGGACGTTGACGGCGTCGTGGACATGGCGGACGTTGAAGGGTCAGGCTGAGCGCCTGCGATCTCCCCGCCGTGCTGGTGGGCTGTGCCGCGCGCGCGTTCACCGACGAGGGACTGGACTGAGGGCTTCAGCCTCCGCTCCTTGACGCCGGATGGATAATTCGCGCGTGACCACTGGCTCGGGGGGCGTTCCTGATGCCTCCCGAAGGCTCTGGACACCGGCGTTCATCACCCTGACTGCGTCGGAGTTCGCGTACTTCGCGGCCGTCGGGATGATGATACCGGCGACACCCTTGTTCGCTGCCGGCCCGCTGGGTGCCGGCGAGGCCGGCGTGGGACTGGTCGTCGGTGCCTTCAGCGTCACCGCCCTGGTCCTGCGGCCGTGGGCCGGCCGCCTCTCCGACCGACGCGGGCGCCGACCGCTCCTGATCGGCGGTGCGCTCATGTTCGCGATCGTCTCGCTCGCGCACGTGGCGGCGACCGATCTCCTGGTCCTGACAGGCCTGCGTCTCCTGCTCGGAGCCGCGGAGGCGTTCTTCTTCGTCGCCGGCGTGGCCGCGCTCGCCGACCTCGCGCCGCCCGGACGCGCCGGAGAGGCGGTCAGCTACAACTCGCTCGCGCTGTACCTCGGCATCGCCTTTGGACCCCTCCTCGGCGAGACGCTCATCGATGCGGGCGGGTTCGACTTCGCCTGGTTCGGTGCGGCCGCTCTCGGTCTGGTCGCTGCGAGCATCGTGTGGCGGCTGCCCGAGACGTGGAGCCCGTCCGAACGAGGACCGGATGGAGGAGTGGCGGCGCGCCCCTCGCTCTTCCACCACGGTGCCATCGGCCCGGGACTGCACTGTTCACGGGCGTCGCGGCGATGGCCGGGTTCTTCGCTTTCGTCGCGCTGCACGCACAGGACATCGGCATGGACGGCGCCCGCTACGTGTTCCTAGCCTACGGCCTGACCGTGGTGCTCCTCCGGGTCGTCTTCGCCAAGCTCCCCGATCGCGTGCCGCAGCTCCAGCTCGCCGCGTCGGCGTTGGCACTCACCGGTATCGGGCTGCTGATCGCTGGCGCCGTGGCCGATCCCGTGGCACTCTTCGCTGGCGCGATCGTCATGGCCGCGGGCGTGGCCTTCCTGACGCCCGCGATCTTCGGCTACCTCTTCGCAAGGGTCAGCGTTTCAGAGCGGGGTGCGGCGATGGGCACGGCCAGCCTCTTCCTCGACCTGGCCCTCGGTGGCGGCCCCCTTATGCTCGGCCTGGTTGCGGCCGCTGCCGGCATCCCGGCTGCATTCGTGGCAGGCGCCGCCATCGCGCTGCTCGGCGCCATCGGCACCACCGCGGCCGCTCGTCAGGGACGTGCACCAGCAGCCGCCCGATAGCCACGCGGAGCCGCTCGAAGCGATCCCATCACACCATCACCGGATGGTGAAGGAGCGACGAAGGCCGGGCCGTTCGACACTTGTGCGGAGCGGTCACCCGGCTGAGGTTGGGCGCACATGGTGTCAATGGCCAAGTGGAAGTCCCCGCTGGTGGCCATGACGCTGGTTCGGGCACCGCAGCTGCGCGCTAGGATCGAGAGACCGGCCCAAGACCGTTGTCTCCGGGGTCACGAAGATGGGGGACGAGACGATGACGAGCGGACAACCCGACCCAGGTGCAGCCAGCCCTCTCCCCGCCGCGAGGTCACAGCCACGTGTCCAGGTCGCACTGGACGTCACCTCGGTCGAGGAGGCGACCCGCCTGGCCACCGCGGCGTTGGACGCTGGCGCTGATCAGCTCGAGATCGGCAAGCCGCTCATCGAGTTTCTGGGTCTGCAGGGCGCCGCCACCATCATCGCTCGCTTCCCGGGCATCCGCTTCGAACTCGACCTGATGATCATGGCGGCCGCAGCGGGCTTCGTCGAGGCGGCGGCCGACATGGGAGCGCACGGCGTGACCGTCGCGGCGCTCGTCCCCTGGGTCACTATCGAGGAGGCGGTCACACGCGGCAACGACCTCGGCATCCGGGTCTGCGTCGACCTCTTCAACGTGAGCGACCCTGTTGCCATGGCACGCATGGCCGAGCGCGCGGGTGCCGGGGCCGTCATGGTGCATGTCGGCGTCGACCAGCGCCGTCACGATCCGCGCTACTCCCAGCTGAACGACCTGCGACGGGTCGCGGGTTCCCTCTCCATCCCGGTGGCATACGCGACGTACGACGTGGACGAGGCCGTAGCGGCCGTCGCAGCGGGAGCCTCGGAGATCGTCCAGGGTACGCCACTGATCGAGGCCGACGACCCACGAGCTGCGCTGGCCGAGTTCATCGCCCGGGTCAAGGGCCTCGACGCAGGACCAGCGACCTGAGAGCTGCGTGCAGCAGCGACGTGGACGACTACGCGTGACGGGCCCAGGCACGCTCGGCTGGGACTGTGCGTGCTGGCACGCAGCTGACGACGGTCGCGTCGACTGGGGTGACTTGGAGATCGTCGGCCAGACGGGACCTGGAGGGGCACCCCACGTGCGTGCCGATGACGACAGCCTCTGGAGCGCGGGTACCGGCGGCACGGAGATGATTCTTCACACTCGCGGGCGACGACCTCCGGCACTGCGGTCCTCGCGATCAGCTGGCTCGCGAATGCGCCTCTATCCAGTCGGCCAGTTCCGCCTCGGTCATCTCGACAGCCGCGACCGCGAGCATCGCCCACACGGCTTCCCCGTTGGTGGCGGTGAGTTCCACGCCGTTGAGGTCCAGGAACGCGACCAGGACGACAAGGGCGGTGCGCTTGTTGCCATCGATGTACGGGTGATCCTTCAGCAGGCCGAACGCGTACGCAGCGCCCAGGTCCGCAAGGCCGGCCTCGGGCGAGCATGACCAGCGATGTCGGGGCCGAGCCAGGGCAGCCGCGAGGGCGTTGTCGTCACGGGTGCCGTGCCTTCCGCCATGAGCACGAACCTGCTGGAAGTGAGCCTCGTCGACCGCGAGCCGCCCGAGCCATCGGGGCTCGCGGGAGCTCACTTGGCCAGTTCGTGCAGCGCAGCGCGGTAGCGCTTCGCGGCGCGCCGCGTAGCAGCCAGCTCGATCTCCAGCTCTGCGGTGTACGGCGACAGCAGGATGCCGCGCTCGGTCTCGTTGGCTAGGACTCGGTCGCCGGCGGCTAGGTCCAGTCGGTCAACCATCTCCTTTGGGAGCGTCGTACCGACCGACCCACCGACCCGGCGCAAGGTGATGGGCTTGGGCATGGACCTCGAGTAGCACAGATGTGCTACAGATTCATCGTCGCTCGTTCAGCCAGCAGCTTCGCTCCGGATCGCATCTCCAGCCGGCCGCGACCGCCTGTGTCACGCCGTCCGCGTACCAAGCCAGCGAGTCATCGCTGCGTCGTCGGTTTCCCAGGACCCCGCGAGGGCCCGCTCGTGCCACGATAGTCACTCGTGATCGAGAGGAGCAGATGCGCGTAACCATCATCGGCGGAGGTGTCATCGGGCTCGCCAGTGCCTACCAGCTGGCCCGGGACGGTGCCGCGGTCACCCTCGTCGATGCGCGCGCCACCGGGCGCGGTGCCTCAGAGGTCAACGCCGGCTGGGTGTGCCCGGCAGAAGCTGCGCCGGTGCCCGCCCCGGGGATGGTCGGACAGGCCCTCCGGTGGATGCTGCGGCCCGACAGCCCGCTCTACATCCGGCCATCGCTCGAGCCTGCGTTCATCTCGTTCATGCTCCGCATGTGGCGACACTGCAACGCCCGGGACTACCGCGCCGGCACTGAGAGCCTGCTCCGGCTCAGCCAGGGGACGATGGACCTGTTCGACGGCTACCGACGCGATGGGGTGGACTTCGAGATGCACTCCGACGGGCTCCTGGCAGCCTTCCTGTCCGCGAAGAGGATGGCCGCTCATCGCGAGCACCTCGATATCCTGGAGCCATTCGGGCTGGAGCCGCGCGTGCTCCTCGGCGACGCGGTGCGGGAGCAGGAACCGAGGCTCTCTGATGACGTCGTCGGCGGCATCCACTTCCCCTCCGAGCGACACGTCGACCCTGCGGCCCTTGTCAGGGGTTTGCATCGGCGCTGTCTCGAGCTCGGCGTGGAGATCGTGGAGGGATCGCCCATCGACCGCGTCGAGCCGGACCGCAGCAGGGTCCTCGCCGCCTTCAGCGGCGCGCGGCGCTTCGAGGCCGATGCGTACCTCCTGGCAGCCGGTGCCTGGTCGGGGGCGCTGTCCCGGATGTTCGGTGTCGCGCTTCCCATTCGCCCCGGCAAGGGCTACAGCCTGGACCTGCCGTCCCTCGGCCTGCGGGGCCCGGTCTACCTCAGTGACGCCAGGGTCGCGGTCACGCCGCTCGACGATGGCCTCCGTCTGGCCGGGACCATGGAGTTCGGGGGCCTCGACGAACGCGTTGACCCGGTCCGGGTCGCTGCCATCGCGGAAGCTCCGCGATCGTTCTTCCGGGACTGGAGCGCGACGGGCGAGCCACGAGCGGGTGCTGGCGTGCGTCCCATGAGCCCGGACGGGCTGCCCATCATCGGCCGCCTCGGGAGCTTGCGGAACGTCTACGTCTCGACGGCGCACGCGATGCTCGGCGTCACGCTGGCACCGAGCAGTGGCGTCGCCATCTCCCGGCTGATCCTGCTGGGCGAGACCAGCCCGGCGCTGGCCGGGTTCTCAGCCGACCGCTTCCTTCGGTGACGGGCGCTGTCTGCCCCCTGGGATATGCTCGAGCGAGCAGCAGACAGGGGAGAGCACCCGAGTGACCCTCACGGGACGTCGCATCGTCGTTACCGGAGCCTCGAGCGGCCTGGGCGCGCATACCGTGCGGCGGCTCGCCGCCGAGGGCGCGTCCGTCGTGGCCGCCGCACGTCGCCTCGACCGCCTCCAGCAGCTGACCGCCGAGCTGGCCGAAGCGCCCGGGCGGGTCGTCCCCGTGCGTGCCGACGTGACGGCCGCGAGGGGCTGCGAGGATCTCGTCTCGGCCGCGCTGGACGCCTTCGGTGGCATCGACGTGCTCGTCAACAACGCCGGGGGCGAGGTCCAGGGCGCCATCGAGCAGCTCGCGCTGCAAGACCTGGAGGCCATGTTCCGCACCAACGTGTCGAGTATCTTCCTGTGCGTTCGAGCGGCTCTCCCCGCCCTCCGTGCCAGCCGAGGGTCGGTCGTCAACATCGGCTCGACCGTCGTCGCCCGACCACCGCGCGATCGCTTCGGCTACGTCGCCTCCAAAGGTGCCGTCGAGGCGATGACGCGAGCGCTGGCGGTGGACCTCGGTCGTGACGGCATCCGCGTGAACGTCATCAGGCCCGGCATCATCCCCTCGGAGCTGCGCGGCTCGAGCGAGCAGGAGGAGCGTGCCCGCTTCGCCGACGGGGGCGTGACCTGGCGCCAGGCGGTCGACCGCATCGGCCACGGCCAGGACATCGCCGCTGCCATCGCGTGGCTGGCCGCGGAGGACAACCGCTTCGTTACTGGCGCGGTCATCGACGTCGACGGTGGCTTCACCCTGGGGGTCGCCGATCGCGAACGGGCCTAGGGTTGGCGGCGACGCCGGGGTGCCGCCTGGTCAGAGCTTGGGAGGCTTGACCACGCCGTCCCGATAGAGCGAGCCGCGGGGAGAGAAGGCGACCTCGACCACGCAGCGCTGCTTGTCCTTCTGCTTGCCTTGACCCACGGTGACCTCGACGTCGAGCACGAGCGTGCCCGTACCCTTGCCCAGGCTCCACTGCGGCGCCTTCGGCTTGGCCTTGGGGCCGGCCCATTCCAGGCTGCCGAAGCGCATGGTCGCGGTCATCGAGCCGTCCAGGTCGATGCCAGCGCAGCCTGAGAGCAGGCCGCCGATGACCAGCAACGCGATGGGCACCAGCGGGCGCCGACGCGTGTAGCCAAGCAGGCCGAACGGCAGGATGGCTGCCAGCAGGGCGATGGGCAGGGCACCCGTCGGCCGGCCGGTGTCGAAGGCGAGCTCGACGGTCACCTCTTGCTCGCCGACGCGGATCTCCGAGCTGTACGTCATCGGTGGGTCGCCCGCGGAGGGGCGGAACTCCCTGCCTGCGTCGAGCGTGTAGCGGAGCTCTCCGGGCTCGTCCTCAGCCACCGGGTGGTATGTCCCCGGTGCGGCGGCGAAGCTGGTGAACAGCCTCAGCAGGTCGTCCTTGGAGCCGCCCCTGGTCGCCTGCTTGTCGACGGGACACGTGCTGGAGACCACGCGCACCTTCTTGCCCAGGTCGAATACCCAGTCACCGGACAGGTCGATCGGCTCCAAGCGTGCCTTTAGCGTGGCCGGGCCGGAGCGGGCGATGGCGACCACTCGCACCTTGCCGATGCCCATGGCTCCGTGGATGGGACCCAGCCGCAGCTCGTCGGCACCCTTGTGCTGCTGCACCTTCCCGCTGTCGAGGCGGTAGAACACCTCGGTTCCCGGCTCGATGACCAGCATCGCCGGCTGCCCCAGGGGGTAGGCGATGCCGGTGACAGCCTCCGCGGCCGCACCGCTGGCGACGAGGAGCGGGTAGACGCTGTCGGGCTGCAGCTCGGCGGTCACGCTGCCGGCCGCCTTGTCGATCTGCGGCTTGCCGCCGTTCGACTCGACCCGCCAGGGGGCACCTCCGCGGTCCTGCACGATGGCGAGGTAGTCGCCGATGGCGTTGCCCGACGCGAAGGGTTCAACCAGCGGCATAGCCTTCGACTCGCCCGTCAGCAGGTAGCGCGCGTAGCCATCGATGCCGTTCGAGAACGCCTGCCGGGTGGTCTCATCGCTGAGCGGGTACGTCCCCGCGTTGACGGCGGCCGTGAACGACTGCTGCGATAGCGCACACCCCGCGGGGCACATCGAGGCCCAGATGCGCTGGGCGTGCAGATACTGCTCGTTGGCCAGCCACTGCAGCGGCGAGAGCTGGAAGACGAGGGTGGACATGTCCGACAGGCTGGAACGCCCGTACAGGTTCGCGTTGTGCGCTGCGGCGCCGGGGTCGATGAGGAAGGTCCCGATCTCGGCGGTCGTCTCCTGCCACCAGGCGAGGTCGCCATTGAGCCGGGCCCAGCCCATGACGTAGCTCTCGTCCTGGATCCAGTGGAACAACTCGTGCCACAGCTCCAGGCGGGCGTGCTCGGCACCGGTCGCCGCGAGCGCCCTGGCGGACACGGCTCCGAGGCTGATCGAGCCCAGCTTCCAGCTGTAGAGCGGCGAGTCGTCGCCGGGCAGGACGGCGATGTCCACCCTGTTCAGGCCGCTGATATCGGCCGCGTCGAAGCCAAGTGTCTGGTAGCGGCCCATGGCCTCGATGGTGGAGTCGATGAGCGCATCGGCGGTTCGGGCATCGATGAGCGCGGGGTCGTTCCAGAAGACCTTGACCGAACCGTTCTGGGCCAGGCGGCAGTTGGCCAGCTCGATGCCCCCGGCGAGGCACCACTCGTGAGGCGACGACGCCGATATCGTGGCCTCGACTCCTGCCTGTGCGGCTACCGGCCGCGCGGCCACCGTTGTCAGCATCAGCAGTGCCACCGCTGCGGCAGTGACGACCCGGATCCGACCCAGCATCGCGTTCCCCCCGCGAGGACCCGTCCCGGCGGGCGCGGCCTGGCTGGTCGTCCCTGTGCGGTGGCGGGGTGCCGCGCCATACGCTCACCCCCGTGGCCGCGTTCGCCAAGGGCAGGATGGTCCCGGTCGGCAGGACCGACCGTCCCACTGCCGGAGACCTGCCGCGACAGGGCTCCGGCAGTGGCTCAGACGTGCTGGTCGATCAGGATGGGGTTGCCATCAGGGTCGAGCAACATGCACGAGCCCGGCCCGGTCGTGCCCTCCTCGGCCCGCGATTCGAGCGTCAGGCCCGCGTCCTCCAGGCGGCGCTGCAGCTCCCGCACATCGGTGTACTCGTCGAGCGGCTGATTGTCGCCGTCCCAGCCGGGGTTGAAGGTGAGGATGTTGCGCTCGAACATGCCGGCGAAGAGGCCGATGGTGGTCGTGCCGCTACGCATGATCTGCCAGCCCTGCTCGGGCTCTCCGAACACGGCCCGGAACCCCAGCCGCTCGTAGAAGGCGCGCGAGACGGCCAGGTCCTTGACGGCCAGGCTGACGGAGAAGGCTCCCAGGGGCATCGTGTGTTCACTCATGGCGCGAACGATACGGTGCGACGCAAGCCCCACCCGTCTCAGGCGGTCGCGGGCTTCAGCCCGGGCTCGGCGGACCCGATGGTCTCATCGGGGTCTGCGGGCTCGTCGGGCTCGTCGGGCTCGTCGAGCTGGGCGTCGCGTCCCCGCCAGGCGGCCAGCGTCAGGGCACCCGTTCCGAGCACGATCAGCACACGCGCGACCAGCACCGCATCGTCGCTGAGACCCACCAGGGTGAGGACGCCCTCGGCGTTGTAGAAGAGGATCATCCCGCCCACCAGGCCACCGAGGACGCGGTGGTCGAGACGGCTCACCGCCCAGGCCGCCAACGGCGCCGCCACCAATCCGCCCAGCAGCAGCGCGGCCATGGCGCCCCAGGCGATGCCCTGGCTGCCCAGGGCCAACAGGAAACCGACGCTGGCACTGATGGCCACCACGATCTCGGCGGTGCTGACGGTGCCGATGACCTGGTTGGGGGCCATGCGGTTGGCGGCCATCAGGGAGGACGTGGTGACCGGACCCCAGCCGCCACCGCCGACCGAGTCGACGAAGCCACCGACGAGGCCAAGGGGACCCAGCGTGCGCCAGCGCGGCAGGTAGACGCGGATGGCGGGCGACCGCCGCAGCACCGTGCGGACGATGACCAGGACACCGAGCGAGGCCAGCACCAGCGAGACCCAGGGCCGGGTCACCTCGGCCGCGATGTAGCTGATGGCGAAGGCCCCCACGAAGGCTCCGATGGCACCGGGGACCGCCAGCATGGCTACCGCCCGCCAGTGGACGTTGCCGAAGCGCCAGTGCGCTGCGCCTGACGCCATGCCGGTCCCGATCTTGGCCACGTGGATGGTGGCCGACGCCACCGCTGGCGAGTAGCCCACGGTCGCAAGCAGCGTCGCCGAGGTGACCCCGTAGCCCATTCCCAACGAGCCGTCGACGAGCTGGGCCACGATGCCGATGAGCCCCACTAGGAGCAGGACCGAGAGGGCGTCCACGCTGCTGTTCTCCACTATCCCTATCTGATTGACCGAGATTATAGGACAAGCGGCCACGGATGTGAAGACGCGTCCGTGGTCGACGTCGGAACCTGCGGCCGCAGCCGGGCACATCACGACGCCAGGTGGGATGCCGCGGCCATCAGCGTCGATCGGCTGACCCCTCTGCTACGATCGGCACGTGACCACGACTCGATTCCGTGGTGATCGGATCATGGGCATCCGGATCCCCACCGTCTTTCGCGAGAACGACGCCAAGCGTTGCACCGGCTGCGGTGATCCCATGGCGGGCACTCCCTTCCGCGTCTCTCTGCTCGACAACGTCGCGCGGGAGGCTGCGCCCAGCTGGGCGCAGGTCGCGCCGCTCAATCCGGGACCGCACGAGTTCCACAGCACGCCGGAGTGCTTCCGGTCGTGGGCACACCGCCGTGGCCACTACGTCTGCCGGCTGTCACAGGTGCGTGAGCTGATGCGCCCGACGCCGCTGCCCGTCGATCCTCCGGCCTGGGGCCTGTGTGACGGCAACCATCGCGAGGATCACGAGTTCGAACCGGCCTGACGGCCGCCTCGCTGACGCTCATGGACGCCAACGTCTTCCTCCCCGCGATCACCGCTGTCCTGTCGGGCGTCTTCTTCTTCGCGCTGATCGACCAGTGGCGCACCCGCCGCCGTGGCTACCAGGCCATCTGGGCCCTGGGCATGCTCTTCTTCTCGGTCGCCGTCCTGTGCGAGGCCATCGCCGCCGCGGCTGGCTGGAACGAGCCCCTCTATCGCCTCTGGTACCTCACCGGCGCCGTCTGGACGGCCGGCTGGCTGGGCCTTGGCAATGCCTTCCTGCTGGGACGGACGCGCTTCGGCTTCTCCTTCGCGCTGTGTCTCTTCCTCGCCGGCCTGTTCACCTTCCTCACCGCGCGCCGCGACCCCGAGATCTATGCCGACGTCAGCACCACGGCGATGCTGTACTTCCTGGTCGCGGCGGTGCTGGCGCTAGCGGTGTCGGTGGAGACGTACTTCCAGAACTGGCGCTGGCCGTGGATGGCGCTGCTGGCGGTGGGCGGTGCCTCGCTCCTCTCGCTGCTGCTGATGCTCACGGCCACGCTGCCCGAGCCGGGCTACGCGCTCGATCCCGAGACAGGGATCCCGACGGCGGCCATCCTGCCGCCCGAGCTGCGCCTGCTGACGCCGTTCATGAACGTGACCGGCGCCTTCGCGCTCATCCTCGGCGCGCTCTTCTCGGCCTACGTGTTCATGCCCAAGCGGCGCATCCTCGACTACTCGCTGGACCCGGCGCAGCCCGGTGACAGCTTCCTGTTCAACCTCTTCATCGCGCCCGTCGCCATCCTCGTCAACTTCGTGGCCTCGCTGCCGGGCGCTCTCAAGGCTCTCTTCACGGGCAAGATCAACAGTCGTGTGCCGGCCACGCTGCTGATCGCGCTGGGCGCCTTCGTGCCCGCCTTGACCGACAGCCTCAATCGCTTCGGCTCCACCGAGTGGTTCCAGCTGGGCAAGCTCATCGGCGTGCTCCTGCTGCTGGCCGGCTTCCTGGTCTCGACCGAGACGTTCAGCGTCATCCGCGTCCCGTTCACGTCGATCGTGCTGCGTGGCGCCCGTGGCGAACCGCGCGAAGCGACCGAGCACTGAGCCGGCATGGCCTGACCGGCGCGGCGCTGGTCCTGCCTCGATGCGACCGGTACGGCGACGACGTTCGACGGGCGACGGTGGTGCTGCCGTGAGGCAGCACCTCGACACCGCCGGGGTCGCGCTCGTGGCCGTCTCCGCCATCGGCTTCGGGCTGGGTGGGCCACTCGCACGCGCCGCCGGTGACATCGGCTTCACCGGCACCACGTTCGCCTTCTGGCGATCGGCCGGCTCGGTCGCGGCGCTGGCAGCGCTGCTTGCCATCGGCGTCGCCATGGGGCGACTGCCGCGCGTACCGCTGCGCGAGCTCAGCCTCATGGAGTGGCTGCAGCTGCTGGCGATGGGACTGTTCGTCGCCGGCACGACGCTCGGCCTGTTCCTCGGCTTCGAGCGCACGACGATCGCACTGACGCTGATCGTCTTCTACACCTACCCCATCATCGTGGCCATCGCGGCGGTGCGCATCTACGGCGAGCCGCTGGGTCTGCGACGGAGCGGCGCCATCCTGCTGGCCTCCGTGGGCATGGTGCTCGTGGTGCTCGGGCCGGCTGCCGCGGACAGCAACGGCGTCGATCTGCTCGGCGTCCTCTTCGCGCTCGCCGCGGCTGCCTGTCAGACCGGCTATGCCCTGGTGGCCTCGCGCGGCTTCTCCTCCGTACCCTCCTTCCAGGCGGCGACACTGCTGCGCGGCTTCTCGCTGCTGGCCTACGTCGTCCTGCTCCTGCCGCTGGTGCTGCTCATCGGCGACGGCGACCGGCTGCTGGACCCGCTGGCAGGGGTGGACGCCTGGGTCCTCATCGTCCTGGCCGGGGTCTTCAGCGCGGCCCTGCCCACGGCCGGGCTCGTGGCCGGGTACCGACGGGTCGGCCCGACGAGGGGTGCCGTGCTGATGCTGCTCGAGCCCGTCACCGGTGCGCTGCTGGCCGCACTCCTGCTGGCCGAGCAGCCGGCGCCTGTCCAGCTGGCGGGTGGCCTGCTGGTGCTGACGGGCGCCGTGTTGGTCCAGCTGACACCCAGCCGCCAGGGCCACGTCCCGGACGAGCCTGCGGCCGAGTAGCTCACGGGGTCAGCGACAGCCCGGCCGAGTGGACTGCCTGCAGCGTGACCGTGAGCCCGGAGCCGACCGGCGCCTCCGCGGTACACTCGGGTGACTCGCGTCGGAGACACCCGCGCCGACCACCAAGTCCGAGCCCTGTCCCGGCACCCGCAGTGGAGGATCGATGCGCGTTCGCAAAGCAGTGTTCCCGGCCGCGGGCTGGGGGACCCGCTTCCTGCCCGCCACCAAGGCACAGCCCAAGGAGATGCTGCCGCTGGTGGACAAGCCGGTCATCCAGTACGCGGTCGAGGAGGCCGTGGCCGCCGGGATCGAGCAGGTCATCATCGTCACCAGCAGCCAGAAGCGGGCCATCGAGGACCACTTCGACCACAGCTTCGAGCTGGAGTCCATGCTGGAGGCCAAGGGCGACATCGAGATGCTGCGTCGCGTGCGCCAGATCGGCGACATGGCGCAGATCAGCTATGTGCGCCAGAAGGAGCAGCTTGGCCTGGGGCACGCGGTGCTGATGGCCAAGGAGCTGGTGGGCCATGAGCCCTTCGCCGTCATCCTCTCGGACGACGTGGTGCAGTCCGAGCGCTCCTGCATCGGCCAGCTCGTGGAGGCCTACCAGCACACCGGTGGCTCGACGCTGGCGGTGATGCCCGTGCCGCAGGAGGAGACCAGCCGCTACGGCATCGTCGACGTCGATCCCGAGTGGACCGACCCCGATGTCCGCCTCAACCGCATCCGTGCACTGGTGGAGAAGCCGGCTGCCGAGGACGCTCCCAGCAACAAGGCCATCATCGGTCGCTACGTGCTGACGCCCAAGATCTTCGAGAAGCTGGAGCAGACGCAGGCAGGGGCTGGCGGCGAGATCCAGCTGACCGACGCCATCGAGGACCTGATGAAGGAGCAGGAGGTCTTCGCCTACGCCTTCGAGGGCACTCGCCACGACGCGGGGACGACCATGGGCTGGCTCAAGGCCTCGGTACAGCTGGCGCTCGACCGCGATGACATCGGCGGCGAGTTCCGCGACTATCTGGCGGGGATCGACCTGCAGTGACCGGGGCCGAGGGCATCGGTCAGTCGGTCCACCACGAGGCCGCCGGGCGTGGCTGAGCTCGGCGCGCTGCTCGGTGGTCGGTACCGGCTGGAGCAGGTCCTCGGCCAGGGTGGCATGGCCACCATCTTCAGTGCCACCGACGACAAGCTTGGCCGCGTCGTCGCGGTCAAGGTGCTGCGTCCCGAGTTCGGTGCCGACGCCCAGTTCGTCGAGCGCTTCAAGCACGAGGCCCAGGCTGCCGCGTCGCTGAGCCATCCCAACATCGTGGGCGTCTACGACTACGGGACGGACCCGGCCGGGCCCTACATCGTGATGGAGCAGGTCTCCGGCGGCGATCTCTCGTCAGCCCTGGGCAAGCACGGCAGCCTGCCCCCCACCGCGGTGGCCAATACCGGCCAGCAGATCGCCGACGCTCTCGCTGCCGCTCACGCGCGCGGGCTGGTGCATCGCGACATCAAGCCCAGCAACATCCTGCTCTCGCCCGACGGCCGGGTGCAGGTGGCCGACTTCGGCATCGCCCAGGCGGCGGCCCGCGCGGTGGTCACCGCGACGGGGGTGACGCTCGGCAGCGTCCTCTACTTCAGCCCGGAGCAGGCGCGTGGCGATAGCGCCACCGCCGCCTCGGACATCTACTCGCTGGGCCTGGTGATGTACGAGATGCTCACCGGCCAGCGTGCCTTCTCGGGCGACTCACCCGCGGCTGTCGCGGTGGCACGGCTGTCCGGCAGCGTTCCTTCGCCGATGGCCGTGCGGGCGGAGGTGCCGCCGGCGCTCGATGCCATCGTGCGCTGGTGCCTGGCCGTCGATCCTGGCGCCCGACCGACGGCGCTGGAGCTGTCCACGGCGCTGGCGCGCTTCCGCACCGATCCGTCCGGCGCTGCTGCCTTCGCCGCCGCTGGTGCCGCGGCCGCCGTGCCAACGGTGCCGCCGGCCGCCGGGCGGGCGGTGACGCAGACGGGCTACGCTCCTGCCGGAGCGGCCGTCGGCGACCACGAGCGAGGCGGCTCGGGTCCGTGGACGTGGATGGCGGCCGGCCTGGGCCTGCTGGTCATCATCGCCAGCGGCATCCTGCTGTTCCTGCTCTTCAGCGGCATCGGCGATGAAGCAGCGACGCCGAGCCCGTCGCCCACGCCCCCGTCCGCGTCGGTGAGCACCCCGGACTTCGTGGGCCAGAGCGAGGCGAGTGCCCTCAGCCTGGCCCAGCGCCACGGCCTGGTGCTGGAGATCGACTACCTCGAGACCGACGAGCACGAAGTCGGCAGCGTCGTGGACCAGCTGCCGGAGCCCGAGACCGAGGTGACCACCGGCACGACCGTCCAGGTCACCGTGGCGACGCAGGTGGAGACGGTGGTGGTGCCGGACGTGGCCCGGATCCGGGAGGAGAAGGCCGTCGGGTTGCTCGAGGACGCCGGACTCGTCGCCGGCACCCGCTTCGCCGTCACCGACCCGCTGCCAGAGGGCTACGTCGTCTTCACCGAGCCACGCGCCGGCTCGTCTGCACCCCGGGGCAGCTCGATCGACCTGACCGTCTCGACCGGTCCCGCCAGCGAGCCGACCCGCCGGCCGACCATCACCTCATCGCCGGCAGCGACACCGACGCCGACGCCGCCTCGCACCCCCGGCTCGTCCGCCACGCCTACGCCCTTCCCGTCATCCGAGCTGGTGCTGGTCGGCGATTTCGAGTGCCTCAAGCTGGCCGAGGCGCGTACCCAGCTGGCCGACGCCGGCCTGCTGGTGGGCGCCATCTATCCCCAGGAGCCTCCACCGGGAGATGACTGGGAAGTGCATGACCAGCTGCCCGAGCCCGGCGAGTCGGTGCCCGTCGGCTCCAAGGTCGACCTGGTGCTGGGTGATCCCCTGGGACCCTGCCCGCCCGGATGACGCAGCGAACGGTGGCCTCCTGAGTGTCCATCTTCGACCACCCCGATCCTCGTGGCGGCCGCACCATCATGGCGCTGTCCGCACTGCCGCACGCTGCAACCGGAGGCCGTGCGCTGCCGGGCCTGCGCCCGATCTGCCGTGTCATGCGCCAGCTGCCACCGCTTCCGGCGCTCCATCGCCAGCGACCTCGGTTACTGCGCCGACGATGCTGCCCGTTCGCCGCTCAGCGGCGAGGAGGTGCGCTCCTGCTGGGAGGACGCCCCTTCCACGACGCCCGCGCCGGGCCTGTTCGATGCGGCAGAGCTGGCGGCGAAGCCGGCGACGGCATCGCCGTCGGGGCTGGCCCGTCCGCTCGGCGATCCCGCGCCCGCGTCGCCACGACCGCCGGTCGCCGGAGGACTGGTAGACGCGCCGCACGTCCCGCCGTCCGGGCGCCTGACGTCCGAGCTCGAGCGCCGCGCGCGCAGCGCGGCGACTGACGAGGCGACTACTTGAGGACGATGTTCCAATCCTCCTTGACGGGATCGCCACTCGCCGATGTCGCCGTCACCGTGACGGGGATGGTCGGCCTGAGCGAGTCGCTCCAGGGCACCTCCGTGGTCCAGCTGGCCCGACCCTCGGCGTCGGTGGTCTTGGAGCCGGTGTCGCCCGGGTAGCCCGCCGCGCCCAGGGTGAAGTCGACGGTGGCATCGGCCATCGGCTTGCCCTTCAGGTCGGTCACCACGACCTTCAGGGTGATCTCCTTCGGCAGGGCTGACTTGCGCAGGCTCTTGGGCGCCTTCGTGAGCACGATCTGCGGTCGCAGGTCAGTCCGGATGACGCGCACCTTCTTCGGCGCAACGCTGTTGCCGGCCTGGTCCTCGGACTCCACCACGATGACGTTCCTGCCGTAGTCGAGGCGCACGGTCTTGGACCCTTCGCCGGCTGGCCCCAGGTTGAACTTCGCAGGCCCGAAGTCAGCCTTCTTGTTGGAGATGCGCACCTCCGCGCCGGCTTCCGAGGCCACCGTGACCTCGATCGTCTTCTCGAGTGTCGTGTACTCGTCCTCCGGTGAGACGATCGTCAGGCCGGGGGCATCCTCGTCGTGCGTCAGCATCACCGGGTCCGAGCTCGGACCCAGCACGCCGGCGTCGGTCTTCAGGGCCACGGTCAGCTCGTTGACACTGTTCGCCACCAGGCGCACGCCCTTGACCGTGACCCGGCCGCCAAGTGGCCGGCTTGGCCTTGTGGCCGATCTCCTCGTCGCCGCTGAGCACGACGAGCGTCAGCATGTTGCGGGGCAAGGGCTCGTCCGGCACCTGGGCCACGACGTCGATGTCGACCTCGTCGGTGATGCCCTCCGCGGGACTGACGATAGCGGGCTTGGCTATGGGGACCCGGTCATCGAGCACCGACGGCACGGGGGACGGCGATGATGCGGCCACGATGCCCGGCTGCGTGGCGGTCCCGAGGGTCGCTGGGACTGAGCATGGCCAGCACGCTGGCGGCGAGGATGGCGGTCATCACCAGGGCAACGCCCGCCCAGCGCGCGGGCGAGACCTGTGGCTCGGCCCCCTTCTTCGAACCCCTGGGCGTCGTGCTTCTTCGCGGCGCGGCGCTCGGTTTCGCCGTTGCCATGCGGCGGCCGATCGAGCGTGTCCGTGCAGTGGCGTCGTCCATCCACGCAGATTGTGGCACGCTAGCGCAGAACACCCAGTCGGGGGGAGATCCGGAGAGGGGATCGTTTGAACGCAGATGAGCGTGGGGTGCCGTCGAGTCGTGACCCTGCGTCACGCTCGCACCGCATCGGCAGTGCGCCGCCGCCGCCACCGCCAGGGCCGATCGCGCGTGTCGCACCGCGCATGCCCAGTGCCGACGTGGCCGCCACCCAGCTGGCTGCCACCCGGCCCGGGATCCCCTTCGGCCTGCCCAACCTGCGCCGCAACGTCTGCCCCCACTTCTACATGACCGGGCCTCGCGGCCCCATCCCGGTGCAGACGCCGCACCTGCTCAAGGCCTACATGCGGCAGGAGGGCACCATCGCTCGTTGCCAGGTGCGCGGCGGTGTCCACCTGGATGCCGGCTACGTGACCGACGTGTGCCTGTCGGCGCGCTTCAACCAGTGCGTCTTCTACGAGGAAGAGATCGTCGCCTTCTGACGTGCTGCCTGACGCACCGGACGACGCGCTGCGCCGCATCCGCGCGCGGGGCCATATCGGCATCCGCCTCGGTCTCGAGCGCATGCGCGCCCTGCTGGCACGCCTGGGAGACCCGCAGCGCTCCCTGCATGGGGTCCTCGTCGGAGGCACCAACGGCAAGGGCAGCACGGTCGCCATGGTGGCCGCCATCCTGGCCGCAGCAGGCTACTCCACGGCGCAGTCACCCAGCCCGCACCTCCACAGCTACCGCGAGCGCATCACCATCGACGGGCAGCCCATCGCGCGCGACGACCTGCTGTCGCTGCTCGACGAGGTGCTCGACGCGAGCGAGCCCGGGACGGCCGAGCACGGGCCGGCAACCGAGTTCGAGCTGCTCACCGCGGCCGCCTACCTGTGGGCGGCGCGTCGGGCCATCGACGTGATGGTGATGGAGGTTGGCCTGGGAGGGCGCCTTGACGCATCCAACACATGGGATGCCGATGTCAGCGCCATCACCGGCGTGGGCCTCGACCACCAGGAGTACCTGGGTCCCGATATCGCCTCCATCGCGAGGGAGAAGGCAGCCATCATCAAGCCCGGCTGCCTCGCGGTCACTGGTGCGGACGGAGTCGCCCTCGCGGTGATCTCGGCGCACGCGGCCGTGATCGGCGTGCCACTGCAACGCGTCCGTCCACTGCCGCTGCTGTCACAGGACCGCCACGGCATCACCCTCGAGCACGCGCGCCTGGGTCGGTTGCAGCTGCCATTGCTGGGCCGGCACCAGGCCGCCAATGCCGCGACGGCGCTGGGCATCGTCGACGCGCTCGGTCGCGCCGCGGTCGCGACGGTGCCCGACAGCGCCATCAGGTCCGGCCTCGCCGCCACCCGTTGGCCGGGACGCCTGGAGCTGATCGAGCATCGTGGCTGCACCGTCCTGCTCGACGGCGCTCACAACCCCGACGGCGCAGCTGCCCTCGCCACGACCTACGATGAGATCGCGCCATCCCTGCCGGCCGGTCGGGCCACGCTCGTGCTGGGCGTGATGGCAGACAAGGCCGTGGCCGAGCTGCTCCGCGGACTGGCCACCTCCGAGCTGCTGCGGACGGCCCATCTCATCGCCACCGCCGTGCCCGACACACCACGAGCCCTGCCGGCCGCCGACCTTGCTCGCGCCTGGAGCATCGCGACGGGCGCCACCGCCGATGCCACCGCCGATGCCACGACCGCCCTTGCCGAGGCGCTTGACATCGCTGCCAAGCGGAACGGCCCGCTGGTCATCGCCGGCTCGCTCTACCTCGTGGGGCACCTGCGTGCCCGTCTCGTCTCAGGCACCATCGACGACGATGCCTGAGCTCGCCGACCCTGCACCCCTTCGCCTGCGCGGCCTCGAGCTGCGCGTCGGGCGGCGCACCTACGTCATGGGCATCGTCAACCTGACCCCGGACTCGTTCAGCGGGGATGGCCTCCTTCGGGGTGTTGCGCCTGAGACTGCAGCGCTGGCGCAGGCGCAGCGCATGGTGGCCGAGGGTGCAGACATCATCGACATCGGTGGCGAGTCGACACGCCCCGGTCACGACCCGGTCGATCCTGCGGCCGAGCTCGCGCGCGTGGTCTCCACCATCAGCATCATCCGGGCGAGCCTGCCGGATGTACCCCTGAGCATCGACACGAGCAAGCCACAGGTGGCAGAGGCCGCGCTCGATGCCGGTGCCGACATCATCAACGACGTGGCGGCGGTAACCGGCTCCGCGGCCCTCGCCACGGTGGCCGCGGCGCATGCTGCGCCATACGTCCTGATGCATGGTCGGGCCAGTCCCGACTACCAGGACGTGGTGGCGGAAGTCGTGGCCGACCTGGCCGCGGCGCTCGCGCTGGCCGAGGATGCCGGCTGCCATCCGGCATCGCTCATCGTCGACCCCGGCATCGGCTTCGGCAAGACCGCGGAGCAGAACCTGGTGCTGCTCCGTGGCCTTGACGCCCTGCGCGCGCTGGGGCGCCCCATCCTGCTGGGCGCCAGCCGCAAGTCGACCATCGGCAAGGTCCTGGAGCTGCCCGTGTCCGAACGGCTGGAGGGCACACTGGCGACCACGGCGCTTGGGATCGCCGCTGGCGTCGACATCGTCCGCGTGCACGATGTCTCCGCCAACGTGCGCGCCGCTCGCATGAGCGATGCCATCATCCGGGGTGGCTGGCGTGACCAGGCGCCCGGCGGATAGAGGAGGCGAGAGCGATGGACCGGATCACGCTCAGCTCGATGCGCTACGAGGGCCTGCTCGGCGCGAGCGAGGAGGAACGTGCCTTCCCCCAGCTGGTCGAGATCGATCTCGTCGTCGAGGCCGACCTATCCGCCGCTGCAGCTTCCGATGACCTGGCCGACACGGTCGACTATGGACCGCTGGTCCGGCTCACCGAGCGGACGGTCGAGGGTGGAGCGTTCCGGCTTGCTCGAGGGGCTCGCCGGAGCCCTCGCGCGCGAGGCGCTGGCGGTCTCTCCCGCGATCGCGGCCGTGACGGTGCGGGTGCGCAAGCTGGCCGTACCGATGGACGTGTCGATGGATCACGCCGAGGTGGAGATCCGGCGCGAGCGCGACGACGGCAGCGGACCGCTGCAGGCGGCGGTCGGCAGGCCCGACGGCCCAGGCCTACTGATCGACCGGACGCGTGCCCAGCTGCAGGCTCAGGTCCACCAGTTCCTGCCCACGCAGCACCCGCAGGTTGATCGTCTGGCGTGGTCGGTACTGGGTCAGGATCTCGTCGAGCGCATTGTCACCGTCGATGCGCAGGCTGTCGACGTGCGTGATGATGTCGCCGCTGCGCAGGCCCGCTTCCGCGGCGGGACTGCCGGGCAGGACGGGATCGACGGCGAAGTCCGGCGGCGTCTCCACCAGCGCGCCGTAGCCCAGCGGCAGTCCGCGCTGGTCCTGCAGCACCGGTGTCAGGGTGGTGTAGTAGACGCCCATCCAGGGTCGGCTCAGGGATTCCCCTTCGATGGCCTGCTGCATGATGGGGCGGGCGAGGTTGACGGGGATGGCGAAGCCGATGCCCTGGGCATTGCCGGCGATGGCGGTGTTGATACCGATGAGGGCACCCTCGGAGTCCACCAGGGCGCCACCGCTGTTGCCCGGGTTGATGGCGGCGTCCGTCTGGATGAGGTTGCGCAGTGACTCCACCTGGCGGCCGCGACTGCAGCTGTCATCCACGTCGATCTGGCGCCCGAGGGCGCTGACCACCCCGGTGGTCACCGAGTTGGTGAATGTCCCCAGCGGGCTACCGATGGCGATGGCGTGCTGGCCGACCTTGAGCGTGCTGGAGTTGCCGATCTCGACGTGTGGCAGGTCCGTGCCCTCGATCTTGACGATGGCGAGGTCGGTGAGGGTGTCGAGGCCGTGGATCTGCCCAGGGTAGCGCTGCCCGTCGGCCAGCTGCACGGTCAGCGACTCGGCGTTGCAGACGACGTGGCGGTTGGTGACCACCCAGCCATCGGAGTCGAAGATGACGCCCGAGCCGACGCTCTCGAAGGTGAACGTGCCGTCCCCGCCGCGAGGGGTGATCGTCACCACCGCCGGGCTGACGACGTCGACCGCGGCCGTGACCGCGTTCTCCTCGACCACCCGCACGATGTCAGGTTCGCCCTGCGCGTTCGACAGTGTCTGTTGCCCCAGGGGCTCGGAGATGACGACCTGCCGGTCCAGCTGGCCGCCGCCGAGCAGGAGCGCATAGGTGCTGATGGAGGCAGCCGTGGCCGCGACCAGTGCGACAGCGAGCATGCCCGCGCTTCGGCGCGGCGCGGAGGTGGCCGCCTGCCGCGGGGGGGTCGTGCGCGGCGTCGTCCCCGCGGACGGCCGCTCGCCCCAGCCGTTCTCGATCCAGGTGGGACGATGCTGGGGAGGAGGGCTGTACGAGGCGGGCTGGCCTTCGTGGTCAGCGGTGGGCCGTTCGGCCATGGGGTCGTGCTACTCCGATCGCGGGCACAGATGACTCGGCCGGCCAAGCCTAGTGCCGGGGCGGTTCAACCCCGGGCATCGGCGGATGAAGAATCCGACACATCCCGCGGCAATGTGACCAGGACCTCCGTACCGACATCCGGAGTGCTCGAGATGGAGACCCGGCCGTGGTGCATATCCACGATGGAGCGGGCGATGGCCAGGCCCAGCCCGGAACCCCCGGCGCGCTCCTGCGGCCGCCGCGTCCCGCGGTAGAAGCGGTCGAAGACGTGCTCCAGCTCCGCGGGATCGATGCCCACGCCATCGTCCTTGACCACGAAGGCCGCCCCTTCGTCGGTGGCTCGAACGCTCACCTCGACATGGCCGCCGGTCGAGGTGAACTTGATGGCGTTGCCGATGAGATTGCCCAGCACCTGCCCGAGCCGCGGCGGGTCGTGCGGCTGGATGATGGGATCGGCGGGCAGGTCGGTGCGCAGCTCCACGCCCTTGCGCTCGGCCATCGGCTCGGCGTGGTCGACCGCGTCCTCGGCCACCGTGCGCAGGTCCTCGTCGCGCAGCTGCAGCGCCACCAGGCCGGAGTCGAGCTTGGACAGCTCGAGCAGGTTGGCGGCCAGCCAGTCCAGGCGTTCCAGCTGTTGTCGGCTGCCTCGCAGGAACTCCTCCCGCGTGTCGGGCTCCTCCGCGGCCCCCTCGAGCAGCAGCTCGTTGAACGTCCGCAGCGCGGCGATGGGCGTGCGCAGCTCGTGGCTGACGTCGGCGAGGAACTCCCGGCTGCGGTCTCGGTCCTCGCTGATGATGCCGACCGACTGCTGCAGCCGCGCCGCCATGTCGTTGAAGGCGCCCGCCAGCTCCTGGACTTCCGGGGGCGAGTTGGTGGGGATATCGACGCGGGCATCGAGATGCCCCTCCGCCAGCAGCCGCGAGGTCTTGGTCAGCCGACGCAACGGCCGGGCGAGCCATTGCGAGAGCAGCAGCGCCGTGATGAGCGCCACCACCAGGGCCACCAGGGCGGCGTTGATGAGCACCTCGTTGATGGTGCGCGTGGTCTGCTCGCGCGAGGTGAAGGGGTTGCTCAGGGTGACGTTGATGTGGTGCACGGGTGGAGCACCGGTGGAGTAGTAGAGGTCGCGGATCTCGCTGCTGGCGGTGGCTGAGAGACTGGGCTCCCGGTTCTGGCCCTCCTCTCCGGCGTCGTCGGGATAGGGGACCTCGAGCTGCCACGCCGGCTCGCTGGCCTCGGCCGGAACCAGCTCCACCCTCGCGTCCGCCCGGGCGATGTCCTCGGTCAGCTCCCTCACCGAGCCCGAACCGGCGTCCCCCAGCTCCCATTGGGTCGAGCCGCCGACCTCGTCGCCGGGCAGGATGATGGGGCGCTCGCCGCCGGATGAGACGTTGGTGGACAGCTCGTCGGCGATGAGCGTCGCCATCGACTCAGCGCGCGTGGCGAGGTTGGCGCGCTCCTGGTCCAGGAAGAAGCCTTCCAGCAGGCGCGGCAGCGAGATCAGCACCAGGCCCAGGGCCACCGCGACGACGAGGATGGTGGCGACGAAGAGGCGGGTGCGATAGCTGGAGGCGAGCGTACGCAGGCCGCCCCCGGTGTCGGGCGCGCTCTCGGGTGCGCCGGCCATCACTGGCTACTCAGCGCTCGGCGAAGGCGTAGCCGGCACCACGGATGGTCAGGATGAACGTGGGGTCGACCGGATCGTCCTCGAGCTTCTCGCGCAGGTGGCTGACGTGGACGTTGATGGTCTTCTCGTCCTGGTCCAGGGCCTCGTAGTCGCGCACAAGCTCGAGCAGCTCACGGCGGGAGAAGACGCGACCCGGCTTGGAGGCCAGATGACGCAGGATCTCGAACTCCGTCGCCGTCAGTCCGATGCGCCTGTCACCGCGTTGGACGCGGCGCCGGTCAAGATCGATGACCAGGTCGCGATGGCGGATGAGGCGCCCACCCATGGCGTCGGCGAGATCTCCGTAGGCTCGCCGCAGCAGGGCCTTGATGCGGCTCTGGAGCTCACGCAGGCCGAAGGGCTTGGTCATGTAGTCATCGGCCCCCATCTCCAGGCCGATGACCTTGTCCATCTCCTCGTCGCGCGCGGTCAGCATGAGCACAGGCGCCTTGGAGCCGTCGCTGCGCAATCGCCGGAGGGTCTCGAAGCCGTCGATGCCGGGCATCCGGACATCGAGCACGATCAGGTCCGGTGCCAGCTCGCCGGCCACGGCCAGGGCTTCCTCGCCGGAGCCGGCCAGCGTGACCTGGTAGCCCTCCTGCTCCAGCGCGTACTGGATGCCACGGGCGACCGCGTATTCGTCTTCGACGATGAGGATGGTTGCTGACATCGATGTCCGATGGTACATCGGAGTGGCGATGGGGCTGCACGTGCTAGGATTTGGAGCCGTCCAGCCCATTGGACCGTCCGTCTGCACCGCCCAGCACGGATCCCACCGTCCGCCCAGCACGGACCATGTTCGTCTCGAGAGGTCACCCAGTGAGCACCCGTCCGGTCGTGACTGCCGAGCCCCGCGAGGTCGTCGGCAAGAAGGTCAGCACCCTGCGTCGGCAGGGCATCCTCCCCGCCGTCGTCTACGGCGCGAGCCGCGAGTCTGAGAACATCCAGCTCGATGCCCGCGCGTTCGATGTGCTGATGCGGACGACCACCCGCAACACGCTCGTCGACCTCAAGATCGGGAAGAGCAAGGCCACGCCGGTGCTGCTGCAGGGGGTGCATGAGCATCCGGTCCGGCGCTTTCCCATGCACGTCGATTTCCTCGTCGTGTCCATGACGGAAGCCATCACCGTCGAGGTGCCGATCAACTACATGGGCGACTCGACCGCGGCCGACAAGCTGGGGGGCACGCTGCTGCATCTGCGCGAAAGCGTGTCCATCAGTGCCCTGGCCACGGCGCTGCCGCAGGCCATCGACCTGGACATCACGCCGCTCGACTCGTTCGATGCCGTGCTCCACGTGAGCGATCTCAGCGTGCCCGAGGGCATCACCATCCTGACCGACGCCGACGAGCCGCTCGCCCGCGTGCAGCCGCCGCGGGTCGAGGAGGAGGCGGTGCCCGGTGCCGAGGTCGGCGCGATCGCCGAGGGTGCCGAAGCGCCCGAGAGCGAGACTGCCGCCGAGGCTGGCGAGTCCGCCGAGGCCGGCGACTCCGAGGACGGCAGCTAGCAGACCCGTCGCGCCGGGCGCCCCGCTCGCGCCCGGCCAGGCTCCAGTGCGCGGCGCCCTGCGGCGCCCCGCTTCATCAGCGCCTCGACCCGGCTAGGCGGACTTGCGCAGCGCGTCGCGGATCTCGGTCAGCAGCTCGATCTCGGTGGGGCCCTCGTTCTGCTCCTCGACCTCCGTCGCCAGGCGGGCGTTGATCTGCTGCATCGGCTTCACCACCACGAAGAAGATGGCGGCCGCGATCATGGCGAACGAGATCAGCGAGTTCAGGAACAGGCCGAGCTTCATCTGTGCGTCCCCGATCTCGATGACCCAGGTGGAGAAATCCGGGATGCCGAAGATACCCAGCAGCGGCGTGAGCACATCGGCGACGAGCGAGTTGACGACTGCCCCGAAGGCGGCGCCGATGACCACCGCGACGGCTAGGTCGACGATGTTGCCCCGGAACAGGAACTCGCGGAACTCCTTGATCATGGTTCGTTCTCCCTCCACTCGATGACGAGGTCGCCAGCACGGCGACGAGCGCAGCCTACTCCTGCCCGTCATGCGTCATCCACGCGTCACGCGCAGGCCACACCATCGGCTTCCATGCACCGCTCGATCGTCGCCGCCTCCACCGTCCTCCTCCTCGTGGCCACGCTGGCCGGAGCGGCCAGCGCCCAGGATCCAGCCAGCACCCAGGATCCGGTCGGCCCCAGCCCGTCCGGGACGGCTGACCCTACTCCCGTCGTGTCGGCCACCCCGGCACCGCCAGCGGACCCGCCGGTCGCCGCAGCCTCCCCGTTCGTCTTCGCCGAGCCGGTGTGGCAGACGGTCGACCCCGGCCGTGGCCCGGCGGCGCGCGAGGACCACACCTGGACGGTCGACGGCGAGGGCCGCTATGCCTACCTCTTCGGTGGTCGCGACGGCGCTCGCGAGTTCGGCGACCTGTGGCGCTACGACCTGGCGCAGGACCGCTGGAAGAAGCTCTCCCCGCGAGGCCAGCGACCCCAGCCCCGCTTCGGCCACAGCGCAGCCTGGGTGGAAGGTCGTGGTGTCGTCGTCTTCGCCGGCCAGCGCGGCAGCGACTTCTTCGCCGACCTCTGGGCCTACGATCCGGGCGCCGGGCGCTGGTCGAAGCTGCCGGCCGCCGGCGCCGCACCCAAGCGACGCTACGGCTCGTGCATGATCGTGGGAGCAGACGGGCGCCTCTGGGTCAGCCACGGCTTCACCTCCGCCGGGCGCTTCGACGACACGCGCGCCTACAACCTCGCCACCGAACGCTGGGCCAGCATCGCACCCGATGACCGGCGGCCGGGTGAGCGCTGTCTGCACGACTGCTTCAGCTCCGCCACGGGCGAGCTGGTGCTGTACGGCGGCCAGGATGACGGCGCCTTCGCGCTCGGCGATCTGTGGCTGATGGGCCAGGAGCGGACGTGGTCCCGCCTCGACGACCCACGACCCCAGGCCCGGCGTCTGTATGCGGTCACCGAGGCGGGGCCTGACGCCTTCATCTTCGGCGGCGCAAGCGAGGACAACGTTGCCCTGGCCGACCTCTGGCGGGTCGATCGTGAGAGCCTCGAGTTCGAACGCGTGAACGCCGACGGCGGGCCGGTGGCACGCTCCGCTGGCACCCTCATCACCGATCACGAGCGCGGGCGGCTGCTGCTCTTCGGCGGCCAGGCAGCGGTCGCGAAGGCGGACGTGTGGGAGCTGGTCGATGCCTCCATCGCCTCCGACGGGCCCACCCTGGAGCCGAGCCCCAGCCCGGCGTCCTGAGCGCCAGCGCAAGAACGGCTACCCTTGGGTGTCGACGCCAAGCTTCGGCACCTGCCCAACCAGAGGTGAACACTTGACGGGCTCGCCCGCACCGATCCCTGCTGCCCCGGACGCCAAGGAGCAGCCACGCAAGCGCTCCCGACTGATGGACGGCATCATCGAGATCGTCACGACCGTCGGCTTGGCGGTGATCCTGTACCTGGTCATCACGACGTTCATCGTGCAGACCTTCCGTGTCGAGCAGCGCTCGATGATCGATACGCTGCAGGAAGGCCAGCACCTGCTCATCGACAAGATCACTCCCCGCTTCGACGAGTACTCACGCGGTGACATCGTCGTCTTCCACCCCAACGGTGAGAGCGACCAGACGCCCTACATCAAGCGGGTCATCGGCGTGGCCGGGGAGCAGGTCGATATCCGTGGCGGCGCCGTCTGGATCGACGGCACTCGCATCGAGGAGTCCGCCTACACCTACGACGATCCGGTCACCGGCGAGAACGAGCCGACCCTGCCCAAGCAGGGGCAGTCGAGCTGGGTCATCCCGGACGGCCAGCTGTTCGTGCTGGGCGACCACCGCATGGGCTCGACCGACTCGCGCAACAGCAGTGTCGGTCTCGTCGATGTCGACGACGTCGTCGGGCGTGCCTGGTTGCGCTTCTTCCCGCTTGACAAGCTCGGCATCCTGCAGACGCCGGCGTACCCCGAGCTGGACGGGGCCGGCGGCGGCTAGTGTCCCGCGTCTGAACTTGGTTGACGGCTCGCGCCGCCAGCGCCGTGCCCGGGACTCAGGCCGGTGCATCCACCTCGTCGCGCCAGCCGTATCGCGGCTCGTAACCCAGGACGGTCCGCGCGCGCTCGATCGACAGCAGGGTCTCGCGACCGCGCAGTTCGCGCCTGATCGGCACCGAGGGATAGACCTCGGCCATGAGGCCCGCCGAATCGCGAGTCATGACCGTGTCCGCCGCCGCGATGATGGCGATCTCGTGGCCGGTGACGTCCGCGCTGAGACCCAGCTCGCACGCCATCGCGACATCGCGTGCGTCCACGTAGCCCCACAGGTTCCACTTGCGCAGGCTCGCATCATCCCAGTAGCCCGGAAACGCCTGGTAGTCGTCCGGCTCCATGATGTTCGAGATGCGCAGCCCCACGTAGGCTACGCCGCTGCGCCGCGCGAACTGGGCTGCGATCGTCTCGCCAGCGAGCTTGGCGAGGGCATACGACGACTCGGGCAGGGGAGGGTGCGTCTCATCGAGCGGTGCGAAGGCGGGCGGCGAGTCGAACGGGAGTCCCAGGACGGTCTCGCTCGAGGCGTAGACCACGCGCGAGAACCGGTGTGCCTCGGCGGCGGCGAACACGTTGTAGGTCGAGAGCATGTTGATGCGGAACGTCTCGGCTGCCGGTCGGATCCCCGGAGCGGGGATGGCTGCGAGGTGGACGACAGCAGCGGCACCGGCGAGTGCGTCATGGCATTGCCCGGGATCGGTCAGGTCGGTGACGAGGCACAGGCCATGACCACTGCCGTCGTGCGCCCAGTCGACATTCAGCACGTCCTGGCCCGCCTGTCGCAGGTGCTCCACGACCCAGCGACCCGCCTTTCCGCTGCCTCCGGTGACCACGATCCTCACGTCGGCTCCTTCCTTCACTGGCTCGGAAGCAGTATGCGCGGCTGCTCCATCCACCGCGAGGGGCGGTGCTAGTCTCCGCCGATGTCCGCGCCCGGTGACATGGTGGTTCGCGACCTCAGGTCGGACGACGTCGCTCCGGCCATCGAGCTCCTGGCCGACGCGTTCCTGGACTTCCCTGCGCTGCAGGTCATCGCCGGGAGCGACGCCGGGGCGCGCGAGCGGATGCGCCGCCTGTTCGCCCTGGAGTTCGAGCCGGAGTCGATGGCCAGCGCCATCGTGGCCGAGTCCGATGCGCGAGTGGTGGGCGCTCTGACCTTCGTGGACTCGCCTGGTTGTTCGACGTCGAGTGCCGCACGAATGCTGCGCTTCGCCCGCATCGCGGGGCCACGCCT
Source organism: uncultured Chloroflexia bacterium (assembly GCA_963698505.1). GTDB lineage: Bacteria > Chloroflexota > Limnocylindria > Limnocylindrales > CSP1-4 > JAFMJV01. The sequence goes on along the minus strand of CAVORC010000035.1, from coordinate 4,083 downwards.
CGTCCGGACCGTGCGCCTCTTCGGTCGCATCGAGCGCGCACATCCGTCGACGCCGCATCGGCATCTGCCGACCGTCGGGGTGGCGCCGGCCTTGCAGGGCCGGGGGATCGGCGAGGCGCTGATGCGTGAGTTCCACCGTCGCTGTGACATCGACGGGATGGCGTCGTACCTCGAGACCATCCGCTGGACGGACGGATCGCGGCCGTCGCACGAACGCTTCTACGCGCGACTGGGCTACGGAGTCTCGACCGTCATCGCCATGGCCGACGCATGGTCCGTGCTGACGATGACGCGCCCGCACGACGGGAGCGGACGCAGTCCTGGTCAGGAGCGGCGCGCCTGACTCGGGCCCGTCGTGCATCACGGCCGGCCCGCCTGTAGCCTTGGCCGGTGAGCCACCATCGTGATGTCCTTGGGCAGGGGCCACTCGACTACGGTCGCATCCTGCGGCAGGCGTGGGGCATGTTCGGACAGCACTACCGACGCGTGGCGCTGGTCGCGCTCGTCGTCTTCGTGCCACCGCAAGTCCTCGCGGTGGCGCTGGGGGGACTACGCCAGTCGCTCGAGTCCGACCCCGGGCTGATCGGTGGCCTGGGCTACCTCATCGGCCTGCTCGTCGTGCTGCTGCTTCGCCTCCTCGGACCGGTCGTGTACGCCGGCTACCTGGACGAGGCCGTCGGCCAGGAGTACTTCCACGGTCACTATCGTCGGTTCGGGACAGTCATCCGCACGCTGCCGTGGGGACGGTTGCTCGTCGCTGACGTCCTCCTCGTCGTGGGAACGGTCATCGGGCTGTCGCTTTTCGTCGTGCCCGGCATCGTCTGGCTCACGATCTTCACGCTCGTGGGCCCCGTCATCGTGCAGGAGCACCACGGTGTCATCGATGGCTTCCGACGCACGCTCGAGTTGGCGCGTGTCGGCTGGCGCATGATCCTGCTGCTCGTGGTGAGCCTGCTCGTGGTCGAGAACGTGGTTCACGAAGTCGTGCACCAAGCCTTCCACCATTCCGCCCTTTGGCTGCAGGTCCTCGCCTCGTGGGCCGTGTCAGCCTCCGTCGGAGGTGTCGTGGGCCTGGTGGAGGTCGCGCTCGCGAGCGAGCTGATGGCACGTACGCCCCGCGCCTCGTCGTCCGCGCATTCTGAAGGCTCGCGGTAGGCTCACCCGGACGCGGCGCGACGTGCCGCCGACCGGAGAAGACGTTGGATCGACGCGCCAGTCTGCCCATGCTCCTTCTCGCCCTGGTGCTCGCGGCATCCGGCACGCTGCCCCTGGCGATGCCGGCCGATGCCAGCGAACCGGATGAGCCGCCGCCCTTCCACGCGCGCCACTTCGATCTCGTCGACCTGCCCTTCGATCGTCTGCCGTGGACGAGCGATCCGCCACCGGTGCTGCCGGCACGTCCGCCGCTCGATCAGAAAGGCATCCGCCTGTTCCGCTGGCGCGACGGCAGCCTGTACTATCGGCCCGGCTCGGTGGCCATCAACGGCATGAAGCGCATCGACGCCCTGCGCGACACGGGCGATCGCGCCCAGCTCGACCAGGCGCTGCGGCAGGCCGAGCACCTGCGGGGGATGGCCATCGAGGAGGATGACGCCTGGTGGCTGCCGTTCTGGTTCGACTATCCGCCCGAGGGCCTGACGGCGCCGTGGTTCAACGCCATGTCACAGGGGCTGGTGCTCTCGTTCTTCGTGCGCCTGCACCGCGTGACCGGCGACGACGTGCACTTGCGCGCGGCTGAGAAGGTGTTCCATAGCTTCCGCCGCCTAGGGCATAAGGGCGCGGGCCAGCAACGGCCCTGGGTCGCCTACGTCGCGGACGGTGGCTACCTGTGGCTGGAGCACTACCCCAACGGTCGCCCCGATCACGTGCTCAACGCCCACATGCATGCGCTCATCGGGCTGTACGAGTACTGGCAGCACACTCGCTCGGCGGAGGCGAGGCAGCTCCTGGAGGGTGCCCTCACGACCATGCGCGACCGCGCCGCGACCTATCGCCGTGAGGGCCGCGTCAGCCTGTACGGGCTGCACAGCCGCACCAACCACTACAAGTACCACCAGGTCCATATCTGGCAGCTGCGCCTGCTGGGCCGCATGAGCGGTGACCCCTACTTCAGCGAGCTGGCGGCCGCGCTGGCCGCCGACGCGGGACCGCGACGGAATGTCCCCGGGAAACCAGCGCAGAGCACCTGGCGTGCCGTCCCCAATGCTGCACCGCAGGCGCACCGGCTGGGCCACTATCCCATCAGCCGGGCGACGCTCGAGGACGCGGCCTAGTCGTGGTTCAGTCGGTCGTCGCCACCCTCCCGAAGGGCCGGGCACTGATCTCGCCCCAGACGCCGGCCTTGACGTAGACGTCGGTGCGGGCGATGGCCAGGGCTGCCGCCGCGTCCTCCGCGCGGAGGAGCATGATCGAGGAGGTCAGCGCGTCGCTGTAGGCGCCGCCCTCGATGAGCGTGCCCGAACGCCGCAGCTCGGCGATGCGGGTCAGGTGCTCGAGGCGGACTGCGGGGCGCCGCTCAGCGGCTTCGGGCGTGTACTGGGCCTCGACAAGGTAGACGATCTCGATCTCGACGCCGGCCGGGAGCTCCGGGCTGGGCATGGTTGACCTCCGTTGCGGGTGGGCGCGTGGGTTTGAGGCTACACCGTACGATGTTCCCCAGATGACCGTCCCGCCCGCCCTGTCGCGACTCCTGGCCGCCGTGCTCGCCGTGATGCTGATGACCGGGTGCAGCCTGCTCGGGGCGCATTCGGGGTCCGGCCCCTCGTCGTCGGACGCGGGGTCCGTCGACCGCTATCCCGATGTCCTGGCGGTCGAGCTGCGCCCGCGAGGGGAGCGACGCTACGACGTGACCGTCACGCTCTCGTCGCCCTACGACAACCCGCAGCGCTACGCCGATGGCTGGCGCGTCCTCGATCCGTCGGGCGTTGAGCTGGGAGTGCACGACCTGCTCCACGACCACGCGGCAGAGCAGCCCTTCACGCGCACGCAGTTCGACCTGCTCATCCCGGTCGGCATCGAGCAGGTGACGGTCGAGGGCCGTGACCTGGTCTACGGTTTCGGGGGTCGTACCCTCACGGTCGAGGTTCCCGCGTAGCACCGTCCTGCCGCTGCCAGCCCTCGGCCAGCTCCGCGACGATCGCCTCAGCCACCTCCTCGGCTGCACCTTCGCGCTCGACCGCATCGGACCATTCCCACAGCTCCAGGTAGGCGTCGCTGTCGATGAGCCCCTCGGCCATGGCGACACGGTCGATCTGCTGCTGGAACGATGGCGGCAGCTGGCGGCGGACGGTAGTCCCGTCGGCTGCGGTCACCGTGACCTGCGAAGGGATGCCCTGCCATGACAGGACCCGGTAGCTGACCATGGCTGCAGCCTAGCCTGCCGGCCGCCGCCGCAGGTACTCGGGGAAGCCTGCCGGCGGGTTCATGCGCAGCTCTTCGGCGTGCTGCGCGTGGCGAGTCCAGCGGTCACGAAGCCAGGCATAGTCGCGCTGGTGGAAGGGGCAGACGGCGATGCAGATGGAGCAGCCGTTGTGGCGCACGAAGTACGGCAGGCAACGGGCGGGGTCGACGCAGCTGGCGCGGCCGTGCTCGTGCCGCACCGGATCGCGGCGTATCGCCGCGGGTGGGCACTGCCGCACGCACTTCACGCACTCACCGCAGAAGGCGTCGATCCAGTCGTGCTCTCCGGTCGCCGTCGCCGGCAGGTCCTCGATGCTGCTGAAGACCGCTGCCAGGCGAACTCGCGGGCCGAAGCGTGGAGTGATGAGCAGGCCGTGCATGCCCTGGCGTCCCAGCCCGGCCGCCTGCGCGAGGGGCGGGTACAGCGTCAGCCCGCCGAGCGGATGGCCCGCCTGCGCTGAGTAGCCTCTCGAGCGAAGGTAGCGCGCCACCCGGTTGGCGGCGATGCCGAGCTCGTCGTAGGTCTCATGGACCATCACGGCTGTCTCTGGGCTGGGTGCCTTGTCCATGCGTTCCTTGTCCATCTCCATGGCCAGCACGATGGCGTTGTCGTGCAGCACGGCCTTGCCCTCGAAGATGAGCTCCGGCGGCACCTTCGTGTAGCCGACCTCGTCGACCCCGATG
>CAVORC010000034.1:0-114168 GCA_963698505.1 uncultured Chloroflexia bacterium | reverse complement strand
CTACCTCGATGCTAGGGCCCGGCGCAACTACGCGGGCACCGCACCGATCACCAGGGCATCCGGCACGAGCCGGGTGGTCATCGCCCGCCTCGCGCGCAACAAGCGCCTCTTCGACGCCGCCTATCAGTGGGCCTTCTGCGCGCTCACACGCTCGCCCGGTGCCCGGGCCTACTACGACGACCATGACCCCGGCCCGAACACCGCCAAGACCGCCCGGCGCAAGCTGGCCAACAAGCTCGTGGGCATCCTCCATGGTTGCCTCACCCATCGCACCCTCTACGACGAGGATCTGGCCTGGCCGACGCTGGTGGACCGGCTCGCAGCTTGACAAGTTACGCACCTGGGGTATCTAGGCGCGCTGCAGGATACGGCTCTTCCACACCATGTACAGGCCGATGCCGATCATCGCCAGCGGGATGACCACGGCCAGCCCGATATCGAACGGCAGGGCATCCGAGACATCGGCCAAGCCGATGATGGCGAGGATGGCCCCGATCCAGAGGGCGTACTCCCGGCGGGTCTGCTGATACCGGGCCAGGCCCCAGCCGACGAGGAAGGCGATGCCGATGAACAGGGTGTTCCAGCCGTCGCCGGTGAGGATGTCGAAATCGCGGCCCACGCTGGCGAGGCCCCAGGCGGTCATCACCAGTGCCGGCATGGTCGCGCCGACCATGTGCCCTCGCAGCCAGGCGGCGCCGAAGGCCAGGCCGACGGCGAGGATGAAGAGCGACCCGAAGGACAGGTCGGGGATGAGGATCTCGATGAGCAGCCCGATTCCCAGCACCAGCAGCAGCACCGCGAACCAGGGGAACGACTGCCCCGACGAAGACCAGGAGTACGAGCGCACGTAGACGGGCGGCATGGGCTGGCCGCCTGGTGGCGGACCGCCCGCGGACGGTGGGGCGCCGGGAGCTGCCTGGCCGTAGGGCGGCGTCGGCCCCACCGGCTTGGCTCGGCGTGCTGGATCGGTCATGGCCCGAATCGTAGCCGCTGTGGGCCGTGGGGCCTAGCCCGACGCCACATCAGGGGGCCCGTGGCGCGCCGGCGCGCCCAGCCAGACGCTGCCGTCAGCGAAGTGCTCCGCCTTCCAGATGGGCGCGCGTGCCTTGAGCTCCTCGATGGCGTAGCGGCAGGCCTCGAACGCTGCCTCCCGGTGCGGCGCAGCGGCAAGGATGAGCACGCTCGACTCCCCCGGCGCGACCTCGCCCAGCCGGTGGACGATGGCCAATCGACAGACGCCGTGGCGCGACTCGATCTCGTCTGCGATCTGCTGCAGGACTGCCAGCGCCATCGGCTCGAAGGCCTCGTAGGTCAGGCCGGTGACGGCCTGGTCGGCGTGGCGCGCAGCTTCCGCTTCCTCGCCCGCTGCGGGCGTGCCGGCACTCGTGCGCGTCTGGCCCACGAAGAGCGCGACGGCCCCGTCGGCGGGAGTCGCGACCTCCCGGCGCAGCTCATCGAGCAGGCCATCGTCGAGGGTCGAGGCCAGGAGCTCCAGCCGTCGGTAGCGCCCGCCAGACCCACCGGCCACGGGTGGGATGACGGCCAGCTCGTCTCCGTCGGCCAGCTGCTCGTGCGTGTCCACGTAGACGCCGTTGCGTGCGAAGCGGACGCTCGCCGCTGCATCGGCCACCACCGGAAGGTCGGCCACCAGTGCGCGCCAGGCCGCGGCGACGTCCGCACCGTCGGGCAGCTCGAGGTCATGGGCGCGTCGGCCCGTCTGGGCTCGCTGCTGGGCGAAGAGTCGGACGGTCACGCGCATGGCTAGACCAGCAGCCCTTCGCCGAAGAGCAGCCCCGCCGCCACGATGGTCGAGGCCATCACCAGCGCGAACTCGATGTAGAGCAGGCCGGTCGCTGACTCCATCGAGCGCGTCAGCGCCGTGCGATAGGCCATCGCGCTGAGCAGCAACGGGAACACCAGCCCCACGACCAGCCGCAGCCAGACGAAGATCATGTTGGGCCCGGTCAGCACCTCGAACGGCTCGAGGTCCGGGATGCCGGCTGCGGTCCAGACGCCGAAGAGGAGCAGCTGGAGGCCCAGCACGACCATCAGCAGCCTGGTGGTCAGGAGCAACGGCTGCTCGGAGATCTTGGGCGTCACCAGGTACCAGTGGGCCAGCACCACCGCGGCCATCGAGCCGCCGGTGACGGCAGCCAGCGCCAGGAACTGCACCAGCATCGAGACACCGATGGGCTGGCCTCCACTCCAGGCCCAGGCACCCAGCAGCATGGCTGCCACGCCCGCGAGGATGCCGGCGGCCCCCAGCCACGGCGCCCGGCCGCCGCGTCGGAAGCGCACACCGGAGAGAAGCGCCAGCAGCGACATCGCGGCGATCGCCGCGCGGCGCGGCTCATCGAGGTCGAGGCCGGAGTCGATGGCCAGCTCAGTGGGCACGGGCAGGCCCCATTCCACGGCCAGCCAGCCCAGGCCGATGACGGCGGCAAGGATGGCCGAGAAGCCCAGGAAGCCGCTGGTGGCGTCGGTGGCCTGGCGGAGCAGCCAGACGAGCGCGAAGCTGCCCAGCGCCAGCCCGCCCAGCAGCAGCCAGGTCACGTAGCTGAGGCTCTGGATGATCTGCTGCGTCTCCACGCAGCCGAGTGTACGGGCCTGGGGCCGATCTAGGCCGGGGTACCTGCCAGTGCGTCCCCGCCGTCCGGCTGCGGCGTCGCCGGCCGACGCGCCGGCGTGTTCTGGACGATGCGCGTGCCGGCAGCGAGGGCCTCGATATCCACGGCGCCCATGCCGATGTTGTTGCCGGGGCGACCGAGCAGGTAACCCTGGCCGGTGGTGATGCCCAGCTCACGCAGCGAGCGCAGCTGCTCGGCGGTCTCGAGCCCTTCGGCGATGGTCACGGCTCCCTGGCGTTCGGCGAGATCCATCAGCGAGCGCAGCACGGCGCGTGACGATTCGTGCTGTGCACCGTCCTGCACCAGCGAGAGATCGATCTTCATGATGTCGAAGCGGACCTGGCTGAGCAGGCGCAGTCCGGCGTTGCCGGCGCCGACGTCGTCGGCCGCGAGGCGGACGCCTGCGTGCTGCAGGGCGGCCACGTTGCGACGCAGGCGCTCGAGATCGGTGATGGCCTCGCGCTCGGTCAGCTCCACGATCACGCGGCCCGGGCTGAGCTGATAGCGGGCCAGGATCTCCAGCAGCCAGTTGGCCGTGAAGTCCTGCGCCTCGAGCGTCTGCGGCGAGAGGTTGATGGTCACGACCTGCTCTGGGCTGATGGGCGCGCTGCCGGCGGCCACCACCTCGAAGCAGGCGAGGTCCAGCTCGACGGTGCGACCGACCGCCGCGGCGGCCGCGAACAGCTCACCGGGATTGGAGAAGGGTGATGAGGCGCCGGGCCGGATGAGGCCCTCGAAGCCCAGCACGCTGCCGTCCCGCAGGTCGACGATGGGCTGGTAGACCGGGGTCAGGTTGCGGGCGCGCACGATGTCCCGCACGGCGGCGGCAGCGCCCTGCCCGCCGGAGTCCTGTGGCACGAGATCTCGATCGGCGTCGAAGATGGCGACCGTGCCACGTCCGTTGCGCTTGCAGCGGTAGAGCGCAGCGTCGGACTGGCGGAAGAGCTCGTTGCGGTCGGCCGCCAGCTGCGGTACCGACGAGATGCCGCCGGAGAACGGGATGACACGCTCACCGGGGTCCGGCCGCAGGCAGAAGTGGCGCAGCCGGTTGGCGGCGACGAGCGCGTTGTCGGCGTCGGTGTGCGGCAGGATCACGGCGAACTCGTCACCGCCGATGCGGAAGGCTCGGTCCCCGTAGCGCAGCGCGTCGCGGATGGCATTGGCCATGCCCACCAGCAGCCGGTCGCCCGCGGGGTGGCCCTCGCCGTCGTTGACGACCTTCAGGTCATCGAGGTCGATGAGCAGCAGCGCCACCGGCACCTGGTGGCGACGGAACAGGTCGAGCTGCCGCTCCAGCTCCTCCTGGAAGGACCGATGGTTGCCCAGGCCGGTGAGGCCATCGTGGAGGGAGTCCTCGCGCGCCTCGCGGTACAGCACCTCCAGCTGTGACTGCGACTCTGCCAGGTCATCGAACGGCTGCAGGAAGGTGCGCGCGGTCACGATGGCCACGAGCAGGACGATGATGGCGAAGGCGGCGAGCGCACCGACCAGCAGGTGACGGGGGGCCTCGGGCTCGACCGGCCAGAGGTGGATGAGGCCGAAGTGGGCGCCGCCGTCGGTGTCCCACAGGGGGGCTGCCGTGGCCGTCCAGCCGGCCCCCTCGAGAGCGCGGGCGGTCCCGCTGTGACCACTCAGGATGCCGTCGATGCGCACGCGCAGGTTGCCCAGCGGCCTGGCGCCGGGAACGCCGCTGCCACTGGTGACCGCTTCGGTGCGTGCGCCGGCCACGATGGTGTTGGTTGACATGTCGACCAGGACGGCGCTGCTGCCGATGCCTGCCGCGGCAGGCGTGGTGGCGAAGAGGTCGGCCAGGCTGAGCTCCACGGTCAGCACGCCGGCGCTGCGGCGCGAGGTCGCCGGCAGCTCGGTCGCCAGCAGCATGCGCCTGGAGCGGTCGGCGGCCCAGGTCGAGTCCCGCAGGACGTGGCCCGGGCCCGCCTCGATGGCCTTGGCCACGAGCGTGCTCGACGCGCAGGGCGTGGCGGCCGGCGTGGGCGACAGGTCGACCGTCGAGCCGTCGAGCGTGCGCGTGACGCAGGCCCGCGTCAGCAGGCCGCGGTTGCGGCCCTCGATGGCGGCCAGGACGCTATCGGCGGTGGCGCGGTCGCCACTGCCACTGATGCCGTCGACGAGTCGCAGCACCTCGCCGGCGGTGGCCACACCCAGCAGGCGGGCGTGCACGTCGCGCTCGGCTTCCTGCAGCGCGGCCGCGGCGGAGGCCGTCTGCCAGGCGTTGCGGTCGGTCCGTGGCGGAGCGTCAGGCGTGAAGGTGTTGATGATGAGGATCACGCCGACCATCGGCAGCACCGCCAGCCCGAGCATGGCGAACCAGAGCCGGATCCTGATCAGGCCGGAGCCACGCAGGATGCGCGTATGCGGGCGGCGGGTGTTGGGGCGGATGGGTAGTCGCATGGTGCCAGCGGGGGCTGGTGGAGCCATACAACACTGGTGCCGACCGCGGCGGAATGACCCGAAATGTACAGGCCGCTACAGGACCGCTGGCGGCTGCGAACGTCAGCCCGGGGAGGCCAGGACCAGCAGCCGCAGCTCGGTCATGTCCTCGATGGCCCAGCGCAGCCCCTCGCGACCGATGCCGCTCTCCTTGACGCCACCGTAGGGCATGTGGTCCACGCGATAGGTGGGCACGTCGTTGACCACCACACCTCCGACCTCCAGCGTCTCGAAGGCGCGCCAGGCGTGGTCCAGGTCGTTGGTGAAGATGCCCGCCTGCAGCCCGAAGCGGCTGGCATTGATCTCGGCGAACGCCTCCTCGATGCGGCTGAAGGGAAAGGCCACCACCAGCGGGGCGAAGGCCTCCTCCGAACAGACCTGTGAGCTGCGCTGGGCATCCACGATGACCGTGGGCTGGAAGAACAGGCCGTCGCCGCGCCCCCCCGTGAGCACCCTGGCGCCGTCGGCTACGGCGTCGGCGATCCAGCGTTCCGTGCGCTCGACGGCGGCAGCGTCCACCATCGGCCCGATGTCGGTGGCAGGGTCGGAGGGGTCGCCCAGGCGCAGCGCGGCAGCCGCCTCGACGAAGCGCGCCATGAACGGCTCCCACAGCGACTCGTGCACCAGCAGCCGCTGCACGCTGATGCAGACCTGCCCGCTGAAAGCGAAGGCGCCCGCCACGGCTCGCTTGACGGCCCAGTCGAGGTCGGCGCTGGCGTCCACGATGGCGCCCGCGTTGCCTCCCAGCTCGAGCACCACCTGCTTCTTGCCCGCACGCTCCTTCATGCGCCAGCCGACCGCCGGTGAGCCGGTGAAGGTGAGCAGCTTGAAGCGATCGTCCTCGACCAGCCGGTCGCCCAGCTGCCGGTCCATGGGCAGCACCGACACCGCCCCAGGGGGCAGGCCGGCGCCATCGATGATCTCGGCCACGGTCAGCATCGTGAGCGGGTCGCGCGAGGGCGGCTTGAGCAGGATGGAGCAGCCCGCGGCGATGGCCGGCGCGACCTTGTGAGCCGCCAGGTTCAGCGGGAAGTTGAAGGGACTGATGCCGGCGACCGGACCGATGGGGACGCGCCGGGTGATGCCGCTGCGCCCGCGGTGTGCTGGCCCGATGTCCAGCGGCAGCGACTCGCCACCCATGCGCTCGGCCTCCTCCGCCGCGAGCCGGAAGACCAGCACACCACGGTCGGCCTCCACGCCGGCGTCACGGATGGACTTGCCCGATTCGCGCGTGATGAGCGCGGCCAGCTCGTCGCGGCGCTGCTCGATGCCGGCGCTGATACGGCGCAACGCCGCCGCGCGCTCGTATGTCGGCAGGCTTCGCATGGCGTCGAAGCCACGGACGGCGGCCTGGGCGGCCTCCTCGTACTGCTCTTCGGTGGCCAGGAAGGTGCTGCCTGCGAGCTCGCCGGGATGGGCAGGATCGTCGACCGCCAGCTCCCGGGGCGACTCGACCCAGCGGCCAGCGAGGTAGATGGGATGGGCGAACGTGGGGTCGGCGGCGTCGGTCATCACCCTCACATCCTAGCCAGATGCCGCCACCGAAGCGACAGCTGCACGCCCGGGACCGGCGCGTTCGGCAGGCGAGTGGCCGGTGTCCGGTAGGCTGGTAGGAAAGCCACCCCAGTCAGGAGTCGCCACGTGTCGCAGTACAGCAGCCCGCCGCAGATGGTCATCGACCCGGCCAGGACCTACACCGCCACCATCGAGACCTCCGCCGGCACCATGGTCGCCGAGCTCTTCGCATCCGAGGCGCCGCGCACGGTGAACAACTTCGTCTTCCTCGCGCGAGAGGGCTTCTATGACGACGTCATCTTCCACCGCGTCATCAGCGGCTTCATGATCCAGGGCGGCGATCCGACCGGCACCGGCCGCGGCGGCCCCGGATACCAGTTCCAGAACGAGAACGTGGCGCGGCCGTACCTGCGCGGCACGCTGGCCATGGCCAATGCCGGGCGCGACACCAACGGCAGCCAGTTCTTCGTCATGCACGCCGACTACCCGCTGCCGCCCGACTACACCATCTTCGGCAAGCTCAGCAGTGGCGAGGAGGTCATCGACGCCATCGCCGACGCGCCCAAGGGCGCCCAGGACCGGCCGGTGAACCCGGTCGCCATCACGTCGGTGACCATCACCGAGGGCTGAGGCGTGGGCGCCAGGGGCGCCGGTGCCGGTGGCGCTGGCGCTGCTGCGGCCGCTGCCTGCGTGGAAGTCCTGGCACCGCTGGGCGTCGAGGCGCGCGCCATGTTCGGCGGGCACGGGCTCTTCCGGGAGGGGGTCATGTTCGCCATCATCGATTCGGAGGGGCGGCTGTACCTGCGAGCCGACCCCTCCACCGCCCTCGCCTTCGAGGCCGCCGGTTCGACGCAGCACGCCCGCATGCCCTACTGGGAGGTCCCGGACGCCGTCCGCGAAGACCCGCAGGAGCTGCTGGAATGGGCCGCGACGGCGGCCGAGGTGGCCGTCCTGCGGAAGCGGTAGCCGGAGCCCCCGCGGCCTCGCGCGCTACTCGGGCAGCGGCGACGGCAGCAGCACCCTGATGGCATCGTCGATGGCCGGCGCCGGCGGTGCCTCCGAGCCGAAGAAGAAGAGGTAGAAGGCCAGCAGGCCGGCGGCGATCGCGATCAGCCCGACCACCAGGCCGATGATGATCAGGCGACGCCGACGGCCCGACGGGGACCCCTGCGTCTGTGGCGTGGCGCTCATGGCGTTCCTCCTGCTGGCGCGCCGTCAGCCGCACGCTGCACCGCGCAAGCTACCCTAAGACGGCGGGACGTGGCGGCGCAGCCAGTCGACGCTGCGCTCGATCATGCCCAGCTCGTCGACCTGCCCGCCGCCCAGCGAGGCGAGCTCGACACAGACCGGTCCGGCATAGCCAGCCTGCGCCAGGACGTCGAGGACGCCGTCCAGCGGTGCCACACCCTCTCCCAGGGTGATGCAGACCGGTCCGCCCACCATTGCCGGGTCGCTCGGTGGGGAAGTGGTCCTTGAGCTGCACCAGTCGGGTCAGTGGCGCCAGCGACCCGCGTGCCGTCGAGCATGTCCTCGCCGAGGCGGATGAGGTTCACGTTGTCGAGCGTGATCCCGACGTTGGGTCGCCCGGCACGCTCGATGAGCTCCACCAGCTCGACCGCGGTCAGGTCCCCGTGGTTCTCGATGGCCAGCGCCAGGCCGACCGTCGCCGCCCCGTCGGCGGCACGGCGGACAGGTTCCGACCAGCCGCGCGATGAGGTCCGCCGCGGGCTCGTCGCCACGCGTGGCCGGCGAGCCGAGCGTGATGCGCATGACACGAGTGACCCAGCTCGGCGGCCAGCGTGATCCAGCATCGCGAGGTCGTCCTCGGCTGGACGCGAACGGCCGCCCTCCAGGCCGTGGAAGGCACCGTCGGGCCAGGGATGGCCCCACGAGAAGCCGACCTGCGGGCCTCGGGCGCCGCCGATGAGCGCGGCGTCAACCATGGCCGGAGGACGGCAGGTAGCAGGTCTCCAGCAGCAGGTCGTCGACACCAAGCGAGCGGGCATGGGCCAGGACGGGCGACGGCTCACGAGGCCACACCGGTCCCGGGAACGGAAGCTCGCCGGGACGAGCCTCACCGTAGCGGCGGTGATAGGAGTAGCTGTCGATGCCGATGCGCACGCCCGCCGACCGCCCTAGGGTGCCGTGACCGGTCCATCCGGGCCGCCCGACGGCCGGCTCGGCGCGGGCGCGGCCGAGGCGCGCTCCCGCTGTGCCGCCCCACCCGGGTCGTTGGGGTGGGCCGCCAGCGGGTAGACCTCCACGTCGAGGTAGGGCCACATCGGAAGCGACGTGACCGCGTCGTGGACGGCGGTCGCATCGGCAGCCTCCCATAGACCCCAGTTGGCCCACTGGCCCGGGACGCGCCAGACACGCTTGATGATGCCCTCCGCGGCGAGCTCGAGAGCGCGAGCGTGCTCTGCCCGCGATCCGGCGCGCCTTCTCGTCAGGATCGCCGTCCGGCGGCCAGGTGACGGTGATCTGTAGCAGGAACTCCATCGGCCCATCCTTCCTCGAGGCGTGGTGCCCGTCTGGCCCGGACGCGTATCCGGGGGCACGTCGCACCCGGCCGGCTCCGGTCGAGCGCGCACACCTATAATGGGCCCACGCTGCAAACGATTGTCAACCGGCTCACCACACGGAGACACGCCATGGCACGGATCGCCATCGAGATGCCCAAGCTCGGCTACGACATGGAGACCGGCACGATCGGCTCATGGCTGAAGCAGGTCGGCGACAACGTGGCCCGCGGTGATGTCGATCGCCGAGATCGAAACGGACAAGACCACCGTCGAGATGGAGGCGACCGCATCAGGAACACTCGCCGAGCAGACGCTCGCCGCCGGTGAGGAAGTACCCGATCGGAGCCGTCATCGGCTATCTCGACAGCGACGACTGAGCCGGCCATCGCCACCCCGCTCAGCTTCGGCAGCGACGCACGTGCCCCTACCTGACCTCGAGGCCGCCATCGCTGCGAGCGAGGCGCGCGGCTCCGCGCTGCGCGAGGTGCTGGCGGCTCGACGGGCCGACGCTGCCGCTGCGGTTCTGGCGCCAGCAGGCGCATCTGACGACCCCGGCCGTCGAGGACATCGCAACCAAGGCCATGACGGGGGGCACGTCGCCCATGGCCCGCATCATGGAGCGCCTCGGGGTCGAGGCCGACGAGCTGGCGGACCGCCTGAGCGTCCCGCTTGCTGACGTGCAGCGGCTCCTCGACGAGCCACGACCCGCGCCGCTCGTGATGATCGATGCAGAGGACGCGCTGGCCGGGAACCGACGCCGCCGCCGAGCAGGGCCGTGCTCGACGCCATCGAGGTGCTCTCCACGCCGACGCCGGGGCCCGCGCCGCCCAGCCTGCGCGTTCTTCCGGCCACCCGGGCTGCAGCTGGGCAGCGACGGCGCGCGAGCTGCTGAGCGTCCTGTGGGGGCTGGTCGAGCGACACGGACCCGCAGCCGTACCTCTCGACGGCGTGGTCATCCCCAAGCTCGACCACCCGGAGGAGGTCGATCTGGTGCACGCAGATGCTCACCCAGGCCGAGCGTGACCTGGGCATGCCCGGCGGAGCCATCAAGACCGCCTACCTGGTCGAGTCGGGGGCCTGCATCAACCACCTCGACGAGATCGCGGCCCGCGCGAGCGATCGGCTCTGCGCGCTCATCTTCGGACTTGCCGACTACTCCGCTGACCTGGGCCTGCCGGCCATCGCCAACGATCACGTCGTGGCCGACTGGGCGCGGGCGCGCATCGTCAACGTCGCCGCGGCCGTCGGTGTCCCCGCCATCGACGGCATGACGCTCGCATTCCCGGTCGCCGAGCCCCGCCTGGACGCCGACACCAACCGCGAGCGCTTCCTCGACTCGCATGGCACTGGTCCACCAGGACGCAGTGCGCGCGCGTGAGATGGGGATGCTGGGCAAGTGGGTCGGTCATCCGGCCCAGCTGTTCGCCGTCCTGCTCGCCTTCGACGCCGGCTACAGCGCGTCGGACCTCGAACAGGAGGCAGCCAAGCTGGCGGCCTACACCTCGGCGGTCGAGGACGCCGGCGTCGGCGTGACGATGATCGACGGTGTCATGTCCGATCGGGCCACAGACCGGCACGCACGAGTCCTCCTGCGCCAGGCTGTGGCGATGGGGCGGTTCGATCCGCAGCGAGCCCTCGAGCTGGGCGTGATCGACGCCCGCGATCTACCAGAGACGGGACGCCCCGAGGCCCCGGATGAAGGAGCAGTGTCATGACGACGGACCGCGGCCAGGTCGGCTGGGAAGGCCGGTTCCTGGAGGACTTCAGGGTCGGTGACCGCTACCGGCACAGCCACGGGCGAACGATCACCGCAGACCGACAACACCTGGTTCACGCTGCTGACCAACAACACGCACGACATCCACTTCAACGCCGACTACGCCTCGCGCACCGAGTTCGGCAGGCCGCTCGTGGTCAGCACGCTCACGCTGGCGATCGTGACCGGGCTCTCGGTCGAGGACGTCAGTCGCAACGCGGTGGCCAACCTGGGCTGGGAGCACGTCGTGCTCAGCGCGCCGGTGTTCGCCGGTGACACGATCTACGCCGAGTCGGAGGTCCTCGAGGTCCGCGAGTCGCGCTCGCGACCAGGCCAGGGCATCGTGCGCGTCCACACCCGCGGCTTCAACCAGGACGGCGTCACCGTCCTGGAGTACGACCGCGCCGTGCTCGTCTACTCCCGGGCCGCACGACCGACCTGATCGCTGCGCGACCCAGCGCCGGCGAGGCTCAGCCCTGGCCGAACGCGCCGCGGCGCCGCAGCTCGTCCCGCTCCGCCTCGCTCATCCCGAGCTCGGTCAGGACGGCTTCGGTATCCGCCCCGAGGCCCGGGCCGGGCTGGTGTCGCGGCTGGTATCCCGACACGAACAGGGGTGGTCCGACGGAGCGCACGCGCCCCAGTCGAGGGTGCTCGTACTCGGCGAGCATGGCTCGGTCCTGCAGGTCCGCGATGTCCAGCGCGGCCTCCATCGACTGCACCGGCGCGGCCGGGACGACGCCGCGCAATCGCTCCATCCACTCGCCCGTCGTGCGCTGGACGAAGCGCTCGGCCAGCAGGGGCAGCAGCTCGCGGCGATGCCGTGAGCGGGAGCGCATATCGGCGAAGCGCGCGTCCGTCGCCAGCTCGGGCAGATCGAGCGCGGTCGACGAGATCGACGAAGAAGCGCTCCTTGGCCACGGCCACGGCCAGGTAGCCATCGGCGGTGGCGAAGAACTGGAAGGGCACCACCGAGGCGTGGCCCGACATGCGGCTGGCGGACGGTCTCGATCCCGGCCGACAGGTACCACGTGGCATGGTGGGTGAGCATCGAGAGCGCCACGTCGTAGAGGTTGGTGTCCACGTCGCGGCCGACGCCCGATCTGGCGCGCGTCCAGCACGGCGGCGAGCAGGCCGACCATGGCCGTCAGGCCGGTGGCGTAGTCCGCCAGCGACAGGCCGCTCTTGACCGGCGGACCGTCGGGGTCGCCGGTCAGCGCAGCCCACCCGGCGCCAGCCTGTACCAGCGCGTCGTATCCCGGCAGGCTGGCAGCCGCGCCGTTCCGACCGTAGCCGGTGAGCGCGACACACACGATGGCCTCGTTGACATGGCGAAGGTCCTGCCACGTCAGTCGCAATCGCTGGGGCTGGTCGCCCCGCAGATTGCTGAACACGGCATCGGCGCCAGCCACGAGCCGCTCGAAGACCTCTCGTCCGGCCTCGCTCTTGAGGTCGAGCACCACGCTGCGCTTGTTGCGGTTGACCGCCTCGAAGTAGAGGCTGTCCGTGCCCTCGCTGCTCCGGCGGGCACGTAGCGGCTGACGTCGCCGCCCGAACCAGGGTCCTCCACCTTGATGACCTCGGCACCGAGGTCGGCCAGGAGCACGGTCCCGAACGGCCCGGCCCCGAACTGCTCGACGGCGATGATGCGCAGGCCGGCCAGGGGCGCTGCTCGACCCTCGCGCTGGCCCGCCGAATGGCCGGACACCGATCGCCCCGCCCTAGGCCGTCGAAGTGCGGCGGTCGACGGTGTACCGCTCCACGTAGTCCGTGTCGAAGCTGATCCCGAAGCCGGGTCGTTCGGGCAGGTGCAGGCGTCCTCCGTCGAGGAATGACGAGATGTCCGACAGGTGCCAGAAGAACGGGTCGCGCTCCTCATCGAAGCACTCGACGAAGGTGTGGCGCGGGACCGTGGCCAGCAGATGCGAGGCCACCTGTGGTTCCTCGTGGTGACCGATCTCGATGCCGAAGGCGGCACACAGGCCGGCGGCTCGACGCCAGACCGTCGGTCCACCCGCCCACGAAGCATCGAAGTTGCTCACGTCGATGGCGCCGTCGACGATGAGGTCGCGCAGCCCGCCGAGCGTGACCTCGCTCTGGCCGGCCGTGACACGCAGCCCCGTCTGGTGGCGCACATCCCGCATCCAGCGCCGGTCGTTGGACCAGCGGCAGGGCTCCTCGAACCAGAAGATGTCGACGTCCTCGGCGAGCCGGGCGAACTCGACGGCCTGGGCTCGCTCGTAGCCCTGGTTGGCGTCGACCATGATGACGAAGTCGGGGCCGGCCGCCTCACGGGCGAGGCGCACGCGCGCGGCATCCTCCGCCGGCGACCGACCGCCGACCTTGAACTTCATGCCCGCTGAAGCGCGAGGCGTAGTCGGCGACGACGCGCTGGGTGGCATCGGCATCGAGGTGGTAGTAGCCGCCGATGACGCTCATCGGCAGCGAGTCGGTGACCGAGCCCCACAGGCGGTGCAGCGGCACACCGACCGCCCGCGCCAGCACGTCCCAGATGGCTGTATCGAGGCAGGCCATCGCCTGCAGCGCGAGGCCCTTGTCGCGCAGGATGTCGTTGGTCGAGGGCTCCATGGCCAGCCAGGCACCCTCCGGGTCGGATGCCGAGCGGCCGATGATGCGCGGCGCCAGCTCGTCGTGGATGATGTCCAGCACGATGGGCTGCTCGACATCGGTATCGCCGTTGTAGACCTCGCCCACCACGCCGTCGCGGGTGTACAGGCGCGTGATGATGGTCGTCCGGTTGGTCATCGAGTAGGCGCTGCCCTCGAAGCGCCTGGCGAGGGGTGCCCGCAGTGCCAGCGTCTCGATCCGCTCGATCTGCAGCGCGCCCCGATCGATCGCCGGAACGAGCGACGTGGTCACGCGCCCACGCTCGCGCGCGGCCGCGTCGGCGATGCGCTCGGCCGAGGGGATGAAGGCATCCTCGAGGGGTGGGCTGTAGGGGATGAGCAGGTCATCAGGCAGGCTGACCGCTCGCGGTGCGCTGGTCATCGTCGCGCCGCTCGTGGCCAGGCGGCTGATGACGGTCGCGCCCCAGCCGGCTTCGTGCCACTGCTCCTCGGCGACCACGAGGCGACCGGTGCGGGCCACCGACCCGCCGATGGTCTCCATGTCCAACGGCCGCACCCAGCGCAGGTCGATGACCTCGGCGTCGATGCCCTCGGCCGCCAGCGTCTCGGCCGCCTGCAGCGCGCGCTCCACCATCAGCAGGCTGGCCACGATGGTCACGTCGCGGCCAGACCGCTCGACGGAGGCCTTGCCCATCTCGGCGATACGACCACGGTCGACGGCCCCCTTGCGCCCATAGAGCAGCTTGTGCTCGTGGACGATGACCGGGTCGTCGGAGGCGATGGCCGCGCGCAGCAGCTCGTAGGCACTGCCCGGCGTGCCCGCGAGAGCGACACGCATGCCCGGCTGCGCCATGTACCAGGACTCGCCGGTGGCGCTGTGCTGGGTGCCGAAGCGGCCGCCGGCACCGCTGATGACGCGCAGCGTCACCGGCACCGAGAACTGGCCGCCGCTCATGAAGCGGTACTTGGGCAGCTGGTTGACGATGGCGTCACCGGCGGTCGGCATGAAGTCGGCGAACATGAACTCGACGATGGGCCGCATGCCCATGATGGCCATGCCCAGCGCCACGCCGGTGAAGCCGTTCTCGCAGATGGGCGTGTTGATGGCACGCCCGGGGAAGGCCTCGTCAAGGCCGGCGTTGGTCTTGAAGACGCCGCCGTCGCGTGTGACGTCCTCGCCCAGCAGGAGCACCGAGGGATCGGCCGCGAACGCGTCGTGCATCGCAGCGTTGACCGCCTCGCGGTAGGTCAGCTGCTCGGTGGCCACGGCGGCTGCCGGCTGGGCCTCAGTCTGCGTAGACATGGTCGCGCGCCTCCTCGAGCGTCAGGTACGGTGCTGCGGCGGCCTGCTCTGCCGCGCTGTCGATGGTTGCCTGCGTCTCGTCGCGGAGCACGGCCGCGGCCGCCTCGTCGAGGATGCCGTCGGCGGCGAGGCGGTCGCCCAGCACGGTCAGGGGGTCGCGCGCCTTCCACTCCTCGAGCTCGCCTGCCGGCCGGTACTTGGCCGGATCGGAGCGCGAGTGACCGCGATAGCGGTAGGTCTTCATCTCCAGCAGGCTGGGGCCCTCGCCTCGCCGTGCCCGCTCCGACGGCCTCGACCGTCGCGCCGTGGACCGCCTCCACGTCCTGGCCATCGACGATGACACCGGGCATGCCGTAGGGGTCGGCGCGCCGGGCGAGGTCGTCGATGGGCGTGGTGTCGCGCATCGGCGAGTACTCGCCGTAGAGGTTGTTGGTGACGATGAAGACCACCGGCGCCTCCAGACCGAGGCCATGTTGAGGGCCTCGTGGAAGGTGCCGATGTTGGTGGCGCCATCACCGAAGAACGTCAGCGCCACGTTGGGCTCGCCTGCGCAACCTGAAGGCCATGGCGGCCCCGACCGCGATGGGTAGCCCGGCGCCGACGATGGCGTTGGCCCCGATGTTGCCCTTGGCCGTGTCGATGAGGTGCATCGAGCCGCCGAGACCCTTGGAGCCGCCGCTGGCGCGGCCCATCAGCTCGGCGAAGGCAGTCTCCGGGTCCATGCCCAGCGCCAGCGCCTCGCCATGGCCGCGGTAGGTGTTGGTCTGCACGTCGCCCGGCCGCATGGCCGAGACGGCCCCGACCGAGACGGCCTCCTGGCCCTGGCACAGGTGCGTCGTGCCCTCGATCTGGCCGGACATGAAGAGCTCCTGGACCTTCTCCTCGAAGAGCCGGATCTGCAGCATCTGGCGGTACCAACCGAGTCGGCGATCGTCACCGTCGGGCATTGCTGATCTCCCTCCTGCGGGGGCCGCACGGGGCTCCACTGCTAACGTTTCCAGCAGCGCCGCTATCGTCGCATCATCGAGCTGGCCAACGTCAAACTCCCGGGCGCCGCTGAGCACGTGCTCGGGCGTCCACGGGTTGGTATCGTTTCCGGCCATCACTGCCCAAGCCCGCTAGACGAAGGGACCCGGTGCTGACCATCGAGTCCATCGAGACGATCCCCCTTCGGATCCCGCTGCCCTTCACCTACCAGGGCAGCTACTACCGCATGCGCAACCGCTGCACCATCGTCACCCGGGTGCGCACCGCCGAGGGCATCGTCGGCGAGGCCTACAACGCGGACGAGGACGAGCCCCTCCAGTCCGAGATCCGCGCCATCATCCACGACGAGATCGCTCCCCTCCTCATGGGCCAGGACGCCATGGCCGTCGAAGCGATGCTGGCAGCAGATGCTGCCGGTCACCTTCGACCAGCTGCGCCCGCGCTGGTACGCGATGCAGGCGATGGCCTGCGTCGACACCGCCATCTGGGATGCCTTCGGCAAGGCCGTCGGCCAGCCGCTGTGGCGCCTCTGGGGCGGCTACCGCGATCGCGTGCCGATGATCGGCATCGGCGGCTACTACGTGCCCACCGACGGCTCGCAGAAGGGCAACGAGATCGAGGACGAGATCGACTTCTTCCGGGGCCAGCACGGCATGGTGGGGATGAAGTTCAAGATCGGCGCGCGGCCGCCCGAAGAGGACGTCGCCCGCCTGGTGCGAGCCCGACGCCACGCCGGCGACGACTTCCTGTTCGTGGTCGATGCCAACCAGGGGTACACCGTGCCCCAGGCCCTGGCGTTCCTGGCCGTGGCGCGGGCCGAGGGCATCGAGCTGCGCTGGTTCGAGGAGCCCACCCGCTGGCACGGAGATGCGCGCTCGCTGCGTGATGTGCGCATGCGCGGCAACGTCGCGGTCGCGGCCGGCCAGAGCGAGCACTCGCGCGTGGGCATGCGCGAGATGATGGTGCAGGGGGCCATCGACGTCTCGAACTACGATGCCTCCTGGGGTGGCGGACCGAGCGAGTGGCGACGCGTGGCGGCCCTGGCCTCCGCGTTCGACGTGGAGCTGGCGCCACCACGAGGAAGCCCACCTTGGGGCCCACCTCCTCGCCTCGGTCCCGGGCGGCACCTACGTGGAGGCGTTCTCGCCCGCACGAGACCCCATCTTCTGGAACATCATCGTCAACCGGCCGACGCTGGTGGACGGCATGTTCCCGCTGCCGGAGGCGCCGGGGTTGGGCTGGCAGCTGGACGAGGACTTCATCGAGCAGCACCGAGTCGACCGCTGAGCGGCGCAGTCGGCGGCACGTCATCCCGGCTATCGTGTGGCCCTATCGCGCCGCGATGACGACCGATCATGCCGCGGTAGCGACGAACGACGGCATCACAGGAGGTGAACGTGAACGCGGTGACGGACCCGCGGACGCGCGCCAGCATGCGCCGCGTGGCCGAGCGCGCCGATGTCGCCATCTCATCGGTCTCCCGTGTCCTCTCGGGTCATCCCGACGTCAGCGACCAAGATGCGCGACCGCGTCCTGGCCGCCGTCGCCGAGCTCGAGTACGAGCCTGACTTCCTGGCCCAGAGCCTGCGTCGCGGCCAGACGCTCTCGGTCGGGTTCGTGCTGGGCGACATCAGCAACCCGCTGCTCTCGGACATCGTGCTGGGGGCTGAGACCGAGCTGCGCAAGGCCGGCTACTCGCTGCTCCTGATGAACTCGGAGAACGACCCCGAACTGGACGTCCGCAGCATCGGCTTCTTCCAGACCCGGCGGGTCGACGGCATGCTGCTCTCCACCGTGGGCGAGTCGGCACCGGAGCTCCTGCGAGGCGCTGCGACGGTGCACGTGCCGGTCGTGCTCGTCGATCGCGAGGTGCCCGCAGACATCGGGGCCAGCACGGTCCAGAACGATCACGCTTCGGGCATGGTCGAGGCGGTACGGCATCTCATCGAACCTGGGCCATCGACGCATCGCGCTCATCGGCGGCTCACGCGACACCGCGCCCGGTCGCGAGCGCGAGCGAGGCGCTTCGCATGGCCGTCGAGGAGCAACCGGAGGCCGATCGAGCGTCACGGTCCTGGCGGGCTCCTTCTCGCGCGAGCACGGGGCGACGGCGACACGAGCGAGCTCCTCGATGGCGAAGAGCCGCCGACCGCCATCGTCTGCGGCAGCAACCAGCTGCTGGTGGGCTGCCTGCGGCGTGCTCAACGAGCGCGACATCCGCGTCGGCCGCGACGTGTCCGTGGTGACCTGCGACGAGGTGCCCGGCGTCCGAGCTGTTCCAGCCGCGCATCGCGTCCATCACCCGCGACCCGGTCGAGCTGGGCCGCACCGCCGCGGAGCTGCTGGTCCGGCGCCTCCGCGACGGAGGCGCGACCGGAGACGAGTCGTCCTGCCGACGGTCTTCGTCCCCACGGAGTCCTGCGCGCCGCCGGCCACCACCTAGGACGACGCGCGGCGACGACGCCCCCGAGGGCTCGCCACCGAGGGCTGGCCACGTTGCCGAGGTCTGGCCTAGCGTGCCGATGGCCGACCGCGGAACAGCGGCATGCCCTCGACGCCGACCGCGACGCGCCAGAGCCGGCCGTCCATGGGTGCGTCGGCGGTCGACCTCCGTCGACGTCGCCGAAGTCCGTGATGAGCAGGTCGCCCGCGTGGAAGACGCAGTTGAGCGGTACGCCGCCGGTCTCGAGGAAGTCGATGGCACGTGCCATCCGGCGCCATGATGTCGACGCCACCGGACATGAAGGTGGTGATCCAGAGGTTGCCGTCACGATCGACCTTCAGGCCGTCGGGGATGTGACCCTCGGGCAGCTGATGGAACTGCTCGCTCTGGCCGCCAGGCCGGATGCGGTAGACGCCCCGGTCGTATGACTCGACCCAGACGACGCTGCCGTCGGCTTCGGCCACGATGCCGTTGGGATAGGCCGACGGCAGCTCGGCGAGGCACTCGCCGGTGCCGTCGGGGTTGAGCACGAAGACTCGGCCGGGCTTGCGATCATCCGGCAGGTAGTCGGCCGGGTCGGTGAAGTAGAGCCGGCCGTCGGGCCCGAAGGAGAGGTCGTTGGGTGCCTGCAGGGCGATGCCATCGACCTCGGTCACGAGGATCTCGACGCTGCCGTCGGGCGCGGCCTTCTGGATGGACGGGACGGACATGACCTCCGCCCGCCAGGCCCCCACCGTGCCGCCGTTCTGGGTGATGTAGACGGCGCCGTCAGACCCGAGCATGCAGGCGTTGGGCCCGCCGCCGCAGTCGGCGTAGTCGTGGATCCCGCGCTCGCGGGACCAGGCGATGATCTTGCTGGTGTAGGTCTCGACCATGACGACCCGACCGTCGGGCAGGATGTCCGGACCCTCCGGGATGTCCCAGTCCGGCGGCCAGCGTCTCGATCGGCTTCTTCATCGCGTGCCTCCTCCAGTCGACTGCACGGGCGGGCCTGCGGCCAGCGCACGTGGGCTCAGCTGCGACGCCATTGTGTCTCCTGCGAGCCCTCATTGCAAAGCATTCCAGAAACGTTGACAGCTGGGCACCCCAAGCCGCTACACTGCGCCACCGGAGGAGCGAGCGCGCTTCCCGAGCGGATGGAGGAGAAGTCCACATGGGTATGGCGACACGCCGGTCGATGGCCGGCCTCATGGCCGCAGGCCTCATCATCGCGGCGGCCGCACCGGCCGCGGCGCAGGAGGCTGACTGGCCCGACAGCGGCCCCCTCAACGATGGCAGCACCTTCGAGCTCAACCAGCGGATCAAGGACAAGCTGGCGGCCGGCGAGGAGATCAACTACGTCTTCTCGTATCAGTCGCCGACCATCCCGCTGTTCTCCGACCAGTACAAGGCGGGCTACGAGACGACGCTGCCGCAGGCGCAGGAGATCCTGCCCACGATGGTGGGCGACATCATCGCCCCCGTCTCCGACACCGGCATCGATGTGCCCGGACAGATCGCGCAGATCGAGGCGCTCAGCTCAACACCGACTCCATCGACTGCCTGTCGATCGAGCCGCCGGACTCCAACGCCTTCACCGCGATCACCAACCAGGTCATCGCCCAGGGCATCCCGGTGTTCACCGTCGGCGTGACGTCCAACGGCAACGAGCTGACCAACTTCACGCAGGTGCCCGAGCTCGAAGGCGCCCAGGCGGCCAACATCCTGCTCGACTGGATGGCCGAGACGGGCAACGAGCTGACCACGTTCGCGGTGTCGGGCGGTGACCCCACGGCCTTCTGGGCGCAGGGCCGCATGAAGTCGTTCCGCGAGACCATCCAGGCGGCCATCCCCGATGCCGTCTTCGTCAACACCGAGGAGAACGCGCTCGCCACGACCTTCGAAGAGGCGCCCACCTACGACGCCTACATGGCCCTCATCGCAGGCAATCCCGACCTCGACTTCATCGAGAACGTCGACATCGGCGCCGAGCACGCGGCACGTGCCATCCGCGACTCCGGCAAGGCCGGCGAGATGTGGACGCTCGGCTGGAACGTCAGCTACGGCCAGCTCGACGCCATCGCCGAAGGCCTGCAGGTCGTGGCCCTGGACCAGAAGTGGTCCGAGCAGGCCGGCTTCGGGGCTCTCGCCTGTGCCGACTTCCTGGCCAACGGCATCGTCCGCCCCAACACGCAGGAGCTCTTCCCGGTCACGGCCGCCAACGTGGACGAGGCCCGGGCGCAGCTCGACGAGGTGCTGGGCGGCGGCGAATAGCCTCGCCGCCGACAGGCACGAAACATCGATCGAGGGTCACCAGGCGATGGTGACCCTCGGCGATTCAGGCTCCAGCCATCACCATCCAGCCATGAGGTAGGGCGGGGAGACGCATGAGCACGGCACCGGCGACGACACCAGCGGCACATCAGGCAGCGAACTGCTCCAGCGAGCGGGCAGCACGCTGCTGCGAGTCGGTGGCGTCTTCATCACCGTCATCGTCGTCATGGCCATCTTCGCCATCGCGTCGGACGGCAAGTCGCTGATCCCGGCCAACCTGCTCGGGCATGCTGCGGGCGATGTCCACCATCGCCATCCTCGGGCTGGGCCTGCTGGTGGTCATCGTGGTCGGCGAGATCGACCTGTCCTTCGCCAACCTGTACGGCCTGAGCGCCTCGACCATGGCGGTCGCTGTGGATCGTCTGGGAATGGCCGGTCTGGTGGGCCATCGCCGCGGCCTTCGCCGTGGCCATCTTCTGGGGTGCCTTCAACGCCTTCTTCACGACCATCACCAGGATCCCCTCGTTCATCGCGACGCTGGGGTCAGCCACGCTGATCTTCGGCATGACGCTTGTACATCACCAACACCAAGCGCTTCAACTATCTGTACCCGGATCCGGGCCAGCAACCCGATGCCGGTCAGGTCGATCTCTTCCGCGGACTGGCCAACCAGGCGCTGCCGCAGAACTTCCCGATGCAGGCCGTGTGGATGATCGGCATCGCCATCGTCTTCTGGTTCCTGATGAACCGCTCGCTGTTCGGTTTCCGCCTCAAGGCCATCGGCGGCAACCCGGAGGCCGCACGGCTGGCCCGGCTGCCCGGTCACCAAGTACAAGTTCGCCGCCTTCATCATCGCGGCCTCCATGGCCTGCCTCGCCGCGTTGCTGGACTTCAGCTTCATCGGGTCGGCGCAGCCGAGCGCGGGGCAGCAGCTGCTGTTCCCCACGTTCGCGGCCGTGATCATCGGTGGTGCCAGCCTCGCCGGCGGCCGCGGCAGCGTTGCCGGCACCTCGCCGGAGCCCTGCTGCTGGCGGTCCTGGCCAACGGCGTGGCCCTGCTGGCCGCGGGTGCCGTTCGCGCAGCAGGTGCTGCTGGGTACCGTCACCATCGGGCCGTCGCTGCTCGACCAGTTCACGCAGCGTCGGCGAGGGATGCTGCTGACGGTGACGAGCCGCGCGCCCGTGGTGGCGCTGCGGCGGCCGGCACTGCCGGCGTGCGAATCCGGGACTGCGCAAGAGCTACGGCGACACCGTCGCGCTCGATGGCCTGGACCTGGACGCGCTGCCGGGAGAGATCCTCGGTGTCGCCGGACCGAACGGCGCAGGCAAGTCGACGATGATCAAGATCCTCGCCGCGGAGACCCCGCCGGACGCCGGCGACGATCCACGTGGACGGCGCGCCCTGGTCGGTGGACATCGGCGTCCACCGCATCGCGGTGGTCCACCAGGAGCCGCAGCTGTTCCCGAACCTGACCGTCGGCGACAACATCATGATCGGCCGCGAGCACACCCGCTACCTGCGACGCGAGCTGTCCGGATCCGAGACTCGACGTCATGCGCGAGCTGGGCATCCTGGAGCTTCAGGGACAGCTCCTGGGTATGGTGCCGCTGGCGGTCCAGCAGCGGACGGAGATCGCGCGAGCGCTCGTGCAGGACGCCCGCGTGTTCCTGTTCGACGAGCCCAACTCGGCACTCACCGACGAGGAATCCGACGACCTCTTCCGGCACATGGAAGCGCTCGCGGCCGATGGGCGCGTGGTCATCCTCGTCAGCCACCGCCTGGCCGAGCTGGTCGACCACGCCGCCCGTGTGGCGGTGATCCGCGATGGCGTCTGCACCGGCGTCCTGCAGGGTGCAGAGCTCAGCCAGGACGCCATCGCAGCCGAGCTGGTCGTGGGGCATGCCCAGACCGAGAACGGCAGCGCCGCGCGACCGCTGGCCGAGGGTGACCGTGCCATCGCCCTGCGCCTGCGCAACTGGTCCAGCGATCGTGACCAGTTCGCCGGCATCGACCTCGACGTACGCGACGGCGAGATCGTGGCCGTCCTGGGCGTGGAGGGGTCGGGGGCACGCGAGCTGGTGCGGTCGATCGCCGGCTTCGAGCCCGGCAGCGGCACGTTCGAGCTGCGGCCCGGAGGCCGGGCCGAGGTGGAACGCGAGGGCTCGCAGGGCTCTGCCTTCGTGCTCCGCCGATCGTCAGTCCAGCCTGTTCAGCAACCTCGACATCGGCGACAACATGGTCTCCCGCCTGGGACCGGAGATCACCGGCCGGTTCGACTCGCTGCGACGAGGACGGATGCGCGCAGATCGCCAGTGAGCTGCACGAGACGTTCAGCGTGAAGACGCCCTCGTCGGCCTGCCCATCCGCTCGCTGTCCGGCGGCAACCAGCAGAAGGTCGCCATCGCCGCGGCCATCGTCAAGCGTCCCGAGGTGCTGGTCCTGGAGGAGCCCACCCGTGGGCGTGGACATCGGCTCCAAGGCCGAGATCTACCGCCTCATGCGCGAGTACGCCCGCTCGGGCACGCGGTCGCGATCTACTGCACCGAGGTGCCGGAGGTCTTCGAGGTCGCTGACATCGCGTACGTCGTATCGGACGGCATGCTCTCCGATGCCGATCACGTCGCGCAGCACGACCATGTCGAGAGCCTGGCCAAGGCCATCACGCGGCTGGAACGGCACGCCTGGGAGCGTCGCGAAGCAGCTCGCGCAGCTGAGCGCCCGACCGGGGCGGCTAGTGCCCGTCGCGCTGAGCGAGACGTGTCGGCCGAGCGACTACCACATGACCAGGCCGCCGGTGTAGTTGATGGCCTGGCCGGTCATGTAGCCGGCGTCGTCGGAGAGCAGCCACCAGATGGTCCCGGCGCACTCGTCGGGTGTCGCCGAGCGACCCAGGGGCACGGTCTTGAGACGTGCCTCGTGGAGCGCCTCCGGCGTGGTGTCCACGCAGCGGCGCGACGACCTCAAGCACGTGGTCCTGCATGGGCGTGTCGATGATGCCCGGACAGATCGCATTGACGCGGATGCCGTCCTTCGCCAACACGTAGGCGAAGGAGCGGGTGATGCCCAGGATGGTGGCCTTGGACGACGAGTACGGCGTCACCTCCACGGTGCTGGCGAGCTTGGCCGAGCTCGAGGAAAGGTTGAGGATGGCGCCTCCCCGCGCGCATCTGGCGGCCCAGGCGCTGGCACATGAAGAACGTGCCCTCGACGTTGACCGCGTACAGGTTGCGCCACTCCTCGAGCGTCACGTCCCAGATCGACTTGACGAAGAGCGTGCCGGCGGAGTTGACGAGGTAGTCGAACGTCACCGGCGGCCGTCGGCGATGCGGTCGCGATCGGCTTCATCGGCGACGCTGGCGACGAGCGTCTCCGCCCCATCGGCCGCGAGGGGCGCCATGCCCTCGGCGTTGATATCTACCGCCAGCACCTCGGCGCCTTCTCGCGAGCAATCGCCGGACGACCGCGAACCCGATGCCGCTGGCGGCGCCTGTGACGACCGCTCGTCGACCGTTGCGTCTCCCATGTCGACCTCCTCGATCCCATGCTCTGGGCCGGCCCGACTGATGTTCGCCGGAAACGGTTCCAGTATGCTACGCCCAGACAGGAGGGAGCAAGCATGCCCGGACGCGTTTCAGGGCCAGGTCGCCGTCGTGACCGGTGGCAGCCGCGGCATCGGCGCAGCGGCCATCGCGGCCTTCGTCGAGAGCGGCGCCCGGGCGGTCGCGCTCGACATCGCGGCGCCCGTCGAGCCCTCGACCGCACGCGCTACGTGGCCGTCGACGTCACCGACCGGGCGGCCCTCGAGGACGCCTTCGCCGACATCGACGCGCAGGAGGGTCGCGTCGACATCCTCGTCAACAACGCCGGCTATCAGCGCGTCGGCCGGACCGAGGAGTACGACCCCGAGGCCTGGAAGCGACGTCGATCGACGTCCACCTGTTCGGCATGTTCCACTGCACGGCCCTGGCCATCCCGCGGATGAGGCGGGCGGGCGGTGGCGCCGTCGTCTCGGTCGCATCGGCCGCCGGGCATCGTGGGCCTGCCCGGACGAGGGCCCTACTCGGCCGCGAAGGGCGCCATCACCGCCCTGACGCGATCGCTCGCCGTGGAGCTGGCGCGGACGGGCATCCGTGTCAACGCCATCGCGCCGGGCCCGGTGCTGACCCCGCTCGTGCAGCAGGGCGTGGACGACGGCTCGATCGCCGCGGACTTCGTCGGGAGATCCCCTTGCGACGCATGGCCGCGCCGGAGGAGATCGGCCGGACCGATCCGCTTCCTCGCCAGCGACGAGGCGTCCTACATCACCGGCGAGACGCTGGTGGTCGACGGTGGCTGGACCATCCAGGGCATGCGCGACCGGCCGCCCGGCTGGGACTAGGCGGGGCCGCGGTCCAGCGTCGCGACCTGCTCCAGCACCCCGCTGTCAGCGGAGCGGTAGGCAGCGTGCAGGATCTCGACCGTGCGCGCTCCCAGCTCGGCGGGCGAGTTGTTCGCCGGTGATGCGGCCGAGCGCGGCGTCGACGGCGGCGTCGATGGGGCCGATGCAGTCGTACGAGCCCGGCGTCCTCGTCCAGGGCGACGCGAACCTCGTCACCCTCACCGCGATAGCGCCACAGCACGTTGTCGCGCAGCTCCATGTGGAACATGCCCCGGGCACCGACCGCGCGCAGCTCCACGGCATGGCGGTTGTCGGCGCCACCGAGGTGCGACGAGGCTCCGCCCATGGTGCCGATGGCGCCGTTGGTGAAGCGCAGCGTGACCGCGTCATGCAGCTCGACCTGGGCGCCCAGCGGCGCAGTCATCAGGGCGAACGCGGCCTCCCCGCGCAGGTCGGTCACCCACAGCGCGGCCCCCAGCAGGTGCGTCAGCTGCGCCTGCCCGTAGCCACCCCCGGAGGTCTCGGGGCGCGACCAGGTCTCAGCCTGCGGGATGAGCTCGGGATCGGCCGCGGGGTAGGCGCCGGTCTCGCTGAGCAGCTCGCGCGTGACCGAGTCCATGTGCATCGAGACGTGCTCGATCTCGCCGATGCCGCCGTCGTCGTGCATCAGCCGGTAGGCCTCGATGAGCATGGGCCGGTAGTTCCAGCCGTAGGCGATGAAGAGCTGCCGTCCGGTACGCGGACGGTCTCGTCAAGGTCCCAGGCGTCGGCCGGGTCGATGGTGAACGGCTTCTCGCACATGACCTGGGCGCCGGCTTCGAGCGCGGCCTTGGCGTGGGCGTGGTGCCAGCCGGGAGGGCTGCCGACGACGACGACGTCGGGCTCCGCGGCGATGACCTCCTGCCAGTCGGTGGTGGCCCGCTCGAAGCCGAACTTGTCCTTGATGCGCCCCAGGAGCTCCTCGTTGCGCCGGCTGACGATGGTCAGCTCGACGTCTCCCGCGTCGCGGCGTCGAACGAGGTTGGGCAGGTGCGAGCTGACCGTCCACGAACCGGCCCCGATGACTCCGACCCGTAGCTTCGCCATGGCACTCCTCCATACGTCCGCGTGCAGGGCACGTCACGCCGTCGCCGCGGACTCTCCTGAGCGGTGGGTGGAAACGTTTGTGGCCGCGATGATAGCAGCCGCACCTCAGCCGGAGGGGCCGTCCCTCCGTGGCTGCCCGTGGCGGTTCGCGAGGGTCTCGGGTCGCAGGTCGAAGCGGGTCTCGTGGCCGTCCAGGAAGCGCTCCAGCTCGTCGGTCATGATGGTGAACAGGCGCGTCCGGCTGGCAGCGGTGACGCCGGCGATGTGCGGGGTGATGAACGACGTTGGGCAGATCGCGGAGCGGCGAGTCGGCGGGCACGGGCTCAGGGTCGAAGACATCGAGGGCGGCACCGATGCGTCCGCTCTGCAGCGCCGCCAGCAGCGCGTCGCTCTGGACCACGGCGCCACGACCCACGTTGACGAGCACCGCGTCGTCCTGCAGCAGGTCGAGCTCACGGGCGCCCAGCAGCCCCCGCGTCGCCGGCGTCAGCGGCAGCAGGCAGAACACGACCTCGCCGCGTGACAGCACGTTGTCGAGACTGGTGAAGGTCACGTCGAAGACGTCCGCCAGTTCGCGGTGGCACATACGGATCGTGCACGAACACGGTGCAGCCGAAGGGCGCCAGCAGCTGCAGCAGGCGCCGACCGATGATGCCGCAGCCGATGAGCCCGACGGTCGTGCCGCTCAGCTCGCCGGAGCGGTAGCCCCGACCCTGCAGGAACTCCGGGCCGAAGCCCTCCGTGCGATCGACGCAGCATGCCCCGCACGAGCGCGCCGGCGTTGCGCAGGCCGATGAGCGCGAGCGCCAGGGCCCACTCGGCGACCCCGTACGAGGTGCCGTTGGTCGTGTCGACGACGCGGATCCCCCGCGCCCAGGCAGCCTCGACGTCGATGCGGCGCGCGAAGCGGTCACCCTCGAGCTCGCCGATCAGGCGCAGCGACGGGCACGCGTCCATGATGCGTGCCGCTGATGCGCGGTGCACCGTGGCCGACGACCAGGGCCACCGCCCCCTCGGCGAGCTCGATGAGGCGCTCCTCGCTCCGCGCATCAGGTGGTGGCGGCTCGTCCCAGCTGCTGGGCAGGTCGAAGCGAGCCTCGCGAACGCGGGCGATGGACTCGAGGCGCGCGCGGGCTCGCTCATCGATCTCGGCGAAGACGCCGGCGTTGAACGCCAGCGCCACCAGCGGCCGCGACTCGGCCATCGCTAGAGGGCCATCGCGGGAGCGCCGTCCTCCCGCAGCGGCAGCGTGGACGGGAGGTAGCGCGCGGGGGCCGCGGCGAGGAG
The DNA here is from genome assembly GCA_963698505.1 of uncultured Chloroflexia bacterium. Lineage (GTDB taxonomy): Bacteria > Chloroflexota > Limnocylindria > Limnocylindrales > CSP1-4 > JAFMJV01. The sequence goes on along the minus strand of CAVORC010000034.1, from coordinate 86,975 downwards.
CCCCTCGTCGAGCTCGACGCCGAGGCCGGGTGCCTCCGGCGCCAGCATGTAGCCACCGTCTCGCACGAGCGACGTCACGAAGACCGCGTCTGCCGGCCGCGGCGACTCATCCTGCAGCTGGTACTCCTGGGTCAGGAAGTTGGGGATGCTGACGTCGAGATGCACCGACGCCGCCGTGAGCAGCGCACCCAGGTAGTTGTGGTTCACCAGGGCGGAGTGATGGGCCTCGGCGATGGCGGCGATCTTGCGGCAGCCGGTCAGGCCACCGGCGCTGCCGACATCGGGTCGGACGTGCTGCGGTCCCCCGGCGGCGAAGAGATCGCGGAACTCCCAGATCGAGCCCAGGCGCTCGCCGTTGGCCAGGGGTGCCGTGAAGCGTCGGGCCAGCTCTGCCTGGAGCGGGATGGAGTCGATCTGGATGGGATCCTCGAGGAAGAGCGGCCGGAACTCGACCAGCGCCTCCGCCACGGCCACGGCATCGGTCAGGCGCAGCTTGCGATGGAGCTCGAAGATGAGGTCGACGTCGAGCTTGACGGCCTCACGCGCCGCGGCCGCCATGTCGCGCACGCCCTCGATGACGGCAGCCAGCGTCATGTCCTGGTAGCCGCTCGGGAAGGGATCGAACTTGATGGCGCTGAAGCCGGCGTCGGCGGCAGCGCTGGCAGCGCGCCGCGATCGCCTGGGGCGTGCTGCCGTCGATGAGCAGGTGCAGGCGAACCCGATCGCGGTACCTGCCGCCGAGCAGCTCCCACACCGGTACCTCGAAGTGCTTGGCCTTGATGTCCCAGAGCGCGATGTCGACGGCGCTGAGCGCGCTGGAGACGACGTTGCCACGGAACGGGCGCAGCCTCGACAGCGACTGCTGGATGTGCTCGATGCGGAAGGGATCCTTGCCCACCAGGTACTCGGCGTACTGCTCGACGACCTTGGCGACCGCGTCCGGGAAGCCCCACGCGCCCGACTGGCCCAGGCCCGTCAACCCCGAGTCGGTGGTGATGCGAACGACGTAGTTGGCTCCGACCAGGTCACTACCGATCAGCATCCCCTCGACCGTGTCGATCCTCAAGGCGGCACCCTCCCTGGGACATTGCGTTCGCTCGACGGCGGCCCTAGGCTGACCGCGATGAAGACGAGCAGTCCCTGCCGCATGGTACCGCCGCAGGCATCCCTGGCCGCGCTCTGCCCACGCCCCGGCGGCATCCTGATGGAGGCGACGCCCCGACTCCGGGTGGGCCTGATCGCGGTCAGGTTCACGCTGTTCGACGCGCAGATGGAGCCGACCTTTCCCGCCCGCATGCAGGCTCACCTGGACCGCTCGGCCGCCATCCTGGAGACCGCCTTCGACGTGCTGCGCACGCCGCTCATCGAGGACGAGGATGGCGCTGCCGTGGCCGCCGGCCTGCTGGCTGCCGAGCGACTCGATGCGGTCGTCTTCGCGCCGACGATGGCAGCGCCGCCGTCGTATGCCCGTCGCGCCCTCGCCGGTCAGACCGCGCCACTGCTCATCTGGAACGCCCCCTCGATCACGCGCATCCCGGATGACTACCAGCAGGACGAGGCCACCGTGCACTCGACCACGGTGGGGGCACTGATGTACGGCAACGTGCTGGTCCGGCTCGGCCGCTCCGCACCGGTCGTCACCGCCGCCCACGACGACGAGGTCGCACTCGCCGAGCTCATCCGCAGTGTGCGCGCCGTGGCCGTGGCGGGCTCCCTGCGCGGGTCGACCTTCCTGCGCATCGGCGAGCCCATCCCCGGCTACCTCGACGTGGAGGCCAGCGCCGAGGAGCTTGCCCGGCTGGGCGTTGCCGAGCGCGCCCTCGAGCGAGCCGAGTGGGAGGCCATGGTCGGCGGGGTCAGCAGGGCCGACGCGCAGGCGCTGGTGGGCGACCTGACGTCGCGCTGGCACGGGGACCCCGGCATCCAGGCAGAGCACAGCGCCCGCGTGGCGCTGGCGCTGGCCCATGCCCTCGACCGGAGCGGAGCCGTCGGAGGCACCGTCAACTGCCATGGCCCCTGGTTCCGCGACAACGCCGAGGTGGGACTGCCGGCATGTCTCGGCGTGGCCTGCCAGACCGAGGCCGGGCGGCCCATCGCCTGCACCGGCGACCAGACCACGGCCATCGCCCTGGTGCTGGCGCGGCGTCTTGCCGGCGCGGCGCTCTACTGCGAGACCTATGCACCTGAGATCGAGACCGGCCTGGTGCTGGTCGCGGCTGGCGGCGAAGGTGACCCCGCCTGGGCCGAACCGGCCGGCGGCGTCACGCTGGAGGCCAACGACCACTATCCCGGCCGCCGGGGCCAGGGCACGAGCGTCTCCTTCGGCTTGCGCACGGGCCCAGCCACGCTGCTGTCGCTGTCGCCAGAGCCAGGAGGCTGGGTCCTGGCGTGGGCCCCGGGCGAGATCAGTCGAGACGCGCTACGGGGACATGCGCGGACCCAACGGCATGTTCCGCTTCGCGTCGGGGCCGTCAGGCGAGGCCATCTCCCGCTGGATCATCTCCGGGGCCACGCATCACAACGCCCTGGCACCCGGCCGGCTCGATGTCGAGGTGCCCATCCTGGCGGCCGCTCTCGGCATCCGCCACGTTCGCGTCTAGTCCTCGCCGACTTTCCCGACACGCCGCCCGCGTCGTGCCATACACTATCGGCTGGAAACGTAACCAGCCGACGTAGCCGAGTGGTCGCCGCGGTCGCCAGAGGAGGTTCCACGCATGGACAGGATCGCCACGGTCGAGGCCATCCCGGTCTCCTATCCGGAGCCCAACGACTTCAACGCCCTGCGCCACCTGTGCCTGGTCAAGATCACCACGCAGGACGGCGTCGTGGGCTGGGGCGAGTCGATCACCCAGTTCCCGGAGGCCAACTTCGCCACCAAGGCCATCATCGAGGGCATGGCCGAGCGCGTCGTCGGCAAGGACCCTCTCGAGAACATCGCCATCTGGTACTCGCTGCGCGACCAGAAGTGGTGGTACGGCTACAACGGCGGCATCGCCTCCTACGCCGTCGCCGCCATCGACATGGCGCTGTGGGACATCAAGGGCAAGATCCTCGGCACCAGCGTCCTGAACCTGCTGGGTGGCGCCGTCCACGAGCGGCTGCCGGCGGTCGCCTCGTGCCACGCGCACTACGCCGACATCGGCCAGATGGTCGAGGAGGCGCAGGAGTGGGTCGCGCCCGGGCTGCACGGCGTGAAGGTCGGCTTCGGCAAGCGCGGTGACGCCAGGCTGGGCTACGAGCACGACCGTGATGTCGAGTACATCCGCCGCATGCGCGAGGGGCTGGGGCCCGACCAGCTGATCATGATCGACTGCGGCTGGAACGTGAAGTGGGACGTCATGACGGCCGTCCGCCGCGTGCAGGCGTTCGAGGAGTACGGTCTGCACTGGATCGAGGAGCCGCTCCTCGAGTGGGACCCGGAGGGCTACGCCAACCTGCGCAGCAAGACCACGAGCCTGATCGCGTACGGCGAGAAGGAGTGGGACCTCGCGGGCTTCGGGCGCCTGCTGGACACCGGCACCGTGGACGTCATCGGCATCGACCCTGGCCGCGCCGAGGGCATCACCGGCTTCAAGAAGGCCACCGAGATGGTGGAGCGCGCTCGCCGCCAGTCCAACGCCCACGCCTGGTCCAGTGCCATCTGCTCGGCGGCCAGCCTGGCCATCAGCTTCAGCACACCCTCGGCCAAGCTGTTCGAGCTCAAGCCGCTGCGCAATCCCATGCAGCACGACCTCGTGACCGAGCCGTTCGAGACACGTCGACGGCTGGGTCTACCCGCCGACCAAGCCCGGGCTGGGCATCGAGATCATCGAGGAGGTCGTGGAGGGCTACCGCAGCGAGAAGGTGCTGGCCGATCCGTCCGCGGTGGGGGCCGTCGGCTAGCGCCGCGGCCAGGTCGGATCAAGGTCCGCGGAGAAGGAACCAGGGAGGAGACAGCACATGACCTGGAGCGTCGGCGCCGGCCTCGAGGGCCGGGGAGTCATCGTCACCGGAGCTGCCGGCGGCATCGGCAAGGCCGTGGCAGAGGCGTTCGCCACGACCGGGGCCACGGGTGATGGCCGTCGATCTCGATCAGGCCAGGGTGGACGACGTCGTAGCCGGCTTCGAGGGCAGCGGCCATCGTCGGCGTGGCTGCCGACCTGGGCGACCTCAGCGGGCATGCGGCGTTGGTCGAGCGCGCTCGCGACGAGCTGGGCAGCGTCTACGTCCTGGCCAACCTGGCGGCCGTCCTGCGGCGGCGCGGCAGCGTCGACGAGGTCACCGAGGACGACTGGGACTTCCAGCACGACATCAACCTGAAGGCCGCCTTCTTCCTGGCCCGCACGGCCGCTGCCGCCATGATCGAGGCCGGGCGAGGGCGGCCGCATCATCCTCTTCAGCTCGCAGGGCTGGTGGACCGGTGGCTTCGGCGGCTCGGTCGCGTACGCTGCCACCAAGGGCGGCGTGACGTCGATGTGTCGCGGCCTGGCGCGGACGTACGGACCGCACAGGATCACCGTCAACGCAGTGTCCCCCGGCCAGGTGCACACACCGATGCTGATGACCGGCCTCGCCGAGGAGGTCTACGAGTCGATGAAGCGCCAGACCCCGCTGGGGTATGTGGCCGAGCCCGACGAGGTGGCCGGGCCGGTCGTCTTCCTCGCCTCGGATCACGCCAGCTACATCACCGGAGCGACCATCAACGTCTCTGGTGGCTTCCTGATGTACTAGCGGTGGCTGACAGGATGCTGGTGATGGAGCTGCCGGCTGCCGGCGAGCCGCTGCGCCCGGCGCAGCGCCCGCTGCCCCAGCCCGGCGCCGGCGAGGTCCGTGTCCGCGTCGAGGCCTGCGGTGTCTGCGGCTCCGACCACTTCCTGCAGCAGGGTGGCTTCGGCGCAGCCGTGCCCTTCCCCATCGTTCCCGGACATGAGGCGGCCGGCCGCATCGACGCCCTGGGCACCGGCGTCGAGGGGCTGCGCCGAGGGCGACCAGGTCGCCCTCTACTACATCACCACGCCGCCGGGCGACCGCTGGGCGGCGGCCGGGCGGCCCAACATCAGCCCCAGGGTGACGCGCATGGGCGTGGACGTCGACGGAGCCTTCGCCGAGTACGTCAACCGACCCGTTGCCGCCGTCGTGCGGCCGCCGCGCGAGGTGGCGCCGGAGGTCCTCGCCGTCCTCACCGACGCGGTGGCCACGCCGCTCCACGGGCTCAAGCGCGTGGCCGACCTGCGCCCGGGTGAGACCCTCGTGGTGGTGGGTATCGGGGGCCTGGGGTCGAGCGCCGTCCAGCTGGGCGTGGCCATGGGTGCCCGGGTCATCGCCGTGACACGCTCCCGGGCCCGGCGCGAGCTGGCCCTCGCCCTGGGCGCCGACGGAGACCGTCGATGCCGCGGCTCCCGACGCAGCCGACAGCGTGCGCGAGGCGAGCGGCGGCTACGGCGCCGACGTGGTCCTGCAGTGCGCTGGCAGCGCCCGCGCCGACGAGCTCGCCATCGCCGTGGGCGGACCGGGTGGGCGCGTGGTGCTCATCGGTGCCGCGCTGGAGCCGTTCAGCGTGCGTGCGACGGAGATCTTCTGGCGCGAGCTGGCGGTGCTGGGCTCACGCGGCTTCATCCCCGCCGACATCAGCGACGCCATCGAGCTGTACCTCGGCGGACACATCGACGTCGACCACCTGGTCCAGTCCGTGCGACCGTTGTCGGAGGCGAACGCCGCCCTCGACGACCTGGCGGCCGGGCGGGGGTTCCGATCCATCCTCATGCCCGGCGCGGCATGAGGCATCGCGCGCCATCGAGGAGCCACGCGACTGACTGACACCGGGCAGGGGGGACAGGTCGACCAGGCGCCGGCCGGACAGGGCGCCTCTTCGCCGCTGCGCTCGCTGCGTTCGCGGCTGCCCGAAGAGGCCGGTGTCATCGTGGCGCTGGTGGCGCTCGTCGTGCTCATCGGCATCGCCAACCCCAACTTCCTCCTGCCGCGATCGCTGGGGCAGCTGCTCTCGAGCGCTGCCTTCACCGGCATGCTGGCCGTGGGCATGGTCTTCGTCATCGTCATCCGCGACATCGACCTCTCCGTCGGCTGGATCTTCAACTTCTCGGCGGTCGTCGCCGGCACCATCATGGTGGCCGGCATCGATCCCTTCCTGGCCGCCGGGCTCGGCATCCTGTTCGGCGCCGCTGCTGGGCCTCGTCAACGGGCTCCTGGCGGTCCGGCTGCGCATCCCGGTGATCATCATCACGCTGGGCACGCTGTCGGTGTACCGCGGACTGTCGCTGGTCGTGAACAACTCCAGGGCGGTGGTGCCGCCCGACAAGGACAGCCTCTTCTTCACCATGTGGAGCCACAAGCTCTTCGACATCCTCCCCAGCGTGGCCATCGCCTTCCTGCTGCTGGCGCTGCGTCATGCACGTCGTCCTGCAGCGCTCGCGCTTCGGCTATCGCGCCCAGGCCATGGGCAGCAATCCCGATGCAGCGCGTCTCGCCGGCGTCCCCGTCGATCGCACGCGCATCATGGTGCTGGTGCTGATGGGCGCCGTCGCCGGTCTTGCCGGGGTCATCTTCCTGGGCTTCCGCGGCGCCATCGACCCCACCAGCGGCGATGCCTTCCTGCTGCCGGTCATCGCCGCGGTCATCATCGGCGGGACGCCGCTCTCCGGTGGTCGCGGCTCGATCCTCGGCGCAGTCCTGGGCGCGCTCATCATCCAGGTCGTCCAGACCGGCATCCTCTTCCTGGGCATCGACGCCAAGTGGTCCATCTTCGTGACCGGTGCGGTCATCGTCATCGCCGTCGCCATCGACCAGCTCGTCCGCCGTCAGCGTACCCGCAGGATGCGCGACGTCGTGGACGCCGGCTGAGCCATGACAGCTGCAGACACGAGAGGAGGATCACCCGCGAGGACCGACTGACGTTCCCCCCAACGGCCTTCGAAGGGGCCCGTGATCGAAGCAGAGCGAGGAGACAGATCAGGATGAACCTCAACCGGACAGTGGCGCTCGGCGCCACCATGGCACTCAGCGTGACCGCCATCGGCGGCGCCGCCGTCAGCGCCCAGGACGACGAGATGGAGCCCGTCAGGATCGGCTTCGTCACCCATGTCCTGGGCAATCCCTTCATCCAGCAGATCATCGATGCGCGCCCAGTTCGCGGCCGAGGACCTGGGCGTCGAGCTCGAGGTCCAGGGCCCGGCCGGCGGCTCGCCCGAAGAGCAGATCGCCCTCATCCAGGGCTTCCAGAACGCGGGCGTGGACGGCATCGCCACGTCGGTGCCGGGCGCCTCGCTCGCCGCACCCATCAACGAGGTCGTCGCGGCGGGGACCCCGGTCGTGCAGTTCAACCTGCTCGACACCGGCGTGAACGCACCCTACGTGGGTGAGCGCTCGGTCGAGAGCGGACGCATCCTGGGCCAGGCCGTCATCGAGATCCTCGGCGGCAACGACGTCAGCGGCAAGGTCATCATCGGCAACTGCTTCCCCGGCTTCCCGGTGCTGGAGAACCGCTCGCAGGGCGTGCAGGAGGCGCTCGCGGCAGCTCCCGGCATCGAGGTCGACGCCGACAACGACGTGACCGTCGACCCGGTCACCAACTACGCGGCCTGGGAAGCGCTGCTGACGGCCAACCCGGACGCCATCGCCCTCATCGGCCTCTGCGCACCAGACATCGCCAGCCTGGGGCAGCTGCAGGCAGCCACCCCGGACATCGACTTCGTGGCGGGTGGCTACGACCTCACGGCTGACAACCTGGCCGCCCTCGAGGCCGGTACGGCCGACGTCAGCATCGGCCAGACGCCGTTCATGCAGGGCTACCTGCCGGTGCAGATGCTCTACGACGTCATCACCGGCGCCGTCGACGTCGACCTCTCCGCCGGCGGCTTCCTCGATGCCGGCACCGAGATCGTGACCGCCGACTCGGTCACCGAGCCGTTCGGGCTGCCCGCGCTGACGTTCGCCGAGCTGCAGGAGCTGGCAGCCGACCCGGCGGCCGCGCGCGCCTACTACCAGCCGCTCGTCGAGGGCGTCATCGCCGACTGGGCTGCGAACCTCGAGCCCATCGAGAACGAGTCCCAGTAGCGGCCCAGGTCGAGATGGCAGTCGCACGAGCGACGACGATGAGCACATCGACGCGACCGCGCGCTGCCGCCAACAGCCCCGAGACCGTGCCACCCGCGGTCTCGGTCTCGGGGCTGTCCAAGTCCTACGGCGGCATCCACGCCCTCATCGACATGGAGCTGCAGGTCAGGCCGGGCACGGTCCACGCCGTCGTGGGCGAGAACGGTGCCGGCAAGTCCACGCTGATGAAGATCCTGGCCGGAGCGGTGCGGCCGGACGCCGGCAGCATCGCGGTCGACGGGCGCGCGGTCGAGTTCGACTCGCCCGCACAGGCTCGCGGGGCCGGCATCGGCATCGTCTACCAGGAGCTGAGCCTCTTTCCCGAGCGGTCGATCCTGGCCAACATCTTTCCCGATCGGCAGCCCACGCGCTTCGGCCTCGTCGATCACGCGGAGATGCTCCGGCTGGCGGCTCCCAAGCTGGCCAGCATCGGGCTCGACGTCGATCCCGATACGCTGGCGGGTGATCTCGACCTCGACGAGCGCCAGCTCCTGGAGATCTGTCGGGTCCTCGTCGAAGAGCCCCGCATGCTCATCCTCGATGAGCCCAACTCTGCGCTCAACGACCGTGAGATCGGAGCGCCTGTTCGCCGTCCTGCGCCAGCTGCGCGAGACGGGCGTGACCATCCTCTACGTATCGCACCGTCTCGAAGAGGTGTTCGGCATCGCCGACCGCATCACGGTCATGCGCAATGGCCGGCTGGTGGTCACCAGCGACCGCGTCGACACCTCCGATGGCGGAGGTGGTGCAGGCGATGGTCGGCTCACGCCAGGAGGAGCTGTTCCCGCCGCGGCGCAGCCGGGGCCACGAGCCGCCACGACGGCGCGAGACGCGCTCCGCGTGGAGGGCCTGGGCGCCGGTGACGAGCTGCGTGACGTCACCTTCACCGCCCATCCGGGCGAGGTCGTCGGCCTCGCCGGGCTGGATGGCTCAGGCGTGGCCACGCTGCTGGGCGTGCTGTTCGGGACCCGCAAGGCCACGACGGGGCAGGTGACCTATCCCGACGGCGGCGGCCTGCCCTCCTCTCCCAACAGGGCCGCGACGCGCGGCATCAGCCTGGTGCCCGCCGACCGGCGCAACCAGGGCCTCATGCTCGATCGCAGCATCGTGCGCAACATCACGCTCGTGTCCGTCGGGCGCCATGGGCGCGCGCTCACCCTGGGTCAGCGCTCGCAGCATGCTCGACGCCACGCGACGCCAGATCGACCGACTGCACATCAAGGTGGGAGACCCGGGCGACGAGGTCGGCAGCCTCTCGGGTGGCAACCAGCAGAAGGTGGTGCTCGGTCGCTGGCTGGAGGTCGAGCCGAGGCTGCTGCTGCTCGACGACCCCACCCGCGGCGTCGACGTCGGGGCCAAGCACGAGATCTACCTGCTCATCCGGCGACTGGCCGAGGAAGGCCGCGTGGTGCTCTTCCGCTCCACCGAGCTGCCGGAGCTGGTCGGACTGGCCGACCGTATCCTCGTCTTCTACCGCGGTCGGCTGTCGCTTGACCTCGATGCCGCCGCTGTCGACGACCACGAGCGTGCTGCACGCCATCAACACCGGCTCGCTCGGCGAGCCAGAGCAGGAGCCTGCCGCACCCGCTGGCACGGCAGCCAAGGAGGGAACCCGATGATCCGACGTGCCTTCACGATGCGCCTGAAGCCCGGCGGCCTCGCCGAGTACAAGCGCCATCACGATGCCATCTGGCCAGAGCTCGTGGCCGAGATCGAGCAGCAGGGCATCGCCCAGATCACCATCTTCGAGAACGACCCACTGCTCTTCCTCTACTCGCGAGATCACCGACGAGGAGGCCTGGGACCGGCTCTGGCACACGCACGATCCACGACCGCTGGGGCGAGATCATGAACCCGCTCATGGAGTTCAACGCGGAGGGCATCGTCGATTCGACGGAGGTGACGCGAGGTCTTCCATCTCGAGACGAGGCGCCGGGGAGGCGGCCGACTGATGGCCGCAGCAGCAAGGGCGCGTGGCGCTCGTGACCGGCGGCGGGCGGGGCCTGGGCCGGGCCATCGCGCTGGGCCTGGCCGAGCGCGGCGACACCGTCGTGGCGGTGGCGCGCAGCGACGACCAGCTGGCGGGAGACCCGTCAGCTCGCGGCAGAGGCCGGGGTCACGCTCGAGACCGCTCGCCTGCGACGTGGCCGATCATGCGGCCGTGGCGCGGCTGCGTCACGAGGTGCTGGAGCAGCGTCGGACCGCCGGCCATCCTGGTCAACGCCGCCGGCATGTTCGGGCCCATCGCCCTCATCAAGGACGTCGATCCGGAGGCCTGGCAGCGGACCATCATGGTCGACGCGGTGGCGCCGTTCTACACCTGCAACGCGTTCGTGGGCGGCATGCTCGAGGCCGGCTGGGGCCGCATCGTCAACATCACCTCGGCGGCGTCGCTCCATCCACCTGGAGCCCTCAACAGCGCCTACGGCACGGCCAAGGCTGCCCTCAACCAGCTGACCCGCCACCTGGCGGCCGAGATCGCCGGCAGCGGGGTCACCGCCAACGTCATCCACCCCGGCGACGTCAAGACCGCCATGTGGGCCGACATCCGTGAACGCGTGGCGGGCATGGGTGCGGTCGCCGAGAACTACATCTCCTGGGCCGACTGGGTCGAGGAGACCGGCGGTGACCCGCCGGAGAAGGCCGTGGCCCTGACGCTCCACCTCACCTCGGATGCCGGCGGCAGCACCAACGGTGAGTTCTGCTGGATCGAGGACCCGTTGCAGGCGCCGATCCCCAGCTGGGATCCGCCCGTCCGAGGAGCGACCCTGGATGAAGGAGTGAGCGGGCTGCGGGCCGAGGACCTCGTGGGCACCTGGCAGCTCCTGGAGTGGGAGGCACAGCAGGAGGATGGCACCGTCAGCCGGCCCTTCGGTGACGCACCAGCAGGCTACGTGGTCTACACACACGACGCCCACATGATCACGAACATCAGTCGCGCCGGGCGTCCAGCCATCGGCGGAGACCTGCTGTCGGCCCCTGCGGAGGCGCGCGCCGCGGCCTACGCCTCGTTCGTCGCCTACGCCGGCAGCTATCGCGTCGAAGGCCATCGACGTCATCCACCACGTCGAGCTGAGCCTCTATCCCGACTGGGTGGGCACCGAGCAGCGGCGCAGGGTCCAGTTCAGTGCCGACAGGGACCTGCTCACGCTGTCGACCGGCCCCACGGTCGCGTCGGGCGCGCTGCTGCGCAGCCGGCTGCGCTGGCAGCGCGTGAGGGCCTGAACGCCGACGTCACGCACGGCGGTCTGCTGCCGGTAGCCGTCAGATGGTCACCGCTTCGATCCCCAGCAGGCGTGCCAAGCGCTCGACCTCGACGGAGACATCACCGGGCGTCGCCGAGCTGTGGTGGTTGACCCCCGCGGCCGCCCAGCGCGCCCAGGCTTCCTCCACGCTGCCGTCCAGGAAGCGGAAGGCGCCGTTGACAGTGCCCGTCTCGGGGAAGCGGCGCGTCGTCAGGTGCCCGCGCGCGACGACGAAGCGGAAGCCACCGCGGGCGTCGGGATGGGGCGTGAAGCCCACCAGCGTGGCCGGGCCGGCCGCCGGTTCGAAGGCGGCGCACACGCCACAGCGCGCGTCCTTGCCGCAGAACCAGCCGTTGCGACCCAGGCGCGGACGCTCGCCCGGCGCCAGCCAGGCCAGGTCGTGCTCACCGCTGTTGGCGATCACGACCTCCCCGCTGGCGTAGTCGATGGCCTCGATCTCGTGGTAGACGGCGGCCGCCCCGAGACGCTTGGTGGCCAGCATGGCGACGGCGGTCAGGATGTCACCGGTACAGGTGAATGGCAGGCCCATGCTGGTCAGGCGGCCCAGGCCCCAGCAAGGCGCGATCCCGATCTCGTCGCCGAACCGGAACTGGGGGACGTGGCAGTTGAACGCTCCCCCATCGAGTCGCAGGCGCCCGACGACGTCCTCCAGGGCCAGCGCCGCGCGCAGGCTGCGCGTCAGCGACTCGCCCTCGGCCGCATCGGCGGCGACGTCCCAGCCAGCACGCACCTCCGACTCCAGCTCCGCCACGCGCTCCTCCGCCGACCGCCCGCCAGGCCTCGACGACGTCGTCGGGATCCACGCTCACCGATTCGATGCCGAGCGCGCGGGCCAGCTCGCCGCCGTCGACGTCGACGTGGAGGTACCCCTCCAGCGGCGTCCCGATGCGAGCCGAGGCGAGCACGCCGCATGCCGGCGGCGACCCCGGCGAGACGAAGGGCGTCCCGCAGCCGCAGCTCGACCGCTGGATCCTCCAGCCGCCCCAGGATGAGCTCGAACGGGCGCCCCGACCGCGCCAGCAGGTTGGTGAGCATGGGCGCGCCCACGGTCGCGCCCTGGGTGGTGATGCCGCCGTGGTCGAAGGCGCCATCGACCAGCCCGCTCTCGTGGACGGCCCAGATGACGACCGGGGTGTCCGGCAGCTGCTCGAGCACAGCCAGGCTGTACGCCGGCGGTGCGGCCATCGAGACCAGGATCAGCAGCACGTCGGGCCGCAGCGCAGCCAGGCGGGCGCCCAGCTGCCGGCCCTCCTCGACGCTGGCCATGTCGGCCACCATGACCGGCACCAGCTGCGTCCTCGAGGCGCGCGGCGACGCTGCGGCTGAGTGCCAGCCGGTCAGCCCTGAAGGTCGGTCCCGGCCGTGTGCTCCCAGAGCGTCCAGTAGGGATGCAGGACCGCGAGCGTGGGTCGTGCTGCCATGGCCCTAGTCCTGGTGGAAGACCTCCCTGGCGGTGATGAGCTCAGCCCTCGTCGTCGGTGATGGTGATGATGATGCCGTCGAAGGCCTGGCCCCAGCGGGCGTTCACCTCGGTCTGGCCGATCTTGCCGAAGACGGTCGGCATGTCCGGGTAGTACTCGCCGTAGTAGACGACGCTGGCACCGCGACGGAAGCCGCTGTAGTTGCGGAAGCCGGCCTCCTCGATGGCGGCCATCATCTCCGGCCACGGATCGGCATGCAGCGCGTCGTAGTCGGCCGCTCGCTCGGGATCGATGACGAGGCTGAAGAGGCCTCGGGTCATCGGCCCCGGCAAGGGCTCGCCGTCGGCGTGGAAGACCGGCTCGTACCAGATGAGCCCGCCGTCGGGCGCGCTGATCTCGGCGATCACATCGCGGAAGTAGCGACCCCACTCCTGGTTGCGGGGCTTGGGTCCGTGGACGCGCGAACGCGCGTCTCGCGGTCCGGCTCGGCTTCCACGTAGTACCACACGTCCGTGCCGCGGCGGAAGCCGCTCATGTTGCGCAGACCGGACGCCCGGATCTCGTCGGCCAGCTCCGGCCAGATCGCCTGGTGGCGGCGATCGTACTCGGACTCGGTGCCGGGAAAGAGCCGCAGATAGAAGAGCGCGCGTTCCATGCTGATCCTCCGGAGGTGACCTGGCGTGGCTGGACCTGGAACCGGTCGGCAGTGCCCGGTGGCGCGTACCGCACCGGCAACGTTACCAGCCGCGGCTGCGCCGGGTGGCTACACCAGCAGCACCAGGGCCACCCCCAGCACCACCAGCAGCGCTCCCGCCAGCGCCCGGGGTGCCGGCCAGTGTGCGACCGCGCACGCTCTCCCAGGCGAGGCTGAGCAAGGGAGCGATGGCGACCAGCGTCTGGACGACGACGGGGCTCCCCTCCCGCACGGCGAGGATGATGAGCACGAAGTAGGTCGTCACCGTGAGCGAGCGGACGAGCAGTCGAGGCGCGGCCGAGACGGGGATCCCGCGCGGCGGGATGAGCGAGCAGCATGAAGGCGGCCCCGAGCGCGGTCCGGCTGACGTACGTCTCCACCACGCCGACGCCCGAGATCGGCCAGCATCCGTGTCACCACCGTGAGCATGCCCACGCCGGCCGAGGCGATCACGATGCGCACGATGCTGCCGCGGCGTCCGAGCCCGGAGAAGGCATCCTGCAGCGCCCAGCTGACGCCGGCGACGACGACGACCGCGGCCGCCACCTGGACGCCGCTGATCGTGCCGGGCACCAGGACGGCCGCCCCGATCGCGGCCGCCAGCGGGCTGAGCGCCTGCGCGGTGAGCGTGGCTGAGGCCGCACCCGCGTCGAACAGGTCCCAGATGGGGATGGAGCTGATGCCACCAGCAGGAAGGCCGACACCAGGTGCAGCGCCAGGATGGTCGGCGCTCAGTGCCACTCGACGAAGAAGCGCAAACGGCAGCAGCACCAGGCAGTTGAGCAGCAGCAGCACACCGATCAGCGGGCGCGCCGGGTAGCGCGACGTCAGGCCCTTGCTCAGGAACCCCTGGGCGGCGTGGACGAAGGCGGCGAGCAGTCCGAGGGTGACAGCACTCACGCACTGATGCTAGGCTCTTGGTGTCGTTCCTGCAAACGATTTCAGCCAATCGCTGCGGACGCTGCGCCGCACGCTGGAGGAGAGATGACCGAGACCCGCATCGCATTCACCGAGCTGCTGGGCCGACGTGTCCGCATGGGCAGCTGGGAAGACCAGAAGATCTCGACGTACCAGAAGATCCGCGACGCGCTCGACGCGGGGGCCTGGGACGAGGCCGGCCAGCTGGAGTCGTACTTCATCGATGAGGCCAACGTCTGCTTCACGCTGTACCGCCAGTGGATCGGGGACCTGACCGGCTTCCTGCGCGATGGCGGCGTGGACGAGGCGACCATCGAGGCGCGCAACGAGCAGCTTCGCCAGGTCGCGGTCGCTGCCCGACGGCTCGCCGTGGCATCCGCGCAAGCACTGGGATCGCTTCCTCTCCGAGATGCAGGACGTCACAGCGGCGACCTACCGCGAGCAGTCCGAGCAGGCCAAGGAGCTGCATGGCCACGGCCAAGGAGACGTGGCGGCAGGCGCACGACCGCGACGTCGACCACACCTACGCGCTGATGTCGCTGATCAAGGAAGAGCTGGGTGAGCCGGCCATCCGCGAGATGTACGACCGCGTGCTCCTGCCGCTCTTCGTGTGGCGCTACGAGAAGTTCGACATCGACAAGCACCCCTGGGACGAGGCGCCTCGAGGTGCTCATGCTGGTGGCCTGCGAGGCGATGCGTGGCCACCTCGTGGGACCCGAGCGCACCGGCGACTTCGAGCTCATCGAGGAGGAGGACCGCTTCATCCTGCGCTTCGATCCCTGTGGCTCGGGCGGGCGTACGGTGCGAGGCGACTGGATCGAGGACACCCCGGCTCGGATGGAGCCGCCGTACGACTGGAAGGTGACCGAGGAAGAGCACCCCTGGAACCACTACACCAAGGGCGTCTGCCTGTACTGCGTCCACTGCATCGTCCTCATGGAGGAGATGCCCATGGATCGCTTCGGCTACCCGGTGCGCGTCATCGACCCGCCGCTCTATCCGGACACCGACCGCGATCCAGGCCGTCCGCCAGAAGTGCCAGTGGCAGATGTTCAAGGACCCCACCAAGGTGCCCGAGGAGTACTACACGCGCGTCGGCCGCACCAAGCCCACGACCTTCGGGTCGAAGGCACGCGGCGCCAAGGAGCTGCCCGTCGTGAACGCCGGGATGCCCGGCGCCGGCTAGATCCGGAAGATGCGCTCGGCGTTGCCGGAGAACAGCGCCACCTGCTCGTCGCGACTGAAGCCATCGATGATCTGGGCGTAGGCGTCGACGACGTCGGCATAGGAGGAGTACAGCCGGTCGACGGGCCAGTTGGTCCCGAAGAAGCTGCGCTCCACGCCGAAGGTCTCGATGCAGGACAGGACCCAGGGCCGGATGGAGTCGACGGTCCAGTCGTTGTCGCACATGCCCAGCCCGGAGATCTTGATGACCACGTTGGGCGCCTCGGCGAGGTTGGCCAGCTCTCGCTTCCACATGGCGAAGTACTCGTCGTCGCGGGCGCGCGGGAAGCCTGCATGGTCGAGCGAGATGACGATGTTGGGGAACGCTTCGGCCAGCGACTTGATGCTGCCGTACGTCTCCGGCGAAGAGTCCAGGCAGGCCACCAGGTCGTGCTGCTCGAGATGGGCGAAGCCGCGCGCGCCACTGCGGGTCGCGCGGATAGTCTCCCGCGCCGAAATCGCGCACGCCGCGGAAGTTGGCGATAGGCGAGGTGGCGCTCGATGACCTCGCTCGCATCGTCCTGGGCCAGGTGCACCTCCCCCACGATGCCGTGCGGGTGGCCGAGCCGGTCGGCGAAGGCCTGCAGCCACCTCGTCTCCTCGACCGGATCCTCGATGCCCAGCGCGGCCTGCACGTGCACCGACTTGGTGACGTTGGCGAAGCGCGTCTCGCGCACGAAGTCGTCAGCCCAGTAGCGCTGTGCCTGGATGGCCCCGATGTCGCCGAGGACGGGGTGCACGAACTCCGGCTCCAGCCAGACATAGGTGAGGTCCTGCTCGCGCAGGTCGGAGAAGTGGACATGGGTATCGACGAACGGGATGTGAGCCACGGGTCCCTCCTGATGGTGGTGTACGCAGGTATGCTACCCGCAGACTGGAAACGAAACCAGCGCGAAGTGTCGGCGCTCGCGGGCCGCGAAGGGAGCAGCGAACATGATCAAGGTCGACGGGTTGGACGGGCGAGTGGCCGTCGTCACGGGAGCCGGTCGAGGGATCGGCCAGTCCATCGCGGAGACGCTGGCCGCCAACGGGGCCAGGGTGGCGGCGCTCGACCTGGAGGCGCCGGCCCACGAGGGCATCCTGGGGATCGCCTGCGATGTGGTCGACGAGCGCGCCGTCGATGCGGCATTCAGCCAGGTCGAGCGCGACCTCGGGCACCGTCTCGGTACTGGTGATGAACGCCGGCATCTTCCCCATCGTGCCCTTCCACGAGATGACCGCTTGAGATCTGGGAGCGCACGCTGTCGATCAACCTGACCGGCGCATTCCTGAGCGCCAGGCGCGCCATCGGCGGTATGCGCGAGCAGCGCTACGGCCGCATCGTGGCCATCGGATCGTCCGCCGGCACGACCGGTGGTTCCAAGGCGGTCGCCGCCTATGCCGCCTCCAAGGCCGGCATCGTGGCCATGGCCAAGTCCATCGCCAACGAGTACGCCCGCGAGGGCATCACCGCGAACGGGCTGGCGCCGGCGCTCATCGACACGCCCATGATCGCCAACGCGCGGGACCTCGTGGACAAGATCCCGGTCGGTCGCTTCGGCAAGCCGGAGGAGGTGGCCGCCCTGGTCACCTTCCTGGCCTCGGAGCACGCCGCGTACATCACCGGCGAGGTCATCGACATCAACGGCGGCTTCCTGATCGACTGACGTGTCCCAGCAGGACGCGCGGGGCCGCTCGCGAGGTTCGCCTCGAGCGGCTGCACCCGGACGAGGTCCACGCGGCCATGGCCGAGGCACCGGTCGCCTGGGTGCCGCTGGGCGCGCTCGAGTTCCACGCCGCGCCACCTGCCCTTCGGCACGGACGGCTTCAGCGCCGCGGCCGTCGTCGAGCGAGCCGCCCGTCGAGTCGGCGGGGTGGTGCTGCCCTGGTCGGCACTGACCATCGGCACGCTCGCGCTGGAATGGTCGTTCCGCTACGAGGCGGAACTGGTGGAGGCGACGCTGCGCCAGACGATCGAGCAGCTCGCCGAGCACGGGGCGCGGGTGGTGGTCGTGCACACCGGCCACGGCCCGCTGGACCTCGCTGCATCTCATCAAGCGCGTCTGCAACGAGGTGGAGGGTAGCGGACGGTTCGGCGAGGACTTCCGTGCCTACGGACTCTGCTACCTGGAGCTCAACGCGGCCCTGGGGGCCGGCCTCGGTTCCGACTGGCCGGTGGCCATCGATCACGCCTCGATCGTCGAGACCTCGTGGATGATGGCCATCCGACCCGACCTGGTGCAGCTGCAGCGCCTGCCCCGTGGTGAGGCCCTCCAGGGCGTCTACGGACCCGATCCCCACGATGGGGCGAGCGCGACCCTTGGGGAGACCCAGCTGGAAGCCTGTGCGCGACTGCTGGCCGAGCGCGTCGCCGCCCTGCTCGACGGCGGCCGTCTCGACGCCCTGGCTGATCTGCGCACGTTCGTCGAGCGCTACTGGGCCGAGCCGCTGCTCCTGAGCG
The DNA here is from genome assembly GCA_963698505.1 of uncultured Chloroflexia bacterium. Lineage (GTDB taxonomy): Bacteria > Chloroflexota > Limnocylindria > Limnocylindrales > CSP1-4 > JAFMJV01. Next base: position 68,924 of record CAVORC010000034.1, on the reverse strand, counting down.
GCCGGGCCGGCGCGAGTGGTGCCGCTTCCGTCGTCCTCACCAACCCGGCACCGGTCTCACGCTACCTGACCTCGCTGCTGCTCAGCATCGATGGCCAGGTCGTGGCGGCCACCGAGCTGACGCTGAGCAACGACGCGCCAGGGGAACCCGGGGGTGAGGTGAGCGGTGACCGGCTCGCTGCCGAGTCCGGCTTCTACGTACGCCGCTCGCAGTCAGCCATCCTGCGGCTGCCACAGGCGGTGAGCCCCGGCGGGCATCAGGTCAGGCTTGTCATCGGCCTGGCCGGTGTCACCACCACGACCATCGAGCAGCGGGTGGTGTTCGCCTGAGGGTGAGGCCGCAGCCCCTCAGGAGCGCTCGCCCGGGGGTGGGGCATCCAGCACCGGAAGCTGCGGCTTGTCATGCCCGATACGTCGATATGCCCCTGCGGGGATCGCCTCGAGCGACTTGTAGACGGTCCAGGTGCACTCGCTTCCTGGTCGACTCGGCGTCGGCCGTGCCACCCCAGCGAGGCGGATCGACCACGCGCACGGGGTGCCCCCAGCGCTCGACGGGCAGCTTCTCGAGCGCGAAGCAGCAGTGCGCACAGTAGTAGCAGATGCCCTCCTCGTTCCAGGCCCAGTCGTGCTTCTCCTGTGGTGACGCCGAACTCGTACGGCGCCAGCACGCGCGAGCCGGTCCCCTCGACCTCGTCACCGCGCATCGAGCGTCCACCGGAGCCACAGGGGTCGAAGCTCACGACGTACCGATCGTCGTACTCCTCGTAGCCCAGGCTGCCGTCACGCTCCGGCCCGCACATGTGCGCACGCATGGCCTCCAGCACCAGGTAGAGGTTCCTGTCCACCGTCGAGGCATAGGGGTTGACGCGGATATCGAACGGCATGTAGCGCTCCTGGATGTAGGGCTCCAGCACAGTCGCGATAGCAGTCCTCCAGGGCAGCCTCGCCGAAGCGCCGCGCCACCAGGGCGAGGACGCCTGCCATCAGGTCGGCATAGCGGTCGTGCAGCTGTCGCCAGTCCTCGGCGAGGGCCGACAGCTCCTGATCCGCCTGGGCGGCGCTGATGCGATATGCGCGGATGCGGTTGCCCAGTCGGCCCGCGCGCTCGCCCAGCGCATCCCAGCGGCGCCCGGTGTCCAGCGGCGTCCCGTCCGGATAGGCCAGCAGCTCGCACAGGCGCGCCATCTCCTCGTCGCGCTCGGCCTGGCTGAGGCCCTTGCGGCCGAGCCAGTCGAGGAAGCCCGACCGTCCAGACCTCGTAGATGAGGTAGACGACCTTGGCCTCCTCCATGAAGTAGTCCACCAGCTGGGCGGCCACCTCGCGTCGTCCCGCCTGGAGGCCGAAGGTCGTCGCCGGCCTCGGCGATGGCCGCCCGTACCCGGTCAAGGGTCGGGACCGTCTGCTCACGCCAGGGTCCGCGACGGACACGCTTGCCGATGGCGTCCGACCACTCCAGCTCGCTCACCACGGGGACGGGCTCACGTTCACGTGTCGGCCCGGGTCAGGCGGATGCGCAGCTGGTCGAAGCCGACGGCGGCGAGCAGGAGGACACCGCCGAAGACCTCGATCCAGAACGACGGGATGCGCAGCTGGATGAGACCGTTCGCCAGCACGCCCAGCACGAGCACCGCCAGGATGGTGCCGACGATGCCACCACGACCGCCGGCCAGGCTGGCGCCACCGAGGACCACGGCCGTGACCACCGTGAGCTCCAGGCCGATGTTGGCGTTGACCGAGGCGCCACCCACCTGCGACAGGAGGATGAGCCCGGACAGGCCCGCCGCCAGGGCCGAGGCGATGAAGGCGATGAGGATGTTGCGGTTGGTGCGGATGCCGGCGAGCCGAGCGGCCGTGGGGCTGGCACCGGTGGCGTACATGGCCCGCCCGTAGGTCGTGTAGCGCAGGACCAGGAAGGAGACGATCGACCACCGCCGCGAAGATGTAGACCGGGATGGGGATCTCGAGCGACACGGGTGATGCCGAGGCCGCCGAAGCCGTCGATGCGGATGGTCTGGCCGTCACCGAGGACCTTGGTCAAGCCCCTGAAGATCGCCAGCGTGCCCAGCGTGGTGATGAGCGCGTTGATCCTGAAGACCGTGACGCTGATGCCGTTGATGAGCCCGACCATGAGCGCCACGAGCATCGCCGCGACGAAGGCCATCTCCACGGAGCAGGCCCAGCGCGAAGGGCGTCTTGGCCGTCTCGGGGTCGGAGGCGAAGACGGCCATCGCCATGCCCACGAACGCGGCCGTCGAGCCGACCGAGAGGTCGAACTGGCCGGCGATGAGCAGGATCGTCGCGGGGCAGGCGATGATGCCGGCACGCGCCACGTTCTGCAGGATGTTGACGATGTTGTTGGAGTTGAAGAAGAACTCCGCGGTCAAGGCGAAGAAGACGAAGAGCACGACGAGCACGCCGAAGAGCGCGGCCGTCTCGGGCACCGAGACGCGCGAGCGTGGCTCCACGCGGCCGATGGCGGAGCCGACCTTGGCCTCGCTGCTCGCGGCACCCGTCTCGAGCGCCTCCGGCGCAGCTCGCCCCGGTCCCTGGTCCTCTTCGTCGGGCATCCCCTATCCTCCCGCTGCCGCCAGCAGCTCGGTCGTCGATGATCTCGTGCGCCTTGCAGCGTCGGCCACGATCCGTCCCTTGGCCATCACGTAGGCGCGGTCCGCGACCTGCACAGCCTCCTCGTAGTCCGAGGTGATGACCAGCACCGCCACGCCGTCGGCGGCCAGGCTCGCGCAGCGACCGTGTAGATGTCCTCACGCGCGCCGACGTCGACGCCGCGCGTGGGCTCGATGAGCACGAGGGCCCTGCGATTCGCGCTCCAGCCAGCGGGCCAGCAGCACCTTCTGCTGGTTGCCACCCGAGAGCGTGCCCATCGTCTGCCTGGGGATCGTCGCGCGAGCGGATGGCAAGGCGGTCGCGCCAGCGCCGGAAGGCGCGGGCCTCCTTGCGCGAAGCTCAGCCAGCCGAAGGTCGACATGTTGGGCCAGTTGGCGGCCGCGACGTTCTCCGCCACGGGCCGGATGAGGAAGGCGCCGCCGGCCTTGCGGTCGGCCGGCAGGAAGCCGACTCCGTGCGCGATGGCGTCGGGCGGGTTGGCGAAGTCGGCCGGCTTCCCGTCGACCTCGAGCCGGCCGCCGTCGAGATGACGCATGCCGAAGGCGGATCTCGCCGACCTCCGCGGCACCCGAGCCGAGCTTCCCGAAGAGGGCGACGACCTCCCCGGGCCTGACGTCGAGGCTGACGTCGGCGAAGGCCGACCCGCTGGAGGCGTTGGTCCAGGCGAGCGCCGGCGTGAGCCCGAAGCCGTGGCTCGGCGTGGGCGGCCGTTCCACGTCTGCCATGCGGCGACCGATCATGGCCTCGATCATGGCTGCTCGGTCGGTCGCTGGCAACGTCTGCCAGCAGCGAGGTGCTGCCGTCGCGCAGGACCTGGACCCGGTCGGCGATCTCGGTGACCTCGTCGAGTCGGTGGGTGATGTAGATGATGGCGACGCCCTGCTCCCTGAGGCGTCGGATGAACCCGAAGAGGACCTCGGCCTCGTGGTGCGAGAGCGCCGCGGTCGGCTCGTCGAGGATGAGCAGTCGAGCCGACCCCGAAAGCGAACGGGCGATCTCGACGATCTGGCGCTCACCGACCCGCAGCGTGCCGACCGATCGCCCGCGGATCGATGTCGACCTCGAGCTGCTCGAGGATCTGTTCGGCTCGACGGTTCATCTCGCGCCAGCTGACGATGCCGCGCCGATTGGGAAGCCGCCCCAGGGAGATGTTCTCAGCCACGCTCAGCGTGGAGGCGTCCTGGAACTCCTGGAAGATGATGGCAACGCCGAGGTCGCGGGCCTGGCGTGGCGTCGAGCACGTCGATAGGAGCGACCGTCGACGATGATCTGGCCAGAGTCGGCCTGGTAGTCGCCGGCGATGATCTTGACCAGCGTGGACTTGCCGGCGCCGTTCTCGCCGAGCAGTGCCAGCACAGAACCGCCGACAGCGTCGAGGTCCACACCATGGAGGACCTCGACGCCGCCGAAGGACTTGCGGATCTGGCGAGCCTGGAGCTCGAAGCTCACCGCTCGAGGTCATATCGCGTCTTGCTGCCGGTCGAGCGACTATGCGTCGCAGGCAGGCGTCTCGGGATAGATGTCCCGGATGTTCTCGGCCGTGATGACCTCGTGCGCGGTGAAGAGGTTGCGAGCCACGTCCTTGCCATCGAGGATGTCGATCATGGCCGGGATCACGGTGCTTGCCCGTAGCGCTCCGGGAAGTAGGCCACCGAGCCGATGTACTGCGGGTTGCAGGCGACGTCCTTCCAGATGGACGGGTCGGTGCCCTGGCCGCTGTAGATGAGGTCGCTCTCGCGGCCCAGCGTGCGTGACGGCGCCGAGCGCGCCGAGGATGCCGTCCTCGTTGATGGCCACGACGATGATGCGATTGCCCGGCAGTGACGGCAGCAGGTTCGAGACCTGCTCCAGGGCCGGGTCGGTGCGGTCGGCGCCGTCGAGGATGATCTCCTTGGCCGGGTCGAGCTCGCAATGCTCGGTGAAGCCGTCGCGGTAGCCGCCCATGCGGTCGAAGTTGGCGGCGCCGGCGGCCGTGGACTCGAGCGACACGTAGGCGTCGTACTCACAATCCCAGTTGTCAGCCACGTACTGGCCGATGACCGAGCCACCGAGGCGACCGGCCTCGCGGTTGTTGGCGCCCATGAAGGCGACCTCGCAGGGCTCCTGGACGATATCGATGGCGATCGTGGGCACGTCGTCGTAGGCCGCGCAGATCTCCGGCGAGCTGGCCTGGTCGACCTGGAAGTTGATGACGCCCTGCGCGCCCTGCACGCCGAGCAGCTGGGCGCATTCGAGCGCCTTGGCCGCGTCCACCTGCGAGTCGCAGAAGATCGAGGTCCACGCCGGCGATCTCGGCCTGCTCCTTGATGGAGTCCGACACCAGCTTCACGAACGGGACGTTGTCGCCCAGCGAGATGTAGCCGATGATCTTGCCTTCTCCGCTGCCCGGGGCAGCACCGGCCTCGAAGTACGGGTTGTCGGGTGCGTCCTGGGCGAAGGCTGCGGCAGGTACCGCCACCAGCAGGGCAGCGACACCCAGAAGCGCGACCAAGCGGGACCGCTTCCTGGGGGAGCGTGTCGTAGTCAACAGAGAGATCCTCCTCTTCCTCGTGCGGCGAAGTCCGCCACCAGGCGCGTGGTGGTTGCGTTTCTGGAAACGATTTGCAACCCGCGCCGGGACCGACTGTAGACAGCCCTGCGACCCCGTGTCAAGTCGCAGGTGGAGTCGTCACGCCGCCAGGCAGGGAGACGGCCGCAGGCTAGGCCGGTCGCTTCTGGAAGAGCTCCACGGGATAGCCGTCGGGGTCGAGCAGGTAGATGCTGCGGGCGCCCTGGTTGGGACCGGCCGTGATGTCGACAGGGCCCGCTGAGCGGGCACCGAAGCCACGCTCGCGCAAGTCCGGCGACGATGTCGTCGATGCCCTCCACGTACAGGCAGACGTGTCCGGCACCGTAGTCGCAGGGGCGGGATGCGGCCGACAGTCGCTCGATCCCGTGGTACTCCAGCAGCTCCAGGAAGACGCCGCCGGGGAGGCGCAGGTAGACCGCCCGGATGTGTGAGAACTGCAGGTCCAGGACGACCGGCAGGTAGGGTCCGTCGATGATCGTGTCGAACTCGACCTCGAGGCCCAGGCCGTCGCGGTAGAACTCGAGCGAGCGATCCATGTCGGAGACGGTGATGCCCCCGTGGAAGATGCCGGTGATGGTGCCCATGCTGGCTGCGTCTCCTCTGGCTGGACCGGTCGGAGGGATGACGAGGTGCGCCCCCGGTCGCAGGCTGGGCGGGCGGGTATCATGCCGCGATGCGTGTCGGCGCCGCAAGGGTAGACATCACGCCGCCACTGCCCGGTCGACGTGGTGGGCTACGTGCGGCGGGCGTGGCTCCGCGGCGTGTAGCAGGACCCCTTGCTGGCGACCGGCATCGTGGCGCAGGAGGGCGCGACCACCGTCGCCATCATCGCCGCCGACCTGGCCAACCTCGGCGCCAGGCTTCGCCGACGAGGTGCGCGAGCGCGTGGCGCACGCCATCGGCATCGACCCCGGGCACGTCCTGCTCAACAGCAGCCACACGCACGCAGCACCCTGGCCGGGCGCGACGCAGAAGCTGGGTGGCGAGACGGACGGCTGGACGGAGCGCGAGCGCCGCTACTGGGCGTCGCTGCCCGACGCCTTCGCCTCGGTCGCGGTGATGGCGGCAGCCTCGGCGCGTGAAGCCCGCATCAGCGGCGCGGTCGGCCACGCCCCGGGACTGGCGGTGAACCGGCGTGAACGGACGGCCGACGGGCGGACCATCCTGGGCTGGAACCCGGAAGGCTTCGTCGACGACGCCGTGCCCACCCTGCGCATCGACGGCATCGACGGCGAGGCCATCGCCACCCTGGTCGGGTTCGGCTGCCACCCGGTCGTGGTCGGTCCTGAGGTGGACGCGGTGGGCTCGGACTTCGTGGGCCCCCTGCGCCGGCAGGTCGAGGCGCTGCGCGGCGGCGTCGCTGTCTTCCTGCAGGGCGCGGCCGGCAACGTCCTGCCCCTCGAGGGGTTCTTCGATCACGCCGGCCCGGAGGTGGTGATGGGCGAGCGACTGGGGCTGGAGGCGGCCCACGCGGTCGCCGACCGGGATCCGCGCGTGACGAGCATCTCCAAGGTCGACTTCGGCTCGGTCACGCCCATCAGCCTGTACCGGCGCACCGCGGCGGCTGAACAGCCGCGCCAGCCGGTCGCGGTGGCGAGGCGAGTCGCTGACCCTTCCGCTCCTGGAGCCGCCGTCGCGCGCCGAGCTCGAAGCCGAGCTGCAGGAGCGCACGACCGAGCTGCGCAGGCGCCAGACGGCCGGTGCCGACCGCAGCGTCACCAACCCGATCGCCTACCACGTGAGCTGGCTGCGATCGATGCTCGACGCGTCGGCACACGCGCCGCTGCCCGCGACGGTGACCGGCGAGGTGTGGGCGGCGCGCCTCGGAGACTGCGCCATCGTGGGCACACCCGGTGAGCTGTTCGGCGAGATCGGCGCCGCGGTGCGCGCCGCATCACCGGCAGAGACCACCATCTTCGCCGGCTACTGCGGGGGCGTGCTGGGGTACGTCGCCACGCCGGAGGAGTACCCCTTCGGCGGCTACGAGCCGGCTGTGAGCCACCGCGGCTACGGCCATCCAGCGCCCTTCGCACCGTCGGTCGCCGGACCTGCTCGAGGACACCAGCCGGGAGCTGCTCGAGCAGCTGTTCGGTGCCGCCGACGGCTAGATGGCCGGCTCCACGCACCGCGGGTAGCAGCCCATCACGCGCACCCAGACACAGACCGCCCGCAGGTCGTCGAGGAAGGCCGCGACCGGCTGGCCCTGGGCACAGACGTCGGCATCGAGGTCCACCCAGAAGACGTACTCCCAGCTGCCCTCGCGACTGGGCCGCGACTCCAGCTTGGTCATGTTGATGCCGTGCGTGGCGATGACACCCAGGGCGCGCACCAGCGTGCCCGGCTCGTTGCGCACGCTGAACGCCAGCGCGCTGCGGCGACTGCCGTCGGGCTCGGCCGTGGCCGGGCGCGGCAGGCCGGTGGTGCCCGGCAGGGCCAGGACCAGGAAGCGCGTGCGGTTGCGGCGCTCGGTCTGGATGTCCTGGGCCAGCACGTCGAGGCCGTGGATGGCGGCCGCGCGCGGTGACAGCACCGCGGCCGACCCACGCTCGGCGCGCTCCTTGATGGTGCGCCCGGCGCCGGACGTGTTGGTCGCCGCCAGCAGCGTCCACTCGCGCGAGCGCAGGTAGCGTTCGGCCTGGGTCAGCGCCTGCAGATGCGAGTACACCCGCTCGATGGTCTCCAGCCGCTCCCCCGGCAGGGCTGCCAGGCAGAGCCGCACCGGCACGATGACCTCGCCCACCACGCGCGCCTCGGTGTCCAGCAGCAGGTCGTAGACCTCGCGGACCCCGCCGCCCACGACGTTCTCGATGGGCACGACACCGGCGGCCGTCGTGCCCGCCTCGACGGCCTTCACGACATCGTCGAACATCGGCACCGGCACCGCCGCGGCCGATGGGTAGGCGGCGAGCACGGCATCCTCGGCGAAGGAGCCGGGCGCGCCGGCGAAGGCGACGCGCAGCGGGGTGTCGGCGATCATCGCCGAGAGCCTACCGCCTGACGGCCAGCGGGGCCGGCCTCAGTCGCTCGATGCGGTGGCCTCGGCCGCGGCCGTCTGCTGCTTCCAGATGGCGTATTCGAACGAGTCGGCGAGGGCTGCGGCGGACGCCGAGATGATGTTCGTATCGGAGCCCATCGTCGACCACTCCAGGTCACCGTCGATGGAGTCGATGATGACGCGTGTGCGCGCCGCGGTCGCGGCCTCACCGTCGATGATGCGCACCTTGTAGTCGACCAGGCGCATCGACTCGAGGTGCGGGAAGAAGGTGCCCAGCGCCTTGCGCAGCGCCGCGTCGAGCGCATTGACCGGGCCGTTGCCGTCGGCGGCGGTGTGCAGCACCTCGCCCTCCACGCGCACCTTGACGGTGGCCTCGGCCAGGAACTCCTGACCCCTGCGCTGCTCGGACAGGGTGGTGTAGTCGAGGATCTCGAAGGGCGCCTCGTAGCCGCTCGTGCGGCGCCGGATGAGCAGCTCGAAGGAGGCCTCCGCACCCTCGAAGGCCAGGCCCTTGTTCTCCAGCTCCTTGATGATGACCGACAGCTCACGAGCGTCGACCACGCCCTCGAGCTTGTGGCCCAGCTGCTCCGCCCGGATGCGCGTGTTGGCACGGCCGCCCAGCTCGGACACCACCAGGCGACTCTCGTTCCCGATCCTCACCGGGTCGACGTGCTGGTAGCTGTGCTCGACCTTGGCCACCGCGGCACCATGGACGCCGCCCTTGTGGGCGAAGGCCGAGCGACCCACGAACGGCTGGTAGTCGAGCGGTGTGACGTTGGCGATCTCGGCGACCGAACGCGAGAGAGAGGTGAGATGGCTGATCTCGCCGCCGCCGACCGGCGACAGCTGCAGGTCCGTCTTGAGCGCCAGGTTGGCCATCACGCTGACCATGTTGGCGTTGCCGCAGCGTTCACCGTAGCCGTTGATGGTGGCCTGCACGTGACGGGCCCCGGCGGCCACCGCCGCCATCGTGTTGGCCACCGCCAGCTCGGCGTCGTTGTGGGTGTGGATGCCCCAGGTGACCTCCGGCGCGTCGGGGTCGGCCGCGAGCGTGTCACGCGTGTCGCTGAAGATGCGCACCAGCTCGTCGGTGAGCGTGCCGCCGTTGGTGTCGCACAGGACGATGTCGCGGGCGCCCGCCTCGCGGGCTGCGCGAAGCGTGTCGAGCGCATACTCGCGGTCGGCCTTGTAGCCGTCGAAGAAGTGCTCGGCGTCGTAGACGACGTGGCGGCCCTGCTCGCCGATCCAGGCCACCGACTCGGCGATCATGTCGAGGTTCTCCGCCAGCGAGACGCCCAGCACCTCGGTGGCGTGCAGCGTCCAGGACTTGCCGAAGATCGTCACCACCGGGGTCTCGGCGCGCACCAGCTCGTTGAGGAATGGATCCTCGGCGGCGCTGTTGCCCTTGTGGCGGGTGGAGCCGAAGGCAGCCAGCTTGGCGTTGGTCCAGGTCATCTTCTTGGCCGCCGCGAAGAACTCGATGTCCTTGGGGTTGGACCCCGGCCAGCCCCCCTCGATGAAGGGCATGCCGTACTCATCGAGCATGCGGGCGACCCGGATCTTGTCCGCCAGCGAGAGCGTGATGTTCTCTCCCTGCGTCCCGTCGCGAAGGGTGGTGTCGTAGAGGACGACCGGCTTGTCGGCTGCCGGTGGTTGCTGGCTGCTCACGCTGTTCTCCCGTCGACTGTGGTGCTAGGCGGACTTGAGCTGTGCCGCGACGGCCTCGGCGAAGGCGGCCGTGCCGACGCTCACCCAGCCGCGTGCCGCGCCGTCGGGGCCCATCAGGTCCCGGGTGCGGGTGCCGCTGTCGAGCGTGCTGCGGACGGCGGACTCGATGGCCTCGGCGGCCGCGGCCTGGCCAAGGGACCAGCGCAGCATCATCGCGGCCGAGAGGATCGTGCCCGTGGGGTTGGCGATATCGAGCCCGGTCTTGGCCGGTGACGAGCCGTGGATGGGCTCGTACATGCCGCAGGTGCCGTGCACCGTCTTGCGCTCGCCCAGCGACGCCGAGGGCAGCATCCCCAGGGAGCCGGCGAGGACGGACGCCTCGTCGCTGAGGATGTCGCCGAACATGTTGCCGGTGACGATGACGTCGAAGGAGGCCGGCTTGGTGATGAGCGACATGGCCGTGGAGTCGACCAGTCGATGCTCCAGCTCGACGTCGGGATAGTCAGGCGCGACTTCCTCCACCACCGCACGCCACAGGCGGCTGTTGGCGAGCACGTTGGCCTTGTCGACGCTGGTGAGCTTCCTGCGCCGGCCGCGGGCCAGCTCGAAGGCCAGCGTCACGATGCGGCGGATCTCGGGCTCGGTGTAGGACATCGTGTCGTAGGCCTCGCGGCCGTTGGGGCCCTCGAAGGCCTCCTCGCGCTTGCCGAAGTAGATGCCGCCGGTGAGCTCGCGGACGATCATCATGTCGACGCCCTCGATGAGGTCGGCGCGCAGCGGCGAGGCCTCCTTGAGCGACGGCTCGACCGCCACCGGGCGCAGGTTGGCGAAGAGGCCCATGACCTTGCGCATCTTGAGCAGGCCCTGCTCCGGTCGGACCGTGGCCGCCGGATCGTCCCACTTGGGACCCCCGACCGCGCCCAGCAGCACGGCATCGGATGCCAGCAGCACGTCCAGGTCCTCATCGCGGATGGCCGTCCCGTAGGCGTCGATGGCGATGCCACCGGCGAGCACCTCGGTCCACTCGATAGCGAAGTCGAAGCGTGCCGCGGCCGCGTCGAGGACCGTCAGCGCCGCCTCCACGATCTCCGGGCCGATGCCGTCACCGGGGATCTTGGCGACGCGGTAGGTGGGTGTGCCGTCGGGGCTCACGCGTGTGACTCCTTCCCGGCCGGTGCCGCCGTGGCTTCGTGCCACAGCAGCTTCTCCAGGCCGGCGAGATAGGCCTCCAGCGAGGCCTCGATGATGTTGGTCGACAGGCCGTGGCCGGTGACCGTTTCGGGCGTGTCGTCCGGGTCGACCGAGCGGCGAGCGCGGACCATCACCTGGCCCTGCGCGTCCTCGCCGCCGGAGACCGCCCGGATCTCGTACTCGGCTAGCCGCGGATACCAGCCGATGATCGGCTCCACGGCCTTGTCGACGGCCACGAAGAGGGCGTTGACGGGTCCGTTGCCCTCCGCCATGGCCTCTGCGGCCTGGCCCCGCACGAGCAGCGAGACGGCACCCTTGGCCGCGCCGCCCTTGCCGCTGCTGATGGACCAGTCGACCAGCTGCACCGGCGATCCGGGCGCCGCGTCCTCGACCGAGCCGGCGCCGGAGACCTGGGCCTCCACCAGCGCCGTCAGGTCGGCATCGGTGACCTCCTTCTTGGTGTCGGCCAGCGCGATGGCAGCCTGGTAGACCTTGTCGAGCGCCTCGCCCTGCAGGTCGTAGCCCAGCTCCGCGAGCTTGCCCTGCAGTCCACGGCGTCCGGAGAGCTTGCCCACCGACAGGCGTGAGCCGGAGAGTCCCGACCGACTGTGGCGTCATGATCTCGTAGGTCAGGGCGTTCTTGAGCACGCCGTCCTGGTGGATGCCCAATTCATGGGCGAAGGCGTTGCGGCCCACGATGGCCTTGTTGGGCTGCACCGTGAAGCCGGTCAGGTAGCTGACGAGACGACTGGCGTTGCTGATCTGCTCGGTGTTGATGCGGTGACCGGCGACGCGGAACTCGGTGGGCCGGGTGCGCAGCGCCATCACCACCTCCTCGAGCGAGGCGTTGCCCGCGCGCTCCCCGAGGCCGTTGATGGTCACCTCCACCTGGCGCGCGCCCGCCTGCACGGCCGCCAGCGTGTTGGCCGTGGCGAGGCCGAGGTCGTTGTGGCAGTGGACGCTGATGACGGCGCCGGAGCCGACGCGCTCGACCACTTCGCGAGTCAGCTCGCCGAACTCGGCGGGGATGGCATAGCCGACGGTGTCGGGGATGTTGACGGTGGTGGCACCGGCGTCGACCACGGCCTCGTACACCTTGAGCAGGAAGTCGTGCTCGGTGCGGCTGGCATCCTCGGCACTGAACTCGATCTCGGCGTCAGGCCCCAGGCGCTTGCGCGCATAGGAGACCCACTTGACCGCCGCTGCGAGCGCTTCCTCGCGCGACATCTTCAGCTTGTGCTTCAGGTGGATGTCGCTGGTGGCGATGAACAGGTGCAGGTGCGGCTTCTCGGCCGGCAGCAGCGCTTCCACGCCACGCTGCGGATCGCCGTCCTTGCAGCGGGCGAGGCCGGCCACGGCGATGCCCTTCGTCTCCTGTGCGATGCGCTGGACGGCTTCGAAGTCGCCGGGCGACGCCGCCGGGAAGCCGGCCTCGATGACGTCCACGTTCAGGCGTGCGAGCTGGCGCGCGACCTCGATCTTCTCGGCCACGGTGAGGCCGGCGCCGGGCGCCTGCTCACCGTCGCGCAGGGTGGTATCGAAGATGCGTACCGGTACGTCTGCTGTCATCAGGCTTCCCCCTTGCCGCTCGAGGGCGCGGCAGCCCCGCTGGTGCTCGCCTGGGCCTGGCCGGCGCTGACCTCGACCGGGTCGAGCCAGGCCATCTGGGAGCGCAGCTGTGCGCCGACGCGCTCGATCTGGTGCTCGCGATCGGCATTGCGCATGCGCTCGAACTCGGCGCCCCCAGCGTCCATCTCGCCGATCCAGCGGTCGGCGAAGCGGCCCGACTGGATGTCGGCCAGGACGTCGCGCATGGCCTGCTTGGCGCCCTCGGTGACCCGCGGACCGGAGACGTAGTCGCCGTACTCGGCGGTGTCACTGACGCTGAAGCGCATGTAGTTGAGCCCGCCGCGGTACATCAGGTCGACGATGAGCTTCAGCTCGTGCATCGTCTCGAAGTAGGCCAGCTCCGGCTGGTAGCCGGCCTCCACCAGCGTCTCGAAGGCCGCCTTGACCATGGCCGAGACGCCGCCGCACAACAGCGCCTGCTCGCCGAAGAGGTCGGTCTCGGTCTCCTCGGCGAATGTCGGTCTCGAGGATGCCGGCGCGGGTGCTGCCAAGGCCACGGGCGTAGGCCATGACACGGGCGCGAGCGGTTCCGGATGGATCCTGCTCGACGGCGAACAGGGCCGGCACGCCGCCACCCGCGACGTACACCGACCGCAGCAGGTGCCCGGGGCCCTTGGGTGCCACCATGCCCACGTCGACGCTGGCCGGCGGCAGGATGCGCCCGAACCGGATGTTGAAGCCATGCGCGAACATGAGCAGCTGGCCCGCCCGCAGGTGGGGTGCGATCTCGGCATCGTAGAGCGACTTCTGGACCGTGTCGGGGACGGCGATCATGATGACGTCGGCGGCCTGCACCGCAGTCGGCCACGTCCATCACGCGCAAGCCGGCTTCCTCGGCGATGGCCCGGCTCTTGGAGCCCGGGGCCAGGCCGACGACGACGTCGACGCCGCTCTCGTGCAGGTTCAGCGCATGGGCGTGGCCCTGGCTGCCGTAGCCGATGATGGCCACGGTCTGGCCGCTGAGCGCAGCGGGGTCGGCATCGTTGTCGTAGTACATCCGTGCGGGCATGGGGGCTCCCTCTACTTGCTGTGGGTCTTCGAGTTGGGGGTGGTGGCCGGCTCGGGACCGGCTCGCAGGATAGCCTCCAGGTCGATGGCGCCGGAGCCGCGACTGAGCGCGACGGTACCGGTGCGCACCATCTCCTTGATGCCGAAGCCACCCAGCAGCGCCACGAGCGAGTCGATCTCCTGCTCGGTGCCGCTGTGCTCGATGATGACGGTCTCCGGGCCGACGTCCAGGACGCGGCCCTTGTAGAGCTCGATGATGCGCAGGATCTCGCTGCGCCGGGACTCCGTCGCGCGCACCTTGATGAGCGCCAGCTCATGCTCCACCACGCCCGACTCGGGCAGGTCCTGGACCTTGAGCACGTCGATGAGGCGATAGAGCTGCTTGCCCATCTGCTCCACGGCGTAGTCGCCGCCGCGCAGGGTGATCGTCATGCGGCTGATATCGGGTCGCTCGGTGTGACCCACCGCCAGCGACTCGATGTTGAAGTTGCGGCTGCGAACCATGCTGGCGACGCGGTTGAGGACACCCGGCTGGTTGTTGACCAGGACCACGAGCACGTGACGGTTGGTCTCACCGGAGCCGGGCACGAGACGCTGCTTGGGGGCGTCCTTGGCCGGAGCGGCGATGGGATCGTTCATGGCCGCCATCACTTGTCCTCCCCGTCACGGGCGTCGTCGCCGACACCGGTATCGTCGATCAGGTCCGACAGGCCCTTGCCGGCCGGCATCATCGGTAGCACGTTCTGGGTCTGCTCGATCTCGAACCAGACCAACGCGGGGCCCTCGTGGGCCTGAGCCGCCCGGATGGCCTCGTCGACCTGCTCGGGTGAGCTGGCCTTGAAGGTGGGCATGCCGTAGGCCTCGGCGAGCTTGTCCCACTGTGGCGCGGGCAGGTCGCTGGAGTGGTAGTTGCCGCCGTAGACGATCTCCTGCCACTGCCGGATCATGCCCAGCTTCTTGTTGTCCATGAGCGCGATCTTCACCGGCACCTTGTCGACCACGACGGTGAGCAGCTCCTGGCTGGTCATCTGCAGACCACCGTCACCGACCACCGCCCAGGTCTCCTTGTCGGGGCGCCCGAGGGCCGCGCCCATGGCTGCCGGCAGGCCGAAGCCCATGGTCCCCAGGCCGCCCGAGGAGAGGTGGCTGTTGGGGCGCCTGAAGCCCGCGTAGCGGGCGAGCCACATCTGGTGCTGGCCCACGTCCGAGACGAGCGTGGCGTCGTGGTCGGTCAGCTCGCCCAGCCGCTGCATCACGTAGTCGGCGGTCAGCAGGCCCTTCTTCCAGCCACCCGAGCCATGCCACGAGATCGACTCGGAGTCCGTGCGCCACTCGGACAGCTCCTCGAAGTAGGCCGCGCGCTCGGCTGGATCGACCTGCGGGCACCGCCTTGATGAGCGCGCGCAGGACGTTGCCGACGTCGCCCACGATGGGGATGTCCACGGCCACGTTCTTGCCGATCTCGGATGGGTCGATATCGACGTGGATGATCTGGGCGTTGGGTGCGTAGGTGCTGACCGATCCGGTCACGCGATCGTCGAAGCGCATGCCGAGCGCGATGAGCAGGTCGGCGGACTGGATGGCCTTGTTGACGTGCTTCCAGCCGTGCATGCCCATGTAGCCGTAGGAGAGCGGGTCCGTCTCGTCGATGGCGCCCACGCCCAGCAGCGTGTGGGTCACCGGGATCTGGGCCTTGTGGGCGAAGGTGCGGAGCTCGTCGGTGGCATCGGCGATGAGCACGCCGTGACCGGCAAGGATGACCGGTCGCCGCGACGCCGCGATGGCCTTGGCCGCCAGCTTGACCTGTCGGGGATGCCCATCGGCGCGAGGCTTGAACCCGGGCAGGTTGAGCGTCGTGGGGTTCTGCGCCTGCGTCTCGGACGTGAGCGCGTCCTTGGTGAAGTCGACGTGGACAGGGCCGGGCCGGCCGGTGCGAGCGATGTGGAAGGCCTCGGCGATGACGCGCGGGATGTCGTCCGCGTTGCGGACGAGGTAGTTGTGCTTCGTCATCGGCAGGGTGATGCCGCTGATGTCGATCTCCTGGAAGGCATCCTTGCCCAGCAGCGCACCGGGGACGTTGCCGGTGAGCGCGACCATGGGCACCGAGTCGAGCTGCGCGGTGGCGATGCCGGTCACCAGGTTGGTGGCTCCGGGCCCGGACGTACCCAGGCAGACTCCCACGCGGCCGCTGGCGCGAGCGTAGCCGTCGGCGGCGTGGGCGGCTCCCTGCTCGTGCCGCACGAGGATGGTGCGTAGCTCGGGGTAGTCGGCCCAGACGTCGTACAGCGGCAGGATGACGCCACCGGGGTAGCCGAAGATGATGTCCACGCCCTGGTTGATGAGCGCCTCGCAGAGCGCGTCCGCGCCGATGCGTCCGCGCTCGGTGATGCGGGCTTCGTGGAGCATGTCGGCGCGGGCCTTCTCGATCGCCTCAGCGTCGGGCGAGCCGGCGTCGGGCACGTGGCGGCCTCGCGCGGGTGGCGCGGTCGCGGAGGCCTCCGCTGCCGCCGCGGTGCTCATCTTCTGGGTGGTCATGACTGCTGCCCTTCCTGTTCGCTCGCGCTCTCAAGGTCTCCGACACAACAAAGACCCTCGCCGTTCCCGGCGAGGGTCCTGGGTGGTTCGACGTCCGTCGCGCCTCGCGGCGCTATCTCCGCCTATCCCCAGGCTCCCACCGGGAGCCGGTAATCAGGCCGATAAGCTCGAGGACGACTACCTCGAGCTTGCCAACAAGGGATACCTCTACAGGCTGGGGCAGGCGCACGGTCACGCGCGAACCATCACCGCGAATCGCGGTGGCGGCATAGTCGCGCTGCCGGTTGGTCTGGCCCATCTGCTGAGAACACTCCTTCGCTGGAGAGATGTAACCCGACTCTACACGCTGCAGCACGGATCGTGTCCACCACGGACCTTGGTCCTGTCGTGGCGGTGGCTGATGGTCCGGGGCAGTCCGGTGCATTCGAGGGCGGTCAGCGTGGGACGGTCGGCCGGGCGAGACGCGCTGCTGAGCAGGTGGAGTGACATCGACGCGACGCCGCGCCGATCGGTAGCCCGTTTGGCCGGTACGCGCACGCGCGGCGGCGTGGCCGGCTCGTGACTGCTCGGCGACCGAGGCCGATCGGTTGCCGCCCATGGGCGTCCCTCACCCCGCGGCCGTCGGGGATGCGCAGCCGTCCTTCGCCGAAGCCACAGCCGTCGCAGCCTGGAGGCTGTCCCGCCCAACCCACGGCCGTCGGAGCTGGGCAGCCGTCCTTCGCCGAACCCACGGCCGTCCCTCTTCGAGTGGACGGCGTGAACATCCGAGTGGCGCCGCGTCCCCTTCCAGCCGTGCGGCGTCCCCTTGGAGAGGACGGATGCGTCGCGTCGAGCGCCGCCGACGGTCGATGAGTTGCCGGTTGACAAGCGGAGGCCGCTTCAAGAGGACGCCGAGGCTCCTGGCGTCGCAGCGGCGGTGAGCGCAGGGCCTAACCTGCAGGACTCGTCCACTCGAAGTGGACCCGGGACGGGTACACCAGCCGGGCCCCGCCAGCCACGCCATCCGAGCCAGGCCCCAGCCAGCGCCCACGGTCCTACCCCAGCCAGCCCGGTCGCCGCGGTCCAGGGCGAGGCGACCCCCGCGACAGGACGAGCCGACCGCCACGAATGGACGAACACCACGAACTCGCAGCTCACGTCACGACTGCGACCGCATCAAGGCGTGCCACGGCCACGACCGTATCCACGCCTCCGCAACGCCCACGCAGGGCGCTGGTGAAGGCCGAGGAAAGCCGTCAGGGCCACGCTGCTCCCATGCGACATCTTCAGCGCCGCATCCCACGGTCGACGGTCGAGCGGGATGCGGCCCGGCGAGCACGGAGGCTGAGCGACGATCTCGCCCGAGACCTGCGACAGGCCAGGGAGGACGCCGGCATCAGCCTGCGTCGTCTCGCGGATGCTGCCGGCGTCTCGCGCAGCCACATCCAGGCCATCGAGACCGGCGCACGCCAGCCTCGGCTGGAGGCCCTCGCCCGTGTGAGCGCCGCCATGGGCATGGACCTCGGACTCAGGCTGTACCCCAACAGCGGTCCGCTCATCCGCGACCACATCCAGGCGGCGATGATCGAGGAGATGCAGGCCATCATCCATCGCCGCTGGCACCCGCTGCCGGAGGTGCCGGTGCACCGGCCGGTCCGGGGCGTGATCGACCTCGTGCTCGATGATGAGGGCGAGACCTTGGTCGCCTGTGAGGCACAGTCGGAGCTGCGACGGCTTGAGCAGCAGCTCCGCTGGTCGCGGGCCAAGACCGATGCGTTGGCGGAAGCGCGCGGCCGACCGGCATCGCGCCTGCTGTTGCTGCGGTCGACTCGCACCACGAGAGAGCGGTGGCAGCGGAGTACGCCGCCACGATCGGTAGCGCCTTCCCGGCGCGAACGGCAGACGCCTACGCCGCCTTGGTCGGCGAGGAGCCATGGCCAGGTGATGCCATCGTGTGGTGTCGCGTGGAACGTGGCCAGACACGAGTGCTACCGCAGCCACCACGCGGTATCGCCATCGGGCGATGACGGCCGGACGATGAGGCGCTGACCTCGCCACGAAGGGGCACAATGGCTGCAACAGCAGTAGCGCAACAGTCAGGAGGCGACGTGGTCGGCATCGGCATCATCGGCACGGGCAAGCAGGGCACCGATCACGCCCGCCGCATCGCGTCCCTCGGCGACAGGGCCCGCCTGGTGGCCGTGCACGACCTCGACCGCGATGCCGCCCACGCCGTCGCCGCTGAGTGCGGAGCGCACGTTTCGGCCAGCGACGAGGCGCTGATCGGTGATCCCGCCGTCGACGCCATCATCGTCGCGTCGGTGACCGAGACCCACGTCCCGCTCGTGCTCGCCTGCATCGCCGCCGGCAAGCCGGTGCTGACGGAGAAGCCGCTCGGCATCACCGTGCCCAGCTGTGAACGCGTCCTCGATGCCGAGATCGCCGCCGGCCGTCGCTTCACCACCGTCGGCTTCATGCGCCGGTTCGACCCCGAGTACGGGCGCCTCAAGGCCACCGTCGACGCGGGCACCATCGGCGAGCCGCTGGTCATCCACTGCATCCATCGCAACCCGTCCGTCTCCGCCCGGCACCACACGCGCCAGACGTTGACCGACACCGTGGTGCATGAGATCGATGTCGCCCGCTGGCTCCTGGGCGAGGAGATCGTGAGCGTGGCACTGGAGAAGCCGCGCCACCGCCCCAGCGTCAGCCAGCAGCTGGCGGATCCACTCCTGGTCCGCCTCGAGGCGCGCAATGGCGCGCGCGTCGACGTGGAGGCGTACGCCAACGCTGGCTATGGCTACGACGTCCGCTGCGAGGTGCTCGGCGACAAGGGCTACGTGGCCATGGGGGCTGGCCCGTACGACCTGGTGACCGCCGACACGGCCGCGGAGCAGGGCTTCCCGCCCGACTGGCTGACACGCTTTCGACCCGCCTACGATGCCGAGATCGGCCACTGGGTCGACACCATCGGTGCAGCCGAGCCTTCTCCCAGCGCGTGGGATGGCTACGCCGCCACCGTCGTGGCCGAAGCCCTCGTGCGGGCGCTGCAGACCGGACATCGCGAAGCTGTCTCGGTCGGCCCGCGCCCGGATCTCTACCGCTAGCCGCGCCTGCCGGACGTCTACCGCTAGCGGCGCCTGCCGGACGTTGGCAGTGGCGTCCACCTGACGCTGTTTGCCGGGCCTGCCGGACGCAGTCGGCACCTGCGATCCGCTGGCGGCGGTCGCGGTCGCGCCTCTGCTACGCTCCGAGCATGTCCGAACACGCAGGCGCGCCGCGCACACTGGTCCAGAAGATCTGGGACGACCACGTCGTCCTGCAGGAGCCCGGGGCTCCCACCGTCATCGGCATCGACCTCCACCTCGTCCACGAGGTCACCAGCCCACAGGCCTTCGAGGGCCTCCGGCGTCGCGGCCTGAGCGTGCGCCATCCCGAGCGCACCATCGCCACCGCCGATCACTCCACCCCGACGCATGACCGCTCGCTGCCCATCCTCGACCAGCAGGCCAGCTTCCAGCTCGCCAAGCTGCAGGCCAACTGCGACCAGTTCGGCGTGCCGCTCTACGCCCTCGGTTCGGACAGGCAGGGCATCGTCCACGTCATCGGCCCGGAGCTGGGCCTGACCCAGCCGGGCATGACCATCGTCTGCGGTGACTCACACACGGCGACCCACGGCGCCTTCGGCGCGCTGGCCTTCGGCATCGGCACCAGCGAGGTGGAGATGGTGCTGGCCACCCAGACGCTGCTGCAGCGGCCGCTGAAGACCTACGAGGTCCGCGTCGAGGGCTCGCTCGCGCCGGGCGTGACCTCCAAGGACATCATCCTCAACCTCATCTCCAGGATCGGCGTCGGCGGCGGCACCGGCCACGTCTTCGAGTACACCGGTGAGGCCATCCGGGCGCTGACGATGGAGCAGCGCATGACCATCTGCAACATGTCCATCGAGGGTGGCGCCCGGGCCGGGCTCATCGCCCCCGACGACACCACCTTCGAGTACGTCGCCGGCCGACCGCATGCCCCCCAGGGCGAGGCCTTCGACCGGGCAGTCGAGTACTGGCGCACGCTGCCGGGCGACCCCGATGCGACCTATCCCAAGTCGATCACCATCGACGCCGACGCGCTGGAGCCGATGATCACCTACGGCACCAACCCGGGCATGGGCATCGGCATCAGCGACCGCGTCCCCAGCCCCGATGACGCCGGCGGCGACTCCGAGCGGCGCACGCTGGAGAAGGCGCTGGCCTACATGGACCTGCAGCCCGGCGAGCCGCTGCTGGGCCACAAGGTCGACACCGTCTTCATCGGCTCCTGCACCAACAGCCGCATCAGCGACCTGCGCCAGGCGGCCACGCTCATCAAGGGCCAGACGTTCGCGCCCGGCGTGCGAGTGATGGTCGTTCCCGGGCTCACAGCAGGTGAAGATACAGGCCGAGCAGGAAGGCATCGCCGATGTCTTCCGCGCCGCCGGCGCCGACTGGCGCGAGGCGGGTTGCTCCATGTGCATCGCCATGAACGGCGACCAGGGCGAGCCCGGCGAGTACATCCTCAGCACCAGCAACCGCAACTTCGAGGGGCGCCAGGGCAAGGGCGCGCGGACGTTCCTGGCCTCGCCGCTGACCGCTGCTGCCACGGCCCTCGCCGGCGTCGTCACCGATCCGCGTCCGCTCGTCGAGCGCAACGCCGCTGCAGCCGGGGAGAAGTAGCCATGGCCGAGCCATTCACCACCTTCACCAGCGCCCTGATCCCGCTGCCGGCAGAGAACGTCGACACCGACCAGATCATCCCCGCCCGCTTCCTGAAGACGACGGAGAAGTCCGGGCTCGCCGACGCCCTCTTCTACGACTGGCGCTACGACGCGGACGGCCAGCCCGAGGCCGGACTTCATCATCAACCAGCCGTCGATGCAGGGCCGGCAGGTGCTCCTGGCGGGCGACAACTTCGGTGCCGGCTCCTCGCGCGAGCACGCCCCCTGGGCGCTGACCTCATGGGGCATCCGGGCCATCCTCTCGACCAGCTTCGCCGACATCTTCCGCAGCAATGCGCTCAAGAACGGGTTGCTGCCCATCGTCGTGGACGAGGACACGCACCGCGCGCTGTTCGAGCGCTTCGCCGACCGCCCCGACGACGAGGTCACCGTCGACCTGGAGGCGCAGCTCGTCCACCTGCCGGGCGACCAGGACATCCCCTTCGAGGTCGACGCCTTCTCGCGCCAGATGCTGCTGGCGGGCACCGATGAGATCGGCTGGCTGCTCGATCGCAGCAGTGCCATCGACGCCTGGGAGGCAGCGCACCCCGCCCGCATCGACACCCGACCCATCGCCGCCTGATCCGCGGAACCGCCCGGAGGCCGACGCCATGCCCCTGCCCTACGACCAGCCGAGCGACGCTGCCAAGCGCCACTCCGCCACCCTGACCGACGGTCCCGACCGTGCCGCCGCACGCGCCATGCTGAAGGGCATGGGCTTCACCGACGAGGACCTGGCCAGGCCCATCATCGGCGTGGCCACGACCTGGATCGAGACGATGCCCTGCAACCTCAACCAGCGCCGGCTGGCGGAGTTCGTGAAGGAAGGCATCCGGGCCGCCGGCGGGACGCCGATGGAGTTCAACACCATCGCTGTCTCCGACGGCGTGGCCATGGGCACCGAGGGCATGAAGGCCTCGCTCGTCAGCCGCGAGGTCGTGGCCGACTCCATCGAGCTGGTGGCTCGCGGCCACCTCTTCGACGGCCTCGTGGTCCTCTGCGGCTGCGACAAGACCAATCCCGGCGCGGCCATGGCCGTGGCTCGTCTCGACCTGCCCAGCGTGATCCTCTACAACGGCACCATCTACCCGGGCACCTACAAGGGTGAGCCGCAGGACGTGGTCAGCGTGTTCGAGGCCATCGGCGCCTACAACGCGGGCAAGATCTCGGCCCAGGAGCTCTACGACATCGAGTCGGCCGCCTGTCCCGGCGCGGGAGCCTGCGGCGGCCAGTTCACCGCCAACACGATGAGCATGTGCCTCGAGTTCATGGGCCTCTCCCCCGCCGGGCTCAACGGCATCCCGGCCGAGGACCCGGCCAAGGACGAGGCGGCGCGAGCGTGCGGCGAGCTGGTCATGGACCTGGTGCGGCGGGACGTGCGCCCTCGCAGCATCGTGACCCGGGCGTCCATCGACAACGCCGTTGCCGGGGTGGCCGCTACCGGCGGCTCGACCAACGCCGTGCTGCACCTGCTGGCCATCGCGAGCGAGTTCGACATCGACTTCTCCATCGACGACTTCCACGACATCGCCGAGCGCACGCCGACCATCGGCGACCTGCGTCCGGGTGGCCGCTACTCGGCGGCAGACATCCATACCGCCGGCGGCGTCGGCATCGTCATCCGCGAGCTGCTCAAGGGAAACCTCATGGACGGCACGGCCGGGACCGTCACCGGCCAGACCCTGGCCGAGATCGCGGCCGCGGTCAAGGAGACGCCGGGCCAGGACGTGTTCCGCACCCTCGAGGATCCCATCAAGGCCACCGGCGGCCTGGCCATCCTGCACGGCACGCTCGCTCCGGACGGCTGCGTCATCAAGCTGGCCGGCCACGAGCGCCGTCACTTCAGCGGTCCGGCGCGCGTCTACGACTCCGAGAACGCCTGCTTCGCCGCCGTCAAGGCGGGCCAGATCAAGCCCGGCGACATCGTCGTGCTGCGCTACGAGGGCCCGGTGGGCGGGCCCGGGATGCAGGAGATGCTCTCGGTCACCGCCGCGCTGGTGGGTGAAGGCCTGGGCGCTGACGTGGCCCTGCTCACCGACGGCCGCTTCAGCGGCGGCACGCGCGGCCTGATGATCGGCCACGTGGCGCCGGAGGCGGCCCTGGGCGGCCCCATCGCGCTGGTCGAAGAGGGCGACATCGTGACCATCGACGTCGACCGCCGAGCCCTCGACCTGGACGTCGACGCGGCCGTGCTGGAGGCACGCCGCGCTCGCTGGACGCCCCCGGAGCCACGCTACAAGACGGGCGTGCTGGCCAAGTACGCCGCCCTCGTCAGCTCGGCCAGCCAGGGCGCCGTCACCAACCCCCGGGGCTGACGAGCCGCACCGCTCCCCGCGCGACCCTCCGCTCCTCCCCGCGCGACCCTCTGCTCCGCCTCCGCCGAGGCGCAAGTTACGAGGCTCTCGCGCGAAGCGACCTCGACGCTCGGCGTCGGCGCGATACTCGACGGCGGCCACGTCACGGCCGATACCGATTCCTGTGCCGCGAGCCCTTGACAGTCGGCGCTCCCTGATCCGCCATGCAAGCAAGCACTTGCCTACTACTGCTCGAGAACGCGGGGGCGGGACACGGAACGGCGCGACACGGAACAACGGAACCTCGCGGCCGGAGCTGGTCTCGCTCGTGCTCATCGCAACGTTGGCCTGCATCGCCGGCGTGCTGTCCCTTCGCGCGCACCCAGCGGGACCGGTCCTTGCCCTGGCGCCTGCGGGCTACGCCGCCTACATGCTGGCGCAGCACCTGGTCGGCCCTCAGTACATGACCTACCAGCCGTCCGTCCTGTTCCCCATCGCCGGCTTCGACTTCAGTGGAGCGCTGCTGATCGGCGCGTGGCATCAGATCGATGGCGATCGCCTTCCGGCACGCTCATGAGGCTGAGCCGTCGTCGTGCTGCTGATGGCGTTGTTCGCGGTGTCCCGCTGGCCGGGCGCGTTCAGCGGGGCGATCGACGGAGATCCGGTGCCCGCCGTTGCAACCGATGCCTCGATGATGTGGTCGATCGTGCTGCTGGACCTGGGCACCGTCGTGCCGCTCAGCGTGGCCACCACGATCGGCCTCGCCGTGCGCTGGCCGTGGGCGACGAAGGCGCTCTACGGCGTCGTGGGCTGGTTGGCCCTCGTGCCGCCGTCGGCTACAGCGATGGCGCTGGTCAAGATCGCTCGTGATGACCACAATGCGAACCCGTGCGACACACGGTCGTCATGGCTGTCGCCACCATCGTCTTCGTCGCCCTCGCGCTGGCCCTGTTCGCGCCGCTCTTCCGGCAGCGGGCAGCGGGCAGCGGGCGGGCGGGCCGCTTGACGGAGACGACCCCTGGTCCACTGGTCGTCCCGCAGCCCAGCCGCGCTTCCGTTCAGGCAGGACGCTCTGGTCACGGCCGTCCCAGCCGCCCGCCGGGACGCTGGGACGCCGGGGCGCTGCGGACATCGCGGTAATAGGTCCGCCTGCTGGGACGTCGCCCACATCCTGGTCATTTGTCCGCCTGGAGACCATGAGATGGACGGGATGCCCGAGGCCTGCAACGACTACTGCATGACCATGCGGGCATAACGCATAGATCGGACGTTCATGCATCGAAACGGATGGGCATGCACAACGCGCTGCCGTGGCGCCAGGGGCGCGTCGTCCAACGGTCCCCACGCGGCCAAAGTGACAAGGACTCCAGCCCGGTGGCCGGTGGCCAGCCCGCTGGCCGGTGGCCGGCCTGCTGGCCAATGGACAGCCCGGTGGCCGGCCCCGTGACGAGGATTCGGCCCGGTGGCCGGTGGCCGGCCTGGCGGCGACGGCCGGCCCGTGACCAAGACCTACCAGCGCGATAGCCGGCACCCCTACGAGGGTGGGCCGACCCCGACGACGGTAGGCCTGGCGGATCCCGGCCAGCCCGTTACGGAGTCTCGTACTTGGCGCGGAACGTGTCGGCACCCGTTTTGGGGGCGTTGTTGTGCCACGCCTCCATGAGCAGTGGCGCCTTGCCCTTCTTCTTGAGCAGTGCTCCCATGCGCGCGCCGATGTGGCCGAACGTGCGCTCTCCCCAGCTCTCGCCGCCATCGGTCGACTGGAGGCGCGTGGGCGTGATCACACCCTTCTTGTTGACGCCGAACTCGAACACGATGCGATCGCCGATGACATCGGCGGAGTAGACCTTGGTCGGCGCCTTGATGGAGCCCGGTCTGGCCAGCCTGGTGACCTCGCCGAAGGACGCACCCAGGTCACTGCTCAGCTTGGCCTTGGCCTTGCCTGCGTCACTGAAGCCGAGCGCGACCTTCTGGCCACGTGCCGCCATCTGGGGGCCGGTCACATCGCCCCAGGCGATGGTGGACGGAGGTCCGCTGGTGACGTCCGACGCGTCATCAGCCGAGACATCGAAGCGCTTGAGGCGCAGGTTGCCGTCGTCGACCCAGGCCACCAGGGCAGCAGCCGGGGTGCCCGCGACGGCGATACCGCTCTTGAACTGGGCGGGCCCGAACTTGTACTTCTTCTCGATGGCCGGCTCCACCGCCGCGGACTCCGTGCTGCGCAGCACGAGGCGGGTGCGGTTCTGGCCATCCTTCTTCTCCAGCCAGCCGATGGCGAGCAGCTTGTTGCCGACGCAGGCGACTGACACGTCACGCACCCGACGACCGTCGCCGGGGGTGACGAAGGCCTGCGACGCGCCGCCGCCGATGGTGCGGCTGGTGAGGAAGACGCGCGTGGCGCCGCTCCCGGCATCCTTGAAGGTCGATCCCGCCCAGACCTTGCCGGCGCAGATGGCCAGCGACATACCCAGCTTGGTGTCGCCCACGATGCGGTACTGACGCAGGTTGGCGTTGCTGCGGCGGTAGTCCTTGCCGCCGTCGGTGCTGAAGGCGAGGTACAGCTGACCAGGCTTGCTGCCCTCGTGCCAACCCACGGCCACGATGGGGCCCTTGTTGGTGGCGCCATTGGCAGCGATGTCCTTGACGCGCAGCAGGCCCGCCTGCCGCAACGGGCTCGGCGCGGCCTCCTTGTACCCGGCGGCCATAGGAGCGGTGGCCGCCATCAGCAGCGACAAGGCTGAGGCGACGGCTAGCAGGAGTCTTCGCTTGGCGAGCATGGCGGTTCCCCTCGTGCAGGACTCGGTCTTCGCTTGTCCATCCCTCAAGGGCGCAGCCTACATCGAGGTCCGACAGTGCGCAGGCGCGACGCCATCAGCCGCTGCGGCGCTCACGGCGCAGACCGCCGCGCTGCGTGACCGCGTGGTTGGCGAGGGCCGCCACGCCCATCGCCACCAGGGCACGCTCGGCCATGGGCATGGGGCGGACGACCGAGAGGAACTGGTCGGCACGAGCGTGGTCGACCGCCGAGAGGATGGCTTGGCCCTCGGACGTGAGCGTCAGCACCCGCTGGCGCCGGTCCACGACCTCCTCGCCGCGCTCCAGGTAGCCCCGGGCGACCAGCTCGCTGACGAGTCGGCTGGTGGCGGAGGGCGAGCGGCCCAGCTGCTCGGCGAGGTCCCCCACCGTCAGGGTCACCGGACCACCGACGGCGTACAGGGCGGCCAGCTGCGTGAAGCCGATGTCGAGCGAGCCGAGCTGGTGGGCGAAGCCGATGACGAGCTCGCGCCAGAGGGCACGACCGACCGCGATACGGTCCGACAGGATGCGCGGGTTCTGCAACTCATCGCGCGCAGCCTGGACGACGGGCGAGAGAAGTGGGTCATCCATCGTGTGCATCATTGCATACGATTCAGGCGGTGCGTGCCGATCTCCTGCTACGGTGCGATGAGCGCGCTGAAGGTGCGCGCCGAACCGCGCGTGGGAGCGCCGCGGTGCCTCGCACAGGGAGGAGCATCCACTGGTGCCTGCCTACATCTACCCCGGACAGGGCTCACAGTCGGTCGGCATGGGCAGGGCCCTCGCGGCCTCGTCGCCGCAGGCAGCCGCGGTCTGGCGCCAGGCCGACGAGGCGCTCGGCGAGGCTCTCTCCCGACTGGCCTGGGAAGGCCCTGCCGAACAGCTCGATCAGACGGTGAATGCCCAGCCCGCGTTGCTGGCCGCCTCGATCGCGGCGCAACGAGCGCTGGACGTACAGCTGGGCGATCGATCCCGGCCGGTTCGGCCCGCCGAGCTACTACGCTGGCCACTCCATGGGCCAGTACAGCGCCATGGTCGCGGCCGGCGTCCTGGACCTCGGCGATGCGATCAGGCTGGTTCGCGAGCGTGGACGCCTGATGCAGGCCTCGTCCGGGGACGGCGCCATGGCCGCCATCATCGGCCTGCCTGACGAGCGCCTCGATGAGCTGGTCGCCGCCGGTGCCAGTGTCGGCATCATCACCGTGGCCAACCGCAACTCGCCCGGCCAGGTCGTCATCAGCGGAGAGCGGGCCGCCGTCGAGGCGGCCGTGGCGGCGGCCAAGGATCTCGGCGCCCGCCGCGGCAAGCTGCTGCCGGTCAGCGTGGCAGCCCACTCGCCTCTCATGGCGGAGGCCGCAGCCGGCATGCGCGAAGCCCTCGCCGGGATCGCCTTCAGGACGCCCGCCGCCCCCTTGCTGGCCAACGCCGACGCCATCGTGCTCAGCGACGGCGAAGCCTGTCGCGACGAGCTCATCGACCATCTGACCCGCGGGGTCGACTGGGTCGGCGCCATCGAGACGATGCAGGCGGGAGGCACCGACACGTTCATCGAAGTCGGCCCCGGCAAGGTCCTCACGGGCCTGGTCCGCCGGATCGCGCCGGAAGCGACCGCGATCGCCATCGACGACATCACCCACGAGGGCAGACTCGAGCTGCCCGCCTAGCAGCCAGGAACAGGAGCACACGAGAGTACCCATGCGCCGCCCCGACTACGACCGCCGCGTGGCCATCACCGGCCTCGGCATCATCAGCCCCGTCGGCAACGACATCGCCACCGCCTGGGGCAACCTCGTCGCCGGCCGCTCCGGCCTTTCGCGCATCACGCGCTGGGATCCGGAGGTCACCGACTGCCACGCCGCGGGCGAGGTCAACGACTTCGACCCCAAGGAGTGGATGAACTTCAAGGCCGTGCGCCGGACCGACAGGAACGTCGTCTTCGGCGTGGCGGCCGCCAAGCAGGCCTGGGCCGACTCGGGCTTCGAGATCAACGAGGGCAACGCCGGCGATGTCGGCGTCATCTTCGGCTCCGGTGCCGGAGGACCGCGCCTGATGCAGGACGCCATCGAGACCTACGAGACCCGCGGCGCCAAGGCCGTCAGCCCGTTCTTCATCGCCAACATGCTGCCGGACACGGCGTCCGGCCAGATCGCCATCGAGCTCGGCGCCAAGGGCCCCAACATGTGCATCGTGACCGCCTGTTCGACGGGCACGCACAACATCGGTGAGGCGGCGGAGGGCATCCGCCGGGGCGACTACATCGCCGCCGTCTGCGGCGCCACCGAGACGCCGCTGTACGAGGTGGCCTATGTCGGCTTCTCCAACATGCGCGGGATGGGGACGCCGCGCGAGGGCCGGCCGCTGGGCGATATCTCGCGACCATTCGACCGCACGCGCGACGGCTTCGTCCTCGGCGAGGGCGCGGGCGCGATGGTGGTGGAGGACCTCGAGCTCGCCAGGGCGCGCGGGGCCACCATCTATGCCGAGGTCGTCGGCTACGGCAATGCCGCCGACGCCTGGGACCTCATCCAGCCCGTCGAGAAGGGTGATGGCGTGCGCCGCGCCATGGAGATGGCCCTCGAGCGACACGGCGTGCCGCGCGACGAGATCGACATGATCAACCCCCACGGTACCTCCACGCCGCTCGGCGACCTGCGCGAGGCGGAGGCCATCAAGGCCGTCTTCCCCGACCGCTACCACGAGGTCGGCATCAGCGGCACCAAGTCGATGACCGGCCACCTCATGGGCGCTGCCGGTGCCGTCGAGGGCGTGTTCACCGCGCTGTCGGTGCACCACCAGGTCATCCCCGCCACCCAGAACTACCTGGAGCCGGACCCAGAGATCGACCTTGACATCGTGGCTGGGGATGCGCGCGAGCAGGAGATCCGCTACGCGATGAGCGACAACATCGGCCTGGGCGGCCACAACGGCGCCATCATCTTCAAGCGCTACCGCGGCGACTGACCGCTTCCGCGGCGACTGACACCCCGGGCAGCCAGCGCACCGTACCGGGAGCGATCGGCCTTCGCGTCGGCTACGATCCAGAGCAGCCCGCAACAGGAGCCAACACCACCGTGCCCAACACCGATCCATCCCGTCGCGCCGTCATCACGGGCGTTGGCGCGGTCACGCCCATCGGCAACGACCATGCCACCTTCTGGGCCAACGCCAAGGCGGGCATGAGTGGTGGCGGGCCCATCACCCACTTCGACGCCTCCGACCTGGACGTGCGCATCGCCGCCGAGGTCAAGGGCTTCGATCCGGCCACCGGCATGAACCCCAAGATGGCGCGGCGGATGAGCCGCTTCATCCACTTCGCCATGGCCGCAGGCAAGGAAGCCGTCGTCGACGCCGGGCTGGACTTCAGCGACTGGACGCCAGAGCAGCGTGATCGCGTCGCGGTGGCGGTCAACACCTCCGGCGGCGGCCTCGAGCAGGTGATCCAGGGGCATGACATCACCAACACGCGTGGCCCACGCTTCGTCAGCCCCTTCGCCATCCCCGCCCTCTCGGGGTCCATGGCGGCCTGCCTGCTGTCGATGGAGTACGGGCTGACCGGCCCGGTCATCACGCAGGTGGCAGCCTGCGCCTCCAGCGTCATCTGCTTCCTCGATGCGCTGCGCATGATCGAGCGCGGTGAGGTCGACGTGGTCGTCGCCGGCGGCACCGAGGCGCCCCTGCTGAAGATGGGCTTCGCCGCGCTCTCCAACATGGGCGCCCTCTCCAAGCGCAACGACGAGCCCGAGAAGGCCTCGCGACCGTTCGATCGTGACCGCGATGGCTTCCTCTTCGGCGAGGGTGCGGGCGTGCTCATCATCGAGACCGCCGAGCACGCGCAGCGGCGTGGCGCGACCATCCACGCCGAGCTCATCGGCGCCGCGCTCACCGCCGACGCCTTCCACATCTCCGCGCCCGAGCCCACCGGCCGTGGCGCCACCATGGCCATGAAGAAGGCGCTGGCAGATGCCGAGGTCACCGCCGACGAGGTCGACTACGTCGTCGCGCATGGCACGAGCACGCCGCTCAACGACGTCACCGAGACCCGCGCCATCAAGGCCGCGCTGGGCGAGCACGCATACAGCACCGCGGTCTCCTCACCCAAGTCGATGGTGGGTCACCTGCTGGGCGCGGCCGGTGCCGTGGCCGCACTGGTGGGCGTGGGTGCCATCCGCGACGGCGTCATCCCGCCGACCATCAACCTCGACAACCCCGACCTGCCCGAGTGCGACCTGGACTACGTGCCCAACGTCGCCCGCGCGGCGAAGGTGGACACCGCCATCGTCAACGGCTTCGGCTTCGGTGGCCAGAACGCCGTGGCGGTCTTCCGCCGCTTCGAGGCCTAGCGCGCCGACGCTTCAAGCGGGCGCCGGCCGGCCCGGCAGCTGGCGGCCTTCGTAGGCCGTGAGGCCGGCCAGCAGGTCCTCCGGCATGCGCATGGGGCGCTGCCGCCTCAGGTCGTAGAAGACCTGCACCGTGGAGCCGTCGGCAACGACCCGTTCCGGACCGATGGACGACGCGGCCACGTCCACGCGGTACTCCAGGCTGAAGGCTGAACGGCTGACCCAGCCGACGCGCACGGCACACGAGAGCGGTTCGCCGAAGAACGCCGGCTGGCGGTAGGTGATGTGTGCCTCGGCGATGACGAAGGTGCGCCTGTCCGCATCGGGCCCGGTGCCGAAGGGATGACCCACGACCTCGGTGTAGTAGCCGCCACGAGCCATCTCGAAGTAGGAGAAGTAGACCGCGTTGTTGACATGGCCCAGGGCGTCGGTATCGACGTAGCGGATCTCGATGGGGTGCCGGTAGCGGAACGCGCCTTCGAACGGTCGTGAGCGAGCCATGCCACGATGCTAGCGGCGGCTGCGCACGGCCGCCGGGCCGGCAGACGTGTCGCCGGTGCCGTACCGTTGCGCTCGATGAACGACGAGCGCGAGCAGACGTCCGCCACCTCCATCGAACGTGGACGCCCCAGCTACTCCTGGCGCTACGGCCAGGACCGGCGCCTCGAGATGGTGCGGCAGTTCGTCGACCTGCAGGATGCCCGCGTGCTCGACGTCGGCTGCGGCATCGGCACCTATGTGCGCCGCTTCCGCGCCTTCAGCGACGATGTCCACGGTATCGAGGTCGAGGAGGAGCGCGTCGCCGAGGCCAGCGCCGAGCTGCCCAACATCGTGCTGGCCGTCGGCGAGGACCTGCCCTACCCCGACGACCACTTCGACCTGGTCTTCAGCAACGAGGTCATCGAGCACGTCGCGGACGACCGGGCCACGGCCGCCGAGATGGTGCGCGTGACCAGGCCCGGCGGCTTCATCGTGGCCTTCGCTCCCAACCGCCTGTACCCCTTCGAGACCCATGGCGCCTACTTCGGTGGGCGCTACGTCTTCGGCAACATCCCCCTCATCAACTGGTTGCCCGACCCGCTGCGCGACCGCTTCGCGCCACACGTGCGCGCCTACACCGGGCGTGGCCTCGAGCGGCTGTTCGCGGGCCAGCCGGTGCGCCTGGTCCACCACCGCGCCATCTACCCGGGCTTCGACAACATCAGTGCGCGCCACGCCCGCCTGGGCAGCGCGCTGCGACGCGCCCTCTACGTGGCCGAGCACACGCCGCTCCACCACTTCGGCCTGTCGCACTTCCTGGTGCTGCGCAAGAAGGGCGGCGCAGCGACCTCCAGCTGACCCGTCGCCGGCTACAGGTCCGCGGGCGTCTCCGTGGCGACCGGGTCGATGACGTGCGCCTCGATGACCACGGGCGTCGACCAGTTGCCGGCAAGGTCGCTCCATTGCACGTGGATCGAGCGCGGCCCATCCTGCAGCGAGCCTCCGGTGGACTCGTCTCCGAGGGGGAACTCGATGCGATCGACGGCCGGGTAGGAACGGCCGACCACCAGCATGCCCGCCTCGTCGAGCTCGCCGTCGAGGCCGATGCGTGCCAGGGCGAGGCCGCTGCCGCCGGGATCGTCGGCCACGCCCAGCAGGCGTAGCGGCGCGCTTCCGACCACGACGCCACGGCCGTCGAGCTCGCCCCTGAGCGCATCGGGGTCGAGCGTCGGGGAGCCGAAGGGGGGCGTCTCGTCGAGCTGGGGGCGGAGACGGTCGCGCAGGGCCCACCACATCTCCTCGCGGCCGGCCTCCATGCCCAGCGCCCAGATGCCGACGCCGGCGAGGTCCTGCTCCAGGGCCAGGTCGATCTTGGCCCCGAAGCTCTCGGGGTCGTCGTACCAGACCTGTCGCCAGGTGGGCGGGCAGCTGGGACACTGCTCGGTGGCGAAGACCGTCCAGGCCGAGGCCTGCTCGGGCTCGTAGCGACGGCCGTAGCGGGCGGCGGCATCGACGGCGACGGCATAGGTGGACTCGGCTGCGCCGTCGATGCCCTCCCCTCGTCGCACGGCCGAGCCCGGCTCATCGGTCTCGGTCGGCCAGGCGATGCCGTACCAGGGCAGCGCCAGCACGACGCGGTCCGGCGGCGCCTGCTCCAGGGCCAGCTGCACGCTGCTGGTGAGGTCGCTGCCGCCCGCGGCGACGAGCGGCGCGACCGAGCCCGCGGTGCCGGACGCACCGGTGCGGTAGCCGTAGCCCATGATCACCGCCAGGTCGGCGGCATCGTCGGCCGTCAGCGCGGCGAGGTCGTAGTTCTCCAGCCCGGGCACCACGTCGATGCTGAGGTGCAGCTCGGGGTCCACCTCGTCGAGCGCCGCCCGCACCTCGCGCACGAACTCGACGTAGTCGTCGGCGACCTGGGCAGGCAGTGGCTCCACGTCGAGGTTGACGCCGTCGAAGTCGCGCTCGTCGACGAACCTGGCGATGCGCTCGGCCAGGGCCCGGCGTGGCTTCTTCTTCGACAGGAGGTTGATGGTCCGCTCGCGCGTCCCCTCGGTCCAGCCGACCCGCTGGATGACCGGCACGACCTTGACGCCGTCGGCCTGGAGGCTGGCCTTGAGCTCGGCGAACTCCGCGCTCTCGAGCGCCTCCCATCCGGGTGGCACGCTACCCGATGGCTTCTGCCTGACGAGCCGCCCGTCGCCGGAGGCCTCGATGCTGTGGAAGGCCGCGATGGTGACGAGGTCGGTGTCGATGGCCTCGCCGATGTCATCCAGCAGCCAGTTGGGCATGAACGCCAGGACCTCCGCCTCGACCGGCTCAGGCGTCGGCTGCGGCGTGGGCGCGGGGGTCGGCGTCACCAGCGGGGCGGCCGACGGCGACGCGTCGGGTGCGGCCGAGGCGGATGAAGGTGTCGCCGTGGCCTGGCCGTCGCTCTCCACCGTGATGCAGGCGCTCGCGATGAACGGCAGCAGCAGCGCGAACAGCAGCGCGGGCAGGATGACGGGACGCGGACGGGGCGTGCGATGGACGTTGCTCACACCGCAGACCCTATCAAGTCTCGCCGTCAGGTGGTAGCAACGGCAGGTTTCGCAGTCGCAGCGAGTTGAGCACGACGCTCACCGAGCTGAAGGCCATCGCCGCCGCGGCAAGGATGGGATCGAGGCGCAGGCCGACGAACGGGTAGAGCAGGCCCATCGCCACGGGGATGAGCAGGACGTTGTAGCCGAAGGCCCAGCCCAGGTTCTGGCGGATGACGCGCAGGGTCCCCTCGGAGGCACGGATGGCGACGGCCACGAGCCGGGGATCGCCGCCCACCAGCGTGATGTCGGAAGCCTCCATGGCGACGTCGGTGCCGGTGCCGATGGCGATGCCGACGTCGGCCTGCGCCAGCGCCGGCGCGTCATTGATGCCGTCGCCGACCATGGCCACGCGCCGGCCCTCGCGCTGGAGCGCTTGCACGTGCGCCGCCTTCTCGCCGGGCAGGACCTCGGCGATGACGTGCTCGATACCGACCTCCGCGGCCACGGCCTCGGCGGCAGCCCGACTGTCCCCGCTGAGCAGGTACACCTCGATCCCGGCGGCGCGGAGGTCACGCACCGCCGCGGCGGCGCCGGGCTTGACGGCATCGCTCACCTCGATGGCCCCAGCGAGGACGCCGTCGAGGGCCACGAGCACGCTGCTGTGCGACGTCCTCGACGGGGCCACGAGCGCAGCTGCATCGACTCCGGCGTCGGCGAGGAAGGCGGCGCTGCCGACCAGCACGTGACGCTCGCCGAGGCGGGCGCGGACGCCACGCCCAGCCACCGCCTCGAAGTCCGCGGCCTCCTCCGTCACTGAGCGCCCGCCGCTCGGCCTCGGCCACCACCGCGGCGGCGAGCGGGTGTTCGGAGCCACGCTCGGCCGCGGCGGCCAGCGCCAGCAGTGTGGCCTCGTCCAGGTCGCCGGCCGTTCGCACGGCGCTGACGGCGGGCCGCCCCACGGTGAGCGTGCCGGTCTTGTCGAAGATGACGCAGTCAACGCCGGCCGTGGTCTCGAGCGCCGCGCCACCGCGGATGAGCACGCCACCGGTCGCGGCACGGCCGGTGCCCACCATCACGGCGGTCGGGGTGGCCAGGCCCATGGCGCAGGGGCAGGCGATGATGAGGACGCTGATGGCGGAGACGAGCGCCAACGTCAGCGCTGGCTCCGGGCCCAGCAACCACCAGGCCACGAACGTCGCCGCTGCGAGCACGATGACCGCGGGCACGAACCACTCGATGACGCGGTCGGCGACCCGCTGGATGGGTGCCTTGGAGCCCTGCGCGTCGCGGACCATGCGCACGATCTGCCCCAGGACGGCATCCCGGCCCACGTGGGTGGCTCGCAGCACGATGGTGCCGCTGCCGTTCAGCGTCGCACCGATGACGGCATCACCGGCGCTGCGGGTGACGGGCAGTGGCTCACCGGTGAGCATGGACTCATCCACGTTGCTGCTCCCGGAGACCACGACGCCGTCGACCGGCACCTTCTCGCCCGGGCGCACCCGCACCAGGTCGCCAGGGCGGATGTCCTCGATGGGCACGTCGGCCTCGCTGCTGCCATCGACCCGTCGGGCCGTGCGTGCGCCGAGGCCCACCAGGGCGGCCACGGCGCCGCTGGCCTGCGACTTGGCCCGTGCCTCCATCCAGCGGCCGGCGAGGATGAGGCCCACGATCATGGCCGACGAATCGAAGTAGGTGACCGGCTCGATGCCGGCGTCCATCACCAGCGACGGCATCAGCGTCACCACCGTGCTGTAGCTCCATGCTGCCAGCGTCCCCAGCGCAACCAGCGTGTCCATGGAGACCGTGCGGTGACGCGCCTGCCGCCAGGCATTGCGCAGGAACACGCCGCCGGCCCAGAACTGCACGAAGGTGGCCGGGATCAGCAGCAGCCAGTTGAGCTCGGTCATGCTGAGGCCCAGCCCACCGGGCCACAGCATGAGGGCCATGATGGCGACGGCCACCACCACCGAGACCGCAGCGCGGATGCCAAGCTCGCGCATCTCTCGCGCGCGCAGGTCGGCGTCCGGGTCGGCCTCGTCGAGCGTCAGCGCCGCGGCCGCCTCACGTGCGCGCTCGGGGCGGACGTCGTAGCCGGCGGCCTCGATGGCCGCCTGCACCTCGGCGCGGCCGGCCACGCTGGGGTCGACGCGCACGGTGGCGCGCTCGGTGGCCAGGTTGACGTTGGCCTCGGTCACGCCATCCGCCGCGCGCAGGAAGCGCTCGATCCGGTTGACGCAGGAGGCGCAGGTCATGCCCTCGACGCCGACCGACAACTCGATCGGCTCGGGCGCGGTGAGGGGCACCGTCATGGGTCGGGCTCCGACGCCTAGCGGCCTACCGGCTTGATGGCATAGACGCCGATGATCATGTCCACGCAGGGGTCGTGGCAGAGCTCCAGGCCCACCTCGCCGCGGTCGACCAGCTCGGCGAGATAGGCGCACTCGCGCGCCGGCAAGCCGGCCCAGTAGCGCTGATCGCGCGTCTCGACAGCGCGGACGTCGTCCGCCTCGCCGTTGATGTCGAAGCGCCGGCGCAGCTCATGCATGGGGACGTACGCGCGGGACTTGATGAAGCGGCGCAGCTGCGCCTGGGTGCAGCCCTGGCCCGAGCCATCGCGGCTGCCGTTGTTGTCAGCCATCTATCGTCTTTCCCCGCGAGCGCCGCCTTGCCCGGTGTCGCGGTGGGCGCCGCCGGCGCCCGAGTCATCGTCAGGTTCGAGGCGGATGCCCCGGACACGGGCCATCCGGTCGGCGGATGATACACCCGCTCGCGGGGTGATCCTGCTGACGCATCATCGGGGCGCCCCGCGGACGCCGCTGACAGGAGCCGGCTCAGTCGCCCCTGACCACGCGCAGCTCACGCGGCGCACGGTTGAGCGATTCCCCGCCGTTCACGGTGCAGACCATGGCGTCCTCGATGCGCACGCCGTAGCGCCCCTCGAGGTAGATGCCCGGCTCACAGCTGAAGGTGTTGCCGGGCTCGGCGGGCGCGTCGTTGCCGGCCACCAGGTAGGGCTCTTCGTGCACCTCCAGGCCGATGCCGTGCCCGAGCCGGTGGAAGAAGTGCTCGCCGTAGCCGCCGTCGCGGATGATGTCGCGAGCCGCCGCGTCGAGCGCCTCGAACGTGACGCCCGGGCGGACCGCGGCGCGCGCGGCGGCCTGGGCCGTCGCCGTGAGCTGGTAGATGGCCGCGAACTCCGCGTCGGGCTGGACCTGCGCGGGGCCGCCGACCCAGACGGTGCGGGTGATGTCGGAGCAGTAGCCCGCGCGGCGGCCACCGATGTCCAGCAGCAACGGTTCGCCTGGCGCGATGACGCGCTCGCCGGGCTCGTGATGCGGCGAGGCGCTGTTGGGGCCGGACGCCACGATGGCGAACTCGGCACTGTCGTGGCCCTCCTCGACCAGGGCCTCGCGGACGTCCCGGGCGATCTCGGCTTCGCTGCGGCCCACCAGTGGTCCGCTGATGACGCGCTCGATGGCCCGGTCGGCGGCTTCCGCCGCGGAGCGCAGGAGCGCGATCTCCTCCGCGTCCTTGACTCGCCGCAGCGGCGCCAGCACGGACGAGGCCAGGCCCCAGCCGGCGGCCGGCAGCGCCGCCTGCAGTCCCAGCACGAAGGCTGCACGCATGCCGTCGGAGACCAGTAGACGGTCGTCCGTGGTCACGTTCACGTGCCGCCGCACCAGCTCGTAGGGGTCATCGGTCTCGTCCCAGGTCAGCAGCGCCACGCGTCCCCGCCCAGGCCGGGCGCCTGGCCGGCAGCCGCAGCCTCCAGTCGCGGGCTGATGTAGCTGACGGCACCGTGGGCGGGAAGCACCAGCAGGTTGAGACGCTCGATGCCGTGCGCCGCGTAGCCGCTGAGCCATTCGAGCTCGGGCCCGACGCCCACCAACATGGCACCGACGCCGTGGGCAGCGACCGCGGCCTGCGTCGCGCCGAGACGCTCGCGATACCGCTCCGGGCTGATCGAGCGGCTCACGTCAGGATGGGCGCGACGTGCCCGCCGCCAGCCAGCCCTCGACCAGCCGCGTGCCGTCCTCGAAGAACTTGCGATAGGAGAACACGCGCGTCGCACCGGCCGACAGGGCGCGCCTGCGCGTCAGCTGATCGTCGTGCTCGGCGACCGCGATGACCGGCAGCCGTGCGGCGCTCACGCGCTCGATGGCGACCACACCGTCGAAGCGGCGCGCGGCCAGGTCCACGATGGCGCCGCTGATGCTGCGTTCGTCACCCAGCTCCTGGGCCTCCAGGGCGACCGCCAGCTCGGTCTCGCTGCTGAGCCGCACGGCCGAGCCACCGGCGCGCCTGACGGCCTCCGTGATCCGCGTGGCCCACATCAGGTCGTCCGCGACGACGACCACCGCAGGGGTCAGGAGACCTCCCAGGTGTCGCTGGTGAAGAGCAGGTCGCGCAGCACGCCCTCGCCCTTGTCGGCACGGACCAGCTCGATCTGGCCGGCCACGAGCTGGTGGTGGGTGGGCTTCTTGACGCGGCGGAAGACGCCGATGGGCACGGGGTATTCCGGCCAGAACATGCGCGAGAGGATGAAGGCGAGCATGCCGTCGGTCTCGTCATGCACCAGCAGGTCCGACTCCTCGATGCCGTTGCCCAGCTCGACGATCTCCGGCTTGATGCCGTTGAGCCGGATGCCGCGGTCGCGCTCCTTGCCGAAGATCATGGGCTCGCCGTGCTTGAGGCGCAGGACGCGGTCGTCACGCACGTCCCGGTCGGTGAAGTCGCGCCAGGCGCCGTCATTGAAGATGTTGCAGTTCTGCAGCACCTCGGTGAAGGCCGAACCACTGTGGTGGCCGGCCGCGTCGAGCGTCTCCTGCAGGTGGTCGGTGACGGTGTCGATGGTGCGTGCCACGAACGTCGCCTCGGCCGCCAGCGCCACCGACAGCGGCACGACCGGCTGGTCGACGGTGCCATCGGGCGTGGACTTGGTGCGCTTGCCGAACTCCGAGGTGGGCGAGGCCTGGCCCTTGGTCAGACCGTAGATGCGGTTGTTGAACATCACCACCTTGATGTCCACGTTCCGGCGCATCGAGTGCAGGATGTGGTTGCCGCCGATGGACAGCGCGTCGCCGTCGCCGGTGATGACCCACACCATCAGGTCCGGCCGGGCGATCTTGAGGCCGGTGGCCAGCGTGGGTGCGCGGCCGTGGATGGAGTGGAAGCCGTAGGTGTTCATGTAGTAGGGCAGGCGGCCCGAGCAGCCGATGCCACTGATGAAGACGATGTTCTCGCGCGGGTAGCCGAAGTCGGGCATGACACGCTGCGTCTGCGCCAGGATGGAGTAGTCGCCACAGCCGGGGCACCAGCGCACCTCCTGGTCGGAGACGAAGTCCTTGCGCGTGAGCTTGATGGGCTCGCTGGCGGTGGCGGGGCCGATGGTGTCGGTCATGGGCGTCACTCGTCCTCGCTGAGGAGCAGCCGCGCGGCCTGGACGACCTCGGGCACGGGGAAGGGCTTGCCGCGGACCCGGTTGAGGCCCACGGCGTCGACAAGGTAGCGACCGCGGATGAGCAGCCGCAGCTGGCCGGTGTTCATCTCGGGGATGAGCACGCGACGGTATCGCGACAGCACCTCGCCGGTGTTGCGCGGGAACGGGTTGAGATGCCGCAGGTGCGCATGCGCCACCGCGTCACCCCCGCGCTGCAGGCGCTCGGCCGCGGTGCGCAGCGAGCCGTAGGTGCTGCCCCAGCCCAGGATGAGCAGGTCGCCGCGCTCGGGGCCATGCACCTCCAGCTCGGGGATGTCATCGGCGATGCCGGCCACCTTGCGTGCTCGCAGGTCGGTCATGCGCTGGTGGTTGTCGGGGTCGTACGAGACGGTGCCGGTCACGTCCGCACCCTCGAGCCCGCCGATGCGGTGCTCCATGCCGGGCGTGCCCGGGACGGCCCAGGGCCGCGCCAGCGTGTCGGGATCACGGTCGTACGGCTGGAAGGTGGCAGCGTCGGTGTGGTTGGGCACCGAGATGTCGGGCAGGTCCGCCGGCTCGGGGATGCGCCAGGGCTCGGAGCCGGTGGCGAGGAAGGCGTCGGAGAGGTACACCACCGGCGTCATGTACTTGAGCGCCAGGCGGCAGGCCTCGATGGCGTAGTCGAAGCACTCGGCCGGGGTCGCCGGCGCCACGATCGCCACGGGCGCATCGCCGTTGCGGCCGAACATGGCCTGCAGCAGGTCGGACTGCTCGGTCTTGGTGGGCAAGCCCGTGGAGGGGCCGCCGCGCTGCACGTTCACGATCACCAGCGGCAGCTCCACCATGACCGCGAGGCCCATGGCTTCACCCTTGAGGGCGATGCCGGGACCCGAGGAGGCCGTCAGCGCGAGCGCTCCGCCGAAGGCGGCCCCGATGGCCGAGCCGATGGCAGCGATCTCATCCTCTGCCTGGAACGTCCGCACCCCGAAGTGCTTGTACGTCGAGAGCTGGTGCAGGATGTCGCTCGCTGGCGTGATGGGGTAGGAGCCATAGAAGAGCTCGCGGCCGGACAGCTTGGTGGCCGCCACGAAGCCGAGGGACGCCGCCTCGTTGCCGGTGATGTTGCGATAGGTGCCCGCCGGCAGATGCGCCGGCTTGACGCGGTAGCTGGTGTGGAAGATCTCGGTCGTCTCGCCGAAGGCGTAGCCGGCCTTGAGGGCCCGCAGGTTGGCCTCGGCGATCACCGGACGCGCGGCGAACTTCTTCTCGACCCACTTGATGGTGGGCTCCATCGAGCGCTCGTACAGCCAGAACATGATCCCCAGGGCGAAGAAGTTCTTGGACGTGTCGACCTGCTTGGTGGACATGTCGAGCCCTTCGAGCGCAAGGGCGTTCAGCTTGCTGATGGGGATCTCGAAGACGTTGTAGTCGCTGAGCGAGCCGTCCTCGAGCGGGTTGCTCGCGTACCCGGCCTTGGCCAGGTTCTGCTTGGTGAACGCGTCCTCGTTGACGATGATCGCCCCGCCCGCCGGAACGTCGGCCACGTTCGTCCGCAGCGCGGCGGGATTCATCGCCACGAGCACGTCGGGTGAATCCCCCGGGGTGTGGATGTCGGACGAGGAGAAGCTGATCTGGAACCCTGAGACACCCGGCAATGAGCCGGCCGGCGCGCGGATCTCCGCGGGGAAGTCCGGCAACGTCGCGATGTCGTTGCCGAAGACGGCGGATGCCCTGGTGAACTGTGTTCCGGTGAGCTGCATGCCGTCGCCCGAGTCGCCGGCAAAGCGGATGGTGACGCGCTCCAGATCCTGGATGGGGAGGGTATGGTGCTGCTGAGTCTCTGTGGTCACGCGGGGGCG
The DNA here is from genome assembly GCA_963698505.1 of uncultured Chloroflexia bacterium. Lineage (GTDB taxonomy): Bacteria > Chloroflexota > Limnocylindria > Limnocylindrales > CSP1-4 > JAFMJV01. The sequence goes on along the minus strand of CAVORC010000034.1, from coordinate 28,268 downwards.
GGCTCCTGCTTCACGACCTCGCCGACGACGCCGTTGGTCGCGGTGTCGCCAGTGTAGCGCGAGCGGCCGTTCGGCCCTTGACACGGCCGTAGACGGTCGGGGAATCGCGCGCCATCGCGGGCGCTAGCATCGTGGGCGTGACCACCACGAGCTCGCCGCGCCGCCGCACGCCCTTGAGCGCCCAGGCCGTGGGCATCACGCTGGTGCTCATCTCGGCCGCCGGGTTCGGCTCCGGTGCGCTCTTCGTCCAGCCCCTCTACGAGGCGGACATGGAGCCCCTGGCGGTGATGTTCTGGCGCTTCACGCTGGCGGCATCGTTCAGCTGGGGCTTCCTGCTGCTATCCGCCGACGCGCATACGGTCGCTGCGCTCGCTGCCGCGGCGGCGGGTGGCGATCCTGCTCCTGCTTGGTGCGCTGTACGTGGGCAACAGCTACGCCTTCTTCGCCTCGCTGCAGGTGGTGCCGATCTCGCTGGCATCGATCATCACGTACCTCTATCCCGCCATGGTGGCGGTGATGGCCACGCGGTTCGTCCGCCGCCTGGAGGGACGCCGCGCCTGGATCGCCCTGGGCATCTCGCTCGTCGGCGTGGCACTCACGCTGGGTGGCATCCCCCGCGGTGAGCTGCCCCCGCTCTGGGGGCTTGCCCTGGCCTTCGCCAACGCCGTCATCTACGCCATCTGGATCATCCTGCAGGCGCGGCTCGCCGGTGAGCGACCAGCCCGAAGCACGGCCGGTCCAGGCATCGACATCCCGCCGGGCGATGCCGAGGCGGCCCCCGCGGCACCTGACCCATCTCCGGCGGCGGCGCTGATGACGTCCGCGACGGCACTGGTGTACGCCCTGCTCCTGCTCGGCAGCGGCGGCTCGGTCTCACCGCTCGACCTGCCCGCCGGCACCTGGCCGGCACTGCTCGGCCTGGGCCTGGTGTCGACGGCCATCGCCATCCAGGCGTTCTACGCCGGGGTGCGCCGCGTCGGTGGCGCGCGAGCCGCGCTCATCAGCACGGTGGAGCCGGTCTACACCGTGGTGCTGGCGATGATCCTGTTCGGGGAACGCCTGGCACCGATGCAGCTGCTGGGCGGCGCCCTGGTCATCGGCGCGGTCATCCTGGCCGAGACCGGACGACCCGATAGAGTGGGCAAGGCGGCCGACTAGTCCGAGTCAGCCGGCACGATCGACCCATCCGCACGGGAGCCTTCGCATGCGACTCGTCTCATACCTCGATGCTGCCGGGGACCGGCTCGCGGTCGAGCACGGCGACGGCCGCATCTGGTCCAGCCGCTCGCTCGGCGCCGGACTGCCAGGATCGATGGCCGAGCTGCTGGCGGACACGGCCTCGGGGCTGACCGCGCTGCGCAGCGCGGTCCGCTCGGCGGCGGCAGCGGGACGGCCCGGGGACGTGGATCCGGAGCGGCGTATCGCGCCGGTCCCGCGTCCCGGCAAGATCGTCGCCATCGGGCTCAACTATCACGACCACGCCGCCGAGCTCGGCGTGGAGATCCCGGCCGTGCCGCTGATGTTCGCCAAGTTTCCCAGCGCGGTCATCGGCGACGGCGCCATCGTCGAGTGGGATCCGCGCCTGACCGACGCGGTCGACCTGGAGGCGGAGCTGGCCGTCGTGATCGGGCGCCGCGCCCGTCGCGTTCGCGAGGACGAGGCGCTGGAACATGTGCTCGGCTACACCGTCCTCAACGATGTCAGCGCGCGCGACCTGCAGTTCTCCGATGGCCAGTTCGTGCGCTCCAAGTCGCTCGACACGTTCTGCCCGCTGGGGCCGGTCGTGGTGACCACCGACGAGCTGCGCGACCCGGGCGATCTCGCGGTGCGCAGCTACCGCAACGGCCAGATCATGCAGGACTCGCGCACGTCGAACCTGATCTTCAGCGTGCCCTACCTGGTGTCGTTCTGCTCACAGGCGTTCACCCTCGAACCTGGGGACGTCATCGCCACCGGCACACCCGGCGGCATCGGCTACTCCCGGGACCCCAGGGTGTGCATGCACGAGGGTGACGTCATGAGCGTCGAGGTCGAGGGCATCGGACGGCTGTCCAACCCCTGCCACGAGGTCCGCCCTGACTGAAGACCCGGCGGCTCAGCGACGGCCAGGCGGCCGTACGCTCCGGGGTGTCCCGAGCGACCGACCCGCACACGCGGGGCGACTGCCGCCCGCGCCGGCACGGACTCGGGCCCTTATCCCGGTTGCGTCGCCAGCAGGGCCTCGCTGAAGATGCCCAGGGCCTCCTCGATCTCCGAGCGCTGCACGTCCAGCGGTGGGATCCAGCGGACGACGTTGCCGGCGCCACAGGTCAGCACCAGCAGGCCGCGCTCGGCGGAGGCCGCGCTGAGGGCGCTGCCGAGGGCGATGGCCGGCTCGGCGTCGGGATCCTTGATCATCTCGACGCCGATCATCAGGCCCGGCCCGCGCACATCACCGATGCGTCGGTCCTCGAGCGCCAGCCCCTGCAGGCCGGCAAGCAGCTCGGCGCCCCGCTCGGCGGCGTTGGCCACCAGGCCCTCCTCGCGGATGACTTCCAGCACGGCGATGCCCGCGGCGCAGGCGACGGGGTTGCCACCGTAGGTGGACCCGTGGGCACCCACGCCCCAGCGCTCCTGCAGCTCGCGGGACGAGACCAGGGCCGCCAGGGGCATGCCGTTGGCGATGGCCTTGGCCAGCAGCACCACGTCGGGCGTGATGCCGGCGTGCTCGAAGGCCCACATCCTGCCCGTGCGCCCGTAGCCCGACTGCACCTCGTCGGCGATGAGCAGGATGCCATGGCGCGTGGCCAGCTCGCGCAGGCCCTGCAGGAAGGCGACCGGGGCAGGCACGTAGCCACCCTCGCCCTGCACCGGCTCGATGATGAAGGCGGCCGTCCGTGACGGCTGGATCTGCTCCGCGAAGAGGCGCTCAAGGTGGTCCAGGCAGACCTCGCTGGCGCGCGCCTCATCGCCGTCGAAGTCACGGTAGGCGTGCGGGAACGGCGCGATGTGCACGTCCGGCACGAGCGGGTCGTAGCCGCTGCGGTAGTTGAGGCTGGAGCTGGTGAGGCTGGTGGCGCCGTAGGTCCGGCCGTGGAAGGCACCGGAGAACGCGATGATGTGCGTGCGGCCGGTCGCGCGACGGACCATCTTCATCGCGCCGTCGACGACCTCCGCGCCGGAGTTGCCGAAGTAGACCGTGTCCAGCCCGTCGGGCAGCTCCTCGACGATCATCTCGGCCAGACGCGTGACCGGATCGAGGTGGCCCAGGCCGTTGCAGACGTGGATGAGCTCGTCGACCTGCTTGTGGATGGCGGCATTGACGCGCGGGTGCGCGTGGCCCAGCGAGGTCACGGCGATGCCGTTGGCGAAGTCGAGGTAGGCGCGGCCGTCACTGTCGTACAGGCGGTGGCCCTCGCCACGCACCCAGGCCTGCTGGTAGTAGCGTCCGAGGATGGGCGAGAGTGTCGCGCTGGAGCGCTCCTGGATGGAGCGGGCGGTATCGGTCATCGTCCAAGCATACGGGCAGTCGGCGCGCTCGCGTCCGCCGGCGACGCCGCGTCAGTAGCGGCGGCCGCGCAGCTTGTCGAGGTCGAAGCGCGCGGTGTCGGCGATGGCCATCACCGCCATCGTGCCGGCCTGCACCGGGTCGCTCACGACCAGGTCCGCCTCGGCCGAGACGGAGCCGGCCATCGAGAGCGAGACGACCGGGATGCCACGTTCGCGCAGCTCGCGCACCGCGCGCGTGATCTCGCCGCCCATGAGCGAACCGGCCAACACGAGGATGTGGGCGCGTGGAAGGTCGGCCACTGCGCGCACCGCGGCGGCGATCTCCTCCTCGCCGACCAGCGCCATCGTGTCCACCGAGATGCGCTCTCCGCGCAGGTTGTGGCGGTCGCTTTCCGACACGGCGCCCAGCGCCACCTGGGCCACCTGCGCGCCACCGCCGATGACGATCACGCGCTTGCCGAAGACCTGCCCCAGCGTGGGTCGGGCGTCGGCGGCATTGACGCCCGGCACCGACAATGCGATCTCCGTCGCCTCCAGCGGACCGAGGTCGCGCAGCTCGATGTCGAAGACGCGAGTGACCTCGCCACTCTCGCCCTTCTTGGTCGCAGGGAAGGAGTTGATGGTGACGACGTCGCCCCCGGCAGCGCGCAGGCGCAGCAGGATCTCGGTGAGGTCGGCGCCCTCGGTCGCACGCACCTCGATGGCCGACAGGACGCTGCCGCCACTGGGGATGGAAAGGTCCGGGATGTCCCCGTCGTGGGGGTCGGCGTGCGTGCTCATGGGTGCATCAACTATCGCACAGCGCGCCGCTGCGCCACGCGGCGCTTGGGCCGGGCGGTGTGCGCGGCGTCGGCGACCCTCGTGGCCCGCGCCATGTATCGTCAGGCGACCATGACCCAGACCTTCGACCGGGCTTCCGCCAGCCCTGCCATCGGCGGCCGCGCCAGCATCCGCGTGGGCATCATCGGCGCCGCCGGCATCGCCGGAGGCGAGCTCGTGCGACTGCTCGAGCGCCATCCCTCGGTCCGCATCGCCGGCCTGCAAGGGCGTGAGCGGGAGGGCGAGCCCATCGCGCTCTCACAGCCCCAGCTGGCCCGCACCGGCCACCACATCGAGACGACCCTGCCCGAGGTCGACGCGGTCTTCATGGCGCTGCCGCACGGCGCCTCCGCCGCCCTCGTGCCGGACTTCGTCGAGCGAGGCATCGCCGTCATCGACCTGGGTTCCGACTACCGGCTCAAGGACGCGGCCGAGTACGAGCGCTGGTACGACTACACCCACCCCTTCCCGGAGCTGCTCGCGAGCGCCGTCTACGGCCTGCCCGAGCAGCACCGCGACGAGCTCCTGGCGCTGCAGGGCGCGGACACCATCATCGTGGCCTCGCCCGGCTGCTACCCCACGACGTCGATGCTGGGTCTCTACCCCCTGGCGCGTGCGGGGCTCATCGACGACGTCATCGTCGATGCCAAGAGCGGCGTGTCCGGTGCCGGTCGCAGCGTCAGGGCCGACCTGATGTACGCCGAGGTCAACGATTCGGTGAAAGCCTACGGCGTGGGCGGCCATCGCCACACCGCGGAGCTCATCCAGGAGATCCGCGACGCAGGACCGGAACCGTCGGCCAATCCCGGTGCGGCCAGTGTCGACTTCCTGCCGCACCTGGTGCCGATGAACCGCGGCATCCTGGCCGCCGGGCACGTGCGTCCCACGCGACCGGTCACGGCCGCCGAGCTGCGACGCCTGTACGACGAGGCCTATGCCGACGAGTACTTCGTCGACGTCGTCGACGCACCGCCGGCGACCGGCCACGTGCGCGGCTCCAACTTCGTGCGTGTCTTCGCCCACCTCGACGAGCGCACCGGCAGGATCACCACCATCTCGGTCGCGGACAACCTCGTCAAGGGCGCCGCCGGCCAGGCGGTGCAGGCCTTCAACCTCGTCTTCGGCCTGCCCGAGGAGGCTGGCCTCGAACAGCTCCCGCTCGTCCCGTGAGACCGCTCGAGCCTCTCCCCTCCCAGCTGCCGGTGGCGGAGACGGCGGCGCGGCTGCCGCGCGGCTTCCGGGCACTGGGCACCAGCGCCGGCATCAAGCCCTCGGGCGCGCGCGACCTGGCCATCATCGTCAGCGACGACGGTCCGGCCGCGGCGGCGGCCACCTTCACCACCAACCGCCTGCCGGCAGCGGCCGTGCGCATGAACCAGGCTCACCTTGCCGCCACCGAACCGGCCGGCGGCGGGCGCTACGGCTGGGCCGGCGCCATGATCGCCACCAGCGGCTGCGCCAACGCCGCCACCGGTGCCGCCGGACTGGCCGACCAGCACAGCCTCGCGGCCACGCTCGCCGAGCACGCCGGGGTCAGCCCGCAGCAGGTGCTGGCCATGTCCACCGGCCTCATCGGGACGCGCCTGCCGGTGGCGCGCATCGCCGCCGCTATGGGAGCCACGATGGCGACCGGCCTGGGTCGCGAGGATGGCGACCTGGCAGATGTCGCGGAGGCCCTGCGGACGACCGACTCACGCGCCAAGATGGCGGCCGTGCGGCTACAGCTGCCGGACCGGCAGGGCGAGCCCGTCGACGTGACCGTCAGCGGCGTGGCCAAGGGCGTGGGCATGATCCACCCCAACATGGCGACGATGCTGTGCTTCGTGCTTACCGACGCCACGGCGGCGCCGGCCACGCTGCACGCGATCCTGCGGCCCATCGTGGCCCGCACGTGGGACCAGATCAGCGTGGACGGCGACCAGTCCACCAACGATACGGTGCTGCTGGCCGCGTCCGGCGCGGCCGGCACCGTGGCCCTGGAGGACGACGCAGCGGCGGCGACCGCGTTCGGACGTGCGCTGGAGGCGGTGGCCCGCTCGCTGGCGCGGCAGCAGGCGGCCGACGGCGAAGGCGCCGCCACCCTCATCACGTGCGCGGTCAGCGGCGGCCTCGACGATGCCGCCGCGCGGGCGGCGGCCCGCGCCGTGGTCAGCAGCGACCTGGTCAAGGCTGCCATCCACGGCGCCGACCCCAACTGGGGCCGCATCGCCATGGCCGTGGGCAACGCCGTCGTGGCCCCCGCTGCCGTGCTGGAGGCAGCCGGTCTCGACGCTGCGTCGGCACGTCGACGCGCCGGCCAGGCCGTCGAGCTCGACCCGGACGCGCTGCGCATCGACATCGAGGGCACACCGGTGTTCGCCGGCGTGCCGGTCCCCTTCGATGCAGCCGACCTGAGCTCGCGCATGCGCCGGGCTGAGGTGCTCATCCGCGTCGACCTCGGCATGGGCACGGGCTCCGGCGAGGCCTTCGGCTGCGACCTGACCGAGCAGTACGTCAGCGAGAACTCGGAGTACTCGACGTGACCTCCACGCCCGTCGTGGTCAAGCTCGGCGGCACCACCATCGTCGAGCAGCAGGACGTGCTGCGTGAGATCGTGGCCGAGCGACGGCAGCGCCCGGTCGTGGTGGTCCACGGCGGCGGCAAGCGCCTCACCGAGTGGTTGCAGCGCCTCGGTGTCGAGAGCCGCTGGGATGCCGGACGGCGGGTGACGGACGAAGCCACGCTGGAGGTGTTCCTGGCGGTCATCAGTGGCGTCATCAACACCGAGCTGACGGCCGCGCTGCTGGCCCTCGGTGCGCGCGCCGTGGGGACCCGGGGGATCGATGGCGGCATGATCAGCGGACCGCGCGCCCCGGGGCTCGACCGCGTCATCAGCGAACCGGTGGCCGACGCGCGCGTCGTGTGGACGTTGCTGGAGGCGGGCTACCTGCCGGTGCTGGCGCCCATGGGCCTCGACCCCGACGGCCACGTCTGCAACGTCAACGCGGACGATGCCGCGGCCGCCGTGAGCGCCTCGCTCGGCGGCGAGCTGGTGCTGCTGACCGACAGCGACGGTGTCCGCGGCGCCGACGGCGGGCGCATCGCCGAGCTCACCAGCGCAGAGGCGACCCGCCTCATCGACGAAGGCGTCATCGCCGGGGGCATGGTGCCCAAGGTCGGCTCCGCCCTGCGGGCCATCAGCGCCGGGTCGGGCGCCCAGCGCTCGATCATCGCCGACGGGCGAGCGGCACGAGCGCTCCAGCGCGCCCTGCACGAAGGCGCCGGCACGGGGCTCCGCGCGGGCTGATCCTGCGCCAGCCCGTCGTCACCAGCGCTCTACGCCGCAGTGGGGCCCGCGTCGAGGCGCCGGCCTCGAGCCGGTGGCAGGAACATCGCCAGCCGCTCGGCCGAGATGGCGTCGTCAGAGGCGTCCGCAGCAGAGGCGTCCGCGGCGGCCGGGACGACCGGCAGCGTCGCCGCGGCGGGGATGATGATGCCGCTCTCGAGCTGCTGCATGTCCACGAACGTCTTGGCCACCGAGGCCTCGGGGCGTCCCAGCAGGAAGCCCTGGCCGGCGCCGATCTGCAGGTCGCGGATGACGCTGAGCTGCTCCGACGTCTCGACACCCTCGGCCACGATGCGCGCGTCCTGGCTCACCGCCAGGTCACGCAGCGACTGCAGCACCGCGCGCGAGCCCAGGCGGCGCACGCCGTCGTGCACCAGCGAGAGGTCGATCTTGACGATGTCGAACTGGACCTGGGAAAGCAGCCGCAAGCCGGAGTTGCCGGCGCCCACGTCGTCGGCCGCCAGGCGCAGGCCGTACTGCTGAAGGGCGGCGAACGTCTGGCGCAGCCGGCCCAGGTCGTCGACCTCGTCACGCTCGGTGAGCTCGATGATGACGCGGCTGGGTGAGATGCCGTTGCGCACGAGGCCGTTCAGCAGCCAGGCGGCGTCGAAGTCCTTCATCTCCAGCGTGCGCGGGGAGAGGTTGAGGGTGAGCAGCCGCCCGGGTCCGATGGCGCGGGCGGCGCTCACCACCACGTCGAGGCAGGCAAGGTCCAGCTCCACCGTGCGACCCGAGGCCGCGGCAGCCGCGAATAGCTGGCTGGTGTTCGGCAGCGGGCCGTTCGGATCGGGCCGGATCAGGCCCTCGAAGCCGAGGATGTGGCCGCTGCGCAGGTCCACGATGGGCTGGAAGACGGGACGCAGCAGCTTGCCCTGTATCACCTCGGCGACGGCGTTGCCGGCGGTGTCGCTGACGTCGTCCGGCAGCTGGTCGCGCTCAGGGTCGAAGACCTCGACCGAGCCGCGCCCGTGGCGCTTGGCCCAGTACAACGCGGCATCCGCCTGGCGATAGACCCGGTCGCGCTGTCGCGTGAGGTAGGGCACGCCGGACACGCCGCTGGAGAAGGCGAACGGACGGTCCGAGTCCGTGGGCCGCTTGCAGAAGTGCAGGATGCGGCTGGCCACGGTGACGGCGTCCTCGATGTCGCCAGCGGGCAGGATGATGGCGAACTCGTCGCCGCCGATGCGGAAGAGGCGGTCGTTGGCGCGAGCCAGCTCGCGCATGCGGCGAGCCATCGAGCGCAGCATGTCGTCGCCGGCCACGTGTCCCTCGCGATCGTTGACCACCTTGAGGTCGTCGAGGTCGAGCAGCGCCAGGCTGAACGTTGCACCGCGCTGCTCGTGGGCCGTCACCTGGCGCGCCAGCTCTTCCTGGAAGGCACGGTGGTTGCCCAGGCCGGTGAGGCCGTCGGCCAGCGAGTCCTCGCGCGCCTCGTGGTACAGCACCTGCAGCTCGTCGCGCGAGACGGCCATCTTCTCGAAGGGGCCAAGGAAGTAGCGCACCAGCACGATGACAGCGAGGATGGCGCTGGCCAGCAATGCCAGCATCGCCAGCCGCAGCTCGAAGGGCATCGGCGCAGGGCCGTTCGCCCACAGCTGGACCAGGCCCATCTGTGCGCCGTCGCCGTTGCTCCACAGCGGCACGATCGTGGAGGCTAGCCCGATCTGGGCAAGGTCGCTATCGGTGCGCTCGTGCGCGCCGACGATGCCCTCGATGTGGGGTGCGATGGTCTCGGGGGTGACGAAGGCTGCGACAGCACGGTCGACCGGGTCCGTCACCAGCGGGGATGACGCCACGACCTCAGATGAACCCATGTCCACGAGCATCGAGGTCACCGCGTCGCCTGCCGGCAGGCGGGCCCGGTCGAACAGTGCCGCGACGTCGATCTCTGCGGAGATGACGCCGCCGTTGCGCCCGCTGACGGAGCGCAGGGGTGTAGCGAGGAGGAGGTGCTGGCTGTCACCGGCCGCGGCCGGGGCCCGCGCGACGCTGTCGGTCACGGCCCCCATGGCAAGCTGCTGAAGGGAGCCGTCGGCGCAGGCGGAGCCAGCGTCGGACCCGCCGTCGTCGGCCAGGACCGTGCTGCGGCCGTCCCTGGCCCGCGTGAGGCAGGCCGCCCGGACGGCCGGGCCGTCGCCGCCCTGGAGCACGCTGAAGAGGCGCGACGCGACCGCTCGCTCGGCCGAACCATCGATGCCGTTGAGAAGCGCCGCGGCCTCCGCATCAGCTGCCGCCAGGAGCAGCCGCGATTCGATGGCCTGCTGTCGCGAGAGCAGGCTGGCGGCCGCCACCGAGGCCTGCCGGGTGTGATCCGCGACGGCTGCCGGCTCGACCGGAGCCAGCAGGGACGTCGTCAGGTAGATGCCGGCTGCCGTCGGCACGAGCGCCAGCGCGAGCATCGCCGCCCACAGGCGCCAGCGGACCGAGCGCGGCGCGTCGGTCGATCGCGTCCATGGATGGTTACGCACAGACTTGGGGGTGGACATGGGTTCTCCCTACCTGGGCTGGACCCCAGTCAACCTCGGGCAGCGGTCGTCGGGTAGTGGCCCGATGCTGCTAGCCGCCGGCAGGACTGTGCCTGCGCGCACCGCCCCCGAGGCGGGTTCCGCACCACCGGTCAGGGACGCGGACCGCACCTGAACGCATCCGGACCGGCCTGCGTATCGCGGCCGACGACGTGCAAGTACTGCATGACTATGCAAGAATGACCCTGCACGCGCATGTTAATGCAGGCCTGAGAGCCGCCACTGCGCGAGCCCCAGAACGCTCGCTGGTCAACGACAGGGTCCGGAGGTGCAGGGTGAAGAAGGTCGTGCTCGCCTACTCGGGCGGGCTGGACACGTCGGTCGCGGTGGCCTGGCTCAAGGAGCAGTACGGCGCAGAGGTCGTGACCCTGACGGTCGACCTCGGCGGCGATTCCCTGCGTGACAGTGTCGCCGATCGTGCCCTGGCCTCCGGCGCCAGCCGCGCCTACGTCGTGGACGGCCGTGAGCGCTTCATCCGCCAGTTCGTGTGGCCCAGCCTGCAGGCCAACGCGCTCTACCAGGGGGTCTATCCCCTGGCGACGGCCCTGGCTCGACCGCTCATCGCGCAGCTGCTGGTGGAGGTCGCGGACCGTGAGCGCTGCGATGCGGTGGCCCACGGCTGCACGGGCAAGGGCAATGACCAGGTGCGCTTCGACGTCGCCGTCCACGCGCTCGATCCGAAGCTGGAGGTGGTGGCGCCCATGCGCGTGGGCATGGGTCTCTCGCGTGACGAGGAGATCAGCTATGCCATCGAGCGCGGCATCCAGATCCCCATCACCCGCGAATCGCCCTACTCCATCGATGTCAACCTGTGGGGACGCTCCTGCGAGACCGGCGTCCTGGAGGACCCTTGGGCCACGCCGCCGCCGGATGCCTACGAGTGGACCGTGGCCGCCTGGCGACGCGCCCGACATCCCCACCGAGCTGACCATCGGCTTCGAGGGCGGCGTGCCGGTGTCGCTCGACGGCGAGGTGGTCGCACCCGTCGAGCTCGTCCAGCGCGTACACGAGCTGGGCGGCAGGCACGGCGTCGGTCGCATCGACCATGTCGAGGACCGCCTGGTGGGCATCAAGAGCCGCGAGATCTACGAGGCTCCGGCCGCGACCATCCTGCATACCGCGCATGCCGCGCTGGAGGGCCTGACCCTGTCGAAGGAGCAGCTGCGCTTCAACCGGCTGGTCGCCGACGAGACGGCGCAGGCGACCTACGACGGCATCTGGTTCAGTGCGCTCCACCGCGACCTGCGCGAATACGTGAGCTCGAGCCAGCGCGTCGTCAACGGCCAGGTACGCATGCGCCTCGACCACGGCAATGCCTACGTGGTGGGCCGCCGCAGCGACGATTCGCTCTACGATCGCACCTTGGCGACCTATGATGCCGACGATGCCTACGACCACGCCGCTTCGCTGGGCTTCATCAAGATCTTCGGCCTGCCCCTGCGCACGGAGGCGGCGAGGCATGAGTCGGCCTGGACCTGGACGGAGCCCATGCTGGGCGAGCTTCCGGTCGAGCTGGCCGACGCCAAGGCCTAGCGCGTGAAAGCCTGGGGCGGCCGCTTCAGCAGCCGGCCGGATGCCGACGCAGCCGCCTTCGGGCGCTCCATCGAGGTCGATGTCGAGCTGGCACTCGAGGACATCGCCGGCTCGATCGCGCATGTCGAGGGTCTGGCACGTGCCGGCCTGCTGACCGCCGCAGAGGCCGGATCCATCCGCGACGGGCTGCGTTCGATCGAGGCCGATGTGCGCAGCGGCAGCATCGAATGGGACCCCGCCCACGAAGACATCCACATGAACGTGGAGATGGCGTTGACGGAGCGCGTCGGCCCCGTGGGCGGCAAGCTGCACACCGGCCGCTCACGCAACGACCAGGTGGCCACGGACCTGCGGCTGTACCTGCGTCGCCGCATCGGCGACATCCACGCCGCCATCATCGGGCTCGAACGGGCCCTGGTCGGCCTGGGCCTGGCGCACCGCGACGCGGCCATGCCCGGCCATACACACGTGCAACCGGCACAGCCGGTCCTCTTCGCACATCACCTGCTGGCGTACGTGGAGATGCTGGAGCGCGATCGCGGGCGCTTTGCCGACGCTCTCGGACGGGCCTCGCAGTCGCCGCTCGGGTCGGGCGCCCTGGCCGGTGCCGGGTTCCCGCTCGACCGCGCGGCCACCGCGGAGGCGCTGGGCTTCGCCGGCGTCACGCGCAACTCCATCGACGCGGTGGGCGACCGCGATCCAGTGGTGGAGACCATCAGCGCAGCTGCCCTGGCCATGGCGCACCTCTCACGCCTGGCCGAGGAGATCGTGTGGTGGAGCAACCCGAACTTCGGCTTCGTTCGTCCGGCCGACGCCTGGTCGACGGGCTCCTCGATGATGCCCAACAAGCGCAATCCGGACGCGGCTGAGCTCATCCGTGGACGGACCGCGCGCGTCAGCGGGCACCTCGTCACCGCGCTGACGATGCTGAAGGGTCTTCCCGGCGGCTACCAGCGTGACCTGCAGGAGGACAAGCCGCCGCTGGTCGATGCCCTCGCGGTACTGGAGTCGTCACTCGACGTCATGGCCGGCATGGTGGCCACGCTCCGGGTGGACGAAGCACGCATGCTGGCCGTGGCCACGTCGGGCTACACCACCGCGACCGCCGTCGCCGATGCGCTCGTCGAGCTTGGCGTCCCGTTCCGCGAGGGACATCACATCGTCGGCGCCCTGGTGGCGCGGGCCGAGGAGGCCGGCGTCGAGCTGACCGAGCTGTCCGACAGCGACATCGCCGCCGCGCTCGCCGAGTCGACCGACCCCGTAGCGCGCGGCGCCGCGTCGGACCCACAGGTCAGCACCGAGCTGCGCGCGGCGGCCAGCCTGGAGAACGCGCTGGCCCGCCCCGATGTCATCGGCGGCACCGCACCGGTGAGGGTGCACGCGGAGCTCACGGCCAACGCCGTGCGACTCGGCATCGCTGACTGAGATCATGCGGGCCACGCGAGGCCCGCGCTACGTCGGTTCGACCCGCTCGCGTGAGACCGTGACGTGCGCACCGTCGACCACCACCTCCGCCGGCACGGGGTGGCTGAGGAAGAGCGGCATCGACTCGCTGTACCCGTAGGCGCCGGCATCGAGGACGGCGTAGAGGTCGCCCGCGCGCGGCAGCGGGGCCGCCACCGCCGAGGCCAGGATGTCGAGACCGGTGCACAGCGGCCCCACCAGGTCGACCCGCGCCTCGAGCGGCCGACCCGCGGCGGCACCGACAGCCACGACCCGGTGATCCTGGCCCACCAGGCGGGGACGCAGCAGGTGATGGATGCCGCCGTCGCTGATGGCCACGTGCCGACTGCCGCGCTCCTTGGTACGGACCACGCGACAGAGATACGCGCCCGCCGGGCCGGTCAGCCAGCGGCCCGGCTCCAGCAGCAGGCGCGCTCGGCGCAGCCCGGCGCGCCCCGCCCAGGACGCCAGCTCCAGCGCCAGCCCCTCCCCCAGCGCTGCGAGGTCGAGCGCGTCCTCGGTCTCGGCATACGGGATGCCCAGCCCGCCCCCCGCATCGAGCAGCTCCACCTCCAGCCCGAGGGGTGCGGCGATCCGCTCCGCGCGGCGGGCAAGCTCGGCTGCGCCCTCGACGAGGATCGCGGCATCGAGCACGTTGGAGGCCCCGAAGGCGTGGAAGCCGCGCAAGCGGAAGGGGCCCTCGGGCGATAGCACCGAGGCGGCGCCCAGCCGGCCCAGGGCCTCCAGCGCCTCCGCGTCGGTGAGACCGAACTTGACGTTGCCGGGCGCTCCGATGATGGGCCTGCCCTCGCCATCGCCGCCCGTGGCCAGGCGCAGCATCAGGGCCTGCCCGGGCTGCGCCAGCGCGGCCATCGAGATGACCGCGTCGAGCTCGTCAAGCGACTCGACGGTCAGCGCGCCCACACCTGCCCGCAGCGCCGCCTCCAGCTCGGCGTCGGTCTTGCCGGGACCGGTGAAGACCACGTCCGCCGCGGCGAAGCCGGCGCGCAGCACCGCCCGCAGCTCGCCGCCGGACGCCACGTCTGCGCCCAGGCCAGCCCCGCGCAGGGCGGTCAGCAGCACAGGCGACGAGTTGGCCTTGACGGCGAAGGCGATGTCGACCTGGGCCGGGAGGGCCGCCCGCAGGGCCGAGGCGCGCGCGCGGACCACGCCGGCGTCGTAGACGTAGAGCGGGCTGCCGAAGCTGGCGACCAGCGCCTCTGGCTGCTGCCCGGCGACGTCGCCACCGACCTCGATGTGCGACTCCACGGTCGGACCCGCCGTCACCGCAGTGCGTCCTCCAGGGCCACGCGGGCGTCTGTGCCCGCGTCGCGATACTTGACGATGATCGGCACGCTCACGGAGATGCCACGATCTCGTGCCCACGCCGATGTCGCCGGACGGGCGCCCGGCACGACCACGGCCCCCGCTGGCACGACCAGCGGAGATCCTGGCGTGCCCCGCAGCTCCCGCTCCGTGACCAGGTCGAGCAGCCGGCTCTGACCGGTGACGATGGTGCCAGCCGCGATGACAGCGCCACGCCCGACGGTGACGCCTTCGTACAGACCGGCACCGCCGCCCACGAAGGCGCCGTCCTCCACGATGACCGGGCGTGCGCCAGCTGGTTCCAGCACGCCCCCGACCTGGACCGCGGCCGACAGGTGGACGTCGCGGCCGATCTGCGCGCACGAGCCCACGAGCACGTGGGAGTCCAGCATCGAGCCGCGCCCGACCCAGGCGCCGATGTTGGCATAGGCCGGGGGCATGATGGTGACACCCGGATCGAGGTGCACCCCGCTGCGGACGGACGTCCCGCCTGGCACCACGCGCCAGGGCGCGCCTGCCGCCGACGCCGCGCGCGAGCTCTCGCTCGCGAGCAGGTCGAGGACGCCGTAGGCGGCCTTGTCGCGGGCGCTGAGGATGGGGCCGTCGCGGTACTCGGTCATGTCCGGCAGGCGGAAGCCCAGCAGGATGCCGGTCTTGACCCAGGCGTGCACGCGCCAGCCGTCGACGACGGCGGGATCGGGACTGGCGGCGCGCACGTCGCCGGCCTCGAGCGCAGCGACCAGCTCGGCCACCGCTGCCCGCGCCTCAGCCACCAGCTCGGGAGCCGGCTCGGGCGAGCCCGACCAGGCAGCATCGAGGGCCAGGATCCTCGACTCGAGGGTGGAGGCCGGGTCGGACTCCTCGACGGGCGTCACGCGGCCGCCTCACCGACCGATCCGAGCAACCCCAGGGCGCCCAGCACGTCGCGCAGGCGCGCTCGGTTGGCGTCGTCGAGCGGCAGGAGCGGCGCGCGCAGGACGTCCTCCATCAGGCCCATCTCCGCCATCGCGGCCTTCACCGGGACCGGGTTGGAGGTGAGGAAGTTGGCGCGGAAGAGATCCAGGTAACGCATGTGGATGGCCCGGGCCGCATCCCAGTCGCCGGCGAGGGCCGTGGCACACAGCTCGACCATCACCTGCGGCACCTCGTTGGAGGCGACCGAGATGACGCCGTCCCCGCCGACCCCGAGGATGGGCAGGGTCCAGCTGTCGTCACCCGAGAGCACGGCGAACCCCTCCGGTCGGTCGCGCGTGATGGTCATGATCTGCTCCATGTTGGCCGATGCCTCCTTGACGGCCACGATGCGCGGGTGTTCCGCGAGGCGCAGCAGCGTGTCGGTGTTGACGTTGGAGCCGGTACGACCGGGCACGTTGTAGACGACGATCGGCAGGCCGCCCTCATCGGCGATGGCACGGTAGTGCGCCTCGAGCATGCGCTGGTCGGGCTTGTTGTAGTAGGGCGAGACCACCAGCGCCGCGTCGGCCCCGAGGTCGGCGGCACGGCGCGTGTAGTCGATGGCGTGCTGGGTCACGTTGGAGCCGGTGCCGGCCACGACGGGCGTGGTGTCGGCAACGCCGCGGCGGCGGACCGTCTCGACGGTGAGCGCGATGACGCGCTGGTCCTCCTCGGCGCTGAGGGTCGGCGACTCGCCGGTCGTGCCCACGGGCACCAGGCCGTTGATGCCGGCGTCGATCTGGCGCTCGACCATCCGGACCAGCGTGGGCTCGTCCAGGGCACCGCTCGTGGTCATGGGCGTGACGAGGGCGGTCAGCGCGCCTCGCAGGATGAGGTTGGGGGTCATGATCGTGGTGTTCCTTTCAGTCGGTCAGGAGTCAGTCAGTGTCGCGCGGTCCGCTCCCGGACCAGGCTGCTGAACGAGGTGATACCGCGGCGGCCGGGCTCGGCGACGAGCGTGTCCGCCGCCAGGAGGGCCCCGGCCACGTAGGCCGAGCGGTCACGTGCCGCGATGCGGATCTCGAGCGACTCCCCGGGGCCGTCGAAGCCGACGGTGTGCATGCCCGGGTGGCTGCCGGCTCGCAATGCCACCACCTCCAGCACGTCTGGGTCCGGCGCGCCCGACCCCGTGGCCAGCCGCGCCTCGCGCTTGCCCTGGAGATGCGGGAGCAGCCGCTGGGCGACAGCCAGCGCGGTACCTGACGGGCGATCGGCCTTGGCCGCCCGGTGCTGCTCGAAGAGGTATGGATCGTAGTCGGCGAAGCTGCCGAAGAGCCTGGCGGCGTACTCGGCGATATCGCCGAACAGCACGGCGCCAAGGCTGAACGTGGGAGCGACCACGGCGGCCGCACCGGCCTCCTCCAGGCGGGTGCTGAAGGCCCTGCCGAGCTCGTCGTCCGCGCTCCAGCCGGTGGTGCCGATGACCAGCGCCCGGCAGCCGGCGTCGAGCGCGAGGTCGACGTGCGTCAGCAGCGTGGAGTCGTGGCTGAACTCGAAGGTCACGTCCACGGAGCCGATGTCGGCGGTGGCGGGGTAGCCGGTCTCGCGGCCGGCCATGGCGACGACCTCGTCGCCCCGCGCGTCCAGGCCGGCGGCGATGGCGCGGCCCATGTTGCCGCTGCCGGTGATGAGTGCTCGCATCGTGTATCTGGTTCCTCGTTGGCGGCAGGACCGGCGGAGAGCTCCGAGCAAACAAAAAGACCGCAGTCACCTCGATCGGTGTCTGCGGCCCTCGGAGCCTTGCCCAGCGGCCCCGAGTCGGTCGTTCCGAACCGAAGCCGTCTAGGCCCGTGCCTCCAGGCAGGGCCGCATCCGCTTCGGCTTGAGAACGTGCAGGTGTGTCATCGGGGGCGGAGTCTGACGGCTCGGCCCGGTCACGTCAAGTCGAACCTCCCGGGCCGTCAGCGCCTCGGGGCGTAGCGGAGCATCTCCGGGTTCCCGGGGCTGGACCCTGGGCGATGGTGCTGCGCCTGTCGCCAGGCCATGCCGGTGGTCCTCACGCGGCCACCTCCTGCTGCGTCGAGCCCCACCACGCCTCGAACGCGTCGAAGCTTGGCGCGATGGGCTCCGGGAGCGCCGCGCCGGCATCACCGGCCAGCACGTCGAGCGTCTTGAGGCCGTTTCCGGTGATGACCAGGACCGTCTCCTCGTCGCGGCGGATGCGGCCCTCGTCCAGTGCCCGGCGCAGCGCCGCGAGCGTCACGCCGCCGGCCGTCTCGGTCAGGATGCCGGTGGTCTCGGCCAGCAAGCGGATGGCGGCGACGGTCTCCTCGTCCGACACGCCCAGGATGGCTGCATCGCTGTCACGAGCCTGCTTGAGGGCATAGCCTCCGTCGGCGGGTGACCCGATGGACAGCGAGCGCACGATGGTGTCGGGCTTCTCCACCGGCCGCACGATGTCCGTCCCCGCGGCGTAGGCATCGGCGATGGGAGCGCAGCCGTTGGCCTGGCCACCGAAGTAGCGCACTGGCGCTGACTCCAGCAGTCCCACGTCCACCAGCTCAGTGAAGGCACGAGCCAGCTTGGTGTACATCGAGCCCGACGCCAGCGGCGCCACCAGCGCGTCGGGCGCCCGCCAGCCCAGCTGCTGCGCGATCTCGAAGGCGATCGTCTTGGAGCCCTCGGCGTAGAAGGGACGCAGGTTCACGTTGAGCACGGCCCAGCCGTCGAGCTCACCGGTCAGCTCCAGGCACAGGCGGTTGACGTCGTCGTAGGGCCCATCCACGCGCACGACCGTGGCACCGAGCGCTCTGTGCCTGCGCGATCTTCGCTGGTTCCAGGTCGGCCGGGATGAAGACGACGGCACGCAGCCCGTGTGCCGCGGCGGCCGCAGCGACGGCGGCGGAGAGGTTGCCGGTGGAGGCGCAGGCGAGCGTGTGATAGCCCCATCCGGCAGCCCGGGCGGCAGCCACGGCCACGGGCCGGTCCTTGAAGGAGAGGGTCGGATTGCGCGAGTCGTCCTTGACCCACAGCCTGTCCAGTCCCAGTCGAGCGGCAAGGCGAGGTGCGTCGGTCAGTGGCGACTGGCCCACCGACAGGCCCGCGCGGGGCAGCTCACTGACAGGCAGCAGCTCGGCGTAGCGCCAGATCGTTGCCTCGCGGGCATCGAGCACCTCGCGGCTCAGGCGCTCACGGATGCCATCGAGGTCGTACACCGGCTCGAGCGGGCCGAAGCAGCGGTGGCAGACGAAGACGGCGCCCTCGGAGCCCTGGGTGCCGCACGCGCGGCAGCGGAGGCCGGTGTAGCCAGGGACGAACTCGGAGCCGGGGAGGTGGCCCAGCACGGCCGGGTCAGGGGCAAGGGGCTGAGGGCGGAGGGCGATCTGCGTCATCGGGGGATCCTCTCGATCGATGAGCGGCCGGTTGGGGGCCGTGAGTGCTCAGGAATCACGAAGGCCGCGACCTTCGTTCGCATGGTCGCGGCCCCGGGGATCCGGCCTGATGTCGAGCTGCTCTGGGGCGTCCCGACTCAGACCCCGACCGATCCCGGCGGGGCCTCGGGCATCGCCATGCGAGTACCGAGAGGTTCCATCGCGGCCGATGATGCCGGACGTGCGGCGAAAGTGCAAGTGCGCCACTGATACTATGCAGAGCTGCGGTGCATATTCGCGGTCGTCACGCTGCAAACTGCATAGTCATGCGCTCTAGATGTATCATCTCGCGTGATGGGACCACGACCTCGTGCCGAGCAGCCGGGAGCGTCGCGCGCACTGAAGCGCGAACGGCAGCGACTGCTGCGCGACCTGGTGGCGAGCGGGGCGATCGCCAACCAGCACGAGCTGGTCGACCGGCTCGCCGAGCGCGGCTTCGAGGTCACCCAGGCCACCGTCAGCCGGGACATCACCGAGCTGGGGCTGGTGAAGGTGGCGCACCAAGGCGGACACGTCTACGCTTGGCCCGGCGACCTGTCGTCGCTGGCCCCGTCGGCCAGCGACGAGCGTCTGCGTCGTGTCCTGGCGGACTACCCCATCCGGGTGGGCCGGTCGGGCCTGACGCTGTTGCTGGTGTCCGAGGCAGGGGTCGCCAATGCCATCGGCCAAGCCATCGACGAATCGACCTTCACCGACCAGGAGGGCACCCTGGCCGGTGACAATACGCTCCTCGTCCTGTTCGCCGACGAGGCCCGTCTGGAAGCCTGGCTCGAGCGCTTCGAGTCCCTGCGCGCTGCCGTCGCGATGAGAGGATATGCACGATGACCATGCTGGGCGACGAGGCTGGGAGCAGCCGCACGAGCGATCCCCTCAAGATCCTGGTGGTGGACGACGAGCCGGCGATGGTGGGTGCGCTGGGCGCGCTGCTGGGCCAGGCCGGCCACCGCATCATCGCCGCCTACGACGGGGACGAGGCACTCCGCCGCTTCCGCGACGACGAGCCCGACCTGGTGCTGCTGGACCTGGCCATGCCGGGGATGGATGGCGCGACCGTGTGCAAACGCATCCGCGAGGTCAGTGACGCTCCCATCATCGTGGTCTCTGGCGAGCGTGATCACGCCGCCACGGTGGACCTGCTGGACCTGGGGGCGGACGACTATGTCCGCAAGCCGTTCCGAGCCGATGAGCTGTTGGCACGCGTGCGCGCGGTCTCACGACGGGCGAGCGGCAACCGGGGGGACCGCGGTCGTGGTGACCCCTCCGGCTACGAGCTCGACCGACGCCGCCATGAGATCCGCTGGCAGGGCAGTCCCCTGCCCACGACGGTGACCGAGTTCCGGCTGCTCCGTGCGATGGTCGAGCGACTGGGCGAGGTCGTGCCCCACGACGAGCTGCTGGCCGCCGGCTGGCCCGACGTCCCCGATCCGGACCCGCTCTGGCTGAAGCCGCACCTGGCGCGGCTGCGAGAGAAGCTCATCACCGCGGGTGCCCCGGTACCGGTGGCGGTCCGCGGCGTCGGCTACCGCCTCGACGCGTAGCGCAGACCCGGCGGTCTCAGCCCGCCGGCACGAGCCGACCGCGCGGCGGCGAGCGTCGCCCGATGTCACCGTGCCGCTACCGAACGTGTACCGCCGAGCCACCACTTCCCGACCGCCCCGACGCTGACAACCACCTCGTCGCTTCGTAGCGTGTCGGCAACTGGTAACGGGCGCCGATGCCCCGCGCGCCGTCTATCGCGACCGCGGTCGCAGGAGGGACCTATTCGATGATCGACACTGGCAATACCGCCTGGCTCTTGATGTCGACAGCATTGGTGATGCTGATGCTGCCGGGCCTGGCGCTCTTCTACGGCGGCCTGGTGCGCGCCAAGAACGTGCTGTCCACGATCATGCACAGCTTCTTCGGCCTGGCCATCGTGACCGTCGTCTGGGTCATCGTCGGATTCAGCCTCGCCTTCGGCGATTCGATCGGCGACCTGGGTATCGTCGGCGACCCGTTCCAGTACCTCTTCTTCAGCGGTGTCGGCATGGAGCCCGCAGGAGGGCAGCACCATCCCGTTCGTGCTCTTCGCCACGTTCCAGATGATGTTCGCCGCCATCACCCCGGCGCTCATCAGTGGCGCCTTCGCCGAGCGCAAGCGCTTCGCTGCGTTCGTCGTCTTCACCATCGCCTGGTCGCTGCTGGTCTACTCGCCCATGGCCCACATGGTCTGGGGCGGCGGACTGCTCTCGACGCTCGGTGCGAACGGCGCGCTCGACTTCGCCGGTGGCACCGTCGTCCACATCGCCTCAGGCGTCTCCGCCCTGGTGGTGGCCCTGGTCATGGGTCGGCGCGTCGCCGGCCACCACGTGGAGCCGCACGACGTGCCCATGACCGTCCTCGGCGCCGGCCTGCTGTGGTTCGGCTGGTTCGGCTTCAACGCCGGCTCGGCGCTGGCGGCTGACGGCCTCGCCGCGCAGGCGCTGATGGTCACCACCGTGTCTGCCGCGGCCGGTACCCTCACCTGGGTCGGCGCGTCCTACCTCAAGGGCCGCAAGGTCAGCGTGGTCGGCGCCGCCGCGGGTGCCGTGGCTGGCCTGGTCGCCATCACGCCGGCTGCCGGCTTCGTCACAGTCGGCGGCGCGCTGGTCCTCGGCCTGGTGGCCGGTGCGATCTGCTTCGCTGTCACCCTGCTGCGCGAGCGCCTGGCGATCGATGACTCCCTCGATGTCTTCGCCGTCCATGGCGTCGGCGGCATCTGGGGCGCCGTCGGGACCGGCATCTTCGCGGTCGCTGCCATCGGCGGGGTCGCCGGCCTCGTGGAGGGCAATGCCGAGCAGCTCTTCGTCCAGATCGTGGCCGTCGCCTTCACCGTCGTCTTCGCCAGCGTGATGACCTTCATCATCATCAAGGCCATCGACCTCGCCATCGGCCTGCGGGTCAACGAGGCTGACGAGGAAGCCGGGCTCGATGTCTCGGTCCACGGTGAGACCGCCTACGTGCCCTGGGCCGGCACCAGCATGGGCGCCATCGCGGCGCCCATCGAGCCGGCCCTGGGGACCAGCCCGACCACGGAAGCAGAGCCGGCGTAGGGACCGTGCCGGCCAGGGGCCGGCCAGGACGCTCCGACCGTTGGCGGAGCCAGTCCTCTGACGCAGTCGTGGCGGCCGCTGGCGCGGTGCGACACGAACCCACTCCGAAGGCCCGCGAGGCTCCCAACTCGCGGGCCTTCGGCGTTGATGGCAGGTGACCTAGCGAGCAGAGCCCACGTACTTGAGTCGCAGCACGAACTGCGAGCCGTAGGGCTCACGCGGCTCGACTGTCAGCTCTCCATCCATCGAGCGTGCAAGGCGCCGCGCGGCGAAGAGCCCGATACCGGCTCCACGGGGTGAGTCATCGAGGCGCACGAACGGCTCGAAGATCCGCTCCCGCCAGGCATCGGGGATGCCGGGACCATCGTCGGTCACCGCGATGTAGGCGCAGTCCGCATCCCGCCAGCCGTAGACATCGATCTCGCCGCGGGGCGGGGCGTACTTGGAGGCGTTCTCCAGCAGGTAGCCGAGCAGCTGGCGGAGCATCGAAGGCGAGCCAAGCCCCACGAGCGGCTCGTCGCGGAACGCTGAGCGCAGCGTCCGTCCGCGGAGCACCGGCGAGAGCTCGGCCAGCACGTGCGACACCTCGGCAGCGAGGTCCAGCGGGACCAGCTCGGCGGGTGCCTCCGGCATCACTCGCAGGCTCTCGAGGATATCGTCGACGGTCTCATCGAGGCGATCGACCTGGGTCAGCGCCTCGTGCTCCCAGCCGCTGGCCTCGTCGCTGCCGCGCGTACGGGCCGCGTTGCCCAACAGCTCCACGTAGGCGCGCACCACGGCGAGCGGGGTCCGCAGCGAATGCGTGACGACGGCCACGAGCTTGGCCCGCGCCTCGTCGATGGCACGCAGCTGCTCCAGCTGGGCCTCTGCCTCCGCGTGCAGGCGACCCTTCTCCACCATCCCCGCCAGGAGGCCGGCCAGCGCTTCGAGAAAGCCGATGTCGGCGGCGCTGAAGTCACGGTGCTCGGCCGTCTGCACGTTGAGCACGCCGACCACCTGCTCCTCCCAGATGAGCGGCACCGAGCACATGGAGGTGAAGCGCACCTCGTCGACTCCACGGATCCAGGCGAAGCGGTCGTCGGCGTGGACATCAGGACTGATGATGGTCGACAGCGACTGCGCCGCCTGGCCGGTGATGCCCTGCCCCATCTGCAGGCGCGCGACGCCCACCGCATCCTGGTCCAGGCCGTTGGTGGCAGCGAGCGTCAGCCCGCTCCCGTCGCGGTCGACGAGGTAGAGCGAACAGACGTCGGCCCGCGATGCGGCCCGGGCCCGGTCGATGACGGTGCCCATGAGGTCGTCCCAGGTCCGAGCCGTGGCCGCCAGGTGGGCGACGTCGGCGAGGAACCGGATCTCGTCGACGCGGGCGGCGGCCGGGTCGCGCGATGACTCGCTGGGCGAGGCCGCCGGATCAGGTGTCGCGTGCATGCGTCGATGGTGCGACCGCGCGACCGCGCGGTCAAACGTGGAGACGGGCTCGTCGCGCGATGGGCACTCGTGAACGCCCTGGAGCGAGCGTCCTCTAGCCGGCGTCCTGGGTCCGCGCTGGGCGGGAGCTGCGCCGGGCTGGCGCCGCGCCGGGCTGGGAGCTGCGCCGGCCGGGGCCGTCTGGGCTGGCGCCGGCGCCGGCCGGGGCCGTCTGGGCTGGCGCCGTCTGGGTCGGGTCCGCGCTGGGCTGGCGCCGTCTGGGTCTAGCGCTACTGGTGATAGCCGTAGTCCCGCTATGGGCACACACGGAATGGGTTGCGGTGCTGCTCAGGGGTACAGCCGGCTCCCAGCTCCGGCGAAACGTGCTCAGCCGCGCGCGTGTCGTGCGGAAGGACGTCGCACGCGGTGGCTGCGAGTGGGACTTGGGCTACTGGTGTTGGCGGTAGTCCACATGGACAGCCCAGAACGCGCTCCGGCCGGCTGCCGCAGCCAGCCACGGATGACGCGGCCATCGTGTGGGAATGCCGCCGCCAGCATCGTCCGGTGGTCGGCGATTCGGCGCTGGTTGGTCTTGTCGTGGGCGACGATGACCCAGCGGCTCACGCTGTCAGCCTGCCAGCCGCGCTTCGCCGCGATCTGCGCCGCCAACCGCGTCTTGCGGTCCACCGTCCCCACCAGCTCGTTGACATCGACGATGTCCGTCTTGAGCTCGATGACCAGGAGCGACCGAGTCGGGGCATGGTAGGCGAGGATGTCGATGACGCCACGCTCCCCGTAGATCGAGAACGAGACCTCGGGAACGAATACCCAGCCCGGTAGACCGTGGAAGAACCGAGCCACCGACTCATGCAGGGCTGAATGCCGGGCGCTCAGGAGGCGCGCCATCTCTCCACCCCGCCAGCGAGCGACGAGGTCGATGCGGACGTCCAGGGTATGGGCAACGCGCCTGACCGTGTCGAGCGACATCTGGCCGACATGACCCCGCTCAAGGAGCGACACCGTCGCACGAGATACGCCGGCGTGAACGGCGACGTCAGACTGGCGCCAGCGACGGCGGACGCGCACGGCTCGGATGGCGGCGCCGACTCGCATGTCATCCATGCCGCCATGGTGGCGATGCTGGCGTGCTGGACGATCATCCTGGCCTTGCCGGCGACTGCGGCGAGTCTCGTCGGGCGATCATCCTGGCCTTGCCGGCGACTGCGGCGAGTCTCGTCGGGCGATCATCCTGGCCTTGCCGGCGACTGCGGCGACGCGTGCCGGACCATCGACCTGCGATGGCGGTCATTCACCGCTGCGCTGCCTGCGCGATGATGTGGACATGGCCCGACCCGACGACCTGTCTACCACGCGCTTCGACACCAGGCTGGCCCATCTTGGACGCACCGCCGCCGCCCGCGAGCGGACCGTGAACCCGCCGCTCAGCCGCGCGTCGACCGTCCTCTTCGAATCACTCGCGCAGCTCAGGGAGGCACGGGCCGGAACACCTTACGAAGCACTGCGCTACGGCATCTATGGCACCAGCACGACGTTCGAGCTGCAGACCGCCATGGCGCAGCTGTGCGGTGCCGAGTCCTGCCTCGCGACGCCCAGTGGCCTGACCGCCATCGCCGCCACGCTCGCCGCCCACGCCACGCCCGGCGCTCGCATCGTCATCCAGCGCGATGTCTACCAGCCCACGCGCCACTTCGCCGAGCACGCGCTGGCCGGACGCTGCGAGATCGCCTGGTTCGACACCACCGAGGAGCTGGCGGCACTCATCGATGAGCGCACCAGCCTGATCTTCATCGAGGTCCCGACCTCGCTCACCATGCGGCTGATCGACGTCCGCGAGGTCGTCGCCATCGCCGCGCCCCTGGGCATCCCGGTGGCCTGCGACTCGACCTGGGGTACGCCGCGCTATTTCGACGCCCACGGTCTTGGCATCGACATCTCCATCCACGCCGCCACCAAGTACATCGGCGGCCACTCCGACATCATGCTCGGGCTCACCACGGGCAGCTACGACGCGCTCGCGTCGACGCGAGCCTGGTGTGTCGACCACGGCTCCACGGTGGCTCCGGATGTCTGCTGGCTGGGACTGCGCGGGCTGCGCACGCTCAGCGTCCGCCTGCAGCGCCACGAGGCCAGCGCCCTGGCCGTGGCACGCTGGCTGGAGGAGCAGCCGCACGTGGCGCGCGTGCTCTATCCGCCCCTCCCCTCCGATCCGCATCACGAGCTCTGGCGGCGCCAGTTCAGCGGCGCACCAGGCCTCTTCAGCATCGAGCTTCAGCCCTGCGACGAAGCCGCCCATGCCCGCTTCATCGAGGCCCTGACGCTCTTCGGTCTCGGCGCCAGCTGGGGCGGCTTCGAGTCGCTGGTATTGCCGGCCATCCCCCATGCCCGGCGTGGTCTCGAGGAGCAACCGGACCACGGCCGCCTGGTACGGCTGCACATCGGCCTCGAAGACCCGGACGACCTCATCGCCGACCTGGCGGCGGCGCTGGACGTGCTGTGAGCGGCCCAGCCCCGTCGGCCGGGCGCGAACGCGACCGCGAGTACGACCGCTTCGGCCCGTGGATCATCGAGATCTCGCCGGAGGATCCGCCGCCGCCCCTCTTCCTGCCCTACCTCGACCGTGCCGACACAGCCCTGCTGGCGCTCAAGGTTCCGCGGCGCATCGCCCGCCGGGAGGCCCATCCGGGCATGGATCTCTACGACGTCGTGGTGTCGGCGCACGAGGACGACATGCTCATCCTGCAGCGAAGCCAGGGCGGCGTTGACCGCCGAACGGTGAGCTACCGGGACATCCAGCTGGTGTCGCTGAGCGCCGACCTGTTGCGCGGCACGCTCCACCTGGGCCTGCCGGGCCAGCCCCTGGAGCTACCCTTCAACACCGTCTCCGAGGCACTCATGGGCCGGCTCGTGGACATCATCCGCGAGCGCTATGGACCTCCACACGCGGCGGCGCGCGCGCTGCCCCAGGAGGCCTCGACGGAGGGACTCAGCTTCTACTTCGAGGGCCTGCTCAGCACCATGCGCCAGGCGGGATCGGCCATGCGCCCGGTGGCGGCCCAGCCGCAGGTCTCCCTCGGCTCGGTCGATAGCACGCGCCTGCACCGGCTGGTCTTCGGCCTCGTGGACAAGCGCCTGCTGGAGTCCCTCCACCTGACCGACGGTCGCGAGCTGCTGGTCATCGACCGGGGGCGAGCATTCGCCTACCGCTGGCACAGCGTCTACGGCCGGGTCGAGACCTGGTTGCCACTCGCCGGCATCACCTCCGCCCGGCTTGAACACGACGCGACCGGTCCACTCGTGACGCTGGCGGTCTCTACCACCGGGGGGGAGCGTCACTGGGTCTTCCGGCAGGACGCCCCGGGGCTCGACCGCTACCGCGAGTTCCTCGCCAGGGCGGGCTAGGAGGCGAGGTTCGGCGCCAGCCAGCGCTCGGCCTCGACCAGCGACCAGCCCTTGCGACGCGCGTAGTCCTCCAGCTGATCGCGGTCGATCTTGCCCACCCCGAAGTACCGCGCCTGCGGGTACCACAGGTAGATGCCGCTCACCGCTGCTGCCGGCAGCATCGCCATCGACTCGGTCAGCTCGATGCCGGCACGGGACTCCGCCTCCAGCAGCCGGAAGAGCGTGGTCTTCTCGGTGTGGTCGGGGCACGCCGGGTAGCCCGGAGCTGGCCGGATGCCCTGGTACGACTCGCTGATGAGCGCCGCGTTGTCCAGCGCCTCGTCGACCGCGTAGCCCCAGAGCTCCCGCCGCACCAGCTCGTGGAGGCGCTCGGCGAAGGCCTCCGCCAGGCGGTCGGCCAGCGCCGTCAGCAGGATGGCCGAGTAGTCGTCGTGGGCCGCCTCGAAGGTCGCCCTCGCCTCCGCCAGGCCGTGCCCGGCGGTGACCGCGAAGGCACCGATGTGATCGGGCACGCCGGCGTCCACCGGGGCCACGTAGTCGGCGAGGGACAGGTCCGCGCGGCCATCCTTGCGCGTCACCTGCTGCCGCAGCATGTGCAGTCGGGCCAGCTCGGTGGTGCGCTCCGCATCCGCCCATACGACGATGTCGTCGTCGCTCGTCGAGCCGGCCGGCCAGAAGCCGACCACGCCATCGGCTCGCAGCAGGCCCTCGTCGACGGCCCGCTGCAGCATCGCCTGGGCGTCGTCGAAGAGCTCGCGCGCGGCAGCGCCGACCGTGGCGTCCGAGAGGATGGCGGGGTAGCGGCCCTTGAGCTCCCAGGTGGCGAAGAAGGGTGACCAGTCGATGCGTTCGATGAGCTCCTCGAGCGGGTAGCGGGCGAGAGTGCGAACGCCGGTGAATGTCGGCTGCGGCGGGGCTTCTGCTGTCCAGTCGATGAGCAGGCGGCTCGCCCGCGCCTGGGCCAGGGACACCCGCCGGTCCGGTGACGACTGCCCCGCGTACACACGCCGAACCTCGGCGTACTCGGCACGACGCTGGGCCACGAAGGCATCGCGCGTGACAGGGTCCATGAGCGCGCCAGCCACCCCGACCGCGCGAGAGGCGTCATCGACGTGCACCACCGGGCCCGAGTAGGCCGGCTCCAGCTTGACCGCGGTGTGGGCACGAGAGGTGGTGGCGCCGCCGATGAGCAGCGGCGTGGTCATGCCCTCGCGTTCCATCTCGCTCGCGACCAGGCGCATCTCCTCGAGCGAGGGCGTGATCAGCCCGGACAGACCGATGAGGTCCGCGCCCTCCTCGCGGGCGGTCTCGAGGATGCGCGTCCACGGCACCATGACGCCGAGATCGATGACCTCGTAGTCGTTGCAGCCGAGCACGACGCCCACGATGTTCTTGCCGATGTCGTGCACGTCGCCCTTGACGGTGGCCATCACGATCTTGCCCGCTGATCTCGGCCCGGCCGCGGCGCTCTCGCCTGACGCCTCGCGCTCGGCCTCGATGTAGGGCACCAGGTGCGCCACCGCCCGCTTCATCACGCGAGCCGATTTGACCACCTGCGGCAGGAACATGCGGCCCGCTCCAAAAC
>CAVORC010000033.1:0-21357 GCA_963698505.1 uncultured Chloroflexia bacterium | reverse complement strand
AGCAGATCGTGCCCGGCAGACGCATCCCAGCGGGTATCCGCCCAGCGATAGGCGGAGTAGGCCAGCAGGCACATCAGGAGGCCAGCCAACGTGAACGGCAGCACCGTGCCGTCGTAGAGCCGGTCGATGACCGCGCCCAGGAGCGCCCCGCCCAGCGTCACGATGGACCCGATCACCGCCGCCGCCGTGCCGGCGATGTTGCCCATCGGCATCATGGCCGCCGCGTTGAGGTTGGGGATGACGAAGGAATGTGCCAGCAGCACCGGCAGCAGTCCCGCCATGAACAGCCAGAAGGGCGGTCGCCCGCCGGTCGACACGGCGATGGCGGCGAGGCCGCACACCGCCACGAGGTAGCCCAAGAAGACGAGGCGCAGCCAGCGGCGCAGCCCGAAGCGGTCGATCTGCCTGGGGTTCAGGAGCACGCCGCCACCGAGCACCAGGGCCGATCCACCGAAGACCAGCGGGAACCATGCCGAGAGGCCGAAGACGTCGCGGATGATCAGCTCACTCGAGGCGAGGTACGAGGCGAAGAAGGCGAAGACCAGCGTCTGCGCCACGATCAGCCCCATGGCGAAGCGGCTCGTCAACACGGCTCGGGCGGCCAGTGCCAGCCTCCCGGCGCGCAGCGGCAGCCGCCGCTCGGGCGGCAGGGTCTCCGGCAGACGAGTGGCCCACAGCCCCATCACGAGCGCGAACACGACGAACAGGCCGAAGACCCAGCGCCACGAGCCCAGGCCCAGCGCGATGGCACCGACCGATGGCGCCACGACCGGGACCAGGATGAACACGGCCATGATGTAGCTGAGCACCTTCGCCATCTGCTCGCCGGCGTAGGCGTCGCGGACCACGCCGTAGGTGATGACGCGGACGGCGCCGGCGCCGAAGCCGGCCACGAACCGCCACAGCAGCAGCACGCCAAGCGATGGCGCCACGGCCGCGCCGAGGGCTGCCCCGATGTAGATGGCCAGGCCGACCCAGAGCACACGCTTGCGGCCGATGGCGTCCGAGAGCGGCCCCCAGAGTGGCTGACCCAGGCCCAGCCCGATGAGGAAGACGCTCACGACCGCGGCCACGGCGTTGGAGTCGGCAGCCAGGCCGAAGCTTTCGCGCATGGCCCCGAACGCCGGCAGCATCATGTCGATGGCCAGCGCGGTCAGCGCCATCAGCATCGAGATCAGGGCGATGAACTGGCGCGTCCCCAGGCTCGCTTCGATGGCCGATCGTGCTGCGCTCACCCGTCGTCGAGCCGCAGTGGGACCCCCACCATCCGTCGTGCCGCGCGTGCCACGCGCAGGAAGTTGGTCACGTGCGAGCCGGGGCGGATGTGGCTGCCGGCGGCCTCGTAGATGGTCGGGATGGGCACCCAGTCGATGGTCAGCCCGGCGCGGATGGCGTCGGTGATCATCTCCACCTCGAACTCGAAGCCCGCCTCCTCGCTCCGGAGCAGGTGGGGCAGCAGCGGGCGCGCGATGAGCCGGTAGCCCGACTGGTTGTCTTCGATGTGGCGACCGACGGCCCAGCTGAAGACCAGGGTCCCGAGGTTGTTGGCCACGCGCCGCGACAGCGGCATCTGGCTGAAGTCGCGGCGGCCGATGATGAGCGGCGCACCCCGTTGGTGCCAGGCGGCCAGGAAGTCGGGTGCGCAGGCAGGATCGTGCTGCCCGTCAGCGTCGAGCGTCAGGACCGCCCGGGCACCGCCCTCGAGCGCGTGCGCGAAGCCGCGCCGCAGGGCTGCCCCCTTGCCCTGGTTGGGCGTCTGCACCAGGACCGTGGCGCCGGCTCGCTCCGCCACCAGCGCCGTGTCGTCGCCCGAGCCGTCATCGACCACCACCACCGGCAGATGCCGGGCGGTCTGGCGCACCACCGTAGCGAGCGTCTTCGCCGCCTGGTAGGCAGGGATGACGGCGATGACGGTAGCCGGGCTGTCGCTCACGCCGCCATCGTAGGCCGTCGTGGATGCACCACTCAATCGATCATGATGGCGTCCGGTGCCGGCACACCGGTCGGCGTCGTGACGCGCGAAGCGGGCAGGCGGCGGTTGAGGGCGAACTCGCGCATGGCCGTTGCGCCTGACAGGTTGTAGACCTCCGTGAAGCCATGCTGCGCGAGGATGCGCGTGCCCAGGTACGAGCGCAGGCCGGATCGACAGGCCACGATCGTCGGCTTGGCCGGGTCCAGCTCGTGGAGGCGGTCACGCAGCTGGTCGAGGGGGATGTTGATGATGTCGTCGCAGTCGGCCAGCGGCAGCGCCTTCACCTCGTACGGCTCGCGCACGTCGACCGTCTGGTAGGGGCACAGGTCCACGTCCGGCTGCACCACGCGGGCCAGGCCATCGAGATGGTTCTGCGCAGCGAAGGCAGCCATGTGCAGCGGGTCCTTGGCCGAGCCGAAGGGCGGCGCATAGGCCAGGTCGAGCCCGGCGAGATCGTGGACCGTCCCTCCGAAGTGGGTCAGCGTGGCCACGATGTCCAGGCGCTTGTCGACGCCGTCGCCGCCGCATGCCTGCACCCCGAGGACCTTGCCGCTGCCCTCCTCGAACACCAGCTTCAGCGCCATGGCCTGGGCGCCGGGGTAGTAGCCGGCGTGATGGTTGGCGATGACGTGGACCGCGTTGGCCTCGAAGCCGGCTTCCCTCGCGGCGCGTAGTGAAAGCCCGGTGATGCCGGCGGTGGTGCCGAAGACCCGCACGATCGAGGTGCCCCAGGCCGCCGGTGCAGGGCGCGACGCACCGGTGGCGGCGTGCTCGCCGGCGAGACGGCCCGTACGGTTGGCGGGGCCTGCCAGCGGCACGCGCATCTTGGCCCCGGTGCTGCCGAAGGTGTATTCGGCCGCATCGCCCACGGCGTAGATGTCGGGGTCGTTGGTGCGCATGTAGTCATCGGTCGCGATCCCGCGGCCGGCGCCCAGCTCGAGTCCAGCCTCCTCGGCCAGGCCGACGTTGGGGCGCACGCCCACGCCCAGCAGGATGAGGTCGGCCGGCAGGCGCGTGCCGTCGGCCAGCAGCGCCGCTACCGCCCGGCCATCGCGCTGCTCGATCGAGGCGATGCCGTTGCCCAGCTCCAGGCGCACGCCGTTGTACTCCAGCTGGCGATGGAGCGGCTCCACCATCTCGCGGTCGAGGAAGGGCATCACCTGCGGCTGCATCTCCACCAGGGCCACGTCCAGGCCCTTGCGGCGGAACTGCTCTGCCGTCTCGAGGCCGATGTAGCCGCCGCCGATGACCACCGCCTGCCGCGCGTCGGGCATGGCCTCGGCGATGCGGTCGGTGTCCTCGAGGTTGCGCAGGGTGAAGACACCGGCAGCCTCCACGCCCGGGATCGGCGGCACGAGCGGGTCAGCCCCGGGCGCCAGGATGAGCTTGTCGTAGGACTCGCGGTAGGTTCGCTCGGCATCGAGATCGCGGATGGTGATGGACTTCGCCTCGCGGTCGATGGAGACGACCTCCTGGCGGGTGCGCACCTCGATGTGGAACCTCCGGGCGAACAGCTCGGGCTTGGCGATCAGCAGCTTGTCCCGATCGCTGATCTCGCCGCCGAGGTAGTAGGGCAGGCCGCAGTTGGCGAAGGAGACGTAGGAGTCGCGCTCGAAGATCACGATGCGTGCGTCCTCGTTCATGCGGCGGGCGCGAGCGGCGGCAGAGGCGCCACCAGCGACGCCACCGACGATGAGGATGGTCGGAGCAGTGTCAGTCACGGATCGATCTCCAGATGGAGGCTGTGATGGGCGTTGTTGCTGCTGATACTGAGTCTCAGCACGCTGGCTGGCAGCGGCCGCGAGTCCCCGAATCGAGGAGCCATGCGGACTCTTGGCGACCGCTTGGGCCCACCTGGCCCCGATCGATCGAACCCGTCGATCAGGTCAGCTCGCTGGTTCGATTGGACGGCAGGCACCAACTGCCCTAGGTTCGACCCATGCACGATAGCTCCACGGCCGCCATCGATGCGCTGACCAGGCAGGTGCTGGCAAGCGGTCACCCCTTCCCCCTCAAGCGCGCGGTGGCTCGCCTGTCCGATCAGCTCATCGGCGGCCTCTTCCCCCAGCTGGCGATCGAGCCGGCCGAGGATGCGGCCGATCTGTCTCGCCGCCTCGATGACGCGCGACGGTCCTTCGGCGACCTCGTGCGTCCGTTCGTGGGCGAGTCCTCCGTCGAGGAGGTCAGCGACGGGCTGGTGCGTGCGCTGCCGCACGTCCACGAGCGCAGCCTCGAGGACGCCCAGGCGATCCTCGCCGGCGACCCCGCCGCCGAATCGCTCGACGAGGTCATCGCCGCCTATCCCGGCTTCCTGGCCATGGCGAGCCATCGGCTGGCCCACGCCATCCACCTGCTGGAGGTGCCCCTGGTGCCACGCCTGATGGCAGAACTGGCCCACTCGCGCTCCGGCATCGACATCCATCCCGGCGCCACCATCGGGCGGTCGCTCTGCATCGACCACGGCACCGGCATCGTCATCGGCGAGACCGCCGTCATCGGCGACGAGGTCAAGCTCTACCAGGGCGTCACGCTGGGTGCGCTGTCGGTGGCCAAGTCCGCCGCCGGCACCAAGCGGCACCCCACCATCGGCGACCGCGTGGTGATCTACGCCAATGCCACCGTGCTCGGTGGCGACACGACCATCGGCGCGGACAGCGTCATCGGCGGCAACGTCTTCCTGACCAGCAGCGTGCCGGCAGGATCGCTCGTCTACCAGACGAGCGGGTACCGCGTCAGGCGGCATGACGTGGGCTTCGACGCGGCCGACTTCGTCATCTGAGCGCCGACGTCGCCGAGCCGTCGCCGGCTTCGACATCCCAACCAGGAGACCCCCCAATGCGCTACGACTCCATCCTCGCGACCATCGGCGGGACACCGCACGTCCGCGTCAACCGGCTCTTCGACGACGCCATCGAGGTGTGGTCCAAGCTGGAGCGGGCCAACCCCGGCGGCAGCATCAAGGACCGCATCGCCCTGGCCATGATCGAGGACGCCGAGGAGCGCGGCGTGCTCAAGCCGGGCTCCGTGGTCATCGAGCCCACCTCGGGCAACACCGGCATCGGCCTGGCCTTCGTCTGTGCCGTCAAGGGCTACCGGCTCATCCTGGTGATGCCCGACTCGTTCTCCATCGAGCGGCGCAAGCTGATGACCGCCTACGGGGCCGAGCTGGAGCTGACGCCACGTGAGTTCGGCATGAAGGGCTCCATGGCCCGCGCCGACGAGATCGCCGCCGAGATCTCCCGACGCCTGGATCCCCTCGCAGTTCGCCAATCCGGCCAATCCGGCCATCCACCGGCGCACGACGGCGGAGGAGATCGCGCGCGACTTCCCCGACGGGCTCGACTACCTCGTCACCGGCGTCGGCACCGGTGGCCACATCACCGGCTGCGCAGAGGTGCTGAAGGAGCGCTGGTCGCAGCTCAAGGTGTACGCCGTCGAGCCGACGCTCTCGCCGGTGCTGTCCGGTGGCAGCCACACGCCGCATCCCATCCAGGGCATCGGCGCCGGCTTCATCCCCGAGGTCACCCGGCCGGAGCTCTTCGACGGCGTCGTGCAGGTGGCTCCGGAGGATGCCATGGCCTACGCCCGGCGCTCGGCACGGGAGGAGGGCGTGCTGGTGGGCATCTCGTCGGGTGCCTCGCTGGCGGCGGTGGCACAGCTTCGGCCGCAGATCGCCGATGGCTCCCGCGTCATGGTCTTCAACTACGACAGCGGCGAGCGCTATCTCTCGGTCGACGCGCTCTGGGGGACGGCATAGGCCAGACGGTCTTCAGCCGGCCCCTCCAGCGGCTCGTGGGCTAGCCCTTCTGCGGCGGTCCTTGACGCGCGACCAGCAGGGCCGCTTCCACGCGGCTGCGGACCTGCAGCTTGCCCAGGATGTTGGTCATGTAGTGCTTGATCGTCTTCTCGGCGAGGCCCAGACGCTCGCCGACCTCCTGGTTGCTCAACCCCTCCGCCACCAGCTCGAGGACCTCGCGCTCCCGCTCGGTGAGCTCATCGTACGGCGACGTGCGAGGCGTCCCCAGCTCGCGCAGCATGCCCCAGGCCAGCGCAGGCGCGACGTACACCTCGCCCGCGTGCACCGAGCGGATGACACCGGCCAGCTCGCTTGCCCCGGCACCTTTCAGGACGTAGCCCGAGGCGCCCGCCTTCATGGCCGCGAGCAGGTCGTCCTCGTCCTCCGAGACCGTCAGCATCACGATGCGCGTCGCCGGGCAGGCGAGCGCGATCCCGCGAGCCGCCTCCAGGCCCCCGCCGGGCATGGCGATGTCCAGGATCATCACGTGGGGCAGCTCCGACCGCGCCAGCGCCAGGGCAGACGCAGCGTCGGCGGCGTCGCCGACGACCTCGATGCCCTCCTCCTCGCGCAGCGACATGACGACCCCGGCCCGGAACATGGGGTGGTCGTCGGCGACGGCGACCCGGATGGCGTCACTCATCGGCCCGGCCGCCGTTCTGCAGCGGCCACCAGACGCGCACCTCGGTGCCCTCGCCGGGCGCTGATCGCAGCGTGAACGTGCCGCCGAGGATCTCGGCCTGCTCGCGGATGCCCGCCAACCCCAGGCCGTCACTCGAGGGTAGGTCGGCAGGATCGAAGCCCGCGCCTTCATCGCGCACGACCAGCAGGAGGCCGGTCGAGGGCGGGCGACCGGTCCGCTGTACGCCCCGCAGCTCCACGGCCACCTCGTCGCTGTGCCCGTGGCGGGTGGCGTTCGAGAGCGTCTCCTGGAGCGCCCGGAACAGCGCGATCCTGACCGGCAGGGGAACGTCAGCGGGGACGTCCTGCACGTCCAGCTTCACCTGCGTCCCGCTGCGGCGCTGATGGTCCTGTCCCGCGCGTGACGCGACCGCCTCCGCCGTCAGGGGTGCCAGCTCCGGCAGCCGCAGGCCGGCGGCCACACCGCGCATGTCGGACATGGCCTCCTGCAGCACGACCTCGATCTCGGAGATCTCGGCGGCACTCGGCGGTGCGCCGCGCTCGGTCCGCTTCTGCAGCCCGTCGAGGCGCAGCAGCGCCAGCGACAGCATCTGACCGGGCCCATCGTGGAGGTCCGAGCTGACGCGGCGCATCGAGCGCTCGTTCAGCGTCGTGCTGCGCTCGGCGGCCGAATGGACACGCTCGCTGAGCTCGGCATTCTGGGCCAGCAGGTCGGTCAGCTCATCGACCTGCTGCGAGAGCGCGACCTCCTGGCGTCGGATGGTGTCGCTGCCGCGCTTCACCACGCCGTACAGCAGCAGGCCGGCGACGACGATGGCCAGCGTCACCAGCGCCCACGTCGTGAGGCGGGCGGCCGCGACCTGCTCGTCGATGTCCGAGGGCGGCAGGTAGAACTCGGCCACCGCGATGATGCGATCGGTGCCTCGCTCGCGGACCGGGATGTACATCTCCAGCAGGCGGTCCCAGCGCGCCCGCTCCCAGGCATTCTCCTCGCCACTGAGGTCGTCCATGCTGCTGCTGACCTCGCCCGCCCAGGCCTGGGCCAGGTGTCCGTCGACCGGGAAGCGCTGCCCGATGAGTGCGGCGCTGGGGCTGTAGACGACCTGGCCGTCCTGCGACCACAGGCGCAGT
Source organism: uncultured Chloroflexia bacterium (assembly GCA_963698505.1). Lineage (GTDB taxonomy): Bacteria > Chloroflexota > Limnocylindria > Limnocylindrales > CSP1-4 > JAFMJV01. The sequence goes on along the minus strand of CAVORC010000033.1, from coordinate 13,816 downwards.
GAGCGCACGCGGTCCGACAGGGCGCTCGAGGCGAGGTGGGCGTCGAGGGTGGCGATCTCGTCGGCGGTCAGCTCGCCGCCGTCGGCCATCGACGCCACGCTCGGTTCGATGATGGACTCGACGTACAGCGCCGTCACCGACGCGGTGCGATCGACGATGCTGCGCTCCAGCTGATCGCCCACCCAGATGCCGACCACCAGCCCGGCCACCAGCAGGATGGCGAGATTGGCCACGAGGAACCGCTGCGCCAGCGACATCGACCCGAGCGGCCCCAGGCGCCGTCGGGCTGGGGCAGGGCGTGCGGTGTCGAGGTCGACCGAAGCGGACATCTGCAGCATGGTAGGCGCACGGTCGCGGCCAGCGCATCGGACCAAGGTCTGAAGAACTTCCCGACCCCGGCCCGTTCCACCACGCCGATCGCCGGCGACACCATCGCTGGGCACCCGGTCGCGATCTGCGTCGGGGCCAGCGATCGGAGAGATGGAACGAATGCGAAGGATGCACCTGGGCCGGGTCGCGGCCCTCATCACCAGCGCGCTGGTCGTCACGACCCTCGCGGCCGCGCCCATGACCGTCAGCGCCAAGGATGGCGACATCATCCGCCGTGGCAGCTGCTCCATGCGCTCGGACTGGAAGCTGAAGCTCAGCCCCGAGAACGGGCGCATCGAGGTCGAGTTCGAGGTCGACCAGAACCGCAACGGCCAGCGCTGGGTCGTGAAGATGAAGCGCAACGGCAACGTCTTCTGGCGCGGCTCACGCACGACCCAGCCGCCGAGCGGCTCGTTCGAGGTGCGACGAGTCACCCGCAACGGCGCCGGTGCCGACCGCATCGTCGCTCGCGCGCGGAACGTCAGCAGTGGGGAGGTCTGTCGCGGCGTCGCCACGTTCTAGCCGGCCGCCACGTTCTGGCCGGCCGCCATGCTCTGGCGCGGCCGGCCAGCGACCCCACCCGATAGCAGGACAGGAGGAAGTACATGTCCACCACCCGCATCCCCACAGCGCCACGCACCCGCAGCGCTGGGATCACTGGCACTTGCCGGTGTGCTGGCTCTCGCGGCGACGGCAGCCGCGCCCGTCGCCAGCCTCGCCCAGGATGGCGAGCCCATCGCCGTGTCGACCGCGACCGACGACCTGGGCACGTACCTCGTCGGTCCCGAGGGCCTGACGCTCTACTACTTCACGCGTGACGTGACACCCGGCCAGAGCGTCTGCTTCGACGGATGCCTGGAAGCCTGGCCTCCGCTGCTCGTGGGCGAGGGCCAGCAGCTGACGGCCGGCGACGACGTCAGCGGCACGCTGGCCACCTTCGCTCGTGACGACGGCACCATGCAGGCCGCCTACCGCGGCCGGCCGCTCTACTACTGGCAGGGCGACACCGAGGCCGGCCAGACCAACGGCGAGGCGATCGGCGGAGTCTGGTTCGTGGCCCAGGAGGACGGCTCCATGCCGGCCAACCCGCCGGCGCTGACGCTGGAGACGGCAACCACGGACCTGGGAACGTTCCTCGTCGGTGAGGGCGGCCTGACCACCTACTTCTTCGCCGCCGACGCCGTGCCCGGCGTGAGCGTCTGCGAAGGTGACTGCCTCGTCGCGTGGCCTCCGGTCACGGTGCCGCCGGGCAACACCGTCGCCGCCGGCGAGGGCGTGACGGGCGTGCTGGGCCTCATCAGCGGCACCGATGGCTCCACCCAGGTGACCTATGACGGCCGGCCGCTCTACTACTGGCAGGGCGACACCGAGGCCGGTCAGACCACGGGCCACGGCGTGAACGACATCTGGTGGGTCGCAGACGTGAGCGGATCCCTCCCGACGCAGTAGCGCACCACCGCCCCTCCGCGACGCCGGCCCCGCAGCATGCGTGGGTCGGCGTCGCCGTTGTGGATGGACCACTTCAGGCATCATGCGCCAATGCTCAGCCGACCGATAGCACTTCGACACCGCGCCCCGAGGGCTCGGTGATGGACGTCAAGACCGTCATCTTCATCTACGGCGTCTTCGCCCTCGTCGGGCTCGTGGCCCTGTTCTGGCTGGGCCTCATGTTCGTGGCCTCCCGTCTCTCCGACGGGGTCGACGAGAGCTTCACGCGGCTGCGCCGGCGCCTCAGTCCCCTGGCCATCACCGGAGCGTGGGGAGCCGCGACGCTGGCCATGGCCGGCAGCCTCTACTTCAGCGAGGTCGCCAACTACACGCCCTGCACGCTGTGCTGGTACCAGCGCATCGCGATGTACCCGCTGGTGCTGATCCTGGGCATCGCCGCCATCCGCCGCGACACCGGCATCCGCCTCTATGCCATCCCGCTGGCCGCCGTGGGCGCCGTCATCGCCGCCTACCACTACCTGCTCGAGTGGTTCCCGCAGATCGACACCGGCGCCTGCACCGTCGGCATCCCCTGCACCCAGGTGTGGTTCCGCGAGTTCGGCTTCGTCAGCCTGCCGCTGCTGGCACTGATCGCCTTCGGCCTCGTCATCGCCCTGCTGCTGATCCCGGTCAGGGAACCGGAGGAGCACGATGCTCGATGACGAGGATGAGGACGACGCCGAGGACGAGCCGACCGCAGGCCTGAGGCCTGGCCCGCGGCGCCATCACCCCGCGGCAGCCCGCACGATCGCCGTGGCGATGGCGATGTCCTGGACGGCCACGCCGGTGGAGTCGAACAGGCTGATCTGCTCCGCCGACGTGCGCCCGGCCACCTCCCCTGCCAGCAGCGCACCCAGCTCGACGGCCTTCTCCTCCGCGATGGCGCCGGCCGCCACCGCGCGGGCGATCTCGCCACGCGTGCGGCACTGCTCCAGGCTGTCGGCCACCACCACGTCGGCGCGCGCCAGCACGTCCGCGGCCAGCTCCTGCTTGGCGGCCGTGTCGGAGCCGATGGCGCTGATGTGCGTGCCCGGGCGGATGTCGGCGGCGGTCAGCAGCGGCTCCGTCGAGGGCGTGGTGGTGACGATGAGATCACAGGCTGCCGCGACCTCGCCCGGGGTCCTCGCCACCTCCACGCTGAAGCCGGCGGCCGTCATGTCCGTGCGGTAGCGCTCCACGCGCACCGGGTCCCGGCCCCAGGCCACGAGCGCACGGGTCTCCAGCACCGGCGCGAGGTGTTGCACCTGGAGCCGCGCCTGCGTGCCGGTCCCCAGCACGCCGATGCGTTCGCTGTCCGGTCTGGCGAGTGCGCCCGCGGCGACCGCGCCGGCGACGGCCGTGCGCACATCGGTCAGGTGGCCCTCGTCGAGCAGGATGGCCTCCGGCTCACCGGTATCCGCGCGAAAGACGAGCATGAGACCGTGGCTCGAGGGCAGACCCCGCGCCGCGTTGCCGTAGAAGCCCGATGCGACCTTGATGACGTAGCGATCGCCGCCGGCGATGGCGCCGTACTTGATGTGGACCTCACCTGCCTCGAGCAGCAGCTCCGCCACGGGCGGCACGATGGCACGACCCGCGGAGTAGTCGCGAAAGGCCTGGCTGATGAGCGGCACCAGGTCGATGTCCGCGAGCAGCTCCTCGATGCGGGCGCGCTCGATGATCTTCACGCCTGATCGCCGCTGGCGGCCGTGTCGCTCGACGGAGCGAGGATCCTCCGCAGCCGGTCGACACCGACGTTGCCGCCGCAGAGGATGACCGCCGTGGCGCCCGCGGTCGGGTCCGCGTGGACGCGAGCTGCAGCGTAGGCCATGGCGGCCGAGCCCTCCACGAGCAGGTGCTCGAGCTCGATGAGATCGAGGAACGCGCGTCGGATCTGCGGCTCGTCGACGGTGACGAAGTCGTCCAGCAGGCGGCCCAGGATGTCGAAGGTGATGGCGTCGCGCTCCACGCCCCCGGCGGTGCCGTCGCTGAGGGTCGGCTCCGACGGCATCTCCAGCACGTGCCCGGCCTTCAGCGAGTGGTACATCACGGCCGACGCCGCGGGGGAGCAGCCGATGACCCGGGTCGACGGCGAGAGCGACTTGACGATGCCGGCCACGCCGCTGGCCAGGCCGCCGCCGCCGACCGCGACGTAGACAGCTGCCAGTCGATCGACCTGCTCGAGCAGCTCCAGGCCCAGCGTGCCTTGGCCACCGATGACCTGGGGGTCGTTGTACGGCGAGATGAAGGTGGCTCCGCGCTCGGAGGCCAGGGCGCGCGCGCCGATCTCGCTCTCCACGCTGTCGCTGCCGTGGACGTGGATGCGCGCCCCGAGCCGCTCGATGCGGCGAGCTTGCTGGGATTGGCGTTCTCGGGGACGACCACCAGCACCTCGGCACCCACGAAGGTGGCACGATGGCACGACCCGCGGAGTAGTCGCGAAAGGCCTGGCTGATGAGCGGTACCAGGTCGAGATCCGCGAGCAGCTCTTCGATGCGGCTGCGCTCGATGATCCTCACGCCGTGTCGCCCCTCGCTGCCGAGCGGACCGCCGACGCGAGGACCCCCCTCAGCCTGTCGACGCCGACGTTGCCGCCGCAGAGGATGACCGCCGTCGTGCCCCCAGCCGCGTGCGCGTGAGCACGAGCCGCCGCGTAGGCCATGGCGGCAGAGCCCTCCACGAGCAGGTGCTCCAGCTCGATCAGGTCGAGGAACGCGTCACGGATCAGCGGCTCGTCGACGGTGACGAAGTCGTCGAGCAGGCGGCCCAGGATGTCGAAGGTGATGGCGTCGCGCTCCACGCCCCCGGCGGTGCCGTCGCTGAGCGTCGGCTCCGACGGCATCTCCAGCACGTGCCCAGCCTTCAGCGAGTGGTACATCACGGCCGACGCTGCCGGGGAGCAACCGATGACCCGGGTCGAGGGGGACAGCGACTTGACGATGCCGGCCACCCCGCTGGCCAGGCCGCCGCCGCCGACCGCGACGTAGACGGCTGCCAGTCGATCGACCTGCTCGAGCAGCTCCAGGCCCAGCGTGCCCTGGCCACCGATGACCTGGGGGTCGTTGTACGGCGAGATGAAGGTGGCTCCGCGCTCGGAGGCCAGGGCACGGGCGCCGATCTCGCTCTCCACGCTGTCGCTGCCGTGGACGAGGATGCGCGCGCCCAGCCGCTCGATGGCGGCGAGCTTGCTGGGATTGGCGCCCTCGGGCACCACCACCAGCACCTCGGCACCCACGACGCGCGCCGCATGGGCCACGGCGGCACCGTGATTGCCGGTGGAGGCGGTGATGATGCCGCGATCCAGCTCGGCGCGCGACAGCGAGAGCGCCTTGCTCAGGGCGCCCCGCGCCTTGAAGGAGCCAGTGTGCTGCAGGTTCTCGCACTTGAGCACGACCGGCGAGCCGACCCGCGACGAGAGCCCGACCGCCGGCAGCAGCGGCGTCGTCAGCAGCTGCGGGCGGATGCGAGCCTCGGCCGCGCGGACCTCGGCCGCGACATCGATCACCCTCGCAGCTCTCGCACGGACTCGTGGATGCGCGCCAGGCCATCGAGGAGCTCCGGCTCGGGAACGGCGAAGGAAAGGCGGATGTGCTTCTCCAGGCCGAAGTGGTCGCCGGGCACGATGAGCACGCGTTTCTGGTCGCGCAGCTGCTCCATCCACTCGATCGAGCCGATGGGGAGGTCGTACTTCAGGAAAGTGATGGCCGCCGCATCGGGCGGCGTGCCGCTGAAGACGCCGTCCTGCTCGCTGAGCCACTCACCCAGCAGGCCGTAGCCACCCTTGAGCAGCATCCGCGTACGCGCCAGGATCTGCGGCCGCACCGCCGGCGACAGGGCCGTGGCCGTCAGGTGGTTCGACAGCATCGTGGTGGCGATGGTCGTGTACTCGTGCCGGCGCCACATGTCGGCGACCGCCTTCGCCGGTCCCACCGTCCAGCCCACGCGCAGGCCCGGCAGCCCGTAGGCCTTGCTCATCGAGCCCTGCGCCAGCACCTTGTCGTAGCGTCCGTGGAAGGAGGGCGTCTCGTCGCGCTCACGCTCGGCGCCGCGGTACACCTCGTCGGCCAGCAGCCAGGCCCCCGAGCGCTCTGCCGCAGCGACCACGGCGGCCATCTCCGCCTCGCTCATGATGCGGCCGGTGGGGTTGTTGGGGTTGACCACGCAGATCATCCGCGTATCCGCGCTGACCGCCTCGTCGAGGCGCTCTGTCGAGCGCCCAGTCTCGGTCACTCAGGTAGACCTCCTTGACGCGCAGCCGCGGTTGCTGCCACGCCCCACACCTGCATGTAGTTGGCAGCACGATGACACCTCGTCTCCGGCTCGAGGAACGTGGTGATGGCGAGATAGTTCGCCTCGCGCACCGACGTGACGAGCACGTCGTCCGCGGTGCACCCGGATACAGCGCGCGATCGCTTCGCGCAGCTCGACGTGCCGTTGGCCTGTGGGTAGAACATGCCCACGCCGGCGAGGTCGTTGGCTCGCGACCGTCCATCGCCAGCAGTTCCCCAGGTCATGGATTGCGGCTCGTCGACGGTGACGAAGTCGTCCAGCAGGCGGCCCAGGATGTCGAAGGTGATGGCGTCGCGCTCCACGCCCCCGGCGGTGCCGTCGCTGAGGGTCGGCTCCGACGGCATCTCCAGCACGTGCCCGGCCTTCAGCGAGTGGTACATCACGGCCGACGCCGCGGGGGAGCAACCGATGACCCGGGTCGACGGCGAGAGCGACTTGACGATGCCGGCCACGCCGCTGGCCAGGCCGCCGCCGCCGACCGCGACGTAGACAGCTGCCAGTCGGTCGACCTGCTCGAGCAGCTCCAGGCCCAGCGTGCCCTGGCCACCGATGACCTGGGGGTCGTTGTACGGCGAGATGAAGGTGGCTCCGCGCTCGGAGGCCAGGGCGCGCGCGCCGATCTCGCTCTCCACGCTGTCGCTGCCGTGGACGTGGATGCGCGCGCCCAGCCGCTCGATTGCGGCGAGCTTGCTGGGATTGGCGCCCTCGGGGACGACCACCAGCACCTCGGCACCCACGACGCGCGCCGCGTGGGCCACGGCGGCACCGTGATTGCCGGTGGATGCGGTGACGATGCCGCGATCCAGCTCGGCGCGCGACAGCGATAGCGTCTTGCTCAGGGCGCCCCGCGCCTTGAAGGAACCGGTGTGCTGCAGGTTCTCGCACTTGAGCACGACCGGTGCGCCGATCTCCGACGAGAGTCCGGCCGCCGGCAGCAGCGGCGTCGTCAGCAGGTGCGGGCGGATGCGAGCCTCGGCCGCGCAGACCTCGGCGACGACATCGATCACCCTCGCAGCTCTCGCACCGACTCGCTGATGCGCGCGAGGCCGTCCAACAGCTCCGGCTCGGGCACGGCGAACGACAGCCGGATGTGCTTCTCGCAGGCCGAAGTGGTCGCCGGGCACGATGAGCACGCTCTTGCTGGTCGCGCAGCTGCTCCATCCACTCGATCGAGCCGATGGGAAGGTCGTACTTCAGGAAGGTGATGGCTGCGGCATCAGGCGGCGTGCCGGTGAAGACGCCGTCCTGCTCGCTGAGCCACTCGCCCAGCAGGCCGTAGCCACCCTTGAGCAGCATGCGCGTACGGGCCAGGATCTGCGGCCGTACCGCCGGCGACAGGGCCGTGGCGGTCAGGTGGTTCGACAGCATCGTGGTGGCGATGGTCGTGTACTCGTGCCGGCGCCACATGTCGGCGACCGCCTTCGCCGGTCCCACCGTCCAGCCCACGCGCAGGCCCGGCAGCCCGTAGGCCTTGCTCATCGAGCCCTGCGCCAGCACCTTGTCATAGCGACCGTGGAAGGAGGGCGTCTCGTCGCGCTCACGCTCGGCGCCGCGGTAGACCTCGTCGGCCAGCAGCCAGGCCCCCGAGCGCTCCGCCGCAGCGACCACGGCGGCCATCTCCGCCTCGCTCATGACGCGGCCGGTGGGGTTGTTGGGGTTGACCACGCAGATCATCCTGGTGTCCGCGCTGACCGCCTCGTCGAGGGCGTCGGTGTCGAGCGCCCAGTCACGGTCGACGTCGAGGTAGACCTCCTTGACGCGGCAGCCGCGGTTGCGGGCCACGCCCCACACCTGCATGTAGTTGGGCAGCACGATGACGACCTCGTCTCCCGGCTCCAGGAACGTGGTGATGGCGAGATAGTTCGCCTCCGCCGCACCGACGGTGACGAGCACGTCGTCCGCCGTGGCACCCGGATACAGCGCGGCGATCGCTTCGCGCAGCTCGACGGTGCCGTTGGCCTGTGGGTAGAACATGCCCACGCCGGCGAGGTCGTTGGGCTCGCGACCGTCCATCGCCAGCAGCTCGCCCAGGGTCATGGGGTGGACACCGCTCTCGGAGAGGTTGATGTCCACCACGTTCTCCCACTCGGACATCATCTGTTCCATCACGAACGGCTGGAAGGCGGGCATGGCAAGGCTCCTCGAGCGCGACGGTCGGTAGGTCGTTCAGTCTAGGCCGGGTGCGGTCCTGCGAGCGGATCGATGACCTGCAGGAACCGGAAGCGGTGGAAGTCGGAGTCGTTCGTCACGATGCGCTGGATGCCGTGTTCACGCATCAGGATGGCGATGTGGGCATCGTGAAAGAGGCTCCCCCGCAGCGAAGGCATCTCGTCGATCACCGCTCCGCGCGACGGTCGCATGGCGTCCGTCTCCTGCAGCAGCGTGAGGCCGGGACTGGCCAAGCAGCGCCTCGAGATAGCCTGCGGCAGCGGCGCTGCTCCATGGATGCTCCAGGACCTGCGGGTGCGTGACGACCCGCATGAACTCGTAGCAGATGCCCCACGTCATGAACCACGGCTCGCGTCGTGGCCGCCAGTCCTGCAGCAGCGACGAGCACGCGTCGTGCTGGGGTGCGTCGGCGTTGGCCGCGTACAGCAGGACGTTCGTGTCGACGACGAACATCACTCCTGGTCGAACACGCGGTAGAGCGCTTGTCGGTCAGAGACATCGACGAGCTCGCGGCCCCCGTGGAACGTCGGGAGCGGAGGAAGATCCGGTTCGTACGGCTCGGGCTGGAGCATCCGGCGCAGTGCCGACTCGACCAACGCGGACATCGTCGTGCCGCGACGCGCGGCTTCTGCCTTCAGCTCGCGCATCACGCCGCTGTCGATATTGAGCGTCGTCTTCATATGGCTAACCATATCATGTGTATGGTTAGCTGGCTTCGTCGGCCTCTTCCGCGACCTCCGGTGCCGTCAGGATCCTGGCCGCCAGCAGCCCCACCACGACGACGCCGGTGAGGAAGATGGGCTGGGGAGTCAGCGGCGTCAGCAGCACCAGCACGACAGCGACCGGGGTCAGCGACATGCGCGAGCGTGAGGCCGGTCGCGGGACGTCGTGGAGCACCCAGATGCCCGCGAGGTAGATGGCGACCGGGATGGCCACGGCCGCTCCGGCCACGCCCATGCCGACGGCCGCATGGTCGGTCAGCACGTCCACGCCGACGGCGATGCCGGCGCCGACGGCGGCAGCAGCGGCCCAGATGAAGTAGTGCCCGTAGCCCCACTCGAAGGCGCGGCCGCGGGAGGTCAGCAGATCGTCGCTGGAACGCTCGAAGTAGAGCCACCACATGGCGAAGACGAGCAGCAGCGCGCCCACGGCCAGGAACAGCAGCTCGAAGTCGGAGAAGGCATCGTCCGCGACCGAGCCGAAGGCCAGTGCTCCCGCCAGCACCGATTCACCCAGCACGATGATGGTGAGCAGGCCGTAGCGTTCGGCCATGTGCTCGGCGTGCCAGCGCGTCGGGACGTCCCGCGTGGCGATGATGGGCACCAGCAGCTCGCCCGCCACCAGCACCAGGAAGGCGACAGGGAACAGGCCGCCCGGCACGAGGAAGAAGGCCGCCACCCACAGGACCTGCATGACCGCGCTGCCGACCGCCCAGCGGATGTTGGTGGACTCGGTGCGAGGGATCATCGTGGGCGGCTCGGAGCCACTGCAGCACCAGCGGGACGCGCATGACGATGTAGCCCAGGAGCACCAGCGACCAGTCGCCGGCATCGAACGCGCGACCGATGCCCGCGGCCATGATGATCGCGCCGGCCATCTGGACGAAGACCGCGATGCGATACGGAACGTCGTCGGTGTCGTAGCCCGCGGCGAACCAGGTGAAGCTCATCCACGCCCACCAGATGGCGAAGAACGTGAGCACGAAGCTCATGACGCCGTCGAGGGCGTGATCGTCGGCGATGGCGTGGTGCAGTGACGACGCACCCACCGCGATGGCGACGACGATGACCAGGTCGAAGAAGAGCTCGAGCGGCGTGGCCGCACGATGTGACTCGTCAGCGTCCCGCCCGCGCATCGGGACCACCAGGCGCTTGACCTCGCTCATGGCGACGAACGGTATCAGGCCGGGCTACCGTCGGCGGACGAAGCGGCCGCCCGGGAGCGACAGCGCTCCAGACAAGCGGCCGTCACGGTCGGGTGAAGTTCTCGCAATCCTCGACCGGGTCACGGGTTCCATCGTGAGGCACGCTTCCCGCTCGCCCCGCACAGGTGTAGCGTCACCTCGCGCTACCGAAGGTGGCCTGTGAGACGGGAGACGAGATGCGAGGGAACCGATCGTGCTGGACCCTGACATCGCCGAACCCATCGTCCCGGAGCTCGCGGCAGCTACGTGCTGGGCGATGAGTGGACGGGGCAGCGGGGCGGCCCGATGACGACAGGGTCGGGCGTTCCGCCGCGCCGTGACGGAGCCCGTCACGATGACCGGGTGCCGGTAGAGCTGGTGGCCGCGCTCGACCAGTCCCTGCAGTGCAGCACCACCTGCTGCGCGCGTCAGCGCGGCTCGGCCGCTGCGACGCCGGTTCGCGTTGGCCACGATGGCGTCGATCATCGTGGGCGTGCTCATCGCTCTCGGCGGGTTCATGTTCCTGCTGGCCCAGCTCGGGGGAGGCCCCTTCGACCTGCTTGCCCCGACGCCGGGCGACGACCAGGAGCAGTCGCTGCGAGGCCGAGCTGATCACGACGCTGCCGGACGGCGTGACAGCCCACGACGCTCGCGGGTGGGACCCAAGGGCGGCGCCTACCTCATCGACGAGGGTGGCGGTTCCGTGTGGCGGGTGAACACGGGCACGGGCAAGGCCTTCGAGATCGTCCAGCCCGGAGACCGGCCTCAAGGATCGGACGACGCCATCGGGAGGCCTGCACAGCTCGCGGATGCCGGGGAGGAGATCGTCATCGTCGATGACGACGGCCGCCTCTGGCGATGGCAGCAGGAGAACCGCAAGGCTGCGGGCACCCTGTCAGCGCTGCAGCTGAGCGAGGTGTCCACGCTCCCCCGCGGCCATGGTCCGCTCGCGGCCTATGTCCCAGCAGTGGGCGACTATCGCCTCTACGTGGTCGATCCGGCTGCCGACCAGATCCTCCGCTACCAGCAGACCTTCGGCGGCGGCGCCTTCCTGCCGCCGAGCGCGTACATCGAGCGCCCCGATGCCGGCGTGGACGCGATCGACCAGCTGCACCTCGACTTCGACCTGTACGCCCTCGCCGGCAACGAGATCCAGCGCTACCAGTACGGCCGCCGGGACTGGATGTGGCGACCCCAGGACATCGGAGGCACCGACTACCGGCTGCTCAGCGGCAGTGGGCGCCAGAGCACCGATGGTCGCCTGTACCTGTACGACGCGGCCGGCGAGCGCATCGTCGGGCTCGGCAAGGCCGGCGGCAGCGCCCTGGCGCGGTGGCAGGTGGGCGATGGCTCGATGGCCGATGTCCGCGGCATGTACGTCATCGAGGGCGGCCTGAACAAGCGCGGCGAACGCAGGAACGACACGCTCGTGTGGGTCACCCCGAGCGGCCTCTACCAGGCCAGGCTGCGAGCACCGAGCGACAGCTGAACCGGCGCCGACCGCGGAGCCGGCCGTAGACTCAGGGGCATGACGTGGACGGCCGACCTGGCCCTCATCGAGCGAGAGGGACGGCGCATCATCGAGATCGGCCGTGGAGCGCCGGCCGCGACGGTGCCGCAGTACCCCACGTGGACGCTGCGAGACCTCGTGGTCCACGTGGCCGGTGTCCATGGGCGCACGGCCACGATCTGCCGGACGCTGCCGCGCGAGCGCATCCCCACCGCCGAGCTCCCGAGCGGGCGCGATGCCTTCGAGTGGGCCGATGAGCAGCTCGCCGCGATGCTCGAGGGCCTGCGGACAGCCGACCCGGATGCCGCCACGTGGACGTTCGTGGCCGACCCGTGCCTGCGCTTCTGGGGACCGCGCATGGTCGTCGAGACCGGCGTCCACCGCTGGGATGCCGAGTCGGCCGTCGGCGACCCCCAGCCGCTGTCGGCGGAGGTGTCGGTCCACGGCCTCGACGAGTTCGGCGAGCTGTACCTGCCGCGCCTAGGCGACGTCCCGGTCATCGAGCTCGGTCGCCATCGACCTGGGCCGTCACTGGCGCTACGGTTCGGGCACCCCGATAGCCACGGTCGAGGGCACCGCATCCGACCTGTTCCTGCGCCTGATGTCCCGACCTGGTGCAGCGCTGCCGCTCGAGTGGGAGCGAGCCGTGGACGCCCTGGCGTCGCCGGCCGACCGGTAGCCGATGCCGACGACGATGCGCCGGGGTCCACAGCTGCTGACCTACCCCGACTCGCTGGGTGGGTCCATCGCCGACATCGCGCGCCTGCTGCGAGGACCCCTGGCCGACCACTTCGCGGGAGTCCATCTCCTGCCGCCATACCCTTCGTCGGGCGACCGTGGCTTCGCGCCCATCGACTACCGACGCATCGACCCGCGCTTCGGCGACTGGTCTGACGTCGCCGACCTCGCCGCGGGACCACGACGTGATGCTGGACCTGATGGTCAACCACATCTCCCGCCAGAGCCACGAGTTCCGTGACTTCGAACAGCACGGGCGAGCGTCGGCCTTCGCCGACCTGTTCATCACGCTCGACAAGGTCTGGCCCGACGGTGACCCACCGCCGGAGGATGTCGCGCGCATCTTCCTGCGCAAGCCGGACGACCCGTTCTCCGAGATCGTCATCGGCGACAGCGGCGAGCGCGAGCGCATCTGGACCACCTTCGGCTTCGGAGGCCGGGTCGAGCAGATCGACCTCGACCTGGCCTCGACAGCGACCCGGCGGCTCGTCCGTGACTGGCTGGCGTTCTTCGCGCAGCAGGGCGTGCGCATCGTCCGCCTCGACGCGGTGGGGTACGTGGTGAAGAAGCCCGGGACCAGCTGCTTCATGGTGGAGCCGGAGATCTACGACGTGCTCGACTGGCTCGTCGAGACCGCCGCGGACCTGGGCCTGACCCTCCTGCCGGAGGTCCACGACGTGTACCCCACCCACCAGAAGCTCTCCGCGCGCGGCTACTGGACCTACGACTTCGTGCTGCCGGGTCTGCTGTTGCAGGCGTTCATGCAGCAGGACGTGCGTCGGCTGGCCGAGCACCTGGCGCACTCACCGCAGCGGCAGTTCACCACGCTCGACAGCCACGACGGCATCCCCGTGCGACCCGACCTCGACGGCATCCTGGCGCCGGCGGAGATGTCGGCACTGGCCGAGGCGGTGCTGGCGCGGGGCGGCAACGTCAACCGCATCCTGGGCGACACCGGCGGCGGCGTGGACGTGCATCAGCTCAACTGCACCTACTACTCCGCCCTCGGGGAGGACGACGATCGCTACCTTGCCGCCCGGGCGATCCAGCTCTTCGCGCGGGGCGTGCCGCAGCTCTACTACGTTGGGCTGCTGGCCGGCGCCAACGACCTCGAGGCGGTGGAGCGGACGGGAGAAGGACGGGCCATCAACCGACACGACTACACACAGCCCGAGATCGATGCAGCGCTGCGGCGCCCCCTGGTGCGACGCATCCTGGAGCTGGTCCGGGTGCGGCAGGAGCATCCGGCCTTCGAGGGGGAGCTCGAGGTGGCCGTCGAGGACCGCTCGCGGTTGCGCCTGAGCTGGCTTCGGGCGAGACGATCGTGCCGAGCTGATGGCCGACCTGGCGACGGGCGAAGTCACGGTCTC
>CAVORC010000032.1:0-30146 GCA_963698505.1 uncultured Chloroflexia bacterium | reverse complement strand
TGTTACCCGGGAGGGCGTCGGTCGAGGATGCCGGCGAGGGGCTGACCAGCCTGCTCACTCGGCGACGCTCGGCTCAGGCCGGCACCCAGGCTGCGGCGGTATCGTGTGACGGATGCCTGACATCCGCGCGATCGGCCGCGCCCGTATCTCTGCATGGCTCCGACACTGGGGCCCACTGCTGCCGCTGCTTGGGGCGACCCTCATCGTCATGCTCGGCTTTGGCGCCGTCATCCCGGTGCTGCCGCTGTTCGTGCAGTCGCAGGGCATCGATGCCACGACGCTCGGTGTCATCGTCGCCGGCTGGGCCATCGGCCGCCTCATCTCGGAGCCGTTCTTCGGCTGGTGGGCCGACTCGCACTCGCGCAAGCCGCAGATGACCGCGAGTCTCCTGCTGGTGGGCATCACGGCACTGCTGATGCTCGTCTTCACCTCCGCGGTCGCGCTGTTCACGCTTCGCTTCGTCGCCGGGGTCGCCTCCGGCATGTTCGGTCCGGCTGCGCGCGGGGCGCTCGTGGACGCCACCGATCCGGGCTCTCGCGGCCAGGCATTCGGCTACTTCTCGGCCTTCCAGATGGGAGGGTTCGTCCTCGGCCCGGCCATCGGCGCCTTCGGTTCCTCGATGATGGGCGGCTACGCCTTCCCGTTCCTGCTCATGGGTGTGCTGGGGTTCGTGTCGGCCGGATTCCTGTGGCGCTTCCTACGCGTCGAGCCGCGGGTGGTCGACCTGCTCCATCGCGACGCCCCCATCGAGAGCGCCCTGGTCAAGACCGGGATCCACGCTTCCGCCGCGGCTGATCCGCGGTTCGTGGCTGGCCCCCAAGCACCTGTGCGCCAGCAGGCGCCCATCTCGGCACTGCTCAATCGCACGCTCATCGCGGCTGTCATCGTGGGCTTCGGCCTGCAGCTGACCTTCGGCATCTACGACGTCGTCTGGCCGCTCTACCTGATCGACCTGGGTGCCAGCGTCGAGTGGGTCGGAGTGACGTTCATGCTCATCGGCATCCCCTCCATGCTGCTGGCGCCACTCATGGGTCGCTGCGTCGACCGCTGGGGATCGCTCCCATTCGTGATCGCGGGCTGCCTGGTGATGATCGGCGCGGGCATCACGTTCGCCAGCGCCTGGGAACCGATGCTGCCATCGGTGGTGGTGACGTTCGAGGCCGGCTTCTCGGGGCTGCTGGGCACGGCCCTGTTCGCGATGGTGGCCAGCGGCTCTCCCCACGGGCGTACATCGCTAGCACAAGGGATCTACGGATCGGTCGGCACGATGGCCATCATCGTGTCCGCGATGGCGTCGGGTGCGCTATGGGAGGTGGGCACGTCGCTGCCGTTCTGGTTCTTCAGCGCCGGGGTGGGCGTCACGTTCCTGCTGGGGATGCTGGTCTACTCGGGGTTCGTCTCGCGCCTGTGGCGGCGCGTCAGCATGGTCCAGTCGCCGGCGTAGCCGCTCAGGCCGGGCTCCACGAGCCGCCCAGGACCAGCGCCAGCATGGCGGCGTTGATGGCGAAGCCGAGCACCAGCGCGGACGAGTAGAACAGCAGCAGCATCAGCGTTGAGCTGACGGCAGCCAACGTCATCAGGGCGCCCCACCAGTCGGTGGGGACGATGATGGCGACCGTCGCGAGGGCGGCCAGCAGGCTGAGCGCGAAGGTGGCTCCCATGAGCACGAGGCCGATGGCGCTCACCTGCCTGACATCCAGCCCCGCGCGCCGGATGAGCCACGAGCGGCCGAAGTGGAAGGGGTACTCGCTGCCGCCGATGGCCGCGTTGGGACTCTCCGGCTTGGGGAAGACGAACATCAGGTGCACCCAGCCATGGGCGAAGACCAGCAGCGCCAGGAGCCACGGCCCAAGCGCGATGTCATTGACCAGCATGAGCCACACCGCGGCGGCGATGACCGCGACGACGACCGCCAGCGGAGCAAGGGCACGCGCGATGCTCATGCACCCATGATGCCACCGCCTTGAGACGCCGTGGGGCGGTCGCTCGAAGACGGCCCGGGGCGCCCAGAGGCCGTCTTCGAGGTCACACGCCGAGGCCTGACTTGGGCCCCGATACGTGCCTCGGCCTAGCCGCGCTTGGCCTCGCCCTCTGCCTGGCGAGCCTGGCCCTTCAGCTCCGTCTCGCGGTCGCCGGTGGCCTCGCCGATCTTCTGCTGCGACGTGCCGACAGCCTCGTCGACAGCACCTTCTGCCTCGCGCTGTGTCCGTGCGACCGTCGCCTCGGCCTCGCCCTCGCGACGCATCTCGTCGTTGCCGGTCAGCGACCCAACACCCTTCTTCAGCTGTCCCTTGAGTTCGTCCAGGCGCGTGCTCATGTGGTCTACCTCCAAGACGCTCTTCGAGTGATGCTCAACCGGTCGCGGCAGGCTCGTCGCGTGATGCTCAGCGATCGCCCGCAGACCTGATCGACACGATAGGTGGCCGCCCGCTACGGGCGCATCGTGGGGCTCGACGGCGAGCCTCGCGGGAGCGTTGCAGCCTCGCGGGAGCGCTGCAGCCCCGCGCGGGCCCGCGCCTGTTACGTGTTCGCGAGGCGCAGCCCACGGGACATGCCGCGTTCGCGAGGGCCGATGGGGCATCCTGTCTCCATGTCGACGCGCAACACCCCACCCCAGACGAAGAACACCGTGGTGCGGGATCTCACCGCCGACCCGCAGCCCAGGCTGGTCCAGGCCGGCTGGCAGGTCCGTGACCGTGCGGGCGTCCTCATCGGCGATGTCATCGATCGCGGCATCGACGACATCCTGGTGGCGGTAGCCGCGCGAGAGGGCTATCGCGCGCGCATCTCCACGAGCCTCATCGCCGAGGAGGACGAGCGCGCGAAACGCGTCACCCTGGCGGTGGACGGAGCGGAGCTCGAGAGCCTCCGCCCGCTCCAGGGCTGAGTCCGACCTGCCGCAGGGCCTCAGGCCATGGCGGCGTCATCGAGCTCCGCGAAGCGAGGTATCTCCACCCGGTCGATGTTGATGCGCCCGCTCACCAGCGAGTAGGCCAGGTAGGCGCTGAGTCGCCGCAGTCCGCTGATCCAATCCGGCAGATAGCGTGCACCGTCGAGGGTGCCGTCCTCGAACAGGGGTTCCAGCTCCAGCGCGTCACCCAGCGTCATGCGCCCGGCGAAGAGGATGGGGATGAGTTCGGCCCGGCCGTCGGCGATGACCTTGCGCAGGAACGTCTGAACCAGCAGCAGGCCCTCCAGGTAGGCGCCATCCTTGGTGAAGACCACGCTGCCGCGGACATCTCCGCCTCGGAAGACGCGTTGGGCGGAGTTGTAGGCATCGCTCTCGCTCTGGCCCCCGTCGAGGTAGATGCGGAAGACCTCGATGAAGTCGGCCCCCGACAGCCCCGCCTCCACGGCTCGTGCCCGCAGCGCAACGCGGCGCAGGCGAACCAGGTCGATGGAGTAGGTGATGAGCTCGGAGAAGACAGCCAGCCCTTCCTGCGTGCGCGTGGTCCGGGGCGAGCCCAGACCGAGTACCCGGAGGTGTGGCTGGTGCTGCCCGCTGAGACTCGTGGCGGCGTGGATGAAGGCTTCGTGGTTGAGGAGCTGGGCGAGGTCGAGCGCCGAGAACATCGCACCTGCCTGCACCTTGACGCGCTTGCTCCCGGCCGCGGCCTTGGCAGACATCGCCGGGTCGACGACGACCTCGACCGTGTCGTGCGTGAAGAAGGCCCCCAGGCCGGCTCGCAGCAGCTCGGCGAACTCGGTCGCCGGGATATCCGGCGTCGTCCGCATCACCGCGTCCGACTGCTGCAGCTGCGCCGTGACGTCCAGCAGCGGTTCGGCGGCACTCGCGGCCGACATCCCCTGCCGCTCGTAGATGCGGTCGGGCCGGCCGTAGAGACGCACCGAGTGTGCGGTGAAGTCGGGCGACCCGATGGCGGCGACCATGCGCGCGGCAGTCAGGTAGCTCCACGCGGTCTTGTAGAGGTGACTGCCCATGGGGTGGCCGCGATCGCAGCGCTGCATCAGCGCCTCCAGCGCCTCGATCTCCGAGTGGTAGTCGGGCGGCGTGGCATCGATGCTGGGCAACCGGGGTGAGCCGCTCCGCCAACCCTCGAGGAAGCGCTCCTCCTCGGCGCGTGGCCAGGTCAGATTGGACAGCACCTTGATGGACTTGCTGATACCGATCAGCTCGGCGTCGAGGAGGTCGAAACGCGCCAGCGCTTCGGGAGTCTGTGCCATGTGCGGCGCTCCGTGGTCGTCGGCCCGCTGGGTCGCGGCAGCCGATCAGGCGCGCAGCATGGCACAACCGCGGCGCACCCTCGGGCACGGCCAGGGAGCCTGGCCAGGCACCCGCGACGGATCGAGCAGGGCCGGCATCTCGGTGTTCAGTGCGGCTGCCTCTTCGCGCCACGTTCTGACTGCATCGCGCCCGGCTCCAGGCGCTCGGCCAGCACCTCCGCGAGATGGTGCGCGCGCCGGCCGGAGACGAAGTCGATCTGGGTGCGACAGCTGAAGCCATCGGCGAGCAGCGGTGCATCCGGGTCACGCCGCAGGGCCGGCAACAGCTCCAGCTCGGCCACCTGCTGGGCGATGTCCTCGTGTCCAGCCTCCGCGCCGAAGTTGCCCGCCAGCCCGCAGCAGCCCTCAAGCTCCGTGCCCACGGCGATGCCGTTGCGCTCACAGACGCGTCGGTCGGCGTCCAGTCCCAGCACGGCCTGCTGGTGACAGTGCGGCTGCGCGATCATGGGAGATGACGTGCTGCTGGCGGCCGGGCCGACGTACTCCACGCGGTCGAGCAGCTCCGCCAGCGTCGTCACGCGCGCGGCGAGGTCGTGCGCACGAGGGTCGTCCGGGAGCAGCTGCGGCAGGTCCGATCGCAGCATCGTGGCGCAGGACGGCTCGAGCACGACCACTGGCTCCTCGCCCTGCAGCTCGGGCGCCGCCAGCGAGCGCTGCAGCACCCTCCTGGCCATGCCCAGCTGTCCGGTGGTATGCCATGTCAGGCCGCAGCAGACGGAACGTCCCGGGACGATGGCCTCATATCCGGCCGCCTCCAGCACGCGTACCGCCGCGTGCGCCACCTGCGGCGTGAGGTGGTTGTTGAACGTGTCCGGCCAGAGCACGACCCGGCCGTGCTCACGCTGCCGCCGCGCCTGATGACGGTGCTCGCGCGTGAAGCTACGGGGTGCGATGGGCGGGATGCTGCGACCCCGGGCGATGCCGGCGGCGAGCGTGAAGAGGCGACCCGTGAGCCGGGAGCGCGTCAGCGCGTTGACCAGCCAGGGAATGCGCGACGTCAACGCCAGCCACAGCGGCAGCCAGCCCAGCGAGTAGTGCGAGAGCGGGCGCAGGCGCCGGCGGTAGTGGTGGTCCAGGAACTCGGACTTGTAGGCGGCCATGTCCACGCTGGTGGGGCACTGCGAGACGCAACCGCGGCAGGCGAGGCAGAGGTCCAGCGCCTCGTGGACCTCACGCGAGCCCCAGCCATCGTTCGCCAGGCTACCGACCATCATCTCCTGCAACAGCCGGGCGCGGCCGCGTGTCGAGTGTCGCTCGTCCCGTGTGGCCCGGAAGCTGGGACACATCAAGGTCGAGCCCTGCGTGGAGACGCAGCGGCCCACGCCGATACAGCGATCGACGGCAGCGCGGAAGTCCCCGTCGTCGTGACTGAAGGCCTGGCTCGGCTGCACGGCCAGGATCGTCGGCGCGGTGGCGCGCAGGTCCGCGGTGAGCGCCGGCGGCTCGACGATGATCGCCGGGTTGAGTGTGCCCAGCGGGTCCCAGATGCGCCGGAACTCGCCGAAGGCCTCGATCAGCTCGGCGCTGAACTGACGCGCCAGGAGCGGACCTCGGGAGCGGCCATCGCCGTGCTCACCGGACAGCGACCCACCGTGTCGAACCACCAGGTCGGCGGCATCGGACATGAAGTGTTCGAAGCGCTCGGCGCCGCCGAGCTGGTCGAGGCCGAAGCCGACGCGGAGGTGGATGCAGCCTTCACCGTAGTGGCCATACGAGATCGCCTGCATGCCGTGGCGACCCAGCAGGGCGCGCAGCTCGGTGAGGTAGGCGCCGAGGCGCTGGGGCGGGACGGCGGAGTCCTCGAAGCCGGGCCATGCCCGGGTGCCGTCGGCAAGTCGGTTCGAGTGACCTGCGCCGTCTTCGCGGATCTTCCACAGCGCCCCCTGGATGCGCGCATCCTCGATGAAGCGGACGGAGGGGGAGTCGAGCGTCCGGCCGACAGTGGCAGCGAGTCGTTCGCCATGCTCACGAGCTGCTGCGATGTCGTCGCCGCGCGCCTCGACCAGCAACCAGGCACCACCGGCTGGGAGTCCCATGACCGCCGCGTCAGCATGAGCCAGGGCGAGCAACTCGGCCGAGAGCGACTCCACGGTGAATGGCTCGGCCGCGAGCAGATGCGGCACACTGTCGGCGCCCTCGATGTCGTCGTGGAACCCCAGCACCAGCAGTGCTCGCGCCGTGGGTGGGCGCACCAGGCGCAGGGTGATCCGCGCAAGCACCGCACACGTGCCCTCGGTCCCGGCCATGACCCGCGCAAGGCCCGGCCCGCGCTCCGGCAGCAGCCAGTCGAGGGCGTAGCCCGACACCCGTCGTGGCCAGGGGGGCAGCTCACCGCGGATGAGCTCGGCATGCGTTTCCGCGAAGGCCTCGAGAGCGGCCGCCAGCCTGCCCTGCGGCGCGGGCCAGTCGGGATCGGCCGGGCGCTCGGGCGCGTCGGGTCCGCTCAGCCGCACCCGCGAGCCGTCGGACCGGATCACGTCCAGCGCCAGCACGTTCTGCGCGGTCGTGCCCCACGCCACCGAGTGGGAGCCACAGGCGTTGTTGGCGACCATGCCACCGACCGTGCAGCGGCTGTGGGTCGAGGGATCAGGACCCACGCGCAGTCCGTGTGCGGCCGCAGCGGCGTTGAGGTCGTCGAGCACGACGCCCGGCTCGACGATGGCGTAGCCCTCGTCAGGGTTGAGCTCCAGGATGCGGTCCAGCCCGCGGGTGGTGACAACGACGCCGTGGCCGAGCGCATTGCCGGCGATGCTGGTGCCGGCGCCGCGCATGGTCAGTGACGTCCCGGTCTCGCCACAGATGCGCACGATCGCGGCCAACTCGTTTGCATCGGCGGGCGCGGCGACGAGCGCGGGAAGGGCACGGTAGAGCGAGGCGTCCGAGGTGTAGAGGGAACGAGTCCCGGCGTCCGACTGGAGGCGCGTCCCCAGGATTTCCCGCAGGCGCTGCTCCACGGAGGTCTCGCCGAGCGATGGAGCTGCCATCAGCCCCGCTTCGTCTCGACGTGCCTGCCCACGTCCACGAGCGTACCACCACGCTGCCACGGGGCTGCAAGGCACAGCCGTATAGCGCTGTCGCGCACGTCGCGGCGCGGCAGCGAGCATGGGCTTGCCTGACAGCATCACCCAGCGCTCACGGGGCGGTCGCTGACACCGCCCTGCTCTTCGGGGGCGACGATCCCGCCGAGACACAGACCGCGAGCGTGGCCGACATCGTCGACGATCCGGCCGCCCTGATGGATGACCGCGTCGTGGTCACCGGCCGCATCGAGGAGCTGCTCACCGACCGCGCCCTGGCCATCGGCAGCGACACCGCGGCCGACGACGTGCTCGTGCTGCTCGCCCCCTCCGCGCTCATCCGTGGCTACGGCCTGGGAACCACGACCGGTATCCCGCTGCCGGTCGGGGCGACCTATGAGCAGGGTGACGTGGTCCAGTTCGCCGGCACGCTGCGGGAGTTCGATCGTGAGGCCCTGTCGGAGGATCTTGGCCTGGTCCTCAACGATGAGCTGTTCGATCGCTGGTCCGACGACCCGGCATTGGTGATCGACCGCCTGGACGTGGCCACCGTGGGCCGGCCCCTGCTCTTGAAGACGGCTGCCCCGGCCTGAGGTCCATGGTCAACCAGGTCCGGCGTGCGGAGGACGGCGAGTCAGCCGTCCTCCGGCTCGTGGCGTGGCAGCGCAAATCCGAAGTCGCTGCCGCCTTCATGTCCCTGGGCCCAGGTGCGTCCGCCGAGGGACTCGACGATGCGGTTCACGACCGAGAGGCCGAGGCCGATGCCCGGCGCAGCGGCCGTTTCCGAGGCCCGGTAGAACGGTTCGAAGACCTGGGCAAGCTCCGCATCGCTGAGTCCCGGCCCCGCATCGATGACGTGCACCCGCACTTCTGCATCCGTGGCTTCCAGCACCACCCGGATATCTCCCTCGGCGACGGAGTACTTCGCGGCGTTGACCAGCAGGTTGGTGATGACCCGGTCGAGCAGCCCGGGGTTGGCCTCCACCATCGAACCATCGCCGCCAACCACCTCATAGCGCCGGCTCTGGTGGCGCGTTCGCTGGCGCGCAACAGCCTCCTCGGCGACGTGCCTCAGGACGGCCGGCTCGCGCGCGGCCTGCTCGTCCTTGTCGATGCGCGCGAGCAGCAGCATCGACTCGATGAGGTCATTGAGCTCGCGCGCGCTATCGGCGATATCACTCGCGATGTCGCTCGCCCGGGCCTGGTCCACCCGGCCTGAGGCGAGCACGTCACTCAGGCCCAGGATCACGGTCATCGGAGTGCGCAGCTCGTGTGACACGAGGCCAAGGAAGTCCTCCTTGACCGCCAGCGCCGCCTTCAGTCGCGACTCTGCGAGCTTGCGTGCCGCGACGTCGCTGATGACGGCGATGAAGTAGTCGGGCATACCGTCCGCTCCCCGCTCCAGCGACACGGTGAGCTCGCCCCAGACAGCTTCACCATCCCTGCGCAGGTAGCGTTTCTCCATGCTGTAGGTCTCGAGATCGCCGCGCAGCACGGCATCGACCTGCTCGAGGTCTGCCTTGAGGTCGTCGGGGTGGGTGATGTCCTGGAAGGTGCGCGCGAGCAGCTCCGGCTCGCTGTAGCCGGTGAACTCGCACAACCGACGGTTCACGCGCACCCAGCGGCCATCGAGCGCCACGTGTGCCATGCCCACCGCGGCGTTCTCGAAGGTGCCTCGGAAGCGTTGCTCGCTCTCGGCCAGCGCTCGCGCCGCGGCCTGGCTGGCGGACACGTCCCGGATCTCGATGATGGTCGCATCCGGGAGCCCGGACCGGATGACGGGGCTCGCCGCGCAGTGGACCGGAAAGGCACTGCCATCCTTGCGGAAGAAGACGTCCTCGTGTTCGCGGACCGCCACGAGTTCGGGCAGGGCGCGATCGATGGGGCAATCGCCGATGGGGTACGGGCGTCCATCGGGATGGTGGTGGTGGATGAGCTCGTGCAGCGGCCGGGCGCGGATCTCGTCGCCCTCATATCCGGTCATCTCCAGGCAGGCAGCGTTGGCGAAGCGCACATAGCCCCGCTGATCCATCAGTACCAGCGCCTGCGTGGAGTTGTCCGCGATCGTGCGCGCGAGCGCCTCGCTCTCCTGACGTGCGACCTCAGCGCGCAGTCGCTCGACAGCGTCCCAGGCGTGCTCGGCCACCTCGCGTACCAGGCTGATCTCCGCGCGCGTCCAGACCCGGCCCGCATCGGCGTGGACATACACGCCGCCGCTCCAGTGACCGCCTCGCAGCATGGGCACGCTGATGCCGGCGCGGTCCTCGATGCCCCGGACGTGCGTGCCGTCCAGCCGTGGGTCGCTGGTGCTGTCGCTGAAGGCGATGGGTCGGCCGCTGGCGACCTCATCGAGGAAGGCGCGGCCGATCGACTCGAGCGGCCAGCGGCCGTCGAGGGGTGCGTGACCCTCGGTGCCCCAGCCGGCCAGCGTGACGATGTGCTCATCGCGGATCTCGTGGAAGCCCACGCGATCGGCGCGCAAGTGCCGGCACAGTGCCTCCGAGGTCACTCGCATGACGCTGTCGGCGTCGGGGGCATCGCGAAGCTTCTGGAGGACTTCGACGAGCAGCCGCTGCCGTGCACCATTCGCCCGCAGGCGTGCCTCTGCGCGCGTCCGCTGCACGAACTGTCCGACCTCCCGGCCCAGGCCCGACAGCGTCTCGAGCAGCGGCTCGTCGAGCGGCGTAGGGCGGCTGGCGAACAGCTCCACCACGCCCACGAAGACGGATCCGGCCAGCAACGGGATGGCGCCACCGCTGGCCAGGCCACTTTCCATCGCGGCTTCGGCACGCCCGAACCCGGTGCCCGGGGCGATCGTCTCGAGCCAGGTCGCCTCGCGTGTCTGCCAGACGTAGCCGGGGAGGGCGTCCCCCTGCCTGAAGCGGGCCGCCGTCGTCAGGCGGACGAAGCGCTCGCATCGCTCCTGGGCCGCCGGCATGACGTGCACATGGACACAGGTCAGGACGTCTGCCTCAGTGCTCGGCAGCCAGAGCGTGCAGATGTCCATCTCCGCCCCGGCTGCCATGGCGGCGAGGATGTCCGGCAGGGCCTCGTCGAGCGTGTCCGCTCGCGCGATGACCCGTGCCACCGCGTCGGAGACCGACAGCCGTTGCTCGGTTCGCTTGCGCTCGGTGATGTCGATGGCGATGCCGCTGCCACCGACCTGCCCCGTGTCAGGGTGGCGCTGGACGGTCCCGGCGATCTGCAGCCAGCAGCGCTCACCGTCGAAGCGCTGGATGCGAACGTCGATGCAGATCGAGCCATCGCTCTCGAGAGCCTCGTCGACGGCTGCACGCACACCCTCCGCGTCGTCCGGCGCGAACTGTGCGCCGAGGATCTCTGCGCTCAGCGGCTCCGTCGAGGGCGCACCGAGCATGCGCTGCAGAAGCGTGGACATGTGCACGATGCCCGAATCCGGGTCGAGCTCCCACAACCCCGTCCCGGCAGCCTCCAGCGCCCGGCGCAGGAGGTGAACGTCATCCGTCGCAGTGGCGCGAAGCGCAACTGGGTCGACAGGATCGCGGTGCTCGGCGTCGGCGGTGGTCATGTGGCAGCCGCAGTGGTCAACGGGTGGAGGGGGCGCGCCCTGGGCCCACCGACCGGGAAGATGAGCGTGACATAGTCATGACTTCCACTGCGAACGCCTGAGGCTGATCGGGAGGGACGGTATCTCCCGCTGTCAAGAGGACCGTGGCGACCAGATGCTGTCAGTCGCCCGAGGGGGCGTCGTGCACCATGCGCCCAACGACCCGCAGCACGGCTAACAGGATGAGCGCGCCACCGGCCGAAAGGACGTACAGCCCGTAGCCGAAGCCCAGGAAGCCCACGCCGGTGACCGTCACGACCTCGCGCCTGCGCCATCCGGTGCCGCTGACTCTCGCGGGCTGTCCTCGCGGTGATCGCCATCGTCGGGCTGCTCGTCGTCCCCGTCTTCAGCCCTGTTGATGTCGAGCGTGGTCAGCGCCACCGAGCGACGCCGTGCCTGCGCATTCTCCAGCACGGCACCGAGCGCCGTGGCCACGGGGACTGCCAGCAGCGCGCCCACGATCCCGGCGACCGCACCACCGACGAGGAGGCTGACGATGACCACGAAGGGCGGCAGGCCGACGGCGTTCTTCATCACGATGGGCACGAGGATCTGGCCCTCGACGACCTGGATGACGACATAGACGCCTGCCACCAGCAGCGCCAGCTCGGGTCCACCCGCCACGAACGCCGAGATGAGCGCCGGCACGGCCCCGATGGCCGGGCCGATGATGGGGATGATCTCAGCCAGCCCGGCGAAGACGCCCAGCAGCAGCGCGTTGGGCAGGCCCAGGAGCAGGTAGGCGACCGTGGTGAAGACTCCCACCACCGTCATCAATGTCAGCTGACCACGGACCCAGTAGCCCATGCGGCCTTCGATGTCGTCCCACGCCGCGCGCACCGCCTGTCGCTCGGAGAGCGGCAGCAGGGCCAGGGCGAAGCGCTGGATGGTCTCGCGACTGATGAGCCAGAAGAAGACCATGGTGGCCACGCTCATCACCGCCAGCGCGGCGTCGGCGGCGGTCAGTCCGAATTCGACGATCATGTCGGGATCGGGGCTGGTGAAGCCGCTGCGCATCAGGGTGAACTCGAGCGTGTTGAGCAGTCGCGTCAGGGTCGTCCCGATGATGGCCGGCTCAAGGCCCTCGGCCCACGTTCGCGCGTCGGCGACGATCTGGGGCAGGCGGCCCGAGAGATTGGTCGCCTCGCTCACCGCTGCCGGCACCAGCAGCAGCACCAGCACGACGGTGATGACGATCACCAGGATGTAGAGCGCCAGGATGATGGGCACCCTGGAGATCCCGAGGCGACCGCGGATGGCGGCAACCAGCGGGTCCACGGACGACGCGAGCAGCAGCGAGACCACGACCATGACGATGACGTTGACGGCCGCCTGGGCCACCAGCGCCACGAGCACCACCAGCAGCAGGCCGGAGCCCAGCCCAGCGCCGCGGACCGACCACAGCCAGAGCTGGCTACGCGACCCGGCGTCAGTCACCGGAGCGACTGCCCGGACGCGCCAGGGGCTCTCCCACAGCGACGCTCTTGTGGCCCGAGCTGTCCCCTGGGCGTTCGCCGGCGTCCGGGTCAGCACTCGACAGCCGACTGCCGTACTCCTGCTCGAGCACCGCATTGAGCTCGCCGCCCACGAGCAGGATCAGCGCGGTCAGGTAGAACCAGAGCAGCAGCACGATGACGCCGCCAAGGGCACCGTAGGTGTCGCTGTACGACCCGAAGTTGGCGACATAGAACGAAAACAGGACGGTCGCGATGATCCAGCCGGGCACGAACACGACGACGCCCGGCAGGGCCCAGCGTTTGGCCGGGCGGCGGGCCGGCGCTGCCCAGTAGAGGAACCAGGACGCCACGCCGAGAGCCAGGATCGCCAGCGGGTACGGGAGGACCTCGAAGACGCGGGCGGTCGCCTCGCGCAGGCCCAGGGAGGCGGCGATGTCCTGTGCTGCCACCTGTCCGGCCACCAGGGCGATGAACGAGAGCACGATCGCGGCGCCGAGCAGCAGCGTCAGCGACAGCGCCACCAGGTTCTGGCGCCAGAAGGGCCGCGTCTCCCGTACGTCGTAGGCGCGGTTGAGGCCCTTGATGATGGCCTTCATGCCGGATGCGGCTGCCCAGATCGAGAGCAGCAAGCCCAGCGACAGCAGTGCGCCATCCTGGTTCTGCAGGATGCGCTCCAGCTGTGGTCGCAGGGTCGCCGCCGCTTCCGGCGGTAACGACGAGCCGGCCGCGTCGAGCAGCTGGCCGGTCGGATCCTGAACTCCCAGGCTCTGGGCGGCGAAGCCTGAGATCGCGGCGATCATGATGGCCAGCGGGAAGATGGACAACAGCCAGCGATACGCCAGTTCGCCGGAGAGGCCCATCACGTCGTCGTCCAGGAATTCGCGCACGAAGGAGACCACGATGCGCTTGACACGGCCCAGCGGCCCTGTCTCGACGGCATCAGCGAGGCGCGATCTGGCGTTCGCGAGCACGGTCATCCGGCGTCCTTCCTCATCTGCCGATCCGGGGCCTAGGACGTGGGCAGGTGGTCGCCCACCTGTTCCAGGCGTTCGCCGACCTGCTGGGCGTACTCCTCCAGGCGTCGAGCGGCAGTCGCTCGCGGGCCGCTATCCCGGCGTTGCGCGCTCAGGACGACCACGATGGCCACGGCGGCCACCGTCAGCGCCGTCAGCGCCAGCAGCGCCAGCAGCGCCAGCAGCGCCAGCAGCACCGTCAGCGCCAGCAGCGCCAGCAGCGCCAGCAGCGCGACTCGACGATCGGTGCGAGCCAGCGTGCGCTCGGCTCCCGCGCCCGCCCGTCGTGCCTGGCGCTCGATCTGGGCCGGCAGGCCCTGCTCGTCCTGCTGGTACCCCTGCGCGATCTCGTCCTGGGTTCGTTCGATGGTGTCCGTGGTCATGCGTCGTCTCCAAGCTCCGCTGTCAGGTGGTGGACCGCGGTCAGGTGGTGGTCGTGCCTCGGCCGCGCAGCATGTTCGCGGCGGCGCTGATGACGAACAGGGCGATGAAGACGATGAACAGGATCCAGGCGATGGACGCCAGGTCGCCGGCGAAGCCTGAGAAGCCTGCGAGCCCTGCCAGCAGGGCGACGACGAGGAACAGTGCAGCCAAGCCCAACACGGTATGGCTCTCCCTTCTTGTCTACGGTGGAGTGCCCACCCAGATGGCGCGGATGGACATGCCAGCACACTAGGCACGGGTCGGTATCGGGCGCGCTGCCGCCGGGGTGGCGTCGCATCTCAGACGCATTGCGGCGCCCTCCGGCGCCGCTGGGGACTGGGGCTGAGAGGCCGCTGCAACGACGACGGTGCGCCGCGGGCGCGCAGCCGTAGCGCGCCGCCCGCGACGATGCCTTCACGGCGTCCCGCGTGAGCACCACCGGCCTCCCGGGCTTCGTGGTCCTGCGCACCCGCCGTGCCACTCGTGGGCCCGCTGCTGCACCCATCCCGCAGCGGGCCCACACCACCACTTGACCGCAGGCACCTCAGAGGATCGGATCGATGAGCTACGCGCAGCTGACGCCCGAGCAGCCTCCCTCCGAGCTGGAGCAGGAGACGACCGAAGATACATCCAGCGACCAGGCGGCGCCCGACGAGCTGAAGCACGCGCAGGCTCGCCGCCTCGAGCTCCTGGAGCAGGAGCGCGCGGGAGATGAGGGCATGCCACCGGCAGGCCGCGCGATGCCATCGCGACCTCGCGAGGAGGACGATCCCGATGCCTGAGTGGAGCGACAAAGACGAGCGACAGTATCAACACGTCAAGGAGAGCACCAAGCAGCGCGGGCGCTCCGATGCCCAGGCCCAGGAGATCGCTGCGCGCACCGTCAACAAGCGACGCCGAGAAGAGGGCCGCACGCCCAACCGCCGGACCTCGGGCACCGGTAACCCCAACACGCGGCTGGAGGATCGAACGCGGGACGAGCTCTACAACCGCGCGCGCGAACTCGATATCAGCGGTCGCAGCAGGATGAAGAAGTCAGAGCTGGTGGAGGCGATCCGAAGCAACGCTTGAAGGGCGCCAGCGAGACGTTCCAGTGTCTGACGCTGTGCGATCGGATCCGCGAGCGGAACAACGTCGACGGCATGCCGCAAGCTGAGTAGTCAGGGCCGCAGCGCTCGAGCAGCGCTACTTGGGCGTGCCCCTGATCCACGCCATGAACACCTCGAGCAGTGAGCGTGATGGACGATACGCTTCGGGGCCGCGACGTTCGATCTCCAGCTCCGCGGGCTCCGGCGCCACCTCGTCGCTCAGCGTGTGCAGGGCAGCGGGAAACGTGCCGTAGGGACCCAGGAACGCTCCCGCGTTGTGCGAGGCCTCCCGACGCTGTGGTGAAGCGTCCTCATCCATGGGGTCCAGTCTCGGCGTCGCGTCGGGCGCGCGTCAAGTGCCATCGGACCCGACGCGCTCGAGTGTCGTCGTGGCCCACTGAGCCCCACCCTGCTTCCGGCGGCTTCGGCTCGATGTGGATCATCGACCTGCAACGCAGCGGCACCGTCGGTCGCACGTTCACCCTTCGCGCCGACGCGGAGGCCTAGGGTGCCGAGCGATCAGTCTGCCGACATCCGGGTCGGCTGATCGCCCGGCGCGCGGAGGCCCTGCGCCACCGCCCGGCGGTTGAGCTCGATGCCGGCATCGGTGAGCGCTGAGTCGAGCCGGACCCGGATCTCCGTGGCGATGCGCCAGCGCTCGCTGGCCACGACCTTGCCCCGCATCACCGCGGTGCTCCCGAGCTCGTCGGCGTCATCCACGAAGCGCGGCGTCGGCGCCTCCAGGATGGCCGCCACGAACTCGGCATCGGCGGCTACGCCTTGCCCTACCTGCTCCATGATCTGCAGCACCCGCGAGAGGTCGCCCTGGCGGATGCCACGCACGCGCACCTCCGCGGCTGCATAGACCCGGGTGCGGTTGGCGACCAGCCGCAGCTCACCGTTGGAGATGGAGTAGACCGTGCCATCGACGCCGCGGATGACGGTACGTCGCAAGCCGACGCTCTCGACGGTGCCGCTCCAGGCCAGGTTGCCGATCTCGATGTTGTCGCCCTTAAAAAACTGCCCCTCCACGATGATGAGGATGCCCATCAGGTAGTCCAGCACGATCGCCTGGCCGGCGATGGTGACACCGGCCAGGAACAGGCCCACGAGCACGAGGACGCTCCAGAGTCCCAGCAGGCCGACCACGATGAGGATGCCGATGGACAGGATGGAGACGCGCATCAGCGTCGTGACCAACGACACGATGGTGTCGGCGCGCTTCTGCAGCTCCGTGTCCTCGACGCCTGTGCCGCTGAAGTCGCCTTCCGTCGCGCGCAGCGTGCGCCGCACCACGGTCTTCACCATGCGTCCCGAGTAGGCGTACAGCACCATGAGGATGGCGACGACGAGCAGGAGCAGCACGAGGTTCTGTGAGAACCACTGTTCGATGTGGCTGATGTCGACCTGCATGTCTACCCCGCTGCTGTCAGCCTTCGCCGTCGTCCCCGAACCCCCTGGGAACGGGGCTCCGCTGGCCGCCGTGGCGCCTCCGGCCGACCATAGCGCAGCCAGACGTCGCTGGCGGTGGCCAGATCAGCCCTCCGGAAGCCACTCCAGCGATGCGGCCAGGGACAGGTAGCGGTCGTCAGGCGTGAGCTCGCCCACGCAGAACAGCGCCAACAGGCGGCCATGTCCATCTCCGAACGAGTAGCGAACGGCCCGCGTGCCGTCGTCGAAGCTGATATCGGCCAATCCCGTGCGTCCGGCGGGCAAGTCGAGGTAGTCCGTTTGATTCACGAGCAGGTCGTCCCGCTCGTCGGCGATGGCCACGTACTCGTCGTGCATGTCGTCGACCGTGGCCCAGCCGTTCGTCTCCGCCAGCGTGCTGTAGTCGCTGAGTGCGCAGACGGCCGTGTCGCTGGTGGCGTAGAGCAGCCCCTGGTTGGTGGAGCTGCCACGGACATGCCAGGCCTCGGGGAAGCTCATGGCCACACCCGCGTCCGGGCGCGACACGACCGCGTCGAAGGGGGAACTGGTGAGCGTCTCATCGGGCTCCGGGTCCAGCGTCTCAGCGATGGCCAGCCAGCGGTCGTCGGGCAGCTCGTCGCCACGGCACCAGAGCTCGTGCACGTAGCCGTCGCTCCAGGCCGAGTAGACCGACCAGCGACCCCCGTCCTCGTTGGCCGCGAAGTCGACGCGCTCGGCCGCCCCGGCGGGCAGCACCACCGCTTCGCGTTCGATGAGGATGAAGCCGGAACCCGGGGCCAGGCCCACGACGAAGTCGTCCACGTCGGCGGCCAGATCGGGGAGCTCGGAACGCCGGGTCCCGAACTCACAGCGCTGGTCGATGCCGACAGCGTTGATGAAGCGCGGTGTCAGCTCATCCCTGGGGGCCTCCAGGCGCCAGCCCGATGGGAAGCGCAGGGCGGCCCGCACAGCCGGATCATCGGGTGCCGCCACCACCACCGTCGGTCCCGCCGGCTGCTCGACGGCGAGAGCGGGCAGGGCCCCCAGGGCGAGCACGGCCGGGAGCAGGAGACCGGCTGTCACCGCACGCACGCGGAGCGTCGACACGCTAGGGCCCGTCGAGCGTGATGCCGGCCACGAGGCAGTCCTCGGCGAAGCGGGCCTGCGACTCGGTCGTCGGCTCGAGCTTGGTGGGGAAGCAGATGATGCGATCCACGCCGATGTCAGCGAAGGCGGCGACCAGGTCCGCGCGCTTCTGGCCAGCCCGCGTGAAATCCTCATCGAGGGTGTAGACCGAGAAGCGCAAGCTAGCCGGATCGCGACCAGCCGCTTCACACTTGCCGCGGACCTCGGCCATGCGCTCGGCCACCTCGTCCGGCTGCAGGAAGACAAGGTTGAGCTCGTCGGCGAACCTCACCGCCAGGCCGGCCGTGCGCACGCGTCCGTTGCCCCCGACGATGAGCGGGATGTGCTGCTGGATGCCCCGCGGCTCGTTGATGGCGTCGCGAACGTGAACCCGCTTGCCCTCGTAGCTGGCGTGTCCCGGCGCGAGCATGCGCGTGATGACCTCCAGGTGCTCCTCGAAGGTGTCGATGCGCTCGCCGATGGGCGGGAAGCCGTAGCCGTAGGCGAGCCATTCGTCCTTCTTCCAGCCGGCCCCGATGCCGAGCTCGAAGCGGCCGCCGCTGATGACGTCGATGGTGGACGCCAGCTTGGCCGTGAGCGCCGGGTTGCGGAAGGCCGTGCAGATGACCATGTGGCCAAGACGGACCGACTCGGTGGCCATGGCCAGGGCCGACAGCTGCGAGAACGACTCGAAGGTGATCTCATCGGTGGGCACGGGCACGGTGTGGAAGTGGTCGAAGGCCCACAGCGACTCGAACCCGAGTTCTTCGGCCTGGACGGCCAGCTCGATGGTGCGGGCCCAGGCCTCAGCCGGATCCCAGCCGTCGTACTCGCCCTTCCAGCCCTGTGGCGTGATCAGGCCAACCTTCATCGTCCCCTCCTTGGCTCCGTTCACTCGTCTCAGATCGCCTTCGCCGGCACCGGCTCAGCCGTGTCCGCCTCAGCCGGTGCGACGGCATCGCCGTACCTGAGCGGCTGATCCTTGAGCGCCAGTGTCACCACCACGAGAGCAACGACGGTGGCGCCCAGGCCGAACCAGAAGGTGTCGGCGATGGCCAGTGAGAACGCATCGTAGATGCCGGCGATGATCTGGTCCACGAAGCCCTGCAGCGGCGGGACCTGCGCCAGCTGATCGGGCAGGCTCAGGCCACCTACCTGTGTCAGGTCGTTGCCTCCGCTGGCGAACTGGCCGACCATGGCGACCTGCTCAGCCGGAACGCCGGCCTCGCCGAGTGACGGCTCAAGTCGAGAGCTGAAGGACTCGGCGAAGATGGTGCCCACGATGGCAAGGCCCACAGAGCCACCGATCTGGCGGAAGAACGTCAGGTTGCCGGTCGCCACGCCGAGGCGGCTGAAGGGCACCGACGACTGCACCACGATGGTGAACACCGAGAGCGTGGGCCCCACCCCGAGGCCGGCGATGAGCATCCACAGCCACAGCATCGTGAGGTCCGTCGTGGCGTTGAGGAAGGTGAACAACAGGATGCCCACGGTCATGAGCACGAGCGATCCCGAGACGATCCACTTGTAGTGTCCCGACTTGCTCACGAGGATGCCGGCGACGATGGAGCTGGTGATGACACCGACCAGCAGCGGCAGGATCTGCAGGCCCGACTCGGTGGGGCTGACGTCCTTCACGAACTGGAACCAGCGCGGCAGGAAGATGACCAGGCCGAAGAAGCCGATGGAGGCCAGGAAGGTGGCCAGGATCGTCACCGCGTAGTTACGGATGCGGAAGAGGTCCAGCGGCACGATAGGTTCCGCTGCGCGCGACTCGATGAACAGGAAGATGGGGGTCACGAGCGCGGCGATGACGAGGTAGCCACCGACTTCGAACGAGCCCCAGTCGGCAGACTGCTTGTTGGTCAGGCCGAGCAGCAGGAACACCACGCCCACGGTGAACACGGCGGCTCCCAGGTAGTCGAGCTTCCGCGTGCGCGGCTCGCCATGGACCGACGGCAGATAGCGATAGACGATGTAGAGCGCGACCGCGCCGATGGGCAGGTTGACGAAGAAGATCCAGTGCCAGCTGAGGTTGTCAGTCAGCCATCCCCCCAATAGAGGGCCAAGGATCGACGCGATGCCGAAGACGGCGCCAAAGAGGCCCTGGTAGCGGCCACGCTCACGCGGGTTGAACAGGTCGCCGATGACCGCAAGGGAGACTGGGAAGATGGCACCGGCGCCGATGCCCTGGATGCCGCGGAAGATGATCAGGCTCTCCATCGACCAGGAGAGGCCCGAGAGCGCCGAGCCGATGAGGAAGACGCTGACGCCGAACAGCAGCATCAGCCGGCGGCCGAAGATGTCCGAGAGCTTGCCGTAGAAGACGCCGGTGATGGTGGCCGTGAGCAGGTAGCTGGTGATGACCCAGGTGTAGAGCTCGTTGGTGCCCCCCAGCTCACCGACGATGCGCGGCAGCGCCACGCCCACGATGGTCTGGTCGAGCGCTGACAGGAAGATGACCAGCAGCACCGCGAAGAGGATCTCCATCTTGCGGCGATGCGGCAGCGCGAGTGCGGGGTCGAGCTCGGCGAGTGTCGGCGTGTGAGGGATGGACATGACGGTGGCGTTCGGTTCCTCGTGTGGGATGGCGTGGTGGTCGCCCTAGCGGGCTGTGGTCGGCGCCTCGGGATCGACGGCGGCACGCGCGATGATGCGCATCGCCCGCAGGCAGAGCTGCTGTTCGTCCGGGTCGAGCGTGAGAAGGATTCGCCGCAGCTCCTCGCGCCGGACCGACTCCAGCTCGGCCACGACGGCAGCGCCCTGCGTGGTCAGGTGGACTGTGACGACACGGCGGTCCGGCTCATCGCGTTCGCGCCGCACCAGCTCCTTCTCCTCCAGGCGATCGATGATGCCGGTCAGGTTCGGCAGGGCCACGTCGGCCAGCGCCGCGAGCTGGCTCATCGACTGCGGGCCGTGCACCTGCAGCAGCATCAGCAGGTGGATCTGGAGCTTGCTGATGCTGCGGTCCTGCCAGACCCTGGCGATGACGCGCCGTTGCGCGCTGAACAGCGACTCGGCCTCATCGATGATCTGCTCGACGATGTCGTCAGCGGCCACGTGTCTGCGGCCCCGGGGAGATGCTTATGGTCACGATAGTGATTATGGTCAGGCACAGCGATTCGTCAAGCGCGCCGCGGCGGGCGGCGCCGGCCGCCTACCAGCGCTGGTGCACCAGCGACTTGGCGTACTTCGCGTAGCGCTCGGCGACCTCGTCCATGAGCTCGGCCGAGAGCGGGGGCAGGTCGGCCGCGGCGGCATTGGCGCGGGCCTGTTCGGGCGTCTTGGCTCCGGGGATGGCGGCACTCACGCCCGGGTGCATGAGGATCCAGCGCAGTGCCAGCTGGGCGGTGGTCATGCCTGCCGGTGTCAGCTCCTTCAGGGCCGCCACGAAGGCCAGGCCGGCATCGTAGTCCAGCCCCGCGAAGGTCTCGCCGACATCGAAGGCGGCCCCATCGCGGTTGTAGTTGCGGTGATCGTCGTCGGCGAACGTCGAGGCCTGGTCGTACTTTCCGGTGAGCAGACCCGAGGCGAGCGGCACCCGCGCGAGGACGCCCACGTCGTTGGCCAGGGCCTCGTCGAGGAAGCGATCCGCGGGGCGCTGGCGAACCATGTTGAAGATGATCTGGACGGTGGCGACCCCCGGATACTCCATGGCCTTCTGCGCCTGCTCCACCTTCTCGACACTCACCCCGTAGTGGCGCATGACGCCTTCGGACACCAGCTCGTCGCAGGCAGCGAAGAGCTCCGGCGTGTAGTAGACGTCGAAGGGTGGGCAGTGCAGCTGGACCAGGTCCAGCGTGTCGGTGCCCAGGTTCTCGCGGCTGCGGTCGGTCCAGGCGACGAACGCCTCGGGGGTGTAGTTCTCCAGCTTCTGCTCGACGCGCCGGCCCATCTTGGTGGCCACGTAGATGCGCTCGCCGTGGCGCTCGGCGAGGAAGCGGCGGATGAGCTGCTCGCTGTGGCCGTCGCCGTAGACGTCGGCAGTGTCGATGAAGTTGACGCCGGCATCGGCCGCGGCATGCAGGGCCGCGAGGCTGCTGTCGTCGTCGACCGCCCCCCAGTCGGCCCCGATGGCCCAGGCGCCGAAGCCGATGGCGCTGATCTCATATCCGGTCTTGCCAAGTCGTCGGTATTCCATGTCGCTGAGCGTAGCGCGTCCCCAGCCGAGCTATGGGCAACGCGGACCAACCCGAGCCCGGTGTCAGAATGGCAGTGCACACGCGGAGGTCGCTCAAGAAGGAACGGCCCGACTCACCAACAGGAGATGCGATATGAACAAGCGACGATCGGTCGCCACCATCTTGAGTGCCGCACTCATCATCAGCGCGCTGCCCGGGCTCGCATCGGCGCAGGATGAGGTCGAGGTTGTCCCGCAGCCGGCTGAGGGGGTCGAGTGGCAGCTAGGGTCCTATCTGTCCGAGGGGATCCTCACCGATGTGCCTGCCGAGGTGGACGTCACGCTGCTCATGGTCGACGGCGACGCCTCCGGTTCGGCCGGCTGCAACGCCTACTTCGGCTCGTACGTGATCGACGACACCAGCCTGACCTTCCCCGGGCCCTTCGGCAGCACGCAGAAGTTCTGCGAAGGAGCCGCGCAAGAGGTCGAGGACGCCTACCTGCCACTGCTGGTCGCCGTCACCGGCTGGACCATCGATGAGGCGGGCATGCTGGTCCTGACCGGCGTCGATGGCGAGGCCTCGCTGGCGTACTCGGAGGCCACGGTCGACATCACCGCCACCGACATCGAGGTCCTGATCGAGACGCTTGACACCCTGCAGGCACAGATCGACCTCGCGGAGACGCAGATCGCGACGTTGAACGAGGAATTCGCCTCGGTCAATGTCACCAGGCTCCGAAACCGCATCGCCGCCAACGAGGAAGCCATCACCGAGATCAACGCCACCATCGGACGTTTCCGCAATCGCATCACGGCCAACGAGGAGGCCATCGTCAGGATCGACAACACGATCAACCGGTTCCGTGATCGCATCCGGGCGCTGGAGGAGAACGACGCCACGCAGGATGAGCGCATCGCCGCCCTGGAGGACGCCGTCGGGATCGCGGCGGCCGCGGCCGAGTAGCGCCAGGGCGATCCTCGCCGATCAGGCGCCGCCGCCGGGATGACCGGCGGCGGCGCTCGTCTTGTCACGGGGCCGTGCCGCATCCGGCCGCTTGACATCGACTCGCAAGGTCCGGGCACACGGCGTACGGCGCCGCTGCCGGGTGGTCTCGGTCATGCTCGGTCCACAGGAAAGGACGGCATGATGGAACTCCACGACGACACACCAGACCTGGTCCTCGTCCAGGCGGGCTGGGAAGTCTTGAGCCGCGACGGTGAATCGCTGGGCCAGGTGCTTGGTGCCGACAAGGACCGCTTCCTCATCCGCGATGACGACCACGCCAGCCGACGCCTTGAGATCCCGACAGCGCTGATCGCAGAGCAGGAGCCCGGCGAGATGCGGGCGCGCATCGCCATCGATGCGAACGAGGTCAGCGCCGAGCATGCGGCCATCACACGCATCCCTCGGGAGCGCTCGTGAAGATGCGAGCCCTGACGATGGCGGCGGCGCGCGCTGTAACGCGCCCGGAATGCGGCAGCCGGCGAGGCGCATATGGCTGAAGCGGGCCCCGGGCTACCGTCATCGGACCGGCCTATCGGCCGCAACCAGCCAGACAAGGAGAAACGCAGATGGGCGACCGCATCGATGAGGCGAAGGGCAATATCAAGAAGGGTGTCGGCGACCTGACCGGTGACGACGAGATGAAGCGCGAGGGCGAGGCCGAGGCGACCACGGCCAAGGCCAGGCGCGAGGCCGAAGGAGCCGTCGATCAGGGCGTCGGCAAGGCCCAGGAGGCGTGGGGCAACGCCACCGACGATCCCGAGACCGAAGCCGAGGGCAAGGCCCGCCAGGCCGAAGGTGCTGCCAAGCGCGCCGGGTGACCGGTCATGCCGCTCGCCCCGCCACTCATTCCCGCAGCGGTCGCGAGTGACCTCCCACCGCTCGTGACCGCACAGCCCCCGGTCCCTCGTGGACCGGGGGTCGTTCGTGGCCCTCAGGCGTTGGCGAAGACCGTCGCCCAGTCATGGCGCATCGAGACCACGTTCCAGCCGTGGCGACGCGCCGTGTCCACGATGGGCTCTCGACTCTCGAAGCTCTCGGCCACGCTCTCATAGGCGTACTCGCGCTCTGCGTCATCGTGGTGGAGCAGCAGCGCCAGGGCAGGCCCATCGGAGGCAAGCGCGTACTCGAGCATCTCGCTGTCACCGGCAGCGTTGCCGGCCGCCAGGATGGGCCGACGGCCCAGGGATCGCTGGATGTTGGCGATCTTGGCGGCACCCTCGTTGGGGTCGCCGAAGATCTCCCGCGTGCGCCGCAGCCGGGGTGTTCCGTCCGCGTGGTCCAGCTCGTAGCCGACCTGCGAGCCCACCACGCCCTCGGGCGGGATGCCGTAGAACGGACCGCTGATGGCACGCACGAACTCGGTGCCGCTGCCGGTCACGAGGTAGACGGAGAACAACCGCGCGCGCAGCTCACCGATCAGCTCGAGCATGGGCCGGTAGCGCATCTGCGAGAGGGGCACGCCCCGGTCGGCATGGCGTGCCGTTGCGAAGAAGTCACTGACGCGAGCGTCGTACTCGTCGGGCGTCATGCCGTGGTGCAGCTCTGCCAGCGCCAGGGCCACGTTGACTGGGCCCAGCTGTCCGATCGCGACGCGGTCGCCGTCCAGCACGGCCTGGTACTCGGCCCGGTCCCGGAGGCGTGGACGCTCTGCAACCGCTGCCCGTAGCTCGCGCTGATAGAACTCCAGCTGGGCGTAGCGCGGTTTCTCGCACCAGAGTGTGCCGTCGTGGTCGAACACCGCGACCCGACGCTCGACCGGGATCATCTCGGCGGCGTCGAGGAATGCCTCGATGGCGTCACGCAACGCTCCCGGTCGCCACGACGGCAGCTTGGCCTGGTTCATGTGGTGATAGTCCTCCGACTCGTGATCCCCGCCAAGCGTACGTGGACTGTAGGCTCTGCGACATGGACCCGAGTCGCGCTTTCACTCGCAGCGATGTCGTCACGGGGCCGCCGCAGTCGGCGGACGGGGGGCCGGACGAGCGCTTCGGGGCCCGCGCGTTGCCTGTGCTGCCCGACCCGCCGCCCGCCGGAGCACCACCGGCATACCACGTGCTGACCAAGCCCACCGGTGCCATCTGCAACCTCGACTGCACCTACTGCTTCTTCCTGTCCAAGGAGGCGCTCTACCCGGGCAGCACCTTCCGCATGACCGATGAGACCCACGAGCAGTACATCCGACAGCTGCTCGAGTCGCATCGGAGCGAGCGCGTCACCGTCGCCTGGCAGGGCGGTGAGCCGACGCTCATGGGCCTGGAGTTCTATCGCGACACGCTGGCGCTCGTGGAGCGCTATCGGCGCCCCGGCCAGATCATCGAGCACACGCTGCAGACGAACGGCACCAAGCTGGACGGGGAGTGGGCGGCGTTCTTCGCCGAGCACGGGTTCCTCATCGGCCTGTCCATGGATGGCCCGGCTGACATCCATGATGCGCAGCGCGTCGACAAGGGCGGCAAGGGCACCCATGACAAGGTCATGCGTGCGGCACGGCTGCTGCAGGCGGCGGGTGCCGAGTTCAACATCCTCTGCACGGTCCACAAGCTCAACGGAGACCGTGGCAAGGAGGTCTACCGCTTCTTCCGCGACGAGGTCGGTGCGTCCTTCATGCAGTTCATCCCGATCATCGAGCGGGCCACACCCGAGCTTATCGACATCGCCGAGGCCGGCTGGGGCGACAACGTCGAGGGTCGGCCGCTGTACACGCAGTCGGGCTCGCTGGTGACCGGCCGATCCATCGGCCCACAGCGATACGGCGACTTCCTCGTGGACATCTTCGAGGAGTGGGTGCGCCGGGACGTGGGCTCCATCTACGTCCAGATGTTCGACGTGACCCTGGCCAACTTCGTGGGCGCTCCGCCGAGCCTCTGCATCCACTCCGAGACGTGCGGCCGAGGCCCCGCGCTGGAGCACAACGGTGACCTCTATACCTGCGACCACTTCGTGGAGCCCAGGTACAAGCTGGGCAACATCAACCAGACCCACATGCTGGACCTGGTGGCGTCGCCAGCGATGCAGCAGTTCGGTCTCGACAAGCGAGACCGGCTGCCACGGTTCTGCCGCGAGTGCGACGTGCGCTTCGCCTGTCACGGCGGCTGTCCCAAGGATCGGTTCCGCGAGGATCCCTACGGCGAGCCGGGCCACAACTACCTGTGTGCCGGCTTCAAGCGCTTCTTCGGCCACGTGGGCAAGCCCATGCGTGCCATGGAGGCGATGCTGCGGGCCGGCCGTCCGGCGGCCGAGATCATGTATGCCTACGCCGCCGAGGATGCCGCTCGTGGACGCAATGACGACTGCTCCTGTGGCTCCGGCCGCAAGTTCAAGCGCTGTCACGGCGACCGGCCGCTGCCGTCGCGTGCGGCCATCGACCGGGCCGTGGCACAGGTGATGGCGCGCTAGCCGCGCGAGGGCAGCCTCGGTCCCAGCCGCGTCGCGACGAGGGGTGCTCGCCTCAGGCGAGGCCAGCACCGCAGGGCGTCACGTCTCAGTGCAGGCCTCCGTCGTTGACGGTCCGCATCTTCTCCATGATCGCGTCGAGGTTGAAGGAGGCTGGTTCCTGCCGCGGCGGGAATTCGCGGAACGACTGGATCTGCTCGGCCGCGAGGGCCTGCATCGGGTAGATCACGAACACGTGCTCCAACAGCCAGTCCCAGTAGCTGTTGGCGTTCTCGTCGGCGCGCTCGAAGGGGTCGCGACGGAGGTTGAAGATCTTGGGCAGGCGTAGCGGCACGAACGGTTCCGCCCACAGCTGCAGCGTCTTGGCTCGCTGCTCGTAGAAGACGGCCTTCCAGTCACCGTAGCGGATGGCCACCACGAGCCCATCGTCGTTGGTGTAGAAGAACCACTCACGCGGGCTCTCGTCGGTCTCGCCCAGGAGGTAGGGCATACCGTTGTAGCCGTCGATCTTGACCCTGAACGTCTTGTCACCGGCCTGGTACCCAGCCTGCAGCTTGGCCACGATGTCGGGCTCACCGGCGGCCGCCAGCAACGTCGGCAGCCACTCCTGGTGGGTGAAGATGCCGTTGAGCGTCCGTCCGGCCTCGAACTTGCCGGGCCACCTGGCGAATGACGGGACGCGGTAGGCGCCCTCCCAGTTGGAATTCTTCTCGCTGCGCCAGGGGGTGATGCCGCCATCGGGCCAGGTGTTGTAGTGCGGGCCGTTGTCGGTGCCATACAGGACGATGGTGTCCTCGGCGATACCGAGCTCGTCGAGGACGTCGAGCAGCTGGCCCACGCTGAGGTCGTGCAGCACCATGGCGTCGTTGTAGAAGCCCTGGCCGCTGATGCCCTCCTTCTCCTCCGGGATGCGCGTCCACATGTGCATGTGCGTGGCGTTCCACCAGACGAAGAACGGCGTGCCGGCTGCGTGGGCATCGCGGATGAAGCCGATGGCGCGCTCGGTGACGTCGTCGTCGATGGTCTCCATGCGCTTCTTCGTCAGCGGGCCGGTGTCCTCGATGCGGCCGTCGGCGTAGGAGTGGATGACGCCGCGGGGGCCGAAGCGCTCGCGGAAGGCGGGGTCCTTGGGGTAGTCGGGATGTTCCGGCTCGTCCTCGGCGTTGAGGTGGTACAGGTTGCCGTAGAACTCGTCGAAGCCGTGGTTGGTGGGCAAGTGCTCGTCGCGATCGCCGAGGTGGTTCTTGCCGAACTGGCCGGTGGCGTAGCCGAGCGGCTTGAGCAGCTCGGCGATGGTCGGGTCCTTCTCGCTGAGGCCGACCTCGGCACCGGGGATGCCCACCTTGGTCAGCCCGGTGCGGACCGGGTTCTGGCCGGTGATGAAGGCTGCGCGGCCAGCGGTACACGACTGCTGAGCGTAGTAGTCGGTGAACTCGACGCCCTCGCGGGCGATGCGGTCGATGTTGGGTGTCTGGTAGCCCATGGCGCCGCGGTTGTTGTGGCTGATGTTGTACCAGCCGATGTCATCGCCCCACAGGACGAGGATGTTGGGCTTGCCGTTCGGCATGTGAGCTCCCTCTTGTCGCGGGCCGTCGACTCGTGATCTCGCCGACCGCGCCCGGGCGATGGTACCTGTCTGCCGTGGCGATGACGGCCCGGACGACCGGAGGGCCGGGCGGGCACCGTGGGCTGTCAGGCGGAGACCGTGACTTCGCCCGTCGCCAGGTCGGCCATCAGCTCGGCACGATCGCTCGCCCGAAGCCAGCTCAGGCGCAACCGCGAGCGGTCCTCCACAGCCACCTCGAGCTTCTCCCTCGAAGGCCGGATGTTCCTGCCGCACCTGGACCAGCTCCAGGATGCGTCGCACCAGAGGGCGCCGCAGCGCTGCATCGATCTCAGGCTGTGTGTAGTCGTGTCGGTTGATGGCCCGCCCTTCTCCCGTCCGTTCCACCGCCTCGAGGTCGTTGGCACCGGCCAGCAGCCCAACGTAGTAGAGCTGCGGCACGCCCCGTGCGAAGAGCTGGATCGCCCGGGCGGCAAGGTAGCGATCGTCGTCCTCCCCGAGGGCGGAGTAGTAGGTGCAGTTGAGCTGATGCACGTCCACGCCACCGCCCGTGTCGCCCAGGATGCGGTTGACGTTGCCGCCCCGCGCCAGCACCGCCTTGGCCAGTGCCGACATCTCCGCCGGCGCCAGGACGCCGTCGAGATCAGGTCGCACGGGGATGCCGTCGTGGCTGTCGAGCGTGGTGAACTGCCGCTGCGGTGAGTGCGCCAGGTGCTCGGCCAGCCGACGCACGTCCTGCTGCATGAACGCCTGCAACAGCAGACCGGGCAGCACGAAGTCGTAGGTCCAGTAGCCGCGCGCGGAGAGCTTCTGGTGGGTGGGGTACACGTCGTGGACCTCCGGCAAGAGGGTCAGGCCCAGGTCCGCGGCGGTCTCGACGAGCCAGTCGAGCACACCGTAGATCTCCGGCTCGACCATGAAGCAGCTGGTCCCGGGCTTCTTCACCACGTACCCCACCGCGTCGAGGCGGACGATGCGCACGCCCTGCTGCGCGAAGAACGCCAGCCAGTCACGGACGAGCCGCCGGGTCGCTTTCGAGGCCAGGTCGAGGTCGATCTGCTCGACCCGGCCTCCGAAGCCGAAGGTGGTCCAGATGCGCACGCGCTCGCCGCTATCGACGATGACGATCTCGGAGAACGGGTCGTCCGGCTTGCGCAGGAAGATGCGCGCGACATCCTCCGGCGGTGGGTCACCGTCGGGCCAGACCTTGTCGAGCGTGATGAACAGGTCGGCGAAGGCCGACGCTCGCCCGTGCTGTTCGAAGTCACGGAACTCGTGGCTCTGGCGGGAGATGTGGTTGACCATCAGGTCCAGCATCACGTCGTGGTCCCCGGCGAGGTCGGCGACGTCAGACCAGTCGCCGAAGCGCGGGTCGATGCGTCGGTAGTCGATGGGCGCGAAGCCACGGTCGCCCGACGAAGGGTATGGCGGCAGGAGATGGACTCCCGCGAAGTGGTCGGCCAGGGATCCTCGCAGCAAGCGCGCGATGTCGGCGATGGACCCACCCAGCGAGTCGGGGTAGGTCAGCAGCTGTGGACCCCGGCGCATCGTCGTCAGCATCGGCTACCGGTCGGCCGGCGACGCCAGGGCGTCCACGGCTCGCTCCCACTCGAGCGGCAGCGCTGCACCAGGTCGGGACATCAGGCGCAGGAAGAGGTCGGATGCGGTGCCCTCGACCGTGGCTATCGGGGTGCCCGAACCGTAGCGCCAGTGATGGCCCAGGTCGATGGCGCCGAGCTCGATGACCGGGACGTCGCCTAGGCGCGGCAGGTACAGCTCGCCGAACTCGTCGAGGCCGTGGACCGACACCTCCGCCGACAGCGGCTGGGGGTCGCCGACCGCCGACTCGGCATCCCAGCGGTGGACGCCGGTCTCGATGACCATGCGCCGCCCCCAGAAGCGCAGGCACGGGTCGGCCACGAACGTCCACGTCACAGCATCCGGGTCGGCTGTCCGCAGGCCCTCGAGCATCGCGGCGAGCTGCTCGTCGGCCCAAGCGAAGGCATCGCGCCCGTCCGGGAGCTCGGCGGTGGGGATGCGTCCGCGCGGCAGCGTCCGGCAGATCGTGGCCGTGCGCCCATGGACACCGGCCACGTGGACCACGAGGTCTCGCAGCGTCCACGTGGGGTACTGCGGCACCGTCGCGGCCGGCGCTCCACGGCCGATCTCGATGATGCGCCGTCCCTCTCGCTCGATGAGGGCCAGGTCGGCGGTCCACGTCATCCACTGAGTCTACGGCCGGCCTTGTGGTCGGCGCCGGGTCAGCTGTCGCCCGGTGCTCGCAGCCTGGCCTGGTAGAGGCCGCTGGAGGTGACCCACACGAGCGTGTCGTTCCTGCGCTGGCCGCGCTTGTTCAGGCCGCCCTCGATGACGAACATGCCGCGGACATCGGCCATCGAGCCATCGCCCACCTGCCAGCGCGCCAGGGCGCCGCCGCCGGCCTTGCCGAGCCCGACGATGCGTTCGCCGGCCGCGTCGTAGAGGTAGAGGTGTCCATCGGTGCTCTGGCGCCCACTGCCGCTGAGCAGCCGGTAGTCGGTGCCCCCGATGTCCTGGGGACGCCACATCCAGTCCCGGCGGCCGTACTGGTAGCGCTGGATCTCGTTGCCGGCGAGGGCGTACAGGTCGAAGTCGAGGTGCAGCTGGTCGATCGCATCCACGCCGGCATCGGGGCGCTCGATGTACGCGCTCGGCGGCAG
>CAVORC010000031.1:0-17572 GCA_963698505.1 uncultured Chloroflexia bacterium | reverse complement strand
CTACGTCGACCTCTCCGACGACGAGGAGCGGCTCGTGCTGGCCAGCCTCGATCCCCTCGCGGCGATGGCCACGACCGACGAGGCGAAGCTGCGCGAGCTGCTCGCCGAGGTCTCGGTCGGCTCCGAGGCCCTCGCGGCGATGCTCGCGGCGCTGGCGCCGGCCGAGCCGAAGGACGGCCTCGTCGACCCCGACGACGTGCCCGAGCCGCCCGACGAGGCGGTCACCCAGCCCGGTGACCTCTGGCTCCTCGGTGACCATCGGCTGCTCTGCGGCGATGCCGGCTCCGAGGCCGACCTCGACCGGCTGCTGGATGGGGTCACCGTCGACCTGCTCCTCACCGACCCGCCCTACAACGCGCGGGTCGAGCCGCGCAGCAACAACGCCATCGCGGCGGGCATGTCGAGCCAGTGGGACAGCGACTACGCGGACTGGCTCGCGAGCCAGGGCGACAAGAAGAAGCGCGGCGTGAAGACGCCTCGACGCGCAGGGCCTGCACCACAGCGGCGTTCGACGTGGCCCGCGGCAAGAGCGGCATCGGCCACCACCAGAAGCTCGATCTCGAGCGCCATCCCGAGAAGGCCCAGGCGACGCACCGCAAGATGCGCGCCAAGGACCGTCCGCTCGACAACGACTTCGTCAGCGAGGCGGCCTTCGACGCGCTGCTGGCGGCCTGGTTCGGCAACGCGGCGCGCGTGCTGGCGCCCGGGCGGCTCCTTCTACATCTGGGGTGGCTTCGGCAACGCCGGCAACTACCCCATCGCCATCCGTGGCGCCG
Source organism: uncultured Chloroflexia bacterium (assembly GCA_963698505.1). Taxonomy (GTDB): domain Bacteria; phylum Chloroflexota; class Limnocylindria; order Limnocylindrales; family CSP1-4; genus JAFMJV01. The sequence goes on along the minus strand of CAVORC010000031.1, from coordinate 16,796 downwards.
GGCTCTACTTCAGCCAGGCCATCGTGTGGGTGAAGGAGCACCCGGTCCTCACGCGCAAGGACCTCATGGGCGCGCACGAGTGGGCCTTCTACGGCTGGCAGCGAGGGCGCCGCCCATCGCTTCTTCGGGCCACCCGAACGTGCCCGACCTGTGGCCGTCAAGAAGGTCAGCCCGAACAAGATGGTCCACCTCACCGAGAAGCCGGTGAGCTGGCAGGCGCCGATCGAGTACAGCTCGCTCAGGGGGAGGTCGTGCTCGACCATTCGTGGGCTCGGGCTCGGCGCTGCTGCAGGTTGTGGAGACGGACCCAATCGCGGAGACTTGACCGATGAGCGACACGGAGGGGAGAACGACCACGAGCGGCGAGGTGGTCGTCTACGAGGCCCCCGATGGAGGGCCCCGGGTCGAGGTCGTCGTGCAGGACGAGACGGTCTGGCTGACGCAACGCCAGATGGCGGACCTGTTCGGGACGACGGTCGCGAACGTGAGCCTGCACGCACGGAACGCCTTCGAGGAAGGCGAGCTCAGCGAGGAGGCAACCGTCAAGGAATCCTTGATGGTTCGGACCGAGGGCCAGCGACGGGTCCGCAGACGCATCCGACGGTACAACCTCGACGTCATCATCTCGGTCGGCTACCGGGTCAAGTCGAAGCGCGGCACGCAGTTCCGCATCTGGGCCAATGGGGTCCTGCGGGATTACCTCCTGCAGGGCTACGCGCTCGATGAGCGGCGCCTGCTGGCTCGAGGCGTCGAGTTCGACCAGGCCGTCGCCCTGCTCGCCTCGACGCTCGAGCGCCAGGAGCTCGTCACGGCCGAGGGGCAGGCGGTCCTCGACGTCATCCAGCGCTACGCGCGCACCTGGCGCATCCTCCGTGCCTACGACGACGGTGCGCTGTCCGCGACCCCTGCACGGACGCTCGAGCCCTCGGCCTCGCTCGACATCGAGACGGCGCGTTGGGCCATCAGGATGCTGCGAGACGACATCGTCGAGCGCGGCGAAGCCACGGGACTGTTCGGGCAGGAGCGCGGCGACGGGCTCGAGTCGATCCTGCTGAACATCGAGCAGACCTGGGATGGGAACCCGCTCTATCCCGACGGTCGAATCGCGAGCCGCTCACCTGCTCTACTTCGTCATCAAGGACCACCCGCTCGCCGATGGCAACAAGCGGACCGCCTCGCTGCTGTTCCTCGAGTACCTCCGACGCAACGGTGCCCTGCTGCGTTCCGATGGAGCGCCCCGGTTCTCGGATACGGCGCTCGTCGCGCTGACCCTGCTCGTGGCCGAGAGCGAGCCGTCCCACAAGGAGCTCGTCATCCGGCTCGTCCTCAATCTGCTCGTCGAGGACCACGCCTGACCTTGGCCATCCGCACGACGGGTGCCCGGTTGGTGCCTTGGGTACGTCTCCGTGAAGAATTGAGACCGAACCCGAACCCCGTCGTCCTCGCCCTCGTGGCCGCGCTCCGGGACGTCGAACGTCGGCGGGGTCGAGGTACAGTCCCCTGCCCCTCGGACACGGAGGACCGCCGCATGAAGCGGACGCTGCCCCGCGAGCTCGACGACCTCGCGGGGATGCGGGCGGCCCGATGGTTCCGCGAGTCGACCGCCGGCCAGTGGGACAACTTCGGTCCCGACGCCCAGCGCGAGCAGCAGGACCGGGCCATCGAGCGCTACGGCCTCGTCGATGCCGGCCTGGAGTGGTCGGTGGCCTCCTCGGGCTGGACCTCGGCCTGGCGCACCGCCACCTGGGAGGCGATGATCGGCTCGGCCACCGGGTGGTGCCTTCGACGTCCTCGTCGTGGGCTACGTCAGCCGCTTCCTGCGCAACCTCAAGCAGACGCTCATCGCGGTCGAGGACCATCTCCATACCGCCGGGCGTCGTCGTCCTCTTCGCCGATGAACGGCTGCTGTCCTCGGACCCCTCGTCCTGGGACCAGTTCATCCGCGAAGCCCACGAGGCCGAGGCGTACAGCCGGAAGCTGTCAGCAAGCGCGTCAGCGAGGGCTACGCCGCGAAGCGGAGACGCCTCGGGGTCCCCGGCGGCAACAAGATGCCCTACGGCCTCATCCGCGAGGGCAAGCCCTCGGTCCTGCGGGTCGACGAGGAGCAGGCCGCGGTCGTCATCCGGGCGTACCAGCTCGCCGCCTCCGGGCTCCACCGACTGGGAGGTGGCGGCCCAGACCGGCCTCGCCAAGACCCACGTGTCGCGAGGTCCTCACCAACCCCATCTACGCCGGGCAGGCTCCGGACCGGCGAGCCCGCCGCCATCGCGCCCGATCGTCGACCCCTCGCTGTGGTCGACGGTGCAGACGCGGCGGGAGCGCCGGCGGACCCGGACACCGGGTCGCATCGTGAAGGGCCGCTACGCCCTGCGCCTCTGCTGTGCCGGCTGCGGCAAGTACCTCTTCGGCGACGTCGGGCGCTACCGGCATCCGCCGCCGACGTGCGAGGGCTTCCTGGCGGCGAAGCCGGTCGTCCGCTGTCGGCGTGCCCGCAACCGCGAGGGCATCGACACGCGCATCAAGGGCCACAGCTACCCGCAGGAGTGGTACGAGGACGCGGTGGGCGAGCTGCTCGGCAAGGTCGGCGAGCTCGACGACGCGGCCATGACCGAGATCGTCCGGCTGTACGGCGAGGGCCTCGCGAAGCCCGACGAGCTGACGCTGGCGCGCATCGAGCGGGAGCGGGAGGAGGCCTCACAGCGCCTCGCGAAGACCCGTGATGTCGCCGCCTGGCAGGCCACGATGGCGCGGCTCGATGCCGAGCAGCAGGTGGCCAGACAGCCACGCCAGCAGCAGCGCATGGCGCCCGACGAGGTCGTCGCCTACCTGCGCTCGCTACCGACGCTGTGGAACGACGCAGGACCCGAAGGACGCCAGGCACTGGCCTCGGCGCTGTTCACCAAGCTCGAAGTGGAGGGCTATACGAAGATGCGATACGCAACTCACACCCGATGCCGTTACCCTCGGTCTCGGCGCAGCCCTACCGGCGCAGCTGGAGACCGGTGGTCACACAGGTGGGTTTGGTCGGGGCGAGAGGATTTGAACCTCCGACCTCAGCGTCCCGAACGCTGCGCGCTGCCAAACTGCGCCACGCCCCGACTGAAGGGACCGCCGCGACACCGTAGGTCGCGCGGAATTGGGATTATAGGCCACCAGGGCGGAGGCTTCGCGTGTCGGTCGTACCGGCCACCAACCGGAACCGCGTAGCCCAGGACCGTCCTCTGCTTGACTGGTAGTCACGTAGCGACCGGGCAGACACCCGCGGCATGCATCTGGCTTGCGTCCCAGTCGAACGCGTCGACCGACCGACGGTCCCAGCACGGTGCTGTGACTGGCAGGCAATCCGCAGCCGGCAGGGAAACCGGCAGCCGGCGCCGCGGTACCGGCAGCCAGGTAACCGGCAGCCGCGCCGCGGTCGGCGAGGGCGCATCGCAACCCAGCGAGGCCAACCGAGGTGACCCGGCGCAGCATCCCCCGCATCAAGCCTGCGATCGGCCCCTACTCCGTCCGGCGGAACCGCGGGTTGGTCTCGGCCGCCGGGAACCGCGAGACCATCAGCGCCACCACCAGCGAGGCACCCGCGAGCAGCCACAGCGCCGCGCCGATGTCGGTCTCATCGGCGACCCCGCCGATGATGGTGGGCCCGATCATGAAGGTCAGGGTCAGCGAGGTGAACACCGCTGACAGCGACGGTCCGTGCGGCGGGATGCGACCGGCGGCACCGAAGATCTGTGGCACCACGTTGGCGATGCCGACCCCGGCCATGAACAGTCCCACCAGTGCCACCAGCGGGCTGCCCACCACCAGGAACGCCGCGATCGAGACGGCTGTCAGCAGCATGCCCAGCTGGATGAGGCGCACCGAGCCGATGCGGTCCTTGGCCCAGTCGCCGCCGATCCGCGCCACGAACAGGCCGGCGGACAAGGCCGCAAAGGCAAAGGCAGCGACGCTCGCCTCGGCTCCCACGCCCTCGCTGAGATACACGCCACCCCAGTCCGCCAGGCCGCCCTCGACGAAGGCGATGAGGATGATCAGCACCGCCAGCGGCAGCACGGCGCGGGTCGGCCAGTGGATCCCCCCACGACCCTCCGCGCGCACCGAGCCGTGGCCCAGGAACCGGCTGACCACGACGGCCACCAGCCACATGACGGCTGCCGCGATGATGACCTCGATGAGCGGCTCCAGGCCGATGGCCAGCGCCAGCGCCACACCGAGAGACCCGAGGATCGCCGCCGAACGACCAGCCCGCATGCAGGCCGGACAGGATGGACCGACCGCCCTTGGTCTCGAGGGCCACGCCGTGTGCGTTCATCACCACGTCCACGGTGGTGTTCAGGAAGCCGAAGACGGCCATCACCGCGGCCAGTGCCAGCGCACTCGGCGCCAGCAGCGGCAGGATCACCAGCCAGGGGTAGACCAGCAGCACGAGCGTCAGCAGTCGCTCGCTGGCGACACGCATGAGCAGCTGCCCCGTCACCTGCTGGGCCACGAGCGCACCGGCATTCATGACCAGGATGACGATGCCGATCTCCGTCGCCGACGCGGCCAGCGACTCCTTGATGCTGGGGATCAGCGCCGCCCAGGTGCCGACCGCGGCCCCGTTGATGACGAAGACGATGAACGTGGCGAGGCGCGGGGTGATCATCGGCCGGCCAGGGTGTGGTCAGGCGGTGTGAGCGCCGACGGGACGCAGGGTCACTTGCCCGCCTTGAAGGGGTAGACGACCCACTCGTCGGTCTCGACGATGAAGTGGTCCGGCACCAGCTCGACGCGCGACCTGCCGGGCTTGTAGTGGAGCACCGCGGTCACCGGCTCGCCACCGGCAGCACGGATGCGCTCGGACACCGCGGCGATGGTCGTGCCGCTGTCCCACACCTCGTCGATGACGAGCACACGCTTGCCCCGCAGCTGCTCGTCGGCGGGGAACTGCAGGAACTCGGCCGCGCCCCGGAAGCCCTGCTCGTCGTCGTAGACGACCACCGCGGCCAGCAGCATGTCGCGCCAGCCCATGCGGTAGCCGAGCATGCCCGCGGGCACCAGGCCGCCGCGGGAGATGGCCAGCACGACATCGGGCGCGGGTGCGGCCTCGAGGCGCTCGGCCAGCTCGGCGACGAGGCGGTCCAGGTCGTCCCAGGTGACGTTGATCTTGACGGGTTCGGACACGGCATCGGGCATGTCCGCAGCCTACACGCGACTCGCGCTCCGCGAGCGGCACCCCGTCTGCCGCTCAGCCACGGGACTCGCTGATCTCCAGCAGGTGGCCGTCGGGATCACGGAAGAAACCGCGCACCTCCCAGTCGGATGCCACCGGCGGCGTGAGGAACTCGGCACCTCGCTCGCGAAGGACCTCGTAGGCCGCGGCGCAGTCCGGCACGCGGATGGTCATGGCATGGCTGACGCGGCCGGGGTCGTCGACGGTCGCGAACGTCACGTCCGGCTTGTCCGCTGTGGGACCGCCGCCGGTGACCAGCAGCAGCCACGCGCCGTTGAACGAGAACACCGCCGAGGTGCCGCCATACTCACGCACCAGCTCGGCGCCGAGCACGTCGCGATAGAAGGCCACCGAGCGTTCGAGCTCGGCGACCACGAGGATGTGAGTGAGCTGCATGGCAGCGTCCGGGAATCGACCGGTCATCGTGCGTCCTCCGCTGGTATCGGCCAGGGCCTCGTCGAGCTCCTGGCCCCCGCTCGTCGGTCGCGGCCCGCTCATCGGACTCGCTCCCCTGACGCCGCCTGTTCTACCATGGACGCCGACGCCGAACGAACAGGGTCGGCTGAGGCTGCGGCACGCCGCGGCGCTGTGAACCCGCATCCACATCCTCAGGAGGACCCACCATGGCATTCGGACCCATCCAGATCTTCACCTTCGGCTTCCCGTCCACGGAGGGCTTCGAGGGTCGCATCGCCGAGGAGCTGGTCAAGCTCAGCGACGCCGGCATCATCCGCATCATCGACGCCCTCGCGGTCGTGGCAGACGGCGACGAGGTCGACATCCTGCGCGTCTCCGACCTTGACGACGAGCAGCGCGAAGAGCTCGGCATGCACGTGGGCTCGCTCATGGGCCTGGGCGCGGCCGGCCTGGAGGGCTACATCGAGGGTGCCGAGGTCGGCGCCGAGATCATGGAGGAAGGCGGCTTCGGCCTGGTCGAGGCCATCGGCGAGGACTTCATCGAGGAGCTGCCCGACGGCGCCGCGGCGCTGCTGCTCATCATCGAGCACGCCTGGGCGCTTCCGCTGCGCGACGCGGTGGTCGATGCCGGCGGCATCCTCATGGGCAACCAGTGGCTGGGCGCCCAGGAGCTCATCGGGATCGGCGCAGCGCTCGGCATCGTGGCCGAGATGGAGGCCGAAGCGGGCCAGTAGTCGCAGTCGATGGACGGCGGGCGCCCGGGGCCGACCGGGCGTGCGCCCCAGGGCCGACCAGGCGTACGCCGTCGCAGGCGGGTGCGTCGAGACACTGCCGGCGGGAGGGGACATGACGTTGAAGTGGGACGGACGCGAGTGCTGGGCGCTCGTGCTGGGCGCCAGCAGCGGCTTCGGTGCCGCTGCCGCCAAGGCCTGGGCACGTGCCGGCTTCGGCATCATCGGCGTGCATCTCGACCTGCGCGGCACCATCGCCGCCGCCGACGCGGTACGCGAGGAGATCGAGTCCATCGGCGTGCCGGTCGTCTTCCACAACGTCAATGCCGCGGACGACGCCAAGCGCGAGCGCGTCATCGCCTCCATCGGTGAGCTGTTCGCCGAGCGCCGGGCGGCCGGTGAGCAGCCCATGATCGGCGCCATGCTGCACTCGCTGGCCTTCGGCGCCACGCTGCACTACGTCACCGACGCAGCCGACCGCAAGGAGCTCTCGCGCAAGCAGATGGAGATGACCGCCGACGTCATGGCGCACTCGCTGCTGTACTGGACGCGTGACCTGTACCACGCCGGCTTCCTGCAGCGAGGCAGCCGCATCTACGCCATGTCCAGCGAGGGCGCCATCCTGGCCGTCCCGACCTACGGTGCCGTCAGCGCCGCCAAGGCCGCCCTGGAGGCACACGTGCGGCAGCTGGCGCTGGAGCTGGCGCACGCCGGCATCACCGTCAACGCCATCCGCGCCGGTGTCACCGACACGCCCGCACTGCGCCGCATCCCCGGCTGGCCACAGCTGGTGGAGGCAGCGCGAGCCCGCAACCCGCACGCTCGCCTGACGACCCCGGAGGACGTCGCCGACGCGCTCACCGTGCTGGCCACGCCCCAGACGCACTGGATGACCGGCAACACCATCGGCGTGGACGGCGGCGAGGTCATGGGCACCCGCGAATCGGCCGAGATCGCCTAGCGGTGTCCGACCAGCAGCCTCCCGCGCGCCCCCTTCGGGTCGAACGGGCCAACCCGGCCGTCGTGGCGGAACCGGGTGGCATCGGCTCCTCCAACGCGCCCGATTCCCTCTCGCGCGAGATCAAGCTGCTGGGCTCGCTGCTGGGCCAGGTCATCGCGGAGCAGGCCGGCGAGGAGATCCTCGCGCTCGTCGAGCGCGTGCGCAAGCTCACCATCGATATCCGCAAGAACCCCAGCGCCACGCGTCAACGGGGCCTGCGCGCCATCCTCGAGGAGCTCTCCATCGAGCAGATCGAGGCGCTCATCAAGGCCTTCAGCCTGTACTTCCACCTGACCAACCTGGCGGAGGAGAAGCATCGGGTCCGGCGCGTGCGCAAGCGTGCGCGCACCACGCCCGGCGGGCAGGAGGGATCGCTGGAGGCGGCCGTGCGCAAGCTGCTGGCCGAGGACGAGCCGGAGCAGGTGCGCGAATCGATCGACCGCCTGTCCATCGGCCTGGTGCTCACCGCCCACCCCACCGAAGCGCGACGACGCACGGTGCTGGTGGCGCTGCGCCGCACCTTCGCGCTCATCGACCGCCTGGACGACCCTCGCCTCACGCCCAACGAGGACGCCGAGATCCGCCGCCGGCTGCGCGAGGAGATCTCGCTGCTGTGGCGCACCTCGGCGCTGCGCACCGAGCGCCCCTCCCCCCTCGACGAGGTGCGCACGGCGCTGCTGTTCTTCGACGAGACGCTGTTCCAGGTGACGCCCTACCTGTACCGAACCCTTGACCGCGTGCTGGACCTGGCGCCGTGGGTCAGCGGCGACTCGTCCGACGGTGGCCACGCGGCCGGACCGGCGACGGACAGCGGCCACACCGGGACGCGCCCGCCGGCGGTGCATGCCTATCTGCGCTGGGGCTCATGGGTGGGCTCGGACCGCGACGGTCACCCGCGGGTGACGGCGGAGACGACGCGCGAGGCGGCATCCATCGGTGCCGACCACGTGCTGCGCGGCCTGGAGCACGTGGCCACGCGCCTGATGCACACGATCACCCCCACCCACATGGGAGCGGACGTCTCGGAGCGGCTGCGCACGCGCCTGGAGCTCGACCGCGAGGAGCTGGGCAACGCCTTCGTGGAGCTGCTGCGGCACTTCCCCGACGAGCCCTACCGCCAGCGCTTCGGCTGCATCGCCGAGCGGCTGCGCCAGACGCGCCACCGGCTGGTGGGCGGTCGCGGGTGTCGGCAGCGGCTACCTCCAGCCGGCCGACCTGCTCGAGGAGCTCGATGAGCTGCAGGCCGCACTCGTCGAGGACGGCATGACGCGCGTCGCCTACGGCGAGGTGCAGTCGATGCGCTGGCAGGTGGAGACGTTCGGCTTCCACGCGCTGTCGCTGGAGGTCCGTCAGCACAGCGAGGTGCACGCGGCCACCCTGGCGGCCATCAGCGACGGCGTCGTCCTTGGCGAGCGCCCGGTCAGCAACGGCGTCACGGCGGCCGAGGTGCTCGAGACGTATCGCGCCATCGCCGACATCCAGCGCCGCTTCGGCCCGCAGGCCTGCCAGCGCTACGTCATCAGCTTCACGCGCGAGGCCCAGGACGTCTACAACGTGCTGGAGCTGGCCGACTACGCCGGGCTGCGACGCGATGCCATCGACGTGGTGCCGCTGCTGGAGACGGCCGATGCGCTGGAGCACGCCGATCGCCTCTTCGACGAGATCATGGCCGACTCGCGCTACCGCGAGCACGTGCGAGCGCGCGGCGATCACCAGGAGGTGATGCTGGGCTACTCCGACTCGACCAAGGAGTCGGGCGCGATGGCGGCGGCGTGGCTGCTGCACGGCGCCGAGACCAAGCTGGCGGCGGCGGCGCTGCGGCACGGCATCAGGCTGACGCTCTTCCACGGCCGTGGCGGCGCCATCGGACGCGGTGGCGGACCGATGAGCCGGGCCATCCTGTCGAGCGCACCGCACTCGCTCGACGGCACGCTCGAAGATCACCGAGCAGGGTGAGGTGGTGGCCGACCGCTACGCCAACTTCGACATCGCCATGCGCCACCTCGCCCAGCTCACCAACGCGGTGCTGGTGGCCTCGTCGCCGGCGCACGAGCAGCAGGCGCAGGACGCCCAGGTCCGCGGCCGGGCCATCCTCGAGGAGCTGGCCGAACGCTCCGCTCACGTCTACCAGTCGCTGGTCTGGGAGGACCCGGCCTTCGAAGCCTTCTACGTGGCCGCCACGCCCATCGGGGAGCTGTCCGGGCTGGCGATGGGCTCGCGGCCGGCGGCCCGCGGGGGCGGTGCGGTCTCGCTGGCGTCGCTGCGGGCCATCCCGTGGGTCTTCTCCTGGTCGCAGGCGCGCCTGTTCCTGCCGGCCTGGTACGGCCTGGGCACGGCCATCGAGGAGTACGAGCAGGAGCACGGCGCGGGCGCCACCGAGTCGCTGCAGGAGCTCTACCGCGAGTCGCCCTTCCTGACCGGTGTCATCGACGTCATGGAGATGGCGCTCGCCAAGGTCGACCTGGCCGTGGCCCAGCGCTATGCGGGCCTGGCCTCACGGCGCCGACGCCGAGCGCATCTGGGAGCTCATCCGTGCCGAGTACGAGCGAACGGTGGCGGCGGTGCTGCGCATCAGCGGCCGCGAGCACCTGCTCGATGCGGCGCCGTCGCTGCAGCGCTCCATCGCGCTGCGCAACCCCTACGTCGACTCCCTCTCGGAGATCCAGGTGATGCTGCTCGGTCGCATCCGGGCGCTGCCGGACGACGATCCGGAGCGAGCGCACCTGCGCCGCCTGGTCCAGCTGGCCGTGAGTGGCGTGGCCGCGGGGCTGCAGAACACGGGCTAGCAGAGCGGCTTGCGGGCCTCGGCCGCCAGGTGGCGTCCGGCCTCGGCAGCAGGAGTCTCGGCCGCCACGGGTCGCGTCCGCTTCAGGTGGCGACCTGTCGCCCAGTGTCCGCTTCGGGTGGACGGATGGTCCTCCGGGTCGGCCGCCGCGGGTGCGCGTCCCCTTCGGGTGGACGGATGGCCCTCCAGGTCGGCCGCCACGGGGTGCGCGTCCGCTTCGGGTGGACAGGAAGGCTCGAACTGGCCACGGATAGCGGGTTCGCGGCTGGTTCCATCGTCGGTGTCGCTGGGTCTGGGTCGCGGACGCAGGATCCGTCCACTCCAAGTGGACGAGCCGGGTGCGGGCTGGTCGCCGACGGGCCGGTGCTACTCCGCCGGGACGAGCTCTCCCGGCGGCAGGGAGACGACCCCGCCGTCCACGACCGGACGGACGCTGATGCCGGCAGCGTCGAGGAGGCTGGCCGCGATGGCCGCCCGCACGCCGGTTCGGCAGGTGACCAGCCACTCGCGCCGCGCCCTCACGGTCGAGCGCGTCCAGCTCGGCCGGCAGGTCGGCCAGGAAGATCCGACGGCTCCCGGGGATGGCACCCTCGGCCCACTCGTAGGGCTGGCGCACGTCGAGCACGCGCTCGACCGCGCGCTCGCCAGCGGCAGCCGCAGCCGCCAGCTCCCGCCACGAGGCAGTGCCGTAGCTGCGCGTCTCGCCCCCGGCCGCGACCCAGGCATCGAGGCCGCCATCGAGGTGCCCGGCCACGTGGTCGAAGCCGATGAGCCGCAGCTCGTCGACCGCCACGGTCTCCTGGGCGGGGTCGTCGACGACCAGGCAGATGGGTGCGTCGAACGGCAGCAGCCAGCCCACGTAGGCGGAGAGCGAGTCGCCCAGCTCCACGTTCAGCGCGCCCGCGATGTGGCGCTCGGCGAATGCCCGGCGATCGCGCACGTCCACGACGTGGGAGCCCGACGCACGCGCGGCCATGACGTCGACGAGCGCTGAGCGGCCGCGGTGAGCGAGGGCCACCGAGCAGGCGCGGCCCGCGCCGGTTGAGCGGCGCCATGCGCGCGTAGTAGGACGGATAGCGCGTGCGACCCGCGGCCAGCTCGGCCGCGAACGAGGCCTGGTCGGTGGCGGCGAAGGCGGCATTCCACGTGCGCAGCGCACCGATGGTCGAGGAGGGCGGGCCGTCGCCGTCGCCGGCGACACAGAAGGAGCCGGCCCCGTGGGTGGGATAGACGCTGACGTCGTCGGGCAGCTCGGCGAGGCGGCGCAGGCTGCGGAACTGGGCCCGCGTGAGCTCGTCGGTGTGCTGCGGGCCGAGCAGGTCGGTGCGACCCACGCCGCCCAGCAGCAGCGAGCCGCCGGAGAAGAGCGCCAGCGGCCGGCCGGCGCCGTCCTGCAGCTCCCAGCTGAGGTGCTCGGGCGTGTGGCCGGGTGTCGCCCGCGCCACCAGCCCGCCGGCGGCGAGATCCAGGCTGTAGCCCTCGTCGACGCCACGATGCGGGAAGCGGTAGCGACCGCGGCCCGGTGCCACGATGACGCTGCCATGGCTGCGGCGCAGCTCGCGAGCCCCGGAGAGATAGTCGTTGTGGACGTGCGTCTCGAGCGCGTGCGTGATGCGCCAGCCGTGCTGCTCGGCGACGGCCGTCACCCGCCAGGCATCGCGCGGCACGTCCACCGCGACGGCCTCGCTGCCGCTGCCGACGAGGTAGGTGCTGTTGCCCAGGCTCGGCGTGGGCACGACCACGACCGTGGGACCAGCGGCTGGATCGCAAGCTCACGGCGCGCAGCCTACTCCGACGGACCCTCGCCGGGAGCGACCGGGCCGCGCGGGGAGCGACGCCCTCGCGCGGACGACGACCCTCGCGCAGGACGACCCGACCCGGGACGGACATCAGCCCGCCGGCAGGTGGACATCGTCGGCCACGCGCAGGATGACCTTGCCCTCGTTGCGGTGGTCGATGAGCCGCTGGTAGGCAGCGGCGGCCTTGCTGAGCGGCTGGATGGAGTCGATGTTGGCGGCGATGCGGCCCTCGCCGGCCATCGCCAGGACGTCGCGGAAGGCTGCGAGCGTGGAGCCCCAGCAGCCGTGGATGGTCACCCGCCGGCGGTACAGCCACTGGTTGTCCAGCTCCACGAGCGGCCCCGCATGGGCGCCGACGACGGCGATGCGCGCCCCCGTGCCCAGTGTCCGCAGCGCCTCGCGCCAGGTGGCCGGGTCGGACGTCGTCTCGACGTAGACGCCGACACCGTCGGGGAAGCGCTCACGCACGCCGGCCGCGAACTCGGGCGTGGCGGAGACGTCGATGGCGAGCTCCGGCGCGACGGCGCGCGGCAGCGCCTGCAGCCACTGGACGCCGTGCTCGCTGCCCACGAGGGCGATGACGCGGGCGCGACGCATGCGGGCCAGCTGCACCGCGGCACTGCCGACCGCGCCGGCAGCTCCGTTCACCATGACCGTCTCGCCGGCGTCCGCCGCCACCGTCCGCAGCAGGGTCAGGGCGATGGCGTTGGAGAGTGCGATGGCACTCGCCTCGGCGAACCCGATGCCCTCGGGGATGGGGGCGACGTTGCGTGCCGGCACGGCCACGTACTCCGCCATGCCACCGGGGCGATCGATGCCCACGGTGCTGATGCGCCCGCAGGCGTCATCGCGGCCGGCGCGACAGGCGGCGCAGGAGCCGCAGCTGATCGAGGGCTTCACCACGACCCGGTCGCCGACGGCGAGACCGGTCACCTCACCGCCGATCTCCGCCACCACGCCGGCCGGATCGAGGCCCAGGATGAGCGGCGTGCCCTGGGGCTGCGGACGCAGGTCACCCTCGATGATGTCCAGGTCGCGGCGGTTGACGCCGACGGTGGCGACGCGCACGAGGACCTCGTCGGGGCCGGCGGACGGCGTCTCGAGAGAGACGGCCTCGAGCCGCTCCAGACCGCCCGGCGGGCTGAGCACGGTGGCGAGCATCTGCTGTGGGATGGTCGAACGCATGTGCTGCCTACTCTAGCCAACGAGCGGCATCGGGCCCGCCGCTGCGCGATCGCCGGCCGTGCGGGCTCGGACGCTTGCTATCATGCACGTATCACAAGCAATCGAAAGCACTCGCAACTCTCCCGACGTGTGCCCCTGAACCGACCCCGAGGAGACCGCATGAGCGACCCGGCAGCACGGCCACGGCTGGCCTTCAACACCCACCTCCACGTGCCGCCGAACTTCTCGGCCTTCACCACCGTGGAGGACGCGGTGGAGACCTCGGCACGCGAGGGCGTCAAGGTCATCGGCACGTCCAACTTCCACGATTTCGGCGTGTACGACCGCTTCGACGCCGCCGCGAGGGAGCACGGCCTGGCCGCGCTCTTCGGCCTGGAGTTCATCTCCCTGCTCGCGGACGAGCAGCGGGACGGCGTCAAGATCAACGATCCCGCCAACCCCGGCCGCGCCTACATCTGCGGCAAGGGCATCCCCACCCCGACCGATCCGGGTCCCAGGGCCGCCGCCTTCATGCAGACGGCCAAGGCCTCCAATGAGTCGCGCACGAGCGAGATGGTCGACCGCATCCGCGAGCTCTTCAGCGCGGCCGGACTGGAGGTCGACGTGACCTACGACTCCATCGTCGGCGTCGTCGCCGAGCGCGCACAGGTGCCGCCCGAGTGGGTCGTGCTGCAGGAGCGCCACGTGGCCCTGGGCTTCCAGGTCGCCCTCTTCGACGCGTTGCCCGTCGAGCAGCGAGCCGCCCTGCTCGAGAAGGTCTACGGCGCCACGCCCAAGGCGGCGCCCGACGACGCCGTCGCCACGCAGGGCGAGCTGCGCTCGCGCCTGATGAAGGCCGGCTGCCCCGCCTTCGTGGAGGAGACGCCCGTCCCCTTCACCGACGCGCTCGCCTTCATCCGCGGGCTCGGCGCCATCGCCGTGTACCCCACCCTCGCCGACGGCGTCATCCCCATGTGCGGCTACGAGGACCCGGTGGAGGATCTCATCGAGCGCATGACCGGCCACGACATCTTCGGCGCCGAGCTCATCCCGGTGCGCAACACGCCGGAGATGGTGGAGAAGTACGTCAAGACCTGGCGCGACGCCGGCATCTTCGTCATGGTCGGCACCGAGCACAACACCCAGGAGCGCATCCCCGTCGCACCCACCTGCCTGCACGGCGTGCCGCTGTCCGACGAGGTCAGGGACATCACCTGGGAGGGCACCTGCATCGTGGCCGCCCACCAGCACCGCAAGCAGCACGGCGAGCGCGGCTACGTGGATGAGACGGGCGCGCTCGATCCCACCTTCCCCGACGCCGAATCACGACTCCGCTACTACGCCCAGCTGGGCGAAGAGCTCCTCTACGAAGCCACAGGGACCGCCCGATGACCGACGCCAGCCAGCCCACGCCCGACCTCACCCAGCTCCGTCTGCTGGCCCCCGACGACCCCCTGATCCGGGACGCCGTCGAGATGTCCCAGCGCTTCGGCCGCGACCCCGAGTACACCCGCGGCGGCGGCGGCAACTCGTCGGTCAAGGCCGGCGGCATCGTCTACATCAAGCCCAGCGGCGTCTCGCTCGCCGAGATCGAGGCGGACGACCTGGTGCCACTTGGCGACCGCGCCGCTGCTGGACCTGCTGCTCAACGGCGGCTCGGAGCAGGACGAGGCACGCCTCCCCGGCGCGCCCGACCCGGTCATGCGCGCGGCCGCCAGGGTGCGCATGGGAGAGGCCAAGGGCCGCCGCCCCTCGGTGGAGCTGATGTTCCACTCCCTGCTGCCCGAGCGCTTCGTGCTCCACACCCACGCCATCGTGCCCAACGCGGTCACCTGCAACCAGGACGGCGAAGCGCTCATGCGCGACCTCTTCGGTGACGACGCCCTGTGGGTGCCGTACACCGATCCGGGCCTGCCGCTGGCGCGGACGATCCACCAGCTGCGCGTGGCCCACGAGCAGCGCACGGGCAAGCCCGCGCCGCGCATCACCTTCATGGGCGACCACGGCATCATCGTCTCGGCTGACACCACCGCGGAGATCGCCGCGCTCAACGAGCACGTCATGGGCACCGTCCGTGGCGCCCTGGAACGGCGCGGCGTCACCATCGGCGGCTCCGGACGCGCCGCCGCCCGCATCGCCGCCGACGAGGCGCGCGCCGGCGAGCTGGTGCGGGTCATCGCCCCGACGCTGCGTGCGCTGCTCTCGGTCGAGGGCGGGCCGCTGAAGCTCGTGACCTACGACCCCGCCCCCCTCGCGGCCGACTACCTCGAATCCGAGGATGGCGCGAACGCGGTCGAGGGCGGACCCATGACTCCGGACCAGATCGTCTACTCCGGCTCCTTCCCGCTGCGCTTCGATCCACCGCGGGACGCGGCCATCGAGGACATCCCGGCCCTGCTGAAGGCAGCGCTGGAGGCGAACATCGAGGCCCACGGCGTGGCGCCCATCGTCACGGTCGTGCCGGGCCTGGGCATCTTCGCCGCCGGCGACACGTGGAAGGAGGTCGATACCGCCCGCCACATCTACCTCGACTGCCTGCGGGTCTACGAGAGCGCCGACGCCATCGGTCGCGTGCGCGCCCTGTCCGACGAGGAGCGCAGCTTCATCGAGCACTGGGAGGTGGAGGCCTACCGCAAGAACGCCGCCGCCTTCGGCCGCTCGCCCGGCCGCTTCGCCGGCAAGGTCGCGCTCATCACCGGTGCCGCCCAGGGCTTCGGCCTCGGCATCGCCCAGGGCCTCGCGCGCGAAGGCGGCACCGTCATCCTCGCCGACGTGCAGGCCGAGCAGGCCGCCACGGAAGCGGCCGCCATCGAGGCCGAGCACGGCTCGGGCCGCGCCTGGTCGGTGGCCATGGACGTCACCGACGAGGCGGCCGTCGACCGCGCCGTCGCGGCGGTCGTGGAGCGCTTCGGCGGCATCGACCTGTTCGTCAGCAACGCCGGCGTGCTGCGCGCCGGTGCCGTGACCGAGCAGCCGCTGGCCGACTTCGACCTGGTGACCCAGGTCAACTACCGCGGCTACTTCCTGGGCGTGCGAGCGGTGGCACCCATCCTTGCCGCGCAGCACGCGGCTCGTCCCGACTACCTCGCCGACATCGTCGAGATCAACTCCAAGTCCGGTCTCGTCGGCTCCAAGCGCAACTTCGCCTATGCCGGCTCCAAGTTCGGCGGCGTCGGCCTGACGCAGTCGTTCGCGCTGGAGCTCATCGATGACGGCATCAAGGTCAACGCCGTCTGCCCCGGCAACTACTACGAGGGGCCGCTGTGGTCCGATCCCGAGCGTGGCCTCTTCGTGCAGTACCTGCGCGAGGGCAAGGTCCCCGGTGCCACCTCCGTCGACGAGGTCCGCGCCGCCTACGAGGCCAAGGTCCCCATGGGCCGTGGCTGCACCCCCGGGGACGTGGTGGAGGCCATCCTCTACCTCGTCGCCCAGCAGTACGAGACCGGCCAGGCCGTGCCGGTGACCGGAGGCCAGGTGATGCTGTCATGAACGAGATCCCCGCGACCCAGTACGCCGTCCAGATCGTCGCCGCCGACGAGACGGTCCTCAACACCGCCAAGCCGGTGCCCGCGCTGGGGCCGACGCAGATCCTCTGCCGCATCGAGGCGACCGGCATCTGCTTCTCCGACACCAAGCTGCTGCACGCCTTCACGGCGCACCCGCGCAAGGGCGAGGTGCTCACCTTCCT
>CAVORC010000030.1:0-68855 GCA_963698505.1 uncultured Chloroflexia bacterium | reverse complement strand
GCCGCCGGGCAGTATGAAGCGAAGGTCAGCTTCAACGACGGCGGCTCCGCGCCCAAGGTGGTCAAGAAGACCATCACCGTCTCGCGCGACCGGGTGCAGTGGCGCACGAGGTCTGTGACGTTGGGCGCGGCGAAGTATTCGCTCGCCTCCAAATCCAGGAACGCGACCATCAGCAAGGCGGCGTCGCCCTACGCTGGTGGGGTCAGGCTGAACTCCGGCAAGGGCGTCGCCGCGGTCTCCTACGCCCTCCCGGTCGCCGGCGCCGATGTGTACGGCGGCATGACCTTCGCCGTCCAGGGCCGCTCCGCGAATGGCCACAAGGGCCTCATCGCCGTCTGGAACCCGAACGCCGGTGGATACCGCGATGTCGGCAACTACGACGCCGCCAAGCTGGTGGGGCCCGGCTACAAGTGGTGGAAGACGAGCGTTCCCGGCGATGGCGATCGGGTCCGACAGGGCAAGGTCCGGGCCCTCGTCCTCGTCGCCAAGGGCATGGGCAAGAGCGGCCCTGCCACCTTCGATGTCAGGAAGGTCAAGCTGACCTACCAGACCGGGACGCTGGTCAAGGTCGCGGCAGCAGCGCTCGCTGGCGACGAGGGTCCTCTGCCGGCGCCGACGAGCAGCCGGGTGGGTCGACGTGCGGCCGACGTGCTGCGGGTACGCGTGCCGCTCCTGCGCGATCGCGCCATCATGCCGCGGCTTCCGGAGCCCACCCATGGTGCTGGGGAGGCAGCCGTGGTGGAAGCATCGGCGCCGCAGCAGGAGGCCGTCTCGAGCGAGCCACCCGCGAGCGAGCCACCGGCGCCGATCCCGGCTCCCGAAGAGCCTTCGACACCTGAGCCGACACCGACGGTCGCGCCCGACCCTGTCTCGGAGCCCGGACCGTCGGCCTCGGCCCCCGAGCAGGAGGCTGACGAGTGATGGCCCCTCCACGACACCTCCTGGTACGGATCGGCTTGAGCGTGCCGCTGGCCGCGGTGGTGATGCTGGCTACCTCCGCGTTCGCCCCGCCGCCCGCCCAGGGCGCTGACCCCACGTCGGCCTTCGCCGTCGAATCCTCGCGAGGAGGTGCGGGGCTGCTGACGACACCTGAGTACACCTTCACGAGCGGAGTCGACTGGTACAGCCCGCTTCCCAATCTCCAGATCACCAACGGCATCGACACCTGGAACTTCGCCGCGACCGGCATCGGTGGTGCGCCGCTCGTGGCCGGGCAGACGTACGAGAACGCGTGGGGCTCGACCTCTCCCGACCGACCCTTCATGAAGCTCGATTCATGGGGCGCCTGCAGCACCAGCTGGTCCTCATACACGCCCTGGGTCTTCACCGTCCACGATGTCGCCTACGACAGCGAGAGCTCGTTCAGCCGCCTCTCGCTCTCCTTTGAGATCCCTGGGTCGGTGAGTGGGGAGATCCGCTTCAATACCGCAGCCCCTGCCTTCACTGCCATCCAGCAGGACCCGTTCTGCGAGCCATGGAGCCCGCCGCCCGACGTCCATGTCGGCGAGAGTCTCTCCCTCCCCACGCAGACGATCGCCAACGTCGGCGCCAACCCGGTGACGCTCGGACAGGCAGGGATCGTCGGCCGTGATGCCGCTGACTACGCCATGGAGGCAGACACCTGCTCCAACAGGACGCTGGCCGTCGGAGATGCATGCGTGCTGGCGGCGCGGTTCACGCCATCGCATCGTGGCTACAGCGGAGCCGAGCTCACCATCGGCATGGACTTCGGAAGCGGCGTGCGATCGATCGGCCTCAACGGCAACGGAACGGTCGCCACCACCACTACCATCACCGGGCCGACCGGGACGACGTGGTCGCCGGTCACGCTGCAGGCCCAGGTGGCACCGAACCCCTATTACGGACCGAACGTGGGCATCATGATCGGTCTCATCTTTCCTGACGATGCGAGCCTGAACGCGGAGGCTCGACTGCAGGAAGACGGATCCGCCAGTGCAGAGTTGGCACTCCCGCCGGGGACCCATCGCGTCTACGCCGCGTTCCGTGGCTATGACGACTACGAGCCAAGCCAGAGCCCGACCATCACACTTCACGTGGGCGAGAGCGTGGCCACGAGCCTGGAGGTCACCGCCAGCACGACGAACGTGGTGACCACCGAGCGGCCCACGATCACCGCCTCGCTCTCTCCAACCGGTGTCACCGGCGGGACGCTTCGCATCCACGACGGCGAGACGGGTGAGCTCCTGGGATCCATGGAGGTGAGCCCCGGTGACCAGGTGCTGACGATCACACCGCTGCTGACGAAGCTCGGGCGCCACCCCATGAGCGCGAGCTATCTCGGACACGAGCAGTTCGCCAGGTCGTATGCGAGCCTCGACGTGTACGTCAGTGACGATGAGGACGTCCTCGGGTCAGTCAAGGTCGACCCGCCGGTCTTCTACCCTCACGTCGACGATTTCCGGGACCAGACGGGCATCACGGTCACGCGCAACGAGCGGTTGTCCGTCGAGGCGGAGATCGTCTCTGACGCCGACGGATCGATCCTGTTGCAGACGAGCGCCCCAGCAGGGACTTCCGACGTCACCTTCGCCTGGAACGGCCAGGTCCCCGGAGGCGGGCTGGCGCCAGCCGGGTACTACACCCTGCGAACGCGCCTCGTAGATGACCGCACCAACACCCGGGTCATCGAACGCCGGATCGTCCTCTCGCACGACTGGGTCGAGTGGAACACCAGGTCGGTATCCGTCGCAGGAGCGAAGTACTCGCTCGTGGGCAAGTCTGCCGACGCGATCATCAGCAAGGCCAAGTCCACGTACAGCTACGGCGTCCGGCTCATCTCCAAGTCAGGCTCGGCGACCGTCGGCTACACCTTCCCGGTGGCCTCATCCAGGCTGTACCGTGACATCGCCTTCCAGGTCGAGGGCATGTCGCCCAACGGCCACCACGCGGTCCTGGCCATCTGGAACCCCGATCTCGGGGGCTACGGCAACCTGGCCCACTACGACGCGGTCGCAGAGGTCGGACCCGGCTTCAGCTGGTGGAGCACGAGCGCTCCAGGTGCCGTCCGCATCAAGGACGGTGTGGCGCGGGCCATCGTGAGCACCTGGCAGGGGCTGGGGGGTCCGTCCTCTGCCGCCTTCGACATCAAGAGCGTGCGCCTGGACTACGAAGTCGGAGAGCTCCAGCAGGTCACCGATTGGTCGACGGCGGCACGGGCCGCCAAGGCCGACCTGGTTTCCGACTACCTCGCGGATGCTCGAGGTGGGCGTGTCGGTCGAACCGTCAAGGGCGTCGGCAAGAGCAGCGTCAAGCCGTGGCTCAAGTCGCGGCGGATCCCACCGCGCCTGCCGCAGGTCGCCGTCGTGGCGCCAGCCGAAGCGGATCCGTCAGCGGTCGAGGTCGCGCCGGAGCCCACGCCGCCCACCGCCGAGCCCACGCCCACCGACGAGCCCGCCCCGACCGAGGCTCCTCTCCCTCCCGACGGGCTACCCCCGGCCGAGGAGGGCCCAGCGAAGCCCGAGTCCTCGACCGCGCCCGAGCTCGACTCCTCCAACACGGCCCAGCCCGCTCCGCCCAACCGGGCCCCGGTGGCCGATGCCGGAGGACCGTACTCGGTCGACGAGGGCGACTCGATCAGGCTCGATGGCAGCGCCTCGACGGACCGCGACGGTGACATCGTCGCCTGGCAGTGGACCAGGCAGAGGTACCTGGATGACGTCAGCCGAATGCACCCACGCTTCACGGCGCTTGACGACGGCGTCATCGACATCAGCCTGACCGTGACCGATGACGACGGTGCCAGCGACGTTGCCACATCGACCATCAGGGTCCGCAACGTCGATCCGTCGATCACGGCGACGGCCGACGCGGTGTCCACGTCGACCGAGGCGCTGACGGTCACGGCGCACTTCACCGACCCCGGCATCGCGGACCGGCACACCCTTGCCATCGACTGGGGTGACGGCGCCACGCAGGCCCTTGACGTCATCGAGGACCGAGGCACAGGCAGTGCCTGTGCCAGCCATCTCAACGCCGAGGCGGGCGGCTACGTGGTGACCCTTACGTTGGACGACGATGACGGTGGCTCGGACTCGACGACGCTTGACATCAGCGTAGGTCCGGTCTCGCAGGGCGGTTGACGCGGAGTGTCGATGCGCACGACCTGACGTGGCGCGCTCAGTCCGCCTGCACGAGCCCCGCGCCAGGCGCTGCCTCGACGCCGAAGACTGCCGGGTCGATGCCGGTCGCGACCGCGTAGGTCCGCGTGGTATGCGCAACGAACGCTGTCACGGCATCGCGCTCGACGAGGGCCACCAGGCAGCCGCCGAAGCCTGCACCGGCCTGTCGTCGAGCGACAAGCCCGGGCGCACCGTCCATGGCTCGGTGCATGGCCGACATCGATGCTGCGCCGATGCCGAAGAGGCGTGTCGCACCGTCGAATGAGGTGTCGAACAGTCGGCCCAGTTCGTCGCGGTCACCGACCGGCAACGCAACAGCGAGATCCAGCACGCGCTGGTTCTCCTCGATGATGAAGCGACAGCGACGAGCGATCACCTCAGGCAGCTCGGCCTCGTGCGCCTTGAACCGCTCGAGGCTGACATCGCGCAGCGCCCTCACGCTCGGGTCGGACTTCGCCATGAGCGCCACGCCCGCCTCACACTGCGCTCGCCGTTCGTCGTACTCGGACCCGGTCAGCTCGCGCGGGGCGCGGGTGTCGCAGATGACCACCGCCAGCCCTGGCGCGATGGCCACCGGCTGGCTGCTGAGCGCACGGCAGTCCAGCAACAGCGCATGGCCCGCCGTCCCCAGCACCGAGGTGTACTGGTCCAGGATGCCGCAGCTGACGCCCACGAACTCGTTCTCCACGCGCTGCCCCAACAGGGCCAGGTCGAGCGGCAGGTAGTCGATCCCGCTGGTGCTTCCGAAGGCCAGCAGCGCGGCCGTCTCGATGGCTGCCGACGAGGAGAGGCCGCTGCCGAAGGGGATGGTGCTGTGGAGCAGCCCGTCGAAGCCCGCCAGCTGCGCGTCGTCATCGAGCAGCACCTTGGCCGACCCGCGCACGTAGTCGGTCCAGGGCACATCGCGGTCACGGTCGATGTCATGAAGGTCGAAGTCGGCCGTGCCGCCAAGGTTCAGGGAGGCGATGCGCACCCGCCGGTCGTCACGCGGCCGGATGGCGATCCAGGTGTCACGGTCCACGGTCATGGTGGCAACGAAGCCGTCGTTGTAGTCGGTGTGGCTGCCCATCAGGTCCACCCGTCCCGGTGCCCGGAACCAGGCCGTGGGTGCGGCGCCGTAGAGCTTGGCGAACTCCAGCTCGATAGCCTCCCGCCGACGTGCCCGGTCCATCGCTCAGCCCAGCTCCGCCATGACGTCGAGGAGGGCATCGACGTTGGCCAGCGGCACGTCGGTCATCAGCCGGTGCGACGGTGCCAGCATCAGCCCCGTGCCGCTTGGCGCCAGGGTGGCCACACACGCCCGGGCCGCCGCGCGGACGTCGTCGGGCGTCCCTGACGGCAGCACCGTCTGCGTCGAGACGCCGCCATAGAAGGCCAGCCGGCCGTCGAACTCGCGCTGCAGCCAGTCGTGGTCCATGACCTCTGGCTGGACCGGGTTCAACGCCGTGAGGCCGATCTCCACGAGGTCAGGCACGATGGGTGCGATGTCGCCGTCGGAGTGCATCAGCACCGGCAGCCCACGCTCCACGAACGGCGCGAAGAGGCGGGCCAGGCGCGGCTTGATGAGCTCACGCCACGTGGCAGGGGAGAAGAGTGTGCCGGTTTGCGCGCCGTAGTCGTCACCGAAGTAGCCGCCATCGACCCCCAGCTGCAGGTAGCGCTCGATGACCACCAGGCGGATGTCCACGATGCGGTCCAGCAGCCGGCCGATGTAGCCGGGGTCCATGGCCAGCTCCAGCAGCGTGTTCTCGAAGCCACGCAGCGACCAGGCACGCTCGAACAGGGCCCAGCCGATGTTCGGTACGACGAAGGCGCTGTCACCCACACTGGCCCGAACACGGCTGGCGTCGTCGAGGAGGCCTGCATGGTGAGGGTCAGGCCATTCGAAGGCGTCCAGGTCCCGGTCCTCGGCGAGCGGAGCGACGCGGATGTAGTAGCCCTCTTCCTGCGTGTCGTGCCCTGCCCCCCACCAGTCGAAACGGGCCGCACCGTCCTCGCTGAGGCGCTCGGGGTAGGTCAGGTCCAGGCGAACGAGGTGGTTGTCGAGGTGTTGGGGCAGCTCCGAGACATCCACGCCGAAGTGGTCGGCCATGGCCCGGCCCATGGAAGCGGTGTAGTTGGCCTGCGTCGGCAGCCGGTCCAGCGGCTGGTACGTCAAGGCTCGCTGCACGCGCTCGCGTCGGCTCAGGGTCATCGGTCCTCCTCTTGGCTCATCGTCCGCCTGACCGTAGCCCGATGGCGCACCCGCCCCAGTGCCAGATGGAGGGAACCGACAGGGTCGAGCGGTCGTCATCTAGCGTATGAACAACACACACTCCCCCTATCACTCCCTGTCCACGACCAGCCGCGTCACCGTCGGCCTGCTGGCACTCACCACCCTCCTCGGGCTCGGCTCGGCAGCGGTCGCAGCGGCCGACGAGCTGGCCTCGTGCTGGACGTCCGAGCCCGGAGCGCTTGGCTCGATCGACCACCCCACCGGCGCGCTCGACATCGTGCTCCGGATGCAGGTCGGCGGCGGCTTCGTGCCCATCGAGATCGCGTTCCTCGAGAGCCCGACCTTCACGCTCTACGGCAACAACGTTGCGATCTTCCGCCCGGCTACCGATGCGGGCGATCTGACCGATCCGGTGCCGCCGTATGCCTGCTCGGTGCTCAGCCCACAGCAGGTCGACCACCTGCTGACGTTCGCCCTCGACGAGGGTGGGTTGCGCGATGCCGACGAGCGATATGCCAACCCATTCATCGTCGACACGCCCAACACCGCCTTCACCGTCGACGCCGACGGGGTGGACAAGGTCGTGGTCGTCGAGGCCCTGGGCTTCGATGAGCAGGCTCCCGATCCCGAGGCACGAGCCCGCTTCGGGGCCCTGGCCGCGGCCCTGTCGGATTTCGGCTCGCAGGTGGAGGCGTCCACGCCATACGACGTGCCGCTCTATCGGGCGATGCTGACCGAGCCGTGGATCGAGGAACCGGGCGAACCGGCTCCATGGCCCTGGGATGAGCAGCCGGGCGATCTGTTCGGCGACGGCCTGGACGTCATCGCCACGCTGACCCCGGAGCAGGTGGCGCAGGTGACGAGCGTGCCCAACGGAGGGCAGGGCTACATCCTGCTCGAGACGCCCGACGGCACGTTGGTGAGCCTGGCCATCCGCCCGCTGCTACCCGATGAGATCGCGAATGGTGGATCGAGCAGCTAGCCTGACCGCGAGAGGCCGGCTGCGGCCGCACTGGCGCGCAGGGCCCCAGCAGGAGGAAGCACGCTCGATGTTCGCTGCCACCCGGGCCATGCTCGGTAACCCTGAGAGCAGGGTCCTCGTCATCAGCGCGGTCGCTACGGTCGCGGTCGGGACCGTCGTCTACATGTACCTCGAAGGGTGGACGCTGATCGATGCGCTCTACTTCTCCGTGGTCGCGCTGGCGACCGTCGGCTTCGGCGATCTCCATCCGACCACCGATGCCGCCAAGCTCTTCACGGTTCTCTACATCATCTCCGGACTGGGTATCCTGGCCGCGTTCCTTGCCGAGATGGGCCGGCTGAGGGCTGCCGCGGCCCGACGCCGGTATGACGACGCCGGCGCAGAGAGCGGTGACTGACGCGGCGGAGATCTGGCTGGTCCGTCCGTGCGGGCCCGGGTCGCCTGGGACCGGGCACGGCCGCCCAGGTAGTACGCTGAGCCAGTGAGCCGCGATCCGTGCTGGCTCTCGAGGAGGAACGATGACGGCGAACGAACACTTCACCGCCGAAGAGGCCCGGCGGATCGGGACTGAGATCGGTATCGACTGGGACGTCAGCCCCTTCGACGTGGAGCAGTTCCGGGAGGGCCTCGATGTCGAGCTGGAGCATGGAACGCATGACTCGCAGACCAACGTGAGCGGAAGCGATCCGATCGTCACGGGCAAGATCGCGCTCGCACATCTCAAGGAGTTTCCCGACTACTACACGCGCCTCAGGAAGATGGAGCTCGAGGCCGAGGAGTCCTGGGCCAGGAAGGACTGACATCCGCCCGATCACGGCCTACGCCGCCCCCTGACCGACCAAGGGGCCACCATGCGCATCGACCACTCTGGGTCGGTCAGCGTCATGGTCGCATTCGGCCATGCCCGCCGAGACCCAGGCCTCCTGTCAGGACCGGTACCAGGCTGGCTCGCGCCACGTGCGTGCAGCAAGATCGGCGTAGACCACGCCCAGTGCTTTCTCCCAGGCCGCGCGGTCGACACGCACCGCGACCGTCTGGCTGCCAGCATTGAAGCTGACCTTCGCTGCGTCGCACACGTGCAGGTCTGCATAGGTCGGCAGCCCGAAGAGGCTACCGACCGCCGGCATGGCGCCGGGATCGCAATCAGGTGCAAGCTGTGCGATCTCCTCCTCCGGCACGAGCGTGACCTTGCCGGCCCTGAGCACGTCCCTGGCCTTGCTGAGGTCGAGGTGGTCGTTCGCGTCAAGCACGATGAGCGCATCGCCGCCTTCGGCTGAGCGAACCCACACCACCTTCTCGAACGTGCTCGGATCCACCCCTTCCGCACGCGCCGTGGCCAGGGCCGTGAGCGATCGATCGTGCTCGTGCAACTCGTGATCGACGCCCTGGGCCTCCAGCCAGGCCATGAGCTTCTTCATGGGACCTCTGGAAACGGCCGCTTCCATCGTCGTCCTCCTTCGTGGGCCATGACCCACCACCGGGAATCGTCTCGCTGCGCCTTCGCGGTCGCAAGGGCCATGAAGACCGAACGGCACGCGGACGCCGGCACGATGAGCGCCAGAGCCGTCCCCGAAGCGTCGAAGCTGCCCAGGGCGGCGACTGCGTCGACGCGGCTCTCTTGCCTATCTCTTCGAAGGCTCAGTCGCTCGATCCGACCGCCTCGATGCGTCCGCTGAACACGTAGGGATCCTCGGCGGTCGCGAGGCTACCGACGAAGCGAAGACCCTGGTAGTCGCCGCTGCCGAGCCAGACCGTCTCCATCACATCCCCGGTTCCGGCCCGCGTCGTGCCGCTGAAGACGCCGGCCCAGACCCCGTCCTCGTTGCGCACCGTGGTCGTGCCCCAGCACTCGCCCACGAGGAGCCCGTCCTCGTCCGAGTAGACACAGTCGACCTTGGTCACGGTGTCGCCGGAGAGGCGTGCGTCGGACATCTCGGTGGTGCAACTCATGACCATGTTCGACAGGCGCGTGCCCGATGCCTCGAGGATCATCGGACCACTCCACGCTCCGACCTCGGTCGTGGCGCACGCCGACGTTCCAGAGACGTCCGTAGCCACGTTCGCCGGCCCCTCGGAGCCGGTGTGCAGGGTGCCGGCGGCGAGGGCTGCGAGCAGCAGTGCCAGGAGCCCGACCCACATGAGCACGCGTGCTGGCGCTCCGATGGTGGGCCAGCGGAAGCCCCCGAAGCGGCGCTGGGTGGCAGCCGCTCGCGCCACCGCGGCCGCGTCGTCGTCCGTCGGGGCCTCATCCACGTAGCGGCGGTAGGCGCGACGGAAGCGTGTCTCGAAGGCGTCGTGCTCAGGCACCGTCGAGCTCCTTTCGCAGCCGACCCAGCAGCCGAGCCAGGCGTGCGCGGACGCCGGAGGCGGACAGCCCCAGCAAGGGGCCGATCTCGGTCGAGTCGAGATCGGCGCCGTAGCGCAGCGCGATGAGTGAGCGCTCCTCTGGCTTGAGGCGCTGCAGCGCGTTCACCAGGTCGACCCGCCGGATCTCGTCAGCCGGGTCAGACCCGCTGCGGTCGGGCGGATCGGCGGCCAGCTCGACGACCCGCCGCCGACCTCGCTTGCGAACGACGTGGCGTGCCTCGTTGGCCGCGACCGCCACCAGCCACGAGCGGAGCCGGTCGGGGTCACGGACGGTGCGCAGCTTGCGCCAGGCGATCATCCAGGCCGCCTGGACCGCCTCGAGGGCCAGGTCGCGCTCACCGCAGATGCCGTAGGCGACGCGCACCATGTCAGCGTGGTAGGCCCCGACGATGCGGGTGAACGCGACCTCATCGCCAGCGGCTGCCCGCTGCAGCACGGCCGTCATCGACTCGGCTGCTGCCAGTCCGGTCATACCAGAGAGAGGCTCCGTACCCGGCCTCCTGTTGCTGCTCGGTGCGACGATCGTCGCACCTGTTCCGAGCCTGGTCGGCCCTGCCGCGTTCGACAAGAGGCCTTCGTCCTCGCTCCGCTGGTCCTAGTCTGTCGACTCGATCTGCCCGGTGACCTCCCACGGGAAGTCGGTCCCTCTCAACGTGCCCACGAACCGGAGGCCTTCGTAGTCGCCCGTTCCGAGATAGACCTGCTGCATCTCGTGGACATGCGCCGGCTCACTGTCGCTCCAGGTGGTCGTGCCTGAGAAGACGCCACCCCAGGCGCCGCCATCGTTGTGGACGGCTGAGGTTCCCACGCACTCACCGAGGGTGGTCTCACCATCGACGCTGAAGTCACAGCTGACGACAGTCTCGATCTCTCCAGCCAGCCGCTCGTCGGACACGTCGAAGCTGCAGCTGTAGACGATGAGCTCGTCGTCGGTCCACATCGACGACGGCGCGTCGAAGCACAACGTCGACCCGGTCACCTCCGTGGCCGGTTCCGCCGCCGTGGCGTTGACCGGGATGATGGCTCCGACCAAGGTCATGGCTCCGACGATGGCCAGGACGCGCCCGCTGATCGTGTTGCGACGCATGTCTTGCCCCCCTGCCGCTGACTCGGTCGGGACCACCGGGGCTCCGCGCATCCCGTGCGGCCGGTCGGGATGCGCCTCAGCGCCGCGGCATCGCCGACATCACGACGGCGAACGTGCGACCTTCACGCCATAGAGAGGCTCGGGATGGGGCGGTCTGTTGCAGGCAGCCGATGCCGCCGCACCGGCGACTACTGCCGAGCCATCAGCTGGCGGAGTGTCGCCTCGTCGTCATCGATGAGGTCGCCGGTCACGTCGAGCACGACTTCGTGGATCGTGCCCGTGAACTCGAAGGGCGCCGCGTAGACGTCGGGCAGCACGGGCGCGCCCGAGTCGTAACCGCACGACAGCCCCTCCAGCTCGAAGATCGCCGGCGTCGTGTGGGGTACCTCGGTATTCGCGACAAGGTCGCCGTCCACGTAGAGCTGGAACCGCCCGGGCGCGCCCTTGCCCACGGCGAAGTCGGGCTTGCCGGTGGGCTCGAACTCGAAGCGCAGCCTGTGCCGGCCCTCGGGTACCGGCTGCTCCGTGCTGACGGTGAAGAAGTCGCGCGCGACGTAGTTGAGCCCGTAGTGGAGTCGGCCGTCCTTGACGTAGAAGGCGAAGCCACCGGCAGCGCCGCCCTGTGCCAGGAGGATGCCCTCGGCGCCTCGAGCAGGGATGGTCACATCGGCCTCGATGCTGTGGGGGCGGTTGACGATCCTGGGGGTGGCCGGCTGCGGGATGGCCGAGAGGCCCGGGTAGTACGTGAAGCGGGTCCGGGGGCGGGAGGTCATGGGCCGCTCCACGACAAGGCGGCTCTTGACGTCGCCGTCGATGGGCAGGACCTGGTGTTTGCCCGCCTCCACCCACCACAGCGCGATCAGCTCACGGAGCTGCTGCGGATGCTGTGCGGCCACGTTCGTGGATTCCGTCGGGTCATCGGTGATGCGGTAGAGCTCCCAGCCCTCGGTCTCCAGCTCGTCGAGCTCGTCGGCTCCGATGGGTGAGCCGAACGCGCGACCCTTGGCCGCCGCGCTCGTGAAGTCCGCACCTGGCCAGGGGCAGACAGCCCGCCAGCCAGCGTGATCGATGGCGCGGTGGCCGAGCATCTCGAAGTACTGCGTGGTGTGCGCCGAGGGCGCAGACGCGTCGTCGAGGGCGGCGGCGAAGGAGACGCCTTCGATCGGCGACTGGGCTACGCCGCGGATGGCGGATGGCGCCTCGATGCCGAGGGCATCGAGGACCGTCGGCACCATGTCGATGGCGTGGGCGTACTGCTCGCGGACCTCGCCGCGAGCCTTGATGCCGGCCGGCCAGGAGATGACGAACGGGTCCGTCGAGCCACCCCGATAGGTTTCGCGCTTCCAGCGTCGGAAGGGCGTGTCGCCGGCCCAGGCCCAACCCCACGGGTAATGGTTGTAGGAGCGGGTATCCCCGAGCGTGTCGATCTTGGCGAGGTTGTCCGTCAGCGACTCGGGCGCGTTGTTGAAGAAGAGCATCTCGTTGGTCGAGCCCTGCGGCCCGCCCTCAGCAGAGGCGCCGTTGTCACTGATGACCATGACGATCGTGTTGTCGAGCTCGCCGATCTGCTCGAGCGTGTCGAGGATGCGCCCGAAGTGGTGGTCGGTGAAGCTGACGAAGCCGGCGTAGACCTCCATGAAGCGGGCATAGAGCCGCCGCTCGTCGGACGAGAGCGAGTCCCACTCGGGGACATCCGGGTCGCGGAATGGCAGGACGGCGTGCCCGGGCACGATACCCAGCTCCTGCTGGCGCGCGAAGACCTTCTCGCGGTAGGCGTCCCAGCCGTCGTCGAACGTGCCGGCGTACTTGTCGGCCCACTCCTTCGCCACGTGGTGTGGGGCGTGGCCGCAGCCGGTGGCGTAGTACATGAAGAACGGCTTCTCGGGCGCGTTCACATGGGCGTCGAGGATCATCCGGATCGCCTGGTCGGCCAGGTCCTCACTCAGGTGGTAGCCCTGCTCTGGCGTCCTGGGTGGCTCGACCGCCCGGTTGTCCTCGGTGAGGTCGGGGTACCACTGGTTGGTCTCGCCCCCGAGGAAGCCGTAGAAGCGCTCGAAGCCGCGTCCGACCGGCCAGCGGTGGAACGGTCCGGCAGGCGTGTTGTCCTCGGCCGGGCTCAGGTGCCACTTGCCCACGCAGAACGTGTTGTAGCCCTCGGCCCGCAGGATCTCGCTGAGCATGCCGTTCTCGAACGGCATGCGCGCGTCATACCCGGGATAGCCGGTGGCCGTCTCCATGATCGAGGCCACGCCGTTGGAGTGGTGGTTGCGGCCGGTCAGGATGCACGATCGAGTCGGCGAGCAGAGCGCCGTGGTGTGCATGTTCGAGAAGCGCACGCCCGTGGCCGCGATGCGGTCGATGTTGGGCGTCTCGACGAGGCCACCGAACATCGAGAGTTGGCCGTAGCCGACGTCGTCGAGAACGAAGAACAGGACGTTGGGTGCGCCCTCCCTGGCCCGGATGGGCTGCGGCCAGGCGGGCGAGGAGTCGGCCGTCGTCAGGCCGATGCGGCCGGGGAACCTGGAACCGTGCGGATACTCGACCACCGGCATCTCGTTCTCCTTGGTCTCCTGGGCAGCTGGGTCTGCCAGTATGCACGGGAGGCCAGCATGGAGCCCTCCGACCGACCGCGTGTCCGAGCAGAGCGAGAGTGATGTGCGGCGCCGAGATCAGGTGCCGGGACCCCTCGACTGCGGCTCGAGCGCTGTATGCTCCGTCGTGCTGCATTCGAGGCACCATGCGCGGTAACCACCGCATGAGCCGGATCGGGCGGAGCCCGGCGGCAGCGCTAGCGACTGAGCGCGAGGTTTCAGGACCTCCCCCACACGTTGAGGAATGGTGATGAACAGCGATATCCGCATCGGGCTCGCCGAAGCGATCGGCACGGCAATCCTGGTGATCGGTGGCGCGGGCACGGCGATCTTCGCCACCGGTGGCTTCAACGATGGCCTCAGCGTCGGGATCCTCGGCGTATCGCTGGCCTTCGGGCTCAGCCTCCTGTGCATGGCCTACCTGATCGGCCACATCTCTGGCTGCCACATCAACCCGGCCGTCACCATCGGCATGCTCGCGACCGGCAAGCTCCCGCTCGCGAAGTCGGCGCCGTACTTCATCGGTCAGTTCGCCGGCGGCATCATCGGCGCCGGGCTCATCGCGCTCATCCTGATGGGCACCGACGGCTACATGAGCCAGGCACAGGCCGCCGGCTTCGCCTCGAACGGCTATGGCGCGCACTCGCCGGCGGGCTTCGACCTGTTCTCCGTGGCGCTCCTCGAGGTCATCGTCACCGCCGTGTTCGTGCTGATCGTGCTGGGCACGACGAACGAGCACGGAGTGCCCAAGGGGTTCGGCCCCCTCGCGGCTGGCATCGGCCTCACGCTCGTGCACATGATCTCGATCCCGGTCTCGAACGCGTCGGTCAACCCCGCCCGCTCGCTGGCAACGGCCGTCTTCCAGGGTGACTGGGCCCTCGGCCAGGTCTGGGCGTTCTTCCTGTTCCCGGCGATCGGGGCGCTGCTCGCCGGCGCGGTCTGGCTCGTCATCCGGCCGCAGCCGACCAGCGTCGATGACGGCGGGGAGTCCCAGCCGGCCTGACGCCGCTCATGCGGGCGTCGGCCATTCGGAGCTGACTGGCGCTGCCAGAGAGCCTCAGCCTAGTCGTCGTTGGGCTCGTCGCCCCAGATAGCGTCCAGGAACGGATAGCGTTGCGAGCCATCGACGTAGGCTTCGTAGTACTCGGGCGCCTTGAGGTAGAAGTCCTGGTGGTATTCCTCGGCCGGGTAGAACGTCCCGGCTTCAAGGATCTCGGTCACGATCGGCGCGTCGAAGCGGCCACTCTCCAGCAGGGCATCACGTGACGCCTCGGCCAGGCCACGCTGCTCGTCATCGTGGTAGAAGACCGCGGTGCGGTATTGCGAGCCCCGGTCGTAGAGCTGCCCGCCAGCGTCGGTCGGATCGATGGTGCGCCAGTAGATCGTCAGCAGCTCGTCGTAGCTGATCTGCTCGGGGTCGTAGCTGACTTGGACCGCTTCGGCGTGGCCGGTGGTGCCCGAGCTCACCTGCTCGTACGTAGGGTTCTCGACCGAGCCCCCGGTGTAGCCGGAGATCGCCTCGTAGACCCCATCCGTCATGTCGAACGCGGCCTCGGTGCACCAGAAGCACCCGCCCGCGAACGTCGCCGTCGCCGCATCGCCGGGGATCTCGGCGCTCGGTTCGTCCGGGGTGCTCGCCACGGCGCCGACCGCCACGGCCGCCAACCCCAGCGTGACCAGTGCCACGATCACCAACCGTCGATCTCGCATCGTCCGTCACCCCACAGTGTTCATCGTGGACGCCGGCGCCTCGGCTCGCCATCACGCGAGCTCGGGGCGCACCGGCCTGCCCACAGGGTGCCTCACCGCCGTGACCATCGGGTGACGGACCGTCGAGGCTGAGGCACCCGTGCACCGTCCAGGAGCCGATGGCGGCTGCCGGCTTGGCGTCCGCGGGATAATCAACGGTAGCGGGAGGCGATGACGCGCGGCCCATCGATGATGGCCGCCTGGACCGCACAGAGCCACTGGCGAACCCGGCTCGCGCGCAAGGGGGACGCACGATGGGCCTGCGCCGAAGGTTCTGGGGATCGTTCTTCGGTCTGCCGCAGGGCCTGCTTGGTCGCATCGGCAGCCGGCTGATGAGGAGAGTCAGCCGTTCCTTTTCACAGGCGATGTCCGCCGTGCTCGAGTTGCAGCCCACTGACGACCTGCTCGACGTCGGCTGCGGATCGGCCGGGCTACTGGTCGATCACGCCGCCCACGTGCGCTACGTCGCTGGCCTCGACGCGTCGGACCTCCAGGTCTCGATGGCTCGCCAACGCCTGGCCGAACGCATCGGCTCGGGGACGGCCGAGATCGTCCTCGCTGACGCAGCTGCGCTGCCGTGGGATGACGGACGCTTCAGTGTCGTCACGTCGGTCAACGTCTTGAAGTTCGTGCCTGATCCCGGGCAGGCGCTCCGCGAGATGTACCGCGTCCTGCGCCCAGGCGGCCGGATCGCTGTGACCATGGGTGAGGCGGAGCAGGTCCCCGCGGGTTCGACCGCCGCCGCCGTCAACGCATGGGGCGAGTGGCAGTGGAGCGACGACGCCGCCCGGCTGGCCATGGAGGACGCGGGCTTCGACGACGTCACGGTCTCGGTGATGCCGGTGTTCTCCAAGGCGCTGCTGGCCCAGGGCGTGAAGTCGGCGGCATCAGCGTTCGAGGCGACGGACGAAGCGGCAGCCACGGCCCCGGTGGCCGCGGAGTGAGGGCGATCCGATGCGACTTGCCCCATCCCTGCACCGACTGGGGGAAGCGATCGTCAGCTGCTACCTCCTCGAGGAGGCCGGTGAGGTCACCATCATCGATGCCGGTGTGCCCGCGTACTACAGCGAGCTGACAGCCGAGCTCGCCGCCATGGGCCGCACGATCGAGGACGTCCGCGTCCTCGTGCTGACCCACGGCCACGACGATCACATCGGCTTCGCCGAGCGGCTGCGAGTCGAGCGCGGCGTGCCCGCCAGCATCCACGAGCTCGACGCCGCACTGGCCCGCGGCGAAGTGGCCAACCCGAGCGCCGGCATGGGCGAGCGCAGGCTTCGTTCCCTGTTGCACTACATGCTGTGGCTCGCGCGTCGCGGTGGCATGCGGACCACGGCGCTGACGGAGGTCGGCACCTTCGACCCGGGTACGACGCTCGACATCCCGGGTGCGCTGCGTGTCATCCACACACCCGGACATACGCCCGGCAGCGTCACCTTCCATGCGCCGGGGCACGACGCGCTCTTCGTCGGTGACGCGCTGGCCACGGACGCGGTGATCAGCCAGCGCCGGGGTCCGCAGGTCTGTCCCTTCGCTGCCGATCCCGATGAAGCGTTGGCCTCCCTGGCGAGCATCGAGGAGCTCGAGGCCCACTGGCTGCTGCCCGGGCACGGGGAGCCCTGGACCGACGGCGTGGCCGCTGCGGTGGCCGCCGCGCGCGAGGTCGGTGTCGGCCACCTCGCACGGCCGAAGCGATGAACCCACGTTCGCGTCTGCACTAGGGGGTAACGAGATGAGTGAGCAGCGTTCTTCTGGCGGCTTGTATGTCCAGGAGTCCGGGACCCCGGGCTCGCCGGCCATCGTCTTCATCCATGGCGCCGGCCAGAGCAGCCGCGAGTGGCGCCAGCACATGGACAGGCTGTCTGGCTTCCACTGCCTGGCGCCAGACCTGCCTGGGTTCGGGCGCAGCAACCGTCTCGGGTCGGCGACCAAGGAGCGCGTGGCGGATCTGCTCGCCGAGCTCATCGAGGCCCGGGTCCCGGAGAGGCGCGCGAGCGTCGTGGGCATCTCCTCGGGCGGGCTGCACATCCACGCCCTGCTGGATCGCCACCCCGACCGCGTCGAGCGGGCTGTCATCGACGGCTCACCCCCGTTTGGCACGCCGCGCATCGGCCGCGCGATCATGCGTCTGTGCATGCTCGCCATGGCGCCATTCATCCACACGCGCCCGCTCATGGCGTTCTTCCGCGACACGCACGACCCGGAGGACTTGCGGGTCGCATCACGCCTGGAGTTCGGGCGCGTGGTCGGGGAGTGCTTCGGGGAGTTTGCCGCCCTCGATGCGCCGAGTCCCGCCCTGCTCGTCGCTGGCGAGAAGGAGCGCGTGGTCCGATCGATGAACGCCGCCCTGGCCGAGGTCCTGCCCCGGGCCGAGGCCTGGTACGTCCCCGACCTCGGACACTGCTGGCAGAAGGCGGATCCTGACCTGCACATCCGCACGGTCGAGGCCTGGGTCAGCGGGCGGGAGCTGCCGACCGAGCTCCGTCGAGAGGCCGCTCCCTCGCCGGCCAAGGTCGAGCAGGTCAGGCGCATGGGCCCCGAGTTCTGGTACGTCAGGCGCAAGGGTCGAATCATGAGGCAGGTGAGTTTCGCCCTCCGACACTACCGGAAGCACCTCGTCGAGACCTACGGCCAGTCGGAGGGAGAGGCGATCGCACGAGAGTCGCTCCGGAGCTTCGAGGCCCTCCTGCCGGAGATCCCATACATCGGAGGTGATGAGAACCGCTACACGAGGAACCTCTACCTCACCGCCGCCATGCTGGCGATGTACCGAACCCTACAGGCGCGCGGGGCAACGGTCGAGGAGGCTGCCCGGCTCATCTATCTGGGGACGGCGAGCTTCTTCGACAGCGTCCCAACCCGCTGGCTCATGCGCTGGCAGGGCAGGCGGATGCTGGGTCGGAAGCGCCAGGAGCAGCTGAGACGGTCGGCCGCCATCAGCCGGCAACGCCGCTATCCGGACGACTGGGTCTACGAGGTCGTCGAAGGCGACGGGCGGTCGTTCGAGATGGGGATGGACGTCACCGAGTGCGGGATCGTCAAGTACCTGCAGCGGGAAGGTGCCCCCGAGCTTGCCCCCTTCCTTTGCTGGGTCGACTATCCCCAGTTCGCGGAGATGGGCCTGCGGCTCGATCGGACCGAGACCATCGCGCAAGGCGGGCGGCACTGCGACTTCCGGGTCAGCCGGGGCGAACCCGTCAACGTCGAACCTCCGTTCCTGCAGGCCTGAGCGCTCCTGTCTTCACGGCAGGTCTCAAGCCTCGACTGGCCGATCCACCTCGGGCGCCGCTGGGTCGCACCAGGCCGATCGGCCCGCGCCTCAGCGATCCTTGGCAGAATCGACCCACCTCATACCTGTCCCCATGGAGAACCGATGCGCACGCCCGCACTCTTCACTTCCACACTCCTCACGCTGGCCCTGGCAGCTTCCGCCGCCGCGGCCGACGTGCAGCTGCCGAGCGAACCCATGTCCGCCGAGGACAGCGCAGCTATCGACGCCGGTATCGCCGCGGTCATGGAAAAGCACCCGGAGGTGCCCGCGTTCTACGTCGGCCTGTGGAGCCCCGAGCGCGGCTCCTACCAGCAGGCCTATGGGCTCGCTGACGTGGCAGCCGGTCGCGCCGCGGGCCTCGACGACCACTTCCGCATCGGCAGCGTCAGCAAGACGTTCGGCGCGGCCATCATCCTGCAGCTCGTCGACGAGGGCCTGCTGTCGCTCGACGACACCGTCGCCGAGGCCGATCCCGAGCTCGCTGAGCAGTTCCCCGACGTCGCCGACATCAGCATCCGCGACCTGCTGGGCATGACCAGCGGCATCCCCGATTACATGAACGTGGCCGATGCGACGGTGGCCGCTGTGACCCGGGCGCCCGATACGCAGTGGGACCCCATCGACCTCATCGGCTACGGCGTCGAGCGTGGCCTGGCTCCCGTGGGTACCCCCGGTTACAGCACCACCGGCTACGTCATCCTCCAGGAGATCGCCGAGACCCTCACCGGGAAGACCATCCAGGAGCTGGTCACGGAGCGGCTGACCGAGCCCTTGGGCATGCCCGACACGGCGCTGCCGTACAACGACGACACCACCCTGCCCGAGCCCTTCGCACGCGGCTACATGAGCCCGGCCTGCGTGGCTGAGCTGGTGCGCGACGGGGCCGAGCCGGTGCCTGACGACACCGACACGACCGACTGGAACGCCAGCTACGGGCAGATCGGCGGCAGCATGCACTCCGACCTCGACGACCTCGCCATCTGGGCCGCGTCGATGAGCGGCAGCGCGCTGCTCTCTGACGAGCTCGCCGCCGAGCGGCTCGAGCAGCACGATGCTGGCCTCGGTGGCCCGCTGACCTACGGCCTCGGCATCATGCAGGCCGGGACCCAGTTCGGTCACGAGGGCGAGGCCATCGGCTGGGAGGGCTGGGCCGGCCATGACCCTGAGACCGGCGAGACGGCCGTCGTCTTCACCAACACCTGCGCCGACAGCGGGGCCCTGTTCAGCGCCCTCGCCGTCCTTGACCCGGAGTTCCAGACCGTGGCCGACCTGATCGACCCGTAATCGATTCCGCGCCTCAGCCGTCGCGACCCCGGTCGTCCAGGCCCATGGCTTCGGCAGTGATGGCGGCCGGGTCCAGGTCGGGGTCCACATCGTTGGCCTTGGCAGCCGCGAGCGCACCCTCGCCGCCAAGCTCGGCGATGCGGGCTTCCACCCTCCTGATGACGAACGAGAGGTGGGTACGCAGCTGGTAGAGCGTCCCCATCTTGCCTGCCGGCACGCGCCGCTGGCGGGCGAGCTGTTGGTCGAGGCCGACGAGGAAGTCCTGCTGCGCCATCAGCTCATCGAGGCCCGATGCCTCCAGGTTGCGCTCGATGGCATTGATGCGCGGATACCACGAGTTGACGCGGCTGTTGTTGAACCATTCCCAGCCGGCCTTGGCCAGCGTGTAGATCGGGAAGGCGAGCACGAGCAGCGGCAGCAGGATGAGGTAGATGCGCGCCAGGGGCGAGGCGATCTCGAAGGGCAGGAACGCCTCCAGGGGGGTGGGTCCTTCGGCGAGGTACTTGCGGGCGTCCTCGTTGAGCGGGAACCGCGTCTGGGCCAGCGAGGGGAACGCGTCGAGATCGCCGACGTAGGGCACCGGCAGGACCGCTGGCAGCTCGCGCACGATGAGCCTCGCCAGGTCGGGGTTCAAGCCGTCGCGGCCCATGAGCGTGGCCCGTGCGGCCAGCATGGCCATGTCCTGCGGTGGCACGGGGGTCGCGCCCGGGTCGAAGGTGCCGCGGAAGAGCGTCACCGGCGAAAGGAAGGGCAGCCGGCGCGCGAGGCCCTCCACGTTCGGGACAGCCAGGAGCTCGAGCTCCGCGATGGCCGCCAGCTCCGCGACGAGCGGCGCATTCGCCGCCACCACGAAGAAGGCAGCGTCGATGGTCCCGGCCGCCAGGCCCTCGATGGCCTCGTCGGTGGTCCACTCCAGGGCGATGGCGGTCGAGCCCGTCTGGTCGATGAGCGCCCGTGCCGTCGCGTTGGTGCCGCTTCCGGCCGGGCCGATGGCCAGGCGCTTGCCAGCCAGGACCGGGATGCCGTCGACGACCTCGATGACACCTGCTCGCGCGAAGATCCAGAAGGGCTCGTAGAAGACCTCCGCCAGCGCGGTCGAGCCGCCGATGTCCGTGAGGAACTCGGTGCCACTCTGGATGAGCCCGACGTCAGCGTTGCCGGTGCGCAGCAGCTCGGCGTTCTCGATGGAGCCGGCGGTCTCGATGATCTCGACGTCGATGCCCTCGGTCGCGAGGGCCTCCTGTAGCGAGCTGGCGAAGCTCGCGTACATGCCGCCCGGTTGCCCGGCCGCGAGCGTGAAGGTCTTGGGTGGACGACCGAGCAGCACGACCGCCACCATGCCCACCAGCAGCGCCGCGATGACGCCGAGCACGAGGGACGCCAGTAGCTTGCGGCCGAGTCCGTTCCTCATGGCTCTCCTTCCGCGACGAGCCGGTCCTGTTCAGGGGTCATGGCCGCTCATGGCGGGCGACAACGGTACGAGCATACCCAGCCGATGATGTCGATGAGGATGCCCGGCGCCACCCACGGTTTCCCGGTGGAGCGCCAGGCCCGGGGAGCGCCGGAACCAAGCTGGACGAACCGCGGCGACCCTCCGCGGTTCTGCCTGACTTGCCAGCAGCGCGAGAATTGGATGTAGCGGGAGGCAACGACGCGCGGTCTGTCGACCATGGCCGCCTGGACTGCACCGAGCCACTGGCGAACCCGGCCCGCCCATCACTAGGGGGATGCGAAGATGCGTAGCATCGTCGTGGCTGGGGCAGCCCTGGCTGCCTCATCTTGTCTGGCCCTGACCGGGCTGCCTGCTCTCGCGCAAGACGCCGAGACTCCGGACATGGGCGTGCCCGTGCCCGAACTGCTGGTCCAGGGTGCACCGATCCACGGGGCGAATGGCGTCGCCGTCGACGGAGAGGGCCGGGTCCTTGTCGCCAGCGTTTGGGGCCGTGGGATCTCCGTGCTTGATCCTGACACGGGAGCGATCGTCGAGCGCATCGGTCCGACCATCGGCGACGTCGACACCGGATCGCCGGACGATGTGGCGGTGGGTCCCGATGGGTCGATCTGCTGGACAGACATCCTGGGCGGATACGTGAACTGCCTGCGCACGGACGGCAGCCTCGATCAGCAACTCGTGGCGCAGGGTGTCAATCCCATCGCCTTCACGGACGATGGGCGGCTGTTCGTCGCGCTCGCGTTCTTCGGGGACGACCTCTTCGAGCTGGACCCCGCCCTGATGGCAGAGCCGAGGCTTGTCATGGAGGGCGAGGGGGATGCCCCCTGGCCAAACCAGCTGAACGGATTCGACTTTGGGCCGGACGGGCTGCTCTACGCGCCTCGTCCGTTCAGCGCGACCGGCGGTGAGATCGGCCGTATCGACGTCGATGCAGCTGTGCCCGAGTTCGAGACGCTGGTGAGTGGCACACCCGCCTTCTCGGTCGAGTTCGACTCGGATGGGCAGCTCTACGCCACCTCGGCGCTGACACCCGAAGTCTCGGAGGTCGACATCGAGACCGGCGAGCTCACGCCCATCGCCTCACTCGAAGACGGTCTCGACAACATGGCCTTCGGGCCCGCAGGCGAGATCTACGTCTCCAACTCCGACGATGGAGGCGTCCATGTCATCGGCACCGACGGGGAGGTCCGACAGCTCAGCGCGCCGGGCCTGGTCCTGCCCGGCGGCATCGCGGCCGTGGGCAGCGGAGCCGATGGCGCCGACCACCTGTATGTCGCCGACCTGTGGTCCATGGCGGAGTTCGATGGCCAGACCGGCGAGGAGAGAGCGGTGACGCGGCAGCTGCGCACGGGCGGATCCATCACCGAACCGTGGACCGTCGCTCCCGACGGCCAGAACGTGATCGTCACGTCGTGGATGTCCAACCTGGTCCAGGTCTGGGATCCGGCTGCCGCTGCCGAGGTCGCATCGTGGCCTGACTTCGGAGGTCCGACGAACGCCATCCGCTTCGGGGACGACCTGATCGTCGCCGAGCTGGGGACTGGCACCGTCACGCGTCAGGCCCCCGATGGGGAACGCGAAGCGATCGCAGAGGGCCTGATGGTACCCAGCGGGCTCGCAGCCACCGATGAGGATCTGTGGGTCACCGACTGGGCTTCGGGCACGGTCTGGCAGATCGTGACCGGTGGCGAGCGCTCGATGACCGAGACCGCGATCGGGCTCGCTAACCCCGAGGGGATCGCCGTGGAGCCGGATGGATCGCTGCTGGTCGTCGAGTCCGGGGTCGGACGCCTCACGCGCGTCATGCCCTCCGGGGAGATGGTGACCGTCGCCGACGGTCTCCCCCTGGGGACACCCGCTGCGCCGAACACGCCGCCGGCGTGGGCATTCAACGGCGTCGCCGTCGGACCGTCGGGGACGATCTACCTGACGAGCGATGTCGAGTCAGGCGTGTGGCGCTTGACCGAGGTGGCCCCAGACTGACGCCCGTCTCCTGCTCTTGCCTGCGCCGGAGCCCACCGGAGTGGTCGATACCGACGAGACGTACAGGTCGGCCGCTCCGGTACTCGGGAGAGACGGATCGCCCGGTCACGAAGCAGCTCGCCGGATCACCCTGCAAGCAGTCCGTCGACCTGGCCGAGAGCGCCCGTCAGGCCTTCCTCCGCTCCCATCTCCAGGGTCTGCTGCATGGCCTCGGGGGAGGGGAACCTCGAGAGCATCGTCATGCGCGTCGAACCCTCGCCGAGCGGCTCGAGCGTCACCACGGTGATCGACGTCGGCATGCTGTCATCCGGCTCACCATCCTCGCCGGTGAAGCCATCCTTGAATTCGAGACGGTGGGGCGCGTCGATCTCGAGGATCCGCCACCAGCCAGGGTAGGTCTCGCCTTCCGGTCCTGTCATGTGGTAGCTGACGCGGCCGCCGCGGACGAACTCGTGCTCGGTGACCGTCGCGGGATACGACGGCGGACCCCACCAGCGCTCGAGCTGGCGCGGGTCCGCCCACACCTGCCACACTCGATCGACGCCCGCGTCGAACTCGCAGATGAAGGTCATCGTCAGGGCTTCGAGGTCCTTGCTCACGTGGGTGACGGTCATCGGTCATTCCTTTCTGGTTCATCGTCTGCGAGCAGCGCGTCGAGGCGGTCGATGCGGTCGCGCCAGAGCACCTCGAGCTCGTCGAGGAGCCGATGGGCGCGGTCGATGGTCTTGGGGTTGCCGCTGACCAGTCGCTCGCGGCCGTGCCGATGCTTGCTGACCAACTCCGCCCGCTCGAGCACCGCCACGTGCTTCTGCACGGCCGCGAAGCTCATCGGGTAGGCGGCCGCCAGTGTGGACACCGACTGCGGTCGATCCATCGTCCGACGCACGATGTCGCGGCGTGTGGCATCGGCGAGCGCGTGGAAGAGCCGGTCGGTCTGCCGCTGTGCTCCGTGCCCGCTGAGGCTACGTACAACCATACGGTTTCATATTAACTGAGGTATGGCCGTGAAGCAAGCGGGTCGGGCCCGGGAGGCGCAGCAGCTCCCGTCCACGATCTGTTGGGTCGTGGCGGTCACTCCCGTCGAGCCCGCACGTGGACGAACTCCTGGATGACCTTGACGGCCGTGGTCGCCTCGACGCGGACCCCTGTGCAGGGACTCGCTGCGAGAGTCTCACAGATACTGTGAGACTGCGTTACTGTGACAGGATGAAGAACATCACGGTCTCCGTACCTGACGACGTCTATCGCGCCGCTCGCATCCGAGCCGCGGAGGAGGGTCGGTCGGTCAGTGGCCTGGTCGCGGCCTACCTGCGCTCGCTTTCCAACGATGACGCCGAGTTCTCGCGGTTGGAAGCGCAGCAGCGTCGCATCCAAGGCCAGATCACGCGCTTCCGAGCGATGGACCGCCTGACACGCGATGAGGTTCACGAACGTGCGCTTCGTTGACACGAACATCCTCTTGTACGCCATCTCACGCGACCCCGCGGAGGAAGGCAAGGCGATGATCGCGAACCAGATCATCGACGGTGGTGGGATCGGCCTCTCGGTGCAGGTCCTGCAGGAGTTCTACGTCCAGGCGACGCGGGCGACTCGAGAAGACGCGATCACCCACGACGAGGCAGCCGGACTGGTGGAAGCCTGGTGTCGATTCCCGGCGCAGGTCACGAGTCTCGATGTGATGCGAGCGGCGCTGGCGACGCGGAGCCGCTTCGGCATCTCCTACTGGGACGCGGCGATCCTTGAAGCTGCTCGTGCTCTTGGCTGTTCGGTGGTCTTGTCCGAGGATCTCGACGATGCCTCTGACTACGACGGCATCCGCGTGGAGAACCCCTTTCGACACGCTGCCTGAAGGCCGTCGCTCAGCACCCCTCGTGCGGTCGTACCGAGCGCATCAAGCCATGCTTCCGGCCAGAGCATCGCATGTCAGCCAGGTGGGAATACCTCGACTTCAGCGCGGTGACCCCGTGCCCGAGCGAGTCGTGCGTCACAGGTGACCAGTGGCACCGCCAGGATCTCCGCGAGCACGATGAATGCCGCGTCGTAGGCCGCCATGTCGTGTCGCAGCTGGTTCGGGGCTCGGGATCCAGCGGCGCGTCTCCGTGTGAAGGTGACCACCTCAGTGACTACTTCGCTAGGAGGCACGACATGGCCGAGATCGGTATCAAGGAGCTGAAGGCGACAGCTTCATCGGTCATCGACGAGGTCGAACGTGGCTCCGCCTACGTCGTCACCAAGCGCGGCCGACCTGCTGCAGTCCTGTTGCCAGTCGATGAGGCCGAGGACCTCGTGCTCGCCAACGCCGACGAGTTCGTCCGCCAGCGTCGACTCGCCCGCACGGACTATGCCAAGCGGCGCACGGTGAGGCTGGAGGATCTCGACTGACCGCCTACGATGTCCAGATCTCGCGCTCGGCGGCCCGGCAGTTCAAGAAGCTCGGTGACGCTGACCGTGATCGCATCCGCCGAGCACTCGAGCGACTCGCGCATGACGTCGCCCGCCCCGGACGCGTCTCCGGCAAGTCGGTCAAGACCATCCTCGGCACCGACGACACCTTCCACCGGTTGCGTATCGGCGACTACCGCGTGATGGACGAC
This sequence comes from uncultured Chloroflexia bacterium, assembly GCA_963698505.1. GTDB lineage: Bacteria > Chloroflexota > Limnocylindria > Limnocylindrales > CSP1-4 > JAFMJV01. The sequence goes on along the minus strand of CAVORC010000030.1, from coordinate 43,143 downwards.
GTCATCGAAGCAGACCACGTGATCCTGGTACTCGGCATCGTCGATCGAGCCGACCTGGAGCGGTGGCTCCGGAGCAGATAGCACTCGGGAAGCCAGCCAATTCGGCCAGGTGACCGGCTGGCATCGACGGTAATGCCCTGTAGTCGCTCGGCCGAGCGCTGCAGGCTCCTCGGTGTCGCCATCGACCCGCGCTGTGTACCCTAGTCACGCACGATCTTCGACGGGGTGTAGCGCAGCGGTAGCGCACATGCTTTGGGAGCCTTTCGGGCTCGAGCGGCGATGGCTCCGGAGTCCTGAGCGTGGTGGGCCGAGCGGCGAAGGCCTCGATTATCGTGCGGTTCGCGAGCGTGGCGTGGTCAGGGACGTCTTCAGATCCTCCTACTGACGGAGATACGCTAGCACCGCAAGGACACGACGGTTGGCGTCTGGCGACTCGTCGAGACCGAGCTTGTCGAAGACCTGCTTGATGTGGGCCTCCACCGTTCGCTCCGTCACGAAGAGCCGCTCGGCGATGGCACGATTGGTGAGTCCCTCCGCGACCAATACCAAGGTTTCGCGCTCACGAAGGCTGAGGTCGTCGAGCGGATCGTGCTGGCGCTTCCGCGCCAGCAGTCTGGCCACGACGGTGGGGTCGATGACGGTCTCGCCGTCGACGATGCGTTGCAGGGCGTCGAGGAGCACGGCGATGTCGAACACGCGCTCCTTGAGCAGATAGCCGCAGCGCTCCGGATGACCTTCGACCAGGCGCATGGCGTAGCTGGACTCGACGTACTGCGACAGCACCAGCACACCCGTGTCGGGATACTCCGCGCGGATGTGGTCGGCGGCCACGAGGCCCTCGTCGGTGTGGGTCGGCGGCATGCGGATGTCGACGATGGCCACGTCCGGTCGCAGGGTACGCACGCGCTCCAGCAGCGCGTTCGCGTCGCCAGCCTCGCCGACGACAGTGACCCCGGCATCGGCGAGCAGGCGCACGATGCCCGCGCGTGTGAGCATGACGTCCTCGGCTACGACGACGCGCATGGCACCTCCATGCGGTGCCGAACCGCGCCATCGTGGCCCGACAGCAGCAGACGTCCGCCGGCGGCCCCGGCGCGGTCCACGCCGTGCACGATGGGCGACGCGGGCGCCGAGCCATCGTCCTGAACATCGAGGACCAGGGCCCCGACTTCCAGGGAGGTGTGCATGTCGGCGGATGTCGCGGCTCGTGCCACGGCATCGCGGACCAACTCGTCAGCGATGACATAGGCTGTCATCTCCGCTCCCTGGTCGCAGCGACCGACGCCGGATGCATGGAGTCGGACAGGGATCGCGGACCGCTCTGCCAGACCCTCCAGCGCGGGCTGCAACCCGGCCTCCCCCAGGACCGCCGGATAGATCCCATGGGCCAGCTCCCGCAGTTCGTCATGTGCAGCATGAGCATCTGCGATGGCTTCGTCCAGGTGCACGGTCAGCATCCGCGAGGCTCCGTCAGCCGCCTCTCGGGCGGCGCGGAGGTCGTAGGTCAGTGCCAGGAGACGCTGCTGCGCCCCGTCGTGGAGGGCCTGCTCGCGGCGAACTCGCTCACGGTCAGCCGTGGCCACGATCCGTTCGCGGGAGGCCCGCAGCTCGCGCACTCGAGCCAGCAGCTCGGCGTCCAGGCGCTCGTTCTCGAGGGAAAGCCGGACGGCAGGGCCGATGTGCTCAGCCAACTCGATCGAGCCGATGAGGTTCGGATCGTGCTCGATGACCGCCACCGTCTGGTCACCGCGGATGATCGTGGTCAGAACGCGTCCCCCTCCACCGACGGGACCCAGGGGGGCACCCATCGCATCGACGTAGCCGGCCGCATCCGACAGCGGGTACGCCACACGCAAGCTCCCGTCTCCGGTGGCCGTCGCCAGTGCCTGGGTCGCCCGGCGTGCAGTGTGGCCATCGGGGCCGCGCGCTGCAAGCGACCGGAGCGATGCCCGCACGCGTCGTCGTCGCCTGGCCACGACGACCGCGCCCACCGCGAGTCCGGCCAGCGCCCAGCCCATGGCTTGAAATAGGGCCACGGATGGTCCGTCCGCTGGGCCCGTCGAGTCGCGCCAGGCGAGCGCGAGGGCTCGCAGGGAGACCAGCACGCCGGCGATGGCTCCCGGGAGGAGCACCAAGGCGTGATCTCGGCGCGCCGTCCCGGACCTGACGAGACGCACCACGCCGGTGACTGCGACGATGGCGCCACCGACGAGTAGCAACATGGAGCTGAACGCTGACAACCCCGGCTCCACGCCAGCGAGACCGGTCTGCAGGAGCGGGTTCGCTCCACAGAAGTCCCAGCAGGCGGCGTCGGCGAGTGGATCTTGCGCGAGCACGAGCAGTGCCGCGACCGACGCTGCGAGTACGTAGCCGCCGGCGACGAGCGAGCGGACGGATGAAGAGGCCTGTGCCGGAGGCGGTGCCATGGCCACGATGTCAAGCAGTAGCGGCACGATCAGCAGGGTACCGGTCGTGGCCAGAACTCGGAGGTACGGCAGAGCTCCCTGCCAGCCGACGAGGTCTGCTGCGAGCCAGGCGATACCAAGCAGCGTCAGGGCCAGGCCCAAGCGGCGCAGGCCTCGCTCGGCGCCGGCGTACAGGCCGGACAGGATGAGGCCGACCCCCGCGGCGAGATCCGCCACTGCTGCCTCTGGCACGGCGCCCGCATACGACGTCCGCCAGTTGGCGGAGTCACGGATGGCCAGCACGGCGGCGATGACCACGACCGTGCCCGCCGCCGCGAGGGCGGCCCGAAGGCCGGGCCTGGGGACCCACGTGGGACTCCAGGCCCGGCCCAGTCCGGGCGCGCGTCGCTCGTACGTCACGCCGCGGGGCGTCTCGCTGTCACGAGGGCGAGTCCATCGTGAACGTGCGCTCGAAGAGGAACTTCCCGGCAGCGACATCCTCCTCGGATGCACCACCGAGCTCAACGATCGTGAGCGTGAGAGCTCCATCGTCCAGCGACCAGGCGAATGTCTGTCCGCGCGGGTATCCGGGCTCCAGCACAGTGAGCTGTTCGCCCGAATCTGAGTACTCGACAGTACCGGCGGCACCCGTCTCCAATGGGCTGTCACCGCAGGCGATGAGCAGCGTCCATGAGGCCCCGTTGTCCGCGACGACCATCGCGATGTGCTCGTCGACGAGCTCGAGGTCGCAATCGCTCACCCATCCGGTGCGGAGCGAGTCCTGGCGAGTACCGACCGCCCTGTACGTGCCGTCAGGGATCCGGGTGAGCGCGCCGGAGGATGAGTCCAGCTCGAATGCGCGTTCGAAGATGTACCGCAGCGCTTCGGGCGGAGCATAGCGTTCATCCTGCGCCACGAGTCCCAGCGTCAGGGTCTGGTCCTCGACCGACCACGTGAACACTGCTTCACCGACCTCACCGGGCTCGCGCATCGTCACCCGATCACCCTCGTAGGTGAACGAACCTGTCGCCCCCACCTGGGCAGGTCCGTCCCCGCAGGATGCAAGCGCCGTCCAGGTGCCGCCGCCGTCCTCGATGACCAGCGTCATGTGCTCGTCGACGAGCTCCAGGTCGCACTCACTCGCCCATCCGGTGCGAAGCGAGTCCTGGCGAGTACCGACCGCCCTGTAGGTGCCGTCGGGGATGCCGGCGAGGGACGTCCCGACCGGGGGCACCGTGCCACAGGTTGCGGGCCAGACCGGCGGTGTCGATTTCGGCCTTCAGGGCCTCGATGCGCTCGATGAACCCGGCTGTGGCAGTGTCGGTCGCCAGCCAGTCGCGAACCGGCCGCGTCTCGGCCTCGACCGCGAGGACGTCGGCATCGCTTGCTTCGATGACCGCGCCACCCGTGCCACAGCGGGCCGCGGCGCTCTCGACGCTCGGCATCTCGTCGAGCATCTGGCCCCTCACCTCGAAGGCGGCGGCGCGTAGGACATCCTGCTGCTCCGGCGTCAGCTCGGCCATGACTGCTGCGTTGGCGAGGACGATGACCGGGACCGTGTACGGCACGAGGTTCGCCGTCATGTAGGTATCCGGGAACAGCCCGAGGTTGTTGGCCACCGTCAGCAGGCCGTCGATCTCCTGCTCCTCGTAGGCGGCGCGGTCGTCCAGATCGATCTCGACGGGCTCCGCCCCCAGCGACTCGACGAAGCGATCGGTGAACGGCGTCCCCGTGAGGGCGATGCGCGCTCCGTCGAAGTCCGCGGGTGCCGCCAGCGGATGTCCGATCCCGACGAAGAAACGCTGGCTCCCGGGGAGCAGGGTCAACCCTTCTAGACCGTCATCAGCCAGCCCGGCCAACATATCCGACCCGATCTGACCGGTGATGATGGCGGTGAGCAGGCTTCCGTCGGAGACGAGGAAGGGGGTGAGCAGGGCGTCCAGGTCGTGTACGCCGCTCGCGTTGAGGCCGCGTGCGAAGACCCAGCCTAGGTCGGCCTCGCCGTCCTGCACCCGGGCTGGAACGACCTGTTCCGGGCCACCGTCCCAGTCGATGTCGATACGCATCTGGCCGCCCGACAGCTCGTCGACAGTGGCGGCGAACGTGTCGACCAGTCCGCTGCCGGCCCATTCGGCGACCGCGAGCTCCAGCGCGACGGGTGGCACCGCGCCACCGCCCTTGCCCAACTGGGCGGTGGCGCCCGTGGCGGTGAGCGTGGCGGCGATGAGCGCCGCCGAGATGGAGATGGTGATGGCCTTGCGTCTGCCGAACATCGTGCTTCCTCCGTGGGGGGATGGACACCTCGACACTACGAACCGCCCGAGAGCGCCACATCAGTGCTGGCCGTGCGAACCGCCGTGATGTCATTGCGGGTATCCACAGGCAGCGGCATCGTCACCGCGAGCCGGGTGCCTCGACCAGGGGCACTCTCGACCGCAAGCCGGCCGCCGAGCGACGCGACGCGGTCCGCCATGTTGCGCAGGCCGTGGCCCGCTCCGACGGTCGCGCCCCCGACCCCGTCGTCGGTGACGCTCATGTGGAGCAGCCCGGACGTCGCCGCGATCTCGACGTCGACATGCGACGCTCGAGAATGCTTGGTGGCGTTGGCCAGTGCCTCGGCGCAGACGAGGAACGCCGCGGAGGCGATCTCCCGCGGTGCCGAGCGCACCTCGCAGCGCAGTTCGACCTCGATCGGACAGTCACGGACGAGCTCGATCAGTGCGGCCTTGAGGCCGCTATCGGTCAGCGACCGGGGGTCCAGCCCAAGCGCGAAGTCGTGCAGGTCGTCGGTCAGGCGTCCAAGGCGCAACTGGGCTCGGCCGATCGCTTCCGATGAGCTGGTGGCCCCGGCTCCGGCCGAGGTCGACGCTGCTGCTTCGAGCTGGCGCTCCATGGCCTCGAGCCGGCGCATGGCACCTTCACGCAACCGAGCGGCGAGTCGCTCGCCCTCGGTATCCCCGGCCACGACCAGGCGGTGCCGGGAAGCGACCAGCTCGTCGACCTGGGCCCGCACCTGAGTTCGGAGCTGGGTATTGGCAACGGCCAGTCGGACGGCGTCAACGACGGCATCCCGCAGCTCGATGTCGTCCAGGGTGCCGGGCATGTGCTCCACGGCGGCGAATGGCTCGCCATGCTGGTCTACACGCACAAGCGAGCGCTCGCTCCCAGATACCGTCGCGAACCGTGACCCGGAATCGTCCATGTAGGTCTCCGACTGCGCGTCCCACGTCCCGAAGCGGACGGAGGCATCGCCCAGCAGGCGCGAGAGCTCCGCGCTGAGCGAGGCCGTCGATCCGCCGGCCAGCTCGACGACGGCATCGGTGAGGTCGGGCCGGTCGGAGCGGACAAGGCGCAGCGCCAGCCTGAGCGCGATGGCCATGAGCACCAGGTTGAAGCCGATCTCCATGACATCACGGAACGGGTAGGGCGGGTCAATGGCCTGCCCAACGGTGATGACCCCGACCGTGGTGGCCAGCAGTGTCGCTGCTCCCAGTGCCTCGCGGCGGGCCGGCCGGGTGCGCTCGGCCGCGCGTCGATACCCGCGCAGCGTGACTGCCACCAGGAGCCCCACTAGCACGAGCCCGGTCATCGGGTGGTACCACAGCGGCGCCGCGAGCGAGCAACCGTAGCCCACCAGGACGGCCGTCCACTCGACCCGGTCTGCCGGGCGACCCGTGGGGAACGTGACGATGGCGTGGATCAGGGGACCGCGGTAGAGGAACACGACCGACGGGGCCAGCTCCGTGCCCACGAAGCGCGCGGGCTCGACCAGCGTCCCGATGAACCACGCCACCGCGGTGAGCACGAAGAGCGGTCCGATGAGGCTGTGGGGGCGCCGAACGCCCACGGCCACGCCGGCAGCGAGAAAGACGTACCCGGTGAGGAGGTCCAGGATCCACCGATACGTGGCGTCGAGCTGCGGACCCGCGTGGCCGGCAGGTCCAAACGCCGCCCATTCGGCGGCCGCGCCAAGCACGACGATGCCCGGGGCCAGGAGGATGAGCACCGCCGGGATCGACCGGCTCATCCCACGAGCTCCGCGAGAGCGTTGCCGCTCAGCAGGAGCTTGGGGATGAAGCCCCGCACCGGGGAGGCCGCCACGCGGTGCCCGTAGGCGGCGGCATCGCGGCTCGAGATGAGCACGACCGTGGGCGGCTCCGGTTCCTGCGCCAGAGCTTCGGCGACACGGAACCCGTCGGTGTCCGGCAGCTGGATGTCCAGGAGCACGATGGCGGGATTGAGCTGCCGTACGGCCGCGAGAGCCTCGGCCCCGTCGGCTGCTTCACCGACCACGTCAAAGCCGGCCACCTCGAGCATGGCTCGTGCGGAATCGCGGAAGTCCGCGTGATCGTCGACGATGAGCACACTAGCTCGCACCTGCGCATCATCGGGGTTCGGTCACGCGGCCACAATCGTGGGAAACCCCAATCCGAGTGGTTCTGACTTCACCTGCGATTCGAGCGCTGTAGGCCGCATCGCTACCGTCCAAGTGCTGGCCTGCGTACCCTATCCACGCTCGGATCTCGTCGTGGTGTAGCGCAGCGGTAGCGCACATGCGCTGGGAGCCTCATAGGCTCGAGCGGCGAGGGCCTCGATCACTGTGCGGTTCGCGAGCGTGGATGAGGCCCCTGTTGACCGCCGGTCTACCACGGTATACTGCTACTACAGCCCCGGCGGTTTCGCCCGTCGGGCTCTTTCTTTTTAACGGCGACGAGGGCCAACATGTGAAGGTTCGGGTCTACGTAGATGGGTTCAACTTGTACTACGGGGCTCTGAAGGCTCGGCCGGCGGCACGGTGGCTGGACCTCGCTGCGCTATCACACCTTCTTCGACCTGACGACACCATCGATGCCATCAGGTACTTCACGGCGCGCGTGAAGGGCGATCGGGATTCCACCGCTCCCGGTAGGCAGAAGCTCTACCTTGCCGCTCTCGGCACCTTGCCATTGGTCACGGTCCACTTCGGTCAGTTCCGGACCCACCCGGTGGCCATGCCCCTTGCGGAGTCGGGACCGGGCAAGAGGCGCACCGCTCGAGTCCTCAAGACCGAGGAGAAGGGCTCGGACGTCAACCTTGCGACGTACTTGCTCCTGGACGGGCTGGACGATCTCTACGAGTCGGCCGTGGTCATCTCGGATGACTCTGATCTCGAGACCCCGGTCAGGGAGGCGAACCGTCGCTTCGGCCCCGTCCATGTCATCAGTCCGCGTGGCCCGACATCGACACCAACTGGACCGAAGGCGCCCTATCAGATGTCGCACGCGGGTTCCTCGTGGACATCGCTCGACCCGGCGTTGCTCTTGGCCGCGCAGTTGCCGTCGCCGCTTCGTCTCCCCTCCGGCCGCAGCATCCACAAGCCACCAGGATGGACGTAGTCTTCGATGACGACTGGGCGCTCAGTAGCACCGGGGCCGAGCGCTAGAAGCGCCGTAGGCCCTTCGACTCCACTCGCAGGGTCCGCCTTGTACCCTATCCACGCACGAACACCGTCGGGGTGTAGCGCAGAGGTAGCGCACATGCTTTGGGAGCCTTTCAGGCTCGAGCGTCGAAGGCTCGGAGCCCGTGAGCGTGACGGGCTGAGCGGCGAAGGCGTCGACTATTGTGTGATTCGCGAGCGTGGGTGCAGCTTGATACCCTCGAACGCGATCTACGGACTGGTCGGCCTTGGTCGGCCGGCCTCAAGGTTCCCGCGCGCGGGTCCAGCTTTCTACTTGGCACGGAGGGAGGGCTCCCGCCGCCCACGCCCACGGTGGCAAGCCGCTCAGCCTGATCCTGATGTGCTCGCCGGGTTGGAGGTCGAAGGTCAGCTCGCAACCGTGGTCAGGGTCCTTCGACACCTCGTCCCCCGTCACCGGCCACCCGCAAAGGGGGTCGTAGCCGAAGTCGCAGGTCGGCTCTCCAGCGAATACCACCAGCCCATGTGGCCCCGCCAGTACCTCGACCTGACCGGATGCCGAGAACGGAGAGGCGTCCACGGGGCGGTGGATGATGTCCCAGTCGGGGAGCGATTGTGGCTCATCGGTCTCCAGGACCCAGTGCGTGACATGCCCGACGAGGTCCAGGCCCTCCATGCCGACGAGGTCGGTGACCTCCAGCGTGATCGAGCCCAGCGCGGGCTCGGTCGCCGACACTGCTTCGGGCGACGGTGAGCTGGTCAATGCCCCGGGCATCAGCTCGTCCCTGGGTGGTGTCGAGAGCACGCCTGCCAGCAAGGCACTGCCCAGGAGCACCGCGACGACACCCGCACCGAGGACTGGCACCCACCGCCGGGCACCGAGGCCGAAGTGACGCTGGCTCGCCGCGGTCCGCGCCACCGCGAGGGCATCGACGTCGGTCGGGACCTCGTCGAGGTACCGCCGGTAGGCGCGTGCGAACCGTGTCTCGAAGGATTCGCGCTCAGGCATCGCCGAGCTCCTTTCGCAGCCTGGTCATGAGCCTCGCGAGGCGTGCCCGGACGCCCGATGCCGTGAGACCCAGCAAGGGGCCGATCTCGTCCGAGTGGAGGTCGGCGCCGTAGCGCAAGGCGATCAGCGAACGCTCCTCGGGCTTGAGGCGCTGCAGAGCGTTGACGAGATCGACGCGCCGGATCTCGTCCGCCGGGTCGGGCGAGCCGGTATCGGGCGGGTCCAGGGCCAGCTCGACGAGCCGCCGCCGACCACGACGCCGGACGATGTGGCGAGCCTCATTGGCGGCGACCGCCACGAGCCATGACCGCAGACGGTCGGGCTGGCGCACCGTGCGCAGCTTGCGCCAGGCGATGAGCCAGGCGGCCTGGACCGCGTCCTGCGCCGGGCCCTGCTCGCCGCAGATGCCATAAGCCACACGCAGCATGTCCCCGTGATAGGCGAACACGATACGGGCGAAGGCGACCTCATCTCCGGCGACAGCCTGTTGCAGCACCGCTGCCATCGAGTCAGCCGCTGCGAACGCCGTCATACCAGAGAGAGGCTCCGAACCCATGTCGCTGTTGCGCCTCGCCGAGTGCTCCGTCGATCTGCCACAGGTTGGGCTGGTGCGGAGCACACGGCAAGTTGCATTGGTCCCTTGGCTAGGTCGATGGGGTCGCCCCTACTCGATCGTCCCGGTGATGGTCCACGGGAAGTCGGTGCCGGTGATGACTCCCTTGAAGCGGAGTCCTTCGTAGTCGCCAGCTCCCAGGTAGTCCAGATCGATCACGTGGAGATGCGCCGGCGCGGCGTCGCTCCAGCTGGTCGTGCCGGAGAAGCTGCCGCCCCAGGCCCCGCGCTCGTTGTGGATGGTCACGGTGCCCCAGCACGTACCGACCGTGGCCTCGCCGTCGACGCTGAAGTCGCAGGTCACCACGTTGTATGTGTCTCCTGAGAACCGCTCGTCTGAGCTCGTGGTGCTGCATTCCTGGATGTAGTTCGTCTCACGAGACCCGGGCAGCCCCGAGATCGGCTCACCACTCCAGACCGCCCCACCTACCTCCACGCAGTTCGATTCACCAGTGACTTCGGTGGGCTCGGCTGCCGCGCCGATCATCGCCGTTGCCAGGAGCCCTCCGATGGCCAGGACCGCGGCACTGCGCATCGTGCTGAACATGTCGTTCCCCCTTCGGCCGCCCTGGGGGGTCGGTTCGGTCGGCGAGTCGGCGCAGTCTCTGGCGGCCAGCACGGTCGACTGCCCTGCGACACCCTGTCCTCGCCGTGGTCAAGCTCGGCGAGCATGCGACCCCTCTACCGTAGAGAGGCTCCCACGCGCCTATCTGTTGCAGGCAAGTAGAGCAAGGCAGTGTCGTGGGGTTATCCTGCGATTCGAGCGCTGTAGGCCTCGGTGCATCGCCATCCAGCCTCGCTGTGTACCCTAGTCACGCACGAACCACGTCGGGGTGTAGCGCAGCGGTAGCGCACATGCTTTGGGAGCATGAGGTCGCGGGTTCGATCCCCGCCACCCCGACCACCCCTCCTTGCCGGTCGACCGTCCGCGCCCAGGCCCTGGAGCGTAGGATGCGGCGACAAGTAGAAGAGGTGGTCCCGTGATCCTGCTCGGCTGTGTCCTCGTCGCTGCCGCGACCGTGGCACCTCGCATCATCCTCGTCCTGGCATGGATCTTCAGCGAGCGCTGGGCGCTCGTCTGGGGCGACGCGTTCCTGGCGCCCCTGCTCGGCATCATCGTGGCGCCCTACACCACGATCATGTTCATGCTCGCGGGCCAGGTCACGGCGACCGGCTACACCGTCGAAGGCTTCGGCTGGCTGTGGATCATCCTGGGCATCTTCCTCGACCTGTGGAAGTGGAGCGGCGTCATCCAGAACCGCCAGGCAGGTGTGCAGTACGGCCAGTCCATCTACCGTAGCCAGCGCTAGCCGTCGCCCCTGCGAACCTGTCACGCGCCCCGGCGGGCTGGTCGCACCGCGGTAGCATCGCTGCGTGGAGTACAGCCTTCCCTCGGCCCCCGTCAGCGCACACGCCGAGGTCGACATCGCGGCATCAGCGCGCGAGGTCTGGTCGGTCATCGCCGATGTCGCCTCCTGGCCGACCTGGAACCCCGCCGTGCGCCAGGCCGTGTTCGATGGCCAGCTGGACGCTGGTGCGCGCTTCCGCTACTCCACGCCGTTCGGATCGATGTCATGCCGGATCTCCCGGGTGGACGCTCCGACGGTATTCGCCTTCACTGGCCGACTGCTGACGATGCGGCAGCGTCATGCATGGCAGATCGATCCTGCCCCTGAAGGCGTCCGTGTCGTCGCAGACGCCACGATGTCCGGCCTCAGCGCCCGGCTCTTCGATGCGCGGCTCCGCCAGCGCCTGCAGGGAGAGCTCGACGCGCTGGTCCAGCTCCTCAAGCTCGAAGCTGAGGCTCGCGCCATGGAGACACGCGAGGAAGCCGCACGGCACGGTGCGGCAAGGGAAGGGGAGGGCGGATGAGCGAGCGCACGATGCAGAGCCTCAACCTGGCGTTCCGCTTCATCCTCGAGCTGCTGGTGCTGGTGGCCCTGCTCCTATGGGGGCTGCAGTCCTCGGATTCGCTGCCACTGCAGCTCGTTGCCGGCCTGGGTTCACCCACCCTGGTGATGGGGGTCTGGGGCCTGTTCGTGGCACCCAAGGCGACGCGACGACTTCCCGATCCCGCTCGCCTCGTGGTCGAACTCGTCATCTGGGTGCTCGGCGCGTTGGCTCTCATCGTCGTCGTCAGCCCCATCGTGGGCATCATGTTCGGCGCGGCCGTGGTGATCAGCCTTGCCCTGATGTTCATCTGGGACCAGCGCGCACGCTGAGAGTCCCGCGCCGCCTTGCGCCGTGTCAGCCGGCGGCGAAGCCGTGCCTGATCGAATCACCCACGAAGGGCTCTGCGTCGTCGGGGTTGGTGAGGTACTCCATCTTGGGCCGGCCGCGCTGGCGCTTCAATCCCTCCCGCACGTCGACCTGCTCGCCGAAGAGCCGCTCGAGCAGAGCCGCCACGAAGGCGAGGTCCGTCAGCTGCCGGTACTCCAGCTCGACGTAGCGATCGGTCCCGCCGTAGCGCGCACGGGCGGCCTCGATATCGCGACGCAGCGCCTCCCGGTACCCCAGGTAGTCCGCGCGATCGAATTCGACGCGGGAATCCTCGTCCCCACCGCCCTCGCCAGCCTTCCACTCGCCGCTCACACGCGCCAGGGCTCGCGAGACGTACTGGTCGAAGGTGGCGTCGCGCCAGAGGTGGATGACCCGGTGATCCTCGGCAGCGAACCGCTGCCACACCGGGTCCCCGCGACGGTGGTAGTAGAACGCCTTGGCGCCGACCCAGCGCCGTCGTCGCAGCCCCTGAGCCAGGAAGAGCTCCCAGTAGGCGGTGGCGTCCTCCGCTGCCAGGCGGCGGGCGTCCACGGGCAGGTCCAGTCGCCGGACGAGCTTGTCCCAGCCGGCTCGTTCAGGAAAGCGCTCCAGGAGGATCTCCCCGAAGCACGCCGCCCGCGAGACCTGGCGCAGGTAGGTCACGAGCAAGTTCGAGCCTGAGCGAGCGCTCGACACGATGACGAACGCGCGCGGCTCCCCTTCGTCGGTCAGGAAGCGCGCCTGGCTCACTCGCCCCCGTCATCCTCGCCGTCACCGAAGTCGACCGCATCGGGCTCGTCGAAGCCCTCGTCGGGATCGGCCTCGCCGCGGTCGAACGCGTCCTTGTCACGCCAGTGCGTGTCGCAGTTGAGACAGACGATCCCGACCGCCCCCTGGTTGAGGTCATCGCCCATGCCCACGATGTCCGTGTAGGCCTGGACGCCCATGACATCGATCTGCGGCGGCCCGTCGAGGGCCAGGGTGTGGCGTCCACAGACCGGGCAGGCCTGCTCGGAACGGGCGTGCTCGCTCATGGCTACCTCGTCGGGTGACGTTGCCTGCCGTCCACACTAGCAGTCACCGCAGGAGGCGGCGGAGTAGACGGCAGGGCAGTACCATTCGGCCAGCGTGAAGGGAGTACTTGTGGTGAGCCTGCCTGCCTCACCACGGACGCACCTGCCAGCGCGGGTCATGGGGTAGCGCGTGTCCGTAGACCAGATCGTCCTGCTCGCCGTCGGGCTCATCGTCATCGCCGCCGTGGCGGTGACCGTGGCCTATGCGACGGCGTTCGCGACCGCAGGCGAGCGCCGCGCAAGCGATCGGCCGACCCGGCGCACGCGGGCTGCCGCGTGACAACGACGCCGGCGCCGCCGAGCGCGACACGGCCGGCATCCTGCTGGCCGTGGCCCTCTCCGCGCTCATCACGCCCACCAGCACCCGCCAGGTGGCGCGCGTCGTGGCCTTCCTCTATCTCGCCGCCGTGGCCGTGGTGGTGGCGCTCACGCGACGCCTGGGCGGACACCGAGCCGGCCATCTTCACGCTGCTCGCGGCAGGCACCCTGCTGGTGGTCCTCTTCATGGACCTGGTCCCGCCGGCCGCCCTGGGACGCTGGCGCCGGCCGGTCGAAGGCATCGGCGCGGTCGTCTTCCTGGGCCTGCTCACGGCGCTCACGGGCGGCGCCGGCAGCCCCTTCTTCGTGGGCTACTTCCTGGTCGTGGCCGGCACGGCGCTCTCGACCGAGGGTCGCGCGCCGTTGGCCATCGCGCTCGTCGGCACCTTCACCATCGCGCTGGTCGGGATCCTCGACGCCATCGTCGTCGCCCCCTCGATGCCCAGGCGCTGGCCTGGGTCGGCTTCAACGCCGTCGGCGCTGGTGCTGCTGGCGGACATCGCCACCGCCGCCGCTCGCGGGCCCAGCGGCACGCCCGCGACGAGGCCCTGCGAGCGTCCCGCTTCGACGGCCTGACGGGCCTCTACAACCGGGCCTTCTTCTTCACCACCATGGAGCAGGAGATCCGCCGCTCCGACCGCATGGGTCGCGGCTTCACCATGCTGATGCTGGACCTTGACGACCTCAAGCCGGTCAACGACACCTTCGGCCACCAGTGGGGCGACCGACTGCTCAGGGCCGTCGCGGACACCATCCGCCAGACCATCCGCTTCACCGACGCTGCGGCCCGCTACGGCGGTGACGAGTTCGTCATCCTGCTGCCCGAGACCGACGCGGCGCGGCGGCTACGTGGTGGCCGAGAAGCTGCGACGCGACATCGCCGCCGTGACACTGCGCGCTGCGGACCGCAACGTCCGTTCGTCGGTCTCGGTGGGGCTGGTGACCTATCCGGACGACGGCCGCACCATCGAGCAGCTGGTCTCCGCCGCGGACGTGGCCATGTACGAGGCCAAGCGTCGCGGCAAGAACCGCATCGTGGGCTACCAGACGCGCACCGAGCGGGTGGCCACCGACATCGACGTCGACACGCGCGAGCTGGTGCAGCTGGACCCCGCGGAGGACGTGCGCACCGGTGGCGACCCCGCGCCGTGGGGCGAGGGCCCTCCCGATCGCGCTGCCGGAGGCGGCGGCGCCCGGGTCTCGTACGGTGAGCCCGGCAGCCACCCGATCAACGAGGCACCGCTGCAGCCGCCGGGGCGTCGCCGGTCGGACCGCACCACCATCCCGGTCGAGCCCGACGAGTCGCCGTCTGCCCCCTGGTCGCCGGAGGTCTCGCCGCCGACGCAGCCCGGCTCGCGCCCCGACACACGGCCGGTCGATCCGCGCCCGTCCGACCGACCGCCCGAGCCTCCGACGCGCATGCGCACGGCCATCGAGGCGCCTGACGTGCTTGCGGCCGGCAGCGACGATGCGGCCGACCAGCCCTGGCTGACGAGCACTCAGCCACAGCCGCGGCCGCAGCCACGGCCGGAGGTCGGCCCCGCTGACGACGCGCCGCCACAGCGACCGGCGGCCGACCTGCGCGGTGGCACGGGTCCGACCTGCGCGGCGGCACGGGTCCGGCAGCCGCAGTGACGAGATCCGCCGCAGCGGCGAGCGTCCCTGGATCGCCTTGCCCATCGAACCCGACGACCAGCCGCCACGCCCCGGCCGGTAGCGCGCCGACGCCCCGGCCGGTAGCGCCGACAGCCCGACGGGGCCCCACGCCGACAGCCCGACGGGGCCCCACGCCGACCGCCCGACGGGGCCCCACGCCGACGCCGTGTACAGTCTCGCCATGTCCCCTGACCAGCGTCGCCGCGGCTTCGGCACCCGTGCCATCAAGGCCGCCACGCGCGCGCCACGCGTGGAGCAGGGGCCGGCGGCTGTCCCCATCTACCAGTCGGCCACCTTCCACGCCAACGACGTCGACGACTACGCCGCAGCTCATCGGCTTCGAGAAGCCGGGCTACACCTACGCGCGCATCGAGAACCCCACCGCCGACGCCATGGCCGCTGCCTTCGCCGAGCTGCACGGCGCGGAGGCCGGCTTCGCCTTCGGCTCGGGCATGGGCGCGGTGCATGCCACGCTCGTCTCACTGCTCGCCGCCGGCGACCGCATCGTCTGCACTCGCGCCGTGTACGGCAGCACCCGCGCGCTCCTGGAGCGCGTCCTCGCGCGTCTCGGCGTCGAGGTCGTGTTCGTCGATCCCATCGACCTCGATGCCGTCGAGGCGGCGCTGGCGACCGCGCCCACACGGGTCCTCTACGCCGAGACGATCTCCAATCCCACCATCGTGGTCGCGGACCTGGCGCGCCTGGCCGCACAGGGGCAGCGGCACGGCGCGATCGTGGTGGTCGACAACACGTTCGCCTCGCCCTACCTCTGCCGGCCGCTCGAGCTGGGCGTGGACCTCGTGGTCGAGTCGGCCACCAAGTGGCTGGGCGGGCACTCGGATGTCATCGCCGGCGTGGTGGCGGGCTCCGCTGAGCGCATCCGCGCCATCCGTGACGTGGCCATCGACACCGGCGGCATCGTGGCGCCCTTCTCCGCCTTCCTCGTGCTGCGCGGCATGCAGACGCTGCACGTGCGCATGGATCGCCACGCCGAGACGGCCCTGCTGCTGGCAACGCATCTCGATGCGGCGCCCGGCGTCCAGCGCGTCGCCTACCCCGGACTGGCCAGCCATCCGCAGGCGGACGTGATCGCTCGCCAATTGCACAACGGCGGTGGCATGCTGGCCCTGGATCTCGGGTCCCGCGAGGCGGCGGCGGCCTTCATCGACGCGCTCTCCATCCCGCCGGTCACGGCCACGCTGGGCAGTGTCGTCACCTACGCGGTCCACCCGCCGACAGCCACGCACCGCCAGCTCGACGGATCGCAGCTGCGCGAAGCCGGGATCCCGCCGGGCCTGGTGCGCATCTCGGTGGGTCTGGAGGACGCCGACGATCTTGTCGCCGACGTGGATATCGCGCTTTCCGCTGCCACGGGGGCTGGCGGGAGCGCCTGACGCCGATGGTGCTGGCTCGGATGGGGGCGGCCGCCTGGCGCGTCTTGACCGACGTCCGCTTCGCGGTCGTGCTCATCGCGCTGCTCGCCATGGCCGGGCTCATCGGCATGCTGGTGAGGCAGTTCCCCGTCACCGCTGCCGACGACCCTGCACGCTATGCCGTCGAGCTGGCTACCGTGCGTGCGGCCTGGTCCGATCTCCCGGCCGGCTCGCTGCTGGTCGATGCCTTCGACGCGGTCGGCTTCTTCAGCGTCTTCTCCACGCCCTGGTTCCTGCTGCTCATGACGGTGCTCGTGCTCAGCATCATCTGCTGCACGCTGGACCGGACGCCGCGGCTGTGGCGCAGCGTCGGCGGCACCCGCGTGGAGCAGCCGGCCGCCTTCTTCGACCCTCAACGCGACCATCGCGCGATCCTCGAGGGAGCCGGCGATGGCGTGGTGGAGGCGGTGCAGGCGCCTTCGGCACGCGTCACTTCCGCCGCCGGCGGGTGGTGGAGGCCGACGGCGCCACCTACGTCTACGGCGACCGCAACCAGTACCAGAAGCTGGCCACGCTGCTGACACACGCGGGCCTGGTGCTGTTCCTCGCCGGGGGCGCGGTCACCGTCGCCGCCGGCTTCGAGACGGTCGTCTTCGTGGGCGAAGGTGGCACCGCGCCCGTGCAGGCCGTCGGCACGCCGGGCAACCTGCTGGTCAAGAACAACGCCTTCTTCGCCCCGCGCCGAGCGGACGGCTCCTTCGCCGACTTCAGCACCGACCTGTCGGTCTACCGCGACGGCCAGCAGGTGGCGCGCAAGACCATCCGAGTGAACGACCCGCTCACCTTCGAGGGCTTCGTCTTCCACCAGAACACCTTCGGCCCTGCCGCCGACCTGGTCATCCGCGATGCAACCGGCGCGCTGGTGTGGGACGGGCCGCTGCTGCTCGACGACGAGCTGCTGGGCCGGCCGCAGGGCTTCATGACCATCCCCGGGGCGGACGCGGGCCTGGTGGCGGTCCTGAGCGAGGGCGGCGATGGCGCGCCGCAGCTGGTGATGCAGGGCGTCGGCCCGGCCGATGCGGAGACCGCTGTCAACGAGACGCTGTTCCTCGCCACCATCCCGCTGGGCGTGACCACCGATCCCGAGGTCACGGCCGGCCACGCCATCACCTGGGGCGGCGTCGGCAGCTGGACGGGCATGGTCATCAAGCAGGACCCTGGCCAGCGCGTCATCTGGGTGGCCTTCGGCCT
This sequence comes from uncultured Chloroflexia bacterium, assembly GCA_963698505.1. Classification (GTDB taxonomy): domain Bacteria; phylum Chloroflexota; class Limnocylindria; order Limnocylindrales; family CSP1-4; genus JAFMJV01. Next base: position 25,792 of record CAVORC010000030.1, on the reverse strand, counting down.
GCTCATCGCCGGCCTGGTGCTCACCTTCTACTTCCCCCGACGCCGCGCCTGGGCGCGCATCGTCGGTGACCGCGTGGAGCTGGCCTTCGTGGCCGACCGCTACGTCGATGCCGGCGGCGAGTTCGCCAGGCTCACCGCGGCGGTGGCACTAGCCAGCGGGGGGACAATGAGAACGGATACGGACAAGCAGGGCACCTGAACCGACTCATCTGATTGTGGGGGTGTCGTCTGGGAGGCACCCGCTGGCAGAGCCAGTCGGAGACCGGGGAGATGGATTCCGAGCTCGTGGTCCGTGCGCAAGGTGGCGACCGGGAGGCATTCGCCCTTCTGGCGACGAACAGCTATGGCCGCCTGCACCGCGTGGCCCAGAACATCCTGGGTGACGTGGACCGGGCCGAGGATGCTGCCCAGCAGGCGATCGTGGACATCTGGCGCAAGCTGCCGCAGCTGCGCGAGGCCGGTCGCTTCGACGCCTGGTCCTACCGCATCGTGGTCAACGCCTGTTATGCCGAGGCGCGCAAGTGCCGACACTGGGTGCTGGGCCTCGAGTGTGACCATGACGAAGACACGCACGCCGCCACTGAGTTCACCGGGGTCGTCTACCGCGACCAGCTCGAGCGAGGCTTCCAGCGGCTGCCGCTCGAGCAACGCGCGGTGGTGGTGCTGCACCACTACGCCGGCCTGGCGCTCTACGAGGTGGCCGACGTGCTGGGTATCCCCGAGGGCACGGCCCATTCCCGCCTGAACCGCGCCATGACCGCCCTGCGGGCAGCGCTCGAGGCCGATGCCAGGGTGCCCCGCTCGAGTACCCCGGAGCGGGTGCGATGAACACCAACAGCGAGATCGATCGCATCGTCAGCACCTGGCTGGAATGCCGCGTGGTCGACCCGCCCTCGGGCAGCCTGGAGCGGGCCCTGGCTCTGGCGGGCGACGTGCCGCAAAAGCGCCATCGGTGGCTGCCGGCCCGGCTCGGTCGTGGCGCTGGCGTCGGTGGCGCGGGCCGCCGTGGAGCCCGCGGCGCGGCTGTTGCCCCTGAGGAGAGGCGCCCGCTCCCGGAGCGGCGGAACCAGATCGGGCTGGGCGCCACCATCGCGGCCAGCAGCGTCGCCGTCCTGGCCCTGGTGGCCACGCTCGTGTTGCCGCGGGCAAGCGTCGAGACCGAACCCCCGCCCGCCATCGCCGGCAACACCTACTCCGTGGCCGCCGACGGCAGCGGCCAGTTCAGCACCATCAGCGAAGCCGTGGCCGCGGCGCAGGACGGCGCCACCATCCTCATCCAGCCCGGCGTCTACGACGAGGCCTTCGTCATCGACAAGGACATCACGCTCGCCGGCAACGGCGCGACCCCGACCGACGTGGTCATCACGGTGCCGATCGACGCGCCGCTGGCGGTGGTGCCACTGGCGCCCTACCGTAGTCGCCACGGCAGGTTCGAGCTGCCCGGACGGCCGGCGGTGGGCATCCAGGTCATCGAGTCCGCGGCCACGCTGCGCAACCTGCAGGTGACCGGGCATCGGGACGCCATCGACCTGCTCGTGGTCGGTGGTGCACCAACACTGGAGGGCCTGCTCCTCAACCACCAGGGGTCGATCGAGCCCAACGCCTCGCTCGCGGGCGGCCTCTTCGTGGAGGGTGGCTCCAGCGCGACCGTTCGCGACAGCTCCATCTGGTACCGCAGTCGCGTCAGCGGTGGGTCGGACCCGACGTTCACCGGCACCACGTTCCAGCGCGCGCAGCTCACCGTCCAGGACGGCTCCGCGCCGACGTTCGCCGACGGCACCATCAGCGGCGACTGCGGCGATGACACCGTTACCGTCGTCGGCGGCTCATACCCGGTCCTGCGGGGGAACCAGTTCATCAACGCCGAGCTCGACGTGCGGGGTGGGTCCGCAGAGGCGACCGGTGCGACCGAGTCCACCCGTGCGGCCGATGCGACCGGACCCACCGGTGCGACCATCGAGGACAACCGGTTCTCCTTCTCCAACCTCGTTGCCGTCTCCATCGCCGACGACGCCATCGCCACCGTCAGCGGCAACCAGTTCACGGGCAACACCCAGGCGGTCAACGTGTCACACGCCACGGCCACCATCCGCGACAACACGTTCGTCAACAACATGAACGCCATGACGCTGTCCGTGGCCGCGGGCGAGGTCAGCGGCAACACGGTCCGTGGCGGCGACTACGGGGTCTCGGTGGTCTCCGCCGGTGCGCCGTCCATCACGGGCAACACCATCGAGAATGCGACCGCCAGGGGCATCCTTGTCGGCGGCGGGACGAGCCCGAGCATCACTGGCAACAGCATCTGTGGCAGCGCCATCAACCTCTTCGTCCAATCCAACGCGACGCCGACCGTCGGTGCCAACGAGGTCTGCCCAGACGGGGCGCCCGCGACCGGCCAGACCGAGCACTTCCCACCCTCTGCGGGTGCTGCCGGGTAACCCTGCCCTCCCGGCAGCACCCGCAACGCACGATTCGTCCGGGGACTGCCTCTGAGCCGTAACCGTGGAGCAACCTATGGCGGCGCGCCGGCTCCTATGCTCGGAGTCGGCCGTGCCGCCTCACTGTGTGCCCGATCTTCCAGACCCAGGGCCAGCGCTCGGCAGGAAGAGGAGAGACTGTTGGTCATCGAAGTAGCGTCGAACGATCCGCTCGACAAGATCCAGGCAGCCAAGGAGCGCGACATCCGGTTCGTCGAGCTGCAGTTCACTGATCTGCTCGGCATCGTCAAGGGCATCACCATCCCGCTGTACCGGCTGGAAGAGTCGCTGGAGCACGGGACCTGGTTCGACGGTTCCTCGATCGAGGGCTTCACCCGCATCGCCGAGTCCGACCAGTGGCTGGCACCGGACATGAACACCTTCGCCGAGATCCCCTGGCAGGGCGGCGACCTCTCTGCCGGACCGCTGGGTAGCCGCGGCAGCGCCCGGGTCATCTGTGATGTGATGACACCTGACGGCAATCCCTTCGTGGGCGACCCGCGCGGTGTGCTCAAGAAGCAGCTCAAGCGCGCCGAGGACATGGGCTACATCTGGAACGCCGGCCCGGAGCTGGAGTTCTTCCTGTTCCGCAAGGACGCCGAGGGCAACATCGCGCCGCTGCCGCACGACCAGGGTGGCTACTTCGACTTCTCCACCGACTTGGCCCAGTCCGTGCGCCGCGACATGGTCAACGCACTCGAGGCGTTCGGCATCCGTGTCGAGGCGGCGCACCACGAGGTCGCCTACGGCCAGCACGAGATCGACTTCCAGTACAGCGATGGCCTGACCACCGCTGACAACGCGGTGACGTTCAAGTTCACGCTGAAGGCCATCGCCCAGCTGCACGGGCTCTACGCCACGTTCATGCCCAAGCCCATCGAGGGCATCAATGGCTCCGGCATGCACACGCACCAGAGCCTGTGGTCTATCGAGGAGCAGAAGAACGCCTTCGCCGAGCCGCGCAGCAAGTACGGCCTCTCCAAGCTGGCACAGTCGTACATGGCTGGCATCCTCGCCCACGCGCGCGGCATGAGCGCGGTCCTAGCGCCGATCGTCAACTCCTACAAGCGCCTGGTGCCCGGCTATGAGGCGCCGACCTATCTGACCTGGGGCCGCACCAACCGTTCTGCTCTCATCCGCGTGCCCAAGGTCTCACCGGGTCGTTCGGTGGAGGCCACCCGCTGTGAGGTGCGCTGCCCCGACCCGACGGCCAATGCCTACCTCGCTTTCGCCGCCATGCTGGCAGCCGGCCTGGACGGCATCGAGAAGGGCATGAAGCTGCCCGATCCGGTCGAAGAGAGCCTCTTCGAGATGACGGCCGAGCGCGTTGCCGAGAAGGGCATCCAGGAGCTGCCGGGCACCCTCGGCGAGGCCATCGAGGCGATGGAGCAGGACGAGGTCATCGCCGAGGCGCTCGGCGATCACGTCTACAGCCACTACCTCGAGGCCAAGAAGGAGGAGTGGGCCGAGTACTCCAGCCAGATCACCAACTGGGAGCTCGACCGCTACCTGGAAGCCTACTAGCGAACGCGCGACCTTCCTTTGGGAGTCGTCCTCCTGGGGCTGTGAGGCGCCCTGGGAGTCAACGGAGCGGGCGGTGGATGGTCCACCGCCCGCTTTCGATTCCCGCGATGCGGCCGGCACGGCAGGCGTTCTGTCGCGGATGCGGGCGGCCGTGGCGGCGGGGGCGGTGGCGGGCCTGGCGGCCGTGGCGGCGGGCGGCGGTGGCGGGGCGGGCCTGGTGGTCGTGGCGTCGGCATGCGTGGCGGGGCGGGCTCGGCGACACACGCCGTAGCTGGCCCCGCGGTAGTGCCTTGTCTGGCCCCGCGGTATGCGCGTGACGGATGAACGTGACCGGATCGGGCGCTGGCTCGCAGGTTCCATGCCTCCGGCGCATGCGGCTGACACGCCCATGCACCTCGTGCATCGAAGCGGCAGATTCGAGAGCAAGGTCGTCACGTTCATTCGCCGCCCGCATAGCGAGCCAGAGTCGCCGCCCGCATAGCGAGCCAGACCTGACCCCGAGCGAGCCAGACCTGACCCCGCACGAGCCAGACCTGACCCCGCACGGGCCAGACCGACCCTGGGCCGGCGATCCGTCTGGCGGCCGATGCCTCGACGACCTTGACCCAGGGCCAGCGGACCGAGCTGGCCGAGGCCAGTTGGCGCGCACTGCCCAGGCCTGGCTGAGACCCGCCCGACGGGCTACGCTGGAGGGCGTGAGGGCCATCGCCATCAACCCGGGATCCGCCGGTTCGCTCCATCTGCGCGAGGTCCCACGACCCGCCCTCGATGACGTGGCGAACGGTCGTGGGGTCCGGCTGCGCATCATCCGCACGGGGCTCTGCGGCACGGACGCCGACCTGGCGGCGGGCGACTACGGCCGTGCCCCCGCGGGTGACGACTACCTCGTGCTCGGCCACGAGTCGCTGGCTCGCGTCCACGAGGTCGCTGCCGCCGTCACGGAGGTGACGCCGGGCCAGCTGGTGGTCATCGCCATCCGCCGCCCCGGAACGAGCGTCTACGACCGCATCGGGCGTCCCGACCTGTCCACCGACGACGTCTTCATCGAGGCCGGCATCAGCCGGGCGCACGGCTTCATGACCCCGGAGGTCGTGGTGTCGGCCGAATACCTGGTGCCGGTGCCGGAGCGTCTCGAGGACGTCGCCGTGCTCACCGAGCCGCTCAGCTGCATCACCAAGTCGCTGCGCCAGGCGGATGCCGTGCAGGCCCGGCTCGAGCTGTGGCAGCCACGACGCGCACTCGTCACCGGCGCCGGCACCATCGGGCTGCTGGCGACGCTGGCGCTGCGGCTGCGTGGCCTGGACGTGACGACCTTCGCCCGCCGGCGACCGCCGTACCTCAACAGCAGCCTGGTCGAACGCATCGGGGCCCGCTACGTCAGCGCCGCCGAGGCAGACCTGCCCACGCTCGTCGAGCGCGATGGGCCCTTCGACATCGTCTTCGAGGGCTCGGGTGCGCCCGTGCTCATCGAGCCGGCCGTGGCCGCGCTGGCGCCCAACGGGGTCCTGGCGCTGTTCAGCGTGACGCCCGGGAGCACCCTGCTCGAGGTGGACATGGCCCGCCTCAACCAGGCGGTGGTGCTGTACAACCGCGTCATCGTGGGCAGTGCCGCCGCCTCCTGGGACGACTATGCACGGGCGGTCAAGACGATCGCCCAGGCAGAGTCCGACGCGGGCACCCGCGGCTGGCTAGGCCAGCTCATCACCCACCGCATCGCGGGCCTGGACCCCACGGCCATCCGCCGTCACCTGGACGGCGTGGACGGCGCCATCAAGGCCACGGTGGAGGTCGCGGCGCAGGGAGCGACCGCGTAGCGCGAGGCGAGACCCGTTGCAACGCCGCCGCGGCGCCGGCGTCGTAGAGTAGGGCCATTCGATGACGACCACGCCCGCCACTCCTGCCGAACCGGCGCCGACGGACGCGACCGGGTCAGCGGAGCCGCCGCAGGGCGAGCCTCAGCCGACCGGTCGCGCTGGCCGTGGGCGACTGCGTGGCTTCCGCGCGCTGCGATACCCCGGCTTCCGCATCTACTTCGTCGGCATGCTCTTCCGTGGCCTCTCCATGTGGATGCCGCTCGTCGCCATCCCCTGGCTGGTCGTCGAGCTGGGCGCGACGCCGGCCCAAGTCGGCCTCGTCACGGGCTTCTTCTTCCTGCCCACGTTCTTCGTCGGCCCCATGGGCGGCGTGCTCGCCGATCGCGTCGAGCGGCGCACCGTGCTGGTGAGCGCACAGATGTTCGCGGCGGCGCTGTCGGCCCTCATCTGGCTGCTGGTCGTCACCGACAGCCAGACCCTGCCCATCCTCGCGGCGGCGTCCTTCGGTTTCGGCCTCCTCATCGCCGTTGAGGTCCCGGTACGCCAGGCGTTCATGACCGAGATGGTGCCCATGCGCGATATCTCCAGCGCCGCCTCGCTGCACGCCACCGCCTGGAACAGCACGCGCTTCCTGGGCCCGGTGGTGGCCGGCGTGATGATCGCGACCATCGGGTCGGCCAGCCCCTTCGCCTTTGCCGCGGTTGCCTCGCTGGTCGTGTCGGCGTCCTTCCTGTGGATGGATCGCTACCGCGAGCAGGGGCGCCAGCGAGCCGACCGATCGCACTCGATCCTGTTCGACCTGCGCGCCGGCCTCCACTTCGTCGTCCACGAACCGGTGGTGCGGCTCTCGCTGGTGCTCATCTGGGCCGCGGCCATGCTGGGCATGGCCACGTTCACGACCCTCGCACCGCTCTACGTGCAGACCGAGCTGGGCCTTGGTGCCGACGGTTTCGGTGCCTTCCTTGGTGCGTCGGGCGCGGGTGCGCTGGCGGCCGCGCTGCTGGTCACCACCTTCGCCCACGGCGACCGCCGCGGCTGGCTCACGGTCGGAGTCATCAGCATGGCCCTGCTGGTGGCCGGTATCGGGCTGGCGCAGTCGACGGAGGTCGTCTTCGTGCTGGCCTTCCTGTTGGGGGCCGCGCAGATCACGCTGGCCCAGAACGCGCTGGTGTCGGTGCACTCGGCGACACCCGACGCGCTGCGTGGCCGGGTCATGGGTATCTGGGTCATGACCTTCCAGGGGTCAAGTCTGTTCGGCTCGCTGCTTTCAGGCTGGTTGGCCGACGTTTTCGGTGTGCGCTCCGCCATGCTGATCGGGGCGCTGGCGCTGGCCATCATCGGCTCGCTCGCCATCGTCGCCATCCGTCGAGCTGACTGGCGTTTGACGCCGGCCGGCGCGGCCAGCGTCTGATCAGCGGCGGACTCTGCCCCTCGGCCACGTGCCGCTGCCTGCAAACGAATGCGCGACGCCATCGAGATTGGGTATGGTAGGGAGGGATTGCCCGGATGAGCCAGCCGCCCTCGGACATGCCGGCCGGGCCCGACACGCCGCTGACAGGGAGTAGGACCGAGGACGCATGACCGCGCTGCTCGAACTCGCCAACATCTCGAAGTCGTTCCCCGGCGTGAAGGCGCTGGAGGATGTCCACTTCAGCACCGATGCCGGACAGGTCCACGCCCTGGTGGGGGAGAACGGTGCCGGCAAGTCCACCCTCATCAAGGTCATCTCTGGGGTCCATCCCGCCGACAGTGGCACCATCCACATGGACGGCAAGTCGGTGCGCTTCCGCAGCCCTCACGAGGCGCAGGCCCACGGCATCGCCACGATGTACCAGGAGCTGAGCCTCTATCCCGAGCTGAGCGTGGCGGAGAACATCTTCATGGGCCACGCACCGATGCGGAAGGCGGGCCCCACGCAGGTCATCGACTGGGGCGAGATGAACCGGCGCTCGCAGGAGATCCTGGAGTCGCTCAACATCCACGACATGGACGTCCGGCGCAAGGTGGGCGCGCTGAACGTGGGCAACCGGCAGCGCGTGGAGATCGCCAAGGCGCTCTCACTGGACGCCAAGGTGCTGATCATGGACGAGCCCACCGCCGCCCTGACCGAATCCGACGTGGCCAAGCTCTTCGAGATCGTGCGCCTGCTCAAGGAGCGCGACGTCGCGGTCATCTACATCAGTCACCGCCTCATCGAGGTCTTCCAGCTGGCCGACAAGGTCACCGTGCTGCGTGACGGCAAGTTCGTCGACTCAAAGCCGGTCAGTGAGACCGACGAGGACGACCTCATCCGCATGATGGTCGGCCGCACCATCACCGACCTCTTCCCCAAGCTGCCCAGCGAGGTCGGTGACCCGGTGCTGGAGGTGAGAGGCCTCAACCGTCACCCGCAGACGAAGGACGTCAGCTTCACCGTCCGCAGCGGTGAGATCGTCGGCATGGCGGGGCTGGTCGGCTCCGGTCGCAGCGAGACCGCGCAGGTCATCTTCGGCATCCTCAAGCCAGACTCGGGCGAGATCCTCGTCGAGGGCCAGCCGGTCCGTGTCAAGTCGCCCAGCCATGCGATGAAGCTCGGCATCGCGTACGTGCCGGAGGATCGCGGCACCCAGGGCCTGGTGCGCGAGATGCGCATCCGCGAGAACCTCTCGATGGCCATCCTCGACTCGTTCACCCGCTTCGGGTTCGTGATCAAGCGCAATGAGCGCAAGTCTGGCGACGAGCTCATCGAGCAGCTCAACATCATCGCCACCAGCGGCGAGCAGGTGGTCAACAAGCTCTCCGGCGGCAACCAGCAGAAGGTCGTGGTCGGCAAGTGGTTGGCCAGCAAGCCCCGAATCCTCATCGTCGATGAGCCCACGCGTGGCGTGGACGTGGGTGCCAAGGCGGAGATCCACCGCTTGCTCAGCGAGCTGGCACAGCAGGGCCTGGGCATCCTCATGATCTCCAGCGAGCTGCCTGAAGTGCTGGGCATGAGCGACCGCGTGCTGGTCATGCGCAACAGCCGTCTCGTGGCCGAGTTCAGCCGTGCTGAGGCCACCCAGCAGAGCGTTGGCGCGGCCATGATGAGCGACCAGAGCAGCGACGACGCGAGCGACGGCGCGGCCCCCGGGGCCGCCGCATGACCGCGGCCAGCGGCGTGCAGGGCAACCGCTTCCTGGCCAACGCTCGTCGGCTGTTCGGGACGCAGGAGGGCATCCTGCTCCTCCTGCTGATGCTGCTCATCATCGGCGTCGGCCTGTACAACCCGCGCTTCGTCACCGAGCGCAACCTGACTGACGTCTTCAACGCCAATGCCTACATCGCCGTGGCTGCCATCGGCATCTCGATGATCATCATCACCGGCAACATCGACATCTCCGTTGGCGCAGCCATCGGCGTGCTCGTGGCGCTGTCGGGCTCGCTCGCGGAGCAGCTGTCGGCAGCGGAGTTGCCCGCTCCCATCGTGCTCGCGGCAGCCTGGATCGCGCCCCTCTTCGGCGGCATGCTCATCAGCGCCATCAACGGCTTCTTCGTGGCCTACCTGAAGATCCCTGCCATCGTGGTCACACTTGGAACATTCAGCATCCTCAAGGGCGGGCTCATCCTCGTCGCTGGTGGCAGCACCATCAGCGCACTGCCCGACGGCTATAGCCTCGCCCAGGAGGACATCCTGGGCATCCCGGTGCCGGTCTGGGTCATGGTCGTGCTGACGGCTGTGGCCTTCGCCTGGATGCGCTGGAGCCGCACGGGTCGCTCCCAGTACGCCATCGGTGGCAACGCCGAGGCTGCCCGGCTTTCCGGCATCGACACGCGCCGGCAGCTGATGGTGACCTTCACCATCGCCGGGTTGTTCTACGGCATCGCGGCCGTGATGTTCGCAACGCAGTACAACACGCTCCAGACCGTCGTCACGCCGGGCCTCGAGCTGCAGGTCATCACGGCCGCGGTGGTCGGTGGCGTGTCCATCCTGGGTGGCATCGGCACGGTCATCGGCTCCACGCTGGCCGCCATCCTCATTCGCACCATCGGGGCTGCGCTCGTCTTCGTGGACATCTCGCCCTTCTGGCTCAAGGCCATCCTCGGTGTGCTCATCCTCGTCACAGTGCTGGCCGATGTCGTCCGCCGTCGTCGCCAGGAACGGATGTAGGGGGAGGCTGACATGACGAGCACACCGTCCGTGGCCGACCGCTCCGAGTCGCGCCTGCAGGCCATCCTGCTGCGCCAGGAGACCATCCTCTTCTTCATCCTCATCGCCGGCGTCATCCTGATGTCGTTCCAGTCGGACGTGTTCCTGACGCCGGAGAACCTGCTCAACCAGGGACGGCTGGCGACCGAGATCGCGCTCATCGCCCTGCCCATGACGCTGATCATCATCACCGGCGGCATCGACCTGTCCGTCGGTTCCATCGTCGGTCTGACGGCCATCATGCTCGGGGTAGCCTGGCACAACTGGGGTCTGCCGCTGGAAGTGGCCATCGTCGTCGCGTTGCTCATCGCGACCGCCTGCGGCGCCTTCAATGCCTTCTTCATCATCCGCGTCGGCCTGCCACCACTGATCACCACGCTGGCCACGCTGGCCCTGTTCCGGGGACTTGCCGAGGGCATCGCGCAGGCACGTTCCGTGCGCGGCTACCCGGAGTGGTTCTACATCCTGGGCCAGAAGGATTTCAGCTTCTTCGGTAACGCCACCGTGTTCCCCAATCAGCTCTTCCTGGTCGTGGTCGGGATCATCGGCATCGGCGCTGCCCTGGCCTGGACGCCTTTCGGCAGATCGCTGTATGCCATCGGCAACAACGAGACCGGCGCACGGTTCAGCGGCCTCAACGTGGCGCGAAACAAGTTCATCATCTACACGCTCTCGGGCTTCATGTCCGGCCTTGCGGGCTGGGTCTTCGTGTCACGCGTCAGCACGACGCGCTCCGACATGGGCAACGGCTTCGAGCTCACCGCCATCACCGCCGTGGTCGTCGGCGGCACCAGCATCTTCGGCGGCAGCGGCACCATCATCGGGACCGTGCTGGGTCTTGTACTCATCCAGCTGATGAAGAACGGCCTCGCGCTGTCAGGGGCCAAGGGCGACTCCACCACGATCGTGGTCGGCCTCGTGCTCATCGGGGCCGTCCTGCTCAACACGTTCATCGCCAACCCGCCGGCGCGGCTCAAGAGGCTTCTGCCCGGACAAGCTTAGAGCTACGATGCTCACAGGAGAGGAGGTGACGCGGACAGCGACCAACGTGCGACGGCCCCGAGGGGTCGCGGACCGGTATCAACGTCGATCACTCTGGAGGAGACCAACCGCAAGATGCGAAAGCCAATCGTTCTTCTGACCACGCTCGCACTGACCATCGGGTCCGTGAGCGCGGTGGCTGCTCAGGACGTCTGGGACGGCGCCGACGAGCTGCCGACCAACCCGCTGGCCTGCCCCGGTGGCGAGGCCCCGCCTCCTGCCGATGCCGGCGAGTACGACGGCGGTACCGCCGTGAACCCGGCAGACCTGGCCGGTCAGGACATCACGCTCGTCGACATCCCCAAGCTCATCGGCATCGGCTATTTCGACGCCACTGCCGCGGGCATGCAGGAAGCAGCCGCTGAGCTCGGCAACGTCGAGGTCATCAACGACGGCCCCACGGCTGCCAACATCGATGAGCAGATCACCTTCATCGACAACTACATCACGCAGGGCGTGGACGGCGTGCTGTTCGCTGCCAACGACCCGGTCGCCATCGGCCCCGTGCTGACCAAGGCCCTCGAGGCTGGCATCCACGTCGTCGGCTACGACGCCAACTCCGTGCCCGAGGCTCGCGAGTGGTTCATCAACCAGGCCGAGTTCAACGGCATCGGCAAGACCATGATCGACAGCCTCGTCGCCGAGCAGGGCGAGGATGCCTCCTTCGGCATCGTCACCTCGACCTTCACCACGCCGAACCAGGCGCGCTGGATCGCCGAGATGGCCGCCTACGCTGCGCAGTGCTACCCGAACCTGACCTGGCTCGAGACCCTCGAGGCCCAGGAAGACACCCCGCTGTCATTCAGCCAGGCCCAGACGCTCCTCAACAAGTACGGTGAGGACATCGACGGCATCTTTGGCATGACCTCCGTGGCGACCCCGGCGGCTGCCGACGCGGTCACCCAGGCCGGTCTGTGCGGCGAAGTCGCGGTCGTCGGTCTTGCGACCCCGAACGCGATGCGACCGTATGTCGAGGACGGCTGCGTGCAGTCCGTCGTGCTGTGGAACCCGGTCGACCTCGGCTACGCCGCGGTGTACGTGACCCGGGCCATCGTGGACGGCGAGTTCGCCCCCGGCGACACCAGCGTCATGGCTGGCAAGCTCGGTGAGCTGCAGGTCGTCAACGGCAGCGAAGTGCTGCTGGGCGCCCCGTTCGTCTTCAACGCCGAGAACATCGGCGACTTCGACTTCTAGTCTCCTCCGCGGGGTGCTCCCCGCGAGTCCGGCGACCAACGACGCCGGGGTGCCATCGAGGCACCCCGGTGTCTTCATGTGGCAGACCGTGAGTGGTGGCACGGACGGGCGATGGACAAGGCCACCGTTCGTGCGCGAGTCGGTGGCTGGCGCCAGGCCAGCATGAGCGTGGAGCGCCACCTCAACATGGGATGCCAGGCGGGCGCTGCTCCGAGCGTGTCCTGCCAGGCTCCCCAAGGCGGCCATTGGAGGGTGATGCCCCGGGTGCCTCACTCGGCGCAGGGCATGGTCATCGATGCCCGCCATGGCTGGATCGATAGGGCCGATGCTCACGCGAGGCTCGCTGGGACTGAAGCGGCAGGTCACGCCCGCACCCGATGCCCCGCCGGCTTGGAACGTCGAGCGCCTCTGTCGACTCAGGCACCCACCGCATGAGCCGGGCACAGGGCGCGGCCAGGGCCCGAGCCGGGACACAGCATGAGCCGGCTGCACAGGGCGCAGCCCGCGGCCCCGACGATGACCGAACGCAGGTGTGGCGCTGCACGGGCGTCACGCTCGACCCCATGGTCGTACCCGAGTGGGCTGCACGACTCGCTCTCGAGGGGCGCAGTGCTCGGCTATCCTCGCTCGGATGATGAGCCCAGACGAAGAGGCCACCAGCCACCCGCTCGGGGCAACGGACGGTCAGACGGCAGCCGGATCGAACGTTGACCCCGCTCCCCCGGTAGCGGCCCGGCAGCCGGTCATGGAGATGCGCGCGATCTCCAAGCGGTTCGGTGAGATCCAGGCGCTCGACGACGTCTCGCTCGAGCTCTACCCCGGTGAGATCCACGCGCTGCTCGGCGAGAACGGTGCCGGCAAGTCCACACTGATCAAGGTCATGACCGGCGTCGTCCAGCCGGACATCGGTGACATCCACATCGACGGCCAGCCGGTCCACATCGGCAATGCCTTCGACGCCCAGACGTACGCCGTGGCGGCTATCTACCAGGAACCCATGGTCTTTCCCGACCTGTCCGTGGCCGAGAACATCTTCATCGGCCATCGCGACCGCGGCCGCATCGTGCACAAGGGCCGCATGCGCGAGGAGGCGAGGGAGGTGCTGGGTCGCCTCGACGTGGACCTCGACGTGCAGGCGCCCGCCTCGACGCTGACGCTCGCCCAGCAGCAAACGGTGGAGATCGCCAAGGCGCTCTCGCTCAATACACGCGTGCTGATCATGGACGAGCCCACCGCCTCGCTCTCGGCCCACGAGGTCGCCAGGCTCTTCGAGATCGTCTCCCGGCTCAAGGCGGAGGGCGTGGCCATCCTCTTCATCTCGCACCGGCTCGAGGAGGTCTTCGAGCAGGCCGACCGCATCAGCATCATGCGCGACGGCGCCTGGATCTCCACGACCCCGCGCGCGCAGATGACCATCGACGAGGCCATCCGCCAGATGGTCGGCCGCGAGGTGGTGGAGTTCTACCGACGCACCCAGTCGAACCCGGGCGAGGTCATCCTCCAGGTCGAGCAGCTCGGCGTGGAGGGGGCCTTCGAGGGCGTTCACTTCGAGCTGCGCGCAGGTGAGGTCCTGGGATTCGCGGGCCTGGTCGGCGCCCGACGCACGGACGTGGGCCTGGCTCTCTTCGGCATCGCCCCCGCGGACCAGGGACGCATCCTGCTCGATGGCCAGGAGGTGCGCATCGGGAGCCCGCACGACGCCATGCGCCTGGGCATCGCCTACGCCACGGAGGATCGGCGCGGCCACGGCCTCATCTTCAACCAGTCCATCACCGCCAACATCACTCTGCCCTCGCTTGACCGCTACCTCGGTCGCTTCGGCCTCATCCGCACGGCGCTCGAGCGCGCCACCGCGGTCGATTTCCGGGAGCGCCTCTCCATCCGTGCCCCCAGCGTGGACACACCGGCCTCATCGCTCTCCGGCGGTAACCAGCAGAAGGTCGTGCTATCGAAGTGGCTCGACACGAAGCCCCGCATCCTCATCCTCGACGAGCCTACCCGGGGCATCGACGTGGGCGCCAAGGTGGAGGTCCATCACCTCATCGACGAGCTGGTCAAGGAAGGTATCGCCATCATCCTCATCAGCTCCGACCTGCCGGAGCTGCTGCCCATGAGCGATCGCATCCTGGTCATGCGTGAAGGCCGCCAGATGGACCTCATCGACAGCACGGGCGCGACCCAGGAAGCGGTCCTCACGCTGGCCATGGGCCAGGTCGAGCCGAATGCACTCGCCGGCAGGGCCACCGCATGACCGCCGGCACGGTCTCGGCATGACCGACGCCATCCTGCGGCGTCTGCGCCCGAGCCAGGTCCGCGAGCTCATCACGCTCCTGATCATCATCGGCATCATCGTCTTCTTCTCGACGCAGATCGAAGGCTATCTGTCGGGTCGCACGTTCAACCGCGTCAGCACCGAGTTCCCCATCATCGCCGTGGTCGCCGTCGGCCAGCTGCTGGTGGTACTGACCCGCAATCTCGACCTCTCGGTCGGCTCCCAGGTGGCCCTGGTGGCCTGGTCCACCGGCTACATCGCTACCCAGGCGCCGGACATCAACCCCATCCTGCTCGTGGCCATGGCGATGGGCATGGGCGTGGTCATGGGTGCCATCAACGGCGTGATCGTCTCCTACGGCCGTGTGCCGGCCATCATCACCACGCTCGCCACGCTGGCCATCTACCGCTCCTTCCTCATCACCATGGCCAATGCCCAGACGATCGAGACGCGCGGCCTCCCCGACTGGATCGTCAGCTTCCCCAGCGCCACGCTGCTCGATCTTGGCAACGTGGACGTCCGGCTCATCTTCGTGATGGCGCTGGCGGTCGTCCTGCTGGTGCAGCTGTTGCTGGCGTACCTGCCCTACGGCCGCCGGCTCTACGCCATCGGCTCCAACCCTGATGCCGCCGCCATGGTCGGGCTGCCCAAGCAACGCGATGTGTTCCTGGCCTACCTCGGCTGCGGCGCGCTGGCAGGCCTCGGCGGCCTCATGCAGATGGCCAAGTTCGGCACCATCACCGTGGATTCGGCACGGGGCCTTGAGATGGCGGTCATCGCGGCCGTGGTCGTGGGCGGCGCCAACATCTTCGGCGGCTCGGGCTCGGCCATCGGTGTCATGCTCGGCGCGATCCTCATCGCGCTGCTGGACCTCTCGCTGGCCCGCTGGATCGGTATCAGCGACTTCGCGCGCGACTTCCTCTTGGGCATGCTCATCCTGCTGGCCGTGGCCGGCGACGTGGTGGTCAACAAGCGCCTGCAGAAGGTGTGGCTGCGAGCCCAGCGCCGGGACGTGGCCAGGGACGGCCCGCCGCCGGTGCCGGCGGGAGATGGCCATGGATAGCGCCCCCACCACCCTCGACCGTTTCGTGGGTCGCCTGCGTTCCTGGGAAGGGCTGTTGCTGGTCATCCTCGTCGTCGTCATCGCCCTCAACGCGGTGGCCGCGCCCGGTTATGCCGGCAGCCAGAACCAGGTCAACCTGTGGTGGATCAGCATCGAGCGAGCCATCGTCGTGCTGGCCATGACCTTCGTCATCATCAACGGCGAGATCGACCTCTCGGTGGCCTCGGTCATGGGGCTGGCCTCGGTCATCGTGGCCGTGGTCTGGGAGGCCGGCCTGCCGATCGAGCTGGGCATCATCCTGGCCCTGCTGGCCGGTCTGGGCATCGGGCTCTTCAACGGGTTCTGGGTAGCCATCGTGGGCCTGCCCTCCCTGGTCGTCACGCTGGCGGGCCTCATCGGCTTCCGGGGCCTGGCCTTCATGCTCATCGAAGGGCGCTCGGTGGGCAACGCCGACTCGGCCTTCCCCACCTGGTTCGAGGACATCGGCCAGCAGCCGCTTCGCGAGTTCGTGGGCGTGCTCGACGCCATCCCCGTCATCGACCGCGTGCCCTTCGCCATGTTCGTCTACGCCGGTCTGCTCGTGCTGGCAGCGGTGGTGCTGGGCAGATCGGGGTTCGGCCGGCGCACCTACGTCATCGGCAGTAGCAAGGACGTGGCTCGCTACTCGGGCGTGGCGGTGACCCGCCACAAGATGGCCATCATGGTCATCAGCGCCATGACCGCGGCCATCGCCGGCGTGCTGGTGGCCTCGCACCTCGGTGCCGTCCGCGGCAGCACCGCGTTCGGCTGGGAGCTGGACATCATCACCATCGTGCTCCTGGGCGGCGTGAGCATCTTCGGTGGCTCCGGCACGATGCTGGGCGTCTTCCTCTCCACCATGCTGGTGCTCAACATCCGCAATGGCCTGGGGCTCAACAACGTGCCCGGACACACGCAGACGGGCGTCATCGGCCTGCTGCTGATCCTCTCGGTGCTGCTGCCCAACATGATCGAGTCCTACCAAGGCTGGGCTCGTCGACGATCCCTGGCACGGGCCGCCCAGGCGGCGCGTGCCGCGGGTTCCAACAGCGGACGCGATACCTCATGACGATGCCTCGATGGCTGGCGCTGGCCCCGGCGGCGCCGTAGGATTGGCCCTATCACTCGGGCATCCGCCCGAGGGGGAATAGCCTCTAGGAGGAGGAAGCCCATGCGAAAGTCGACGCTTGCCGTCGCGACCGCCCTGGCCCTGACCGTCACTGGCGTGGCAGGCCCCGTCGCGGCCCAGGATCCCGTCCAGGCGGAGCCGGGCCAGGACGTCAACATGCTGCTGCTGCCCAAGTTCCTGGGCATCATCGTGTTCGACCAGGCCAACGAGGGTGCGATGGAGGCGGCCGCCGAGCTGGGCAACCCGACCGAGTTGACCTTCACCGGCCCGACCGCCGACAACAGCGTCGCCGGCCAGATCGAGATCGTGACCAACGCACCCACCCAGGGTTTCGACGTGGTCATGCTCTCGAACAACGCCGGTGACCAGATCGCGCCCGTGGCGGCGGCGGCCCAGGAAGCCGGCACCAAGGTCGTGACCTGGGACTCGCCCATCCCCTCGGCCGAGGGAGAATCGGTCTTCGTGGCCCAGGTCGACTTCAACGACATGGGCAAGACCATGGCCGACATGGCCCTGTCGCTGACCGGCGGAGACGGCGGTGAGGTCGGCATCGTCTCGGCGTCCCCCGATGCGGCCAACCAGAACGCGTGGATCGCCGCCTACGAGGAAGCGCTCGCCAGCGACCCCAAGTACGAGGGCATCGTCAACGTCGAGACCGTGTACGGCAACGACAAGTCCGAGGACAGCTACGCGGCCGCCATCGCGCTCGCCGACAAGTACCCCGACCTCGAAGTCATCATGGCCCCCACCACCGTGGGCATCGCCGCGGCCGCCAAGGCCATGCAGGACGAGGGCCTGTGCGAGGACATCGCCGTCTCCGGCCTGGGTCTTCCCAGCGAGATGGTCGACTTCACCATGAACGGCTGCGCGCCCGAGTTCGCGCTGTGGTCCTTCGTGGACCTGGGCTACCTGACCTACTACGTCTCCTACCTGCTCGCCACCGGCGCGCTCGAGGGCGTGGCGGGTGAGACCTTCGAGATCGGCCGCGAGGTCAACGGGAAGACGGTCTTCGAGATCACCGCGGACCCGACCCGACCGGACGTGGAGGGTGCCCTCCGCGTGCTCATGGGCCCATTCACCGTGTACACCGCCGAGAACGTCGAGGCAGCCGCCGGCTGACCCGCGACCCGAGCCACGGCCCCCGGTCCGCTTCGGCGGCTCGGGGGCCGTTTCATGTTCCTGCAGGCGCCGTGATGCTCAGCCGTAGACGCCGTGCTTCCTGGCCGCCTCGATGAACGCCTCGACGTTCTCCAGCGGCGTGTCGCCCTGGAGGATGTGGGCCGGCGCGACCATGTAGCCGCCACCGGAGCCGAGGGCCTCGATCTTGGCCTTGACGTCGGCCTCGATCTCCTCCGGCGTGCCGTTGGGCAGCAGGTGCTGCTGGTCGATGGCACCCCAGAACGAGAGGCGGTCGCCGAACCTCGCCTTGAGCTCGTGCGGCTCGTGTCCGGGCACGTCCGGCTGCACCGGGTTGAAGACGTCCAGGCCGATCTCGATGAGATCGTCGAGGATGGGCGCGATGGCCCCGTCGCAGTGGTACATGACAACGACGTCGGGGTTGACCGAGCGGAACTCCCGGAAGACCTCGGCCATACGCGGCTTGAAGATCCTGCGCCACATGTCGGGCGAGATCATCATGCCGTTCTGGGCCCCGAAATCGTCACCCGTCCAGATGCCGTCGACGCCCAGCTCCACGAGCCGCTTGCCGATGGCGACCGACCAGCCCATGGTGCGGTCGATGAGGGTCTCGATGTAGGGCTCGCCCATGGCCATGTCGGTCATGAACTTCTGCAGCCCGGTCATGTGCCAGGCCATCTCGAACATCGTCAGCTCGACGTCGCCGATGATGAAGTAGTCGTCCCGGTACTGCTCGATGTAGCGCCGGGCGTCCTCGAAGCGAGCCTCGTCGGTCGGATCGGGGAAGGGCAGGTCCCTGACCTCCTGCACGCTGGTGCAGGACTCCAGCGGGCCCTCGACCACGTCGTACCAGGCGATGCCCATCTTCATCTTCATGCCGAACTCGTTGACGATGCAGCCATCGTCGGTCTGCTCGGGCTCGTAGCCGCTCGGGACGCCGCCGCCGACGAGCACGCAGTCGCTGCCCATGGCCACGCGGATCTCGTTGCCGGAGGTGCGGTACTTGAGGTCCTCGTAGTAGTTGGGCTGCCAGCCGATGGGGATGTCCAGCTTCTGGCTGAAGGCCTCCAGCAGCGGGCGTGACAGGTCGAACTGGAGGGGGACGCGGTCGGGCAGCCCGTCGCGGCGTAGCGCGCGCTGCACACGCTCTCGTGAGTTCATCGTTGGGTGCTCCTTCCCCTGGCGCGTCACCCCCGGCGACAGGCCCGGAGGTGCGGGCCGGGCCGCTACTTGCCGGCGGCAGCGGCCGCCTTGGCCATCTCCTCGCCCATGTAGCGGCGTGCCTGCACCGCCAGGTCCATGCTGTTGTCCCACATGTCGCGCCAGATGCGCAGGATGGTGGTGAGGTTGTCGTCGACCACCTTGGAGCTGAACGACTCGAAGGTGATGACGCCGTCGTAGTCGGCGTCGACCAGGGCCCGGAACAACTCGGGGAAGTTGACGTGGCCCTGGCCCAGGTAGCCGCGATGGTTCTCGCCGATGTGGACGTAGCCCAGCAGGTCGCCGGCGTCGAAGACCGGGTCGCGGAAGTTGTTCTCCTCGATGTTCATGTGGTACGAGTCGAGGTGGACGACGAGGTTGTCCGAGTCCATCTCGCGGATGTACGCCGCGGTCTGGGCCGAGGTGTTCAGCAGGTTCGATTCGTAGCGGTTGACGAACTCCAGGCCGACGGTGATGCCCGAGGCCTTGGCCCGCTCGGCCAGTCGGCCGATGACCGCCTGCGAGTTCTCGCGGCACTTCGGTGTCGAGCACCGTGGTGTAGGGGCCGAGGGCGCTGAAGATGACGCCGCCGAGGTACGTGCCGCCGATGTCACGGACCATCGAGAGGGCGTCGTTGAGCGTCTGCTCGCCGCGCGCGACCGACTCGGGATCCTCGCTGTTGATGTCGTTGTCGAAGCCGAGGCCCAGCGAGCAGGTCACCTCCACCTCGTGTGCCTCGAGCGCCTTCTGGATGGCGGGGATGTCCATCTCCGCCGGCGAGAAGGCCGGCAGCTCGATGAGGTCGTAGCCGGCCTCGCGGGTGCTGGAGATGGCGTATTCGCACTCCTTGGCTCCCCAGCTGCCCGACCATACGAGCGCGTGCACTCCGAACTTGTTCATCGATCCGTCCTTCCCCTCAGGGCCCCGCGCATGCGGGGCGTGCCATGTGCTCTGAGTCTACGGCCTACCCCTGCGACGAGAGCAGCTCCGCGAACCGTCCGCGGGCCTCGGACCAGTCGCCCGACGGCTCGTACGTCTTCATCGGGAACGAGCGCGCGATGAGCTCGCGCGCCTGTGCCAGGTCGCGCAGCTCACCGGCGGTGATGGCCTGGATGGCGATGTTGCCGATGGCCGTGGCCTCCACCGGTCCGGCCACCACCTCGCGGCCGCTGACGTCGGCGGTGATCTGGCACAGCAGCTCGTTCTGCGAGCCGCCACCGACGATGTGGATCTGGTCGATGTCACGGCCGGTGACGGCGCCCAGCCGGTTCACCACCCAGTCGTACTTGAGCGCCAGCGAATCGAAGATGACGCGCCACAGCGTCGTCGTCTCCTGCGGGACCGGCTGGCCCGTCTCGGCGCAGAACTCGCGGATGCGCGTGGGCATGTCGCCGGGCCACAGGAAGCGCGAGTCGTCGGGATCGACGAACGCCGTCCCGGGCGTGCCCTGCTCGGCCAGCTCGCAGATCTCGGCGTACGAGGGGGCGTCGTCTCCCGGCCACAGCGCCTTGCGGCTCTGCTGCACCAGCCACAGGCCCATGACGTTGCGCAGCAGCGTGATGGTGCCGCCGTAGCCGCCCTCGTTGGTGAGGTTGGCCGCCAGCGAGCGCCTCGTTGACCACCGGGTCGTGCACCTCCAGGCCCACCAGCGACCAGGTGCCCGACGAGATGTACGCGGTCGATGGTCCCGCCAGCGGGATGGCCGCCACGGCCGATGGCGTGTCGTGCGAGGCGCCGGCCACCACCCGCGCGTCGCCACAGCCGGTGGCCTCGGCGACCTCCTTGAGCAGCGGACCCAGCACGGTGCCGGGCTCCACGATCTGCGGCAGGAAGTGGGTGGGGATGCCCAGACGGTCGAAGAGCGGCCGAGCCCAGTCGTGGGTCCAGGGGTCCAGCGTCTGGCCCGTGGTGGCCTCGGTGTACTCGGCCACGTCGGAGCCACACAGGAAGTGGTTGAAGAGGTCGGGCATCATCAGCAGCTTGTCTGCCCGCTCGAGGATGGGGTCGTGCGCCTGCACCTCGCTGAGCAGCTGGAAGAGCGTGTTGATGGACATGAACTGGATGCCCGTGGCCATGTAGATCTCGTCACGCGGCACCATGGAGAAGGCCACCTCGGGCATCTTCTCGTGGCGCGTGTCGCGGTAGTGGACGGGGTTGGCCATGAGCCGTCCGCGGGCGTCGATGAAGCCGTAGTCCACGCCCCAGGTGTCGACCGACACCGAGTGCACCGGCCCGCCCTCGGCTGCCTTGCCCATGCCGCTGAGGATGTCGTGGAACTGCCGCGCGAAGTCCCAGTACAGCGTGCCGCCCAGGCGCACCGGCGTGTTGGCATAGCGATGCACCGGCTCGATGCTGAGCTGGTCGCCGTCGAAGCGGCCCACGATGGTGCGTCCGCTCTCCGCGCCGAAGTCCAGCGCCACGTAACGAAGTCCCCGATCAGCCATGCTGCGTCACCTCGATGCCCATCCCCTGGAGCGATGCGACCATGTCGGCCGGTGCGGCGGCGTCGGTGAAGACGCGCGCCAGGCCCTCGACATCGCAGAACGTCGCCGAGGCGACTCGCCCCCATTTGCTGTGGTCGATGATGGCGTAGACCTCGTTGGCCGCGGCCACCATCGCGCGCTTGATCTGTGCCTCTTCCTCGCGCGCCTCGGTGAGCCCCTCTTCAAGGGAGAAGCCAGCTGCGCTGAGGAAGGCCTTCTGGACGTTGACCCGGTCGAACACCGCGTCGCCCAGCTGCCCCACGACCGAGAGCGAGCTGCGCACGCGGCCGCCCATGAGCAGCACGGTGATGTCCGCACGGCCCGCCAGGGCGGTGGCCGCGTGGATGCTGTTGGTGACGACGGTGAGACCGTGCCAGGCCTCGCGCCGCAGCAGCTCCCGGGCCAGGTACAGGCCGGTGGTGCTGGCGTCGAGGACGATCGACTCCCCGTCGCTGACCTGCGCCGCGGCCAGTGCTCCGATGGCGGCCTTCTCCGCGCGCTGCTGGCGGTCGCGCACCTCGAAGGCGATGTCGCCGCGACGCATGCGCACGGCGATGGCGCCGCCGTGCGTGCGGATGACACGGTCCGCCTCGGCGAGCACCTCGAGATCCTTGCGGATGGTCACCTGCGAGACCCCGAAGCGCGCGGCCAGCTCGGCCACGCGCGCGCGGCCCTGCTCCTCGACGATGCGGCCGATCTCGCGCTGCCGCTCGCCGGCGAATGCGCCGCCCGTGGCCGCCGCGCTCGGGGAGGTCATGCCACCGCGCCGGCCGTCGCGATGAGGGCCTCTTCCGCGGCGCGTGTCCAACGGCCACCGTCCATCGCCGCCGCGACCGCAGGGTAGACATCCGCCATCTGCGCCAGCGTGACCAGGCCCAGCTGCGTCAGCTGCGGGTAGATGACGATCTTGCCGCCGGACGTGCGGGCGTTCACCGCCTCCAGCGCGTCGGCCACGCCCTGCATGCCGCTGACGGCGTAGACGCTGATGTTGGTGTCCAGCGTGCCGGCCTCCAGTCGGCCCAGCACGGCCTTCATGTCGCTGATCATGGAGCCGCTGGTGCCCAGGATGTAGACGTGCTTGCGCAGCATCTCGTCGAGGTCCAGGGGGGCCGTGGTGCCGACGGCGAAGCCGGCGAAGAAGTCGATGATGGCGCCCTCGCCGGCCAGCTGGACGGTGCTGGCCGCGATCGCCGGCAGCGGCACCATGCAGCCCACGCGGGTGAAGCCGCCCGCGGGCTCCGCCGCCCGGCTGTCGAGCGACGTGAAGTCGAGCCCGTTCGCCTCCGCGATGGGCGCCGCCACGCTCGCGAGGTGCGCCAGGCGCGCCTCATCGATGTCGATGGCCGTGACCGAGACGTCCTCGACGCCGGCAGTGAGCGCGCGCACGACGTGCATGAAGCCCATGGGCCCGGCCGCGCCGATGATGCCGACCTGCTCGCTGGCTCGCAGCTCGCCGCTGGCGGGGACCCAGCCGTAGCCCTCCGCGGCGGATGTGCCGGTGGTGCCCACCCAGCGGGTGAGGTCGTAGTGGACACGACCCACGTCGATCTCGACGGGCCGGCCCAGCAGCTCCCCGCCGAGGACCACATCGATGACGCCGCCGAGGCCCAGCAGGGCCTGCAGCTGCTCGACGCGGTCGGCATCGGAGCCGAAGTAGATGATGTCGTCGAACGTGCCCGGCTCCAGCGTGCCGAGGTCATCGACGTGGGTGACCGCGACGTCCGCTGCCGCGGCCAGCATGTCCAGCGTGACGTGCTGCATCTCGTCGTCGGTGACAGCCGTCAGCGAGGCCGGGGCGGAAGCGCTGATGAGCGCATCGACGCCGTCGATGGGACGTCCCGGATCGGTCACCACGAGCAGCCGGCCGCCCGCCTTCAGGGTGCCTCGCTCAAGCGTGGCGTAGGCGCGCTCGACGCAGGCCCACGGTTCCAGCAGGCCCACCGCCGAGGCGCTGGGCTCCTCGCTCACGGGGATGAGGAAGCGCTCCCCGGTCTCGGGGTCGATGATGACGCGCTCGTCCATGAGCACGTACTGCTGCAGGGCGCCCTCGAAGTCGTAGCCGAAGGAGGCGTTGGAGCTGGCGGTCAGCATGTGCCGGTAGTCGGTCTGCACCAGCGCGCGGTCGCCCACCTGGTGGTGCTTCACCTCCGAGCCCACGGCCACCACGCGCGCGCAGGCCTCGTGGCCTGGCACGGTCGGAGCGTCACCAGGAACGTAGCTGGGGATCTCGGACAGCTCCTCGGGCGTGAGGAAGGTCAGCACCTCGCCCTTGCGCGGGTGCGCCGTGAAGGCGTGCAGCAGCTTGGTGTCGGAGAAGCAGATGCCGGTCGCCTCGATACGACAGAGGATCTGCGTCGGCCCCAGCGCGGGCACCGGCTTGGTGGTGTTGAGGACCGTCTCGTCGGCGGCGACGATCTGGACGGCGTACTGGGTCGCGGGGATCTCGCTCATGACAGCATCACCTGGCCTCCGGTCACCGGCACGGCCTGGCCGGTCTCGTACTGCTGGGCGACGAGATAGAGGATGGCCTCCACCACGTCCCCGGGGGTGCAGCCACGGCCCATGGGGACCTTGGCCTCGTAGGCGGCGCGCACCTCGTCGACGGAGGTGGCACCGGGGACCTTGCCCTCGCGCAGGTACTGCACGAAGAGGCCACGCTCGGGATCGGACCACAGTGGCCCTTCGTAGTAGTTGCCCGGGCAGACGGCGTTGACCTTGATGCCGTCATCGATGAGCTCCAGCGCGAACGACTGCGTCAGGCCGACGCCGCCGAACTTGGAGCCGGCATAGGCGAAGTTGCGCTTGGAGCCGACGAGACCCGACTTGGAGTTGATCTCCACGATGTCGGCGAGGTAGTCGGGACGAGCCGCGTGCTGCGCAGCAAGGATGGGTGCCACCGCGCGCACGCCCAGGAAGTAGCCGCGGTAGTTGACCTGGGTCACCAGGTCGAAGTCGGCCAGCGGCTGCTCCGTCACGGTGCCGGCACGAAGCACGCCGGCGTTGCTGACGAACAGGTCGATGCCGCCGAAGCGCTCGACGACCGCCGCGACGGCGCGGTCGACGGCCGCCTCGTCGGTGACGTCCATGGCCACGGACCAGGCTCGGCCCACGCCGTGCTCGGCCTCGATGGCGGCCGCTTCCGTGGCGGCCTGCTCGGCCTGCACATCGGCGAGGATGACGCTGCCCCCTTCACGCGCGAGGCCCTGGGCGATGCCGAGGCCGAAGCCCTGGGCGGCACCCGTGATGAGCGCGACCTTGCCGGCGAAGCGACCGGGCGAGCGGCCGAAGGCGGCGGCATTCTTGCGGTAGGCCTCCACCTCCCAGTGCTCGATGAAGCTGCGCTCATCGTCGGACAGGGAGCGCACGCGGCCGATGGCGTCGGCGCTCTCGTAGACCCGCAGGCAGTCGAGGTAGATGTGGCGGGCGGTGTCGACCTCCTTCCACGTGTCGCCGGCCGCGAAGATGCCCAGTCCCGGCACGACCGTGACGATGGGTGCCACGCCGTGGGCCGCGATGTTGGCCTCGAGCGCGGCCTCCAGCAGGGCCGGGATGTCCTCGATGGCCGCATCGCGCGGTGGATCGAAGCGCAGCGGGAAGGAGCCCGAGTAGACGATCTGGTCGGGGGTCATGGGCCCGCCCTCGACGGCCTTCGCGCCATCCTCGGACTCGAGGTAGTCGGCCGCGAGGGGGGCGGGGTCGTAGGTCACGAGCTTCAGTGGCCCGCCCTCGACCGAGAGCAGCGCACGCAGCGTGGGGGCGATGACCCGCACCAGCTCGCCGGCGCGCGCCTCGTCGGCGGCGATGCGGGCGGCGGCGCGTCCGGAACCGCCGATGGTGACGCCGCGCCGTTCCAGGGCGCCACGGACGGTGCCCATGACGTGCTCGTTGAGCGCGGCGATCTCCGCGGTGGTGTCAGCCGAGACGATGATGCCGTGGTCGCCCATGAAGGTGATGCGCGGCGCGGGCTTGCCCGTGCGCTGCTCGTGGGCCACGCGCAGCTGGTGGATGGTCCGTGCCAGCGGCAGGCCCGGATCGGTGTACGGCACCCACAGGGCGTCGTCGCCGAAGAGGTCGCGCATGAGCGCTTCGCCGTCCTGGTTGCAGGTGACCGCGTTAGGCACGATGGCGTGGGTGTGGAGCACGAAGTTCTCGGGCAGCAGGGAGTGGAACATCAGCTCCACCGAGGGGCGGCGGCCCTTGGCCTCTCCCATCCGCACCCTGGCGGCCGCGCGCATGACTGGGTCGGGCGCGCCGGGGAGGCGTGCCTCGTCCTGC
>CAVORC010000029.1:0-25383 GCA_963698505.1 uncultured Chloroflexia bacterium | reverse complement strand
GACGGATCAGCCCAAGGGCACGTCGTGAGAGGGGCCGACGACATCGCCCGCGGCCTGGCCCCGGCGCGCCCGCCGCGTGCCATCGGCCCCGGTGAGCGCATCCATGTCATCGGTGCCGCCGGCGCGGGCGCCTCTGCCGCCGCCATCCTGGCCCATGCCGCCGGCGCCGAGGTGGACGGCTGCGATCCTGGCGCGCCGTCGCCGTACAGCGAAGCCCTGGACGCTCGCGGGATCATCGTCGAGACGGCCCATGACGCGGCGCACGTGAGTCGTGGGAAGCTCTCGCGACTGGCTGTCACCAAAGCTCTGACGTCGGTCCAGCCCGACCATCCCGAGCTGCTCGCGGCTCGCGCTGCCGGTGTTCCCATCGAGGCCTGGCAGCAGACCGTCGCCGATGCGGCACTCAGCCAGGGCGGCCGGCTGGTGGCTGTCGCCGGCACGCACGGCAAGTCCACCTCGGCCGGCTGGCTGGTGCACGTGCTGGAGCGGGCTGGGCGCGACCCCGCTGCGTTCGTGGGAGCCCTGCTTCCCGCCGCGTTGACCGGCGGGATCCGCGCGACCGCTCGCTGGGGACGTGGCGACGCGTTCGTGGTCGAAGCCGACGAATACGCCGGCAACTTCGATCCCTACCGGCCGGCGCTGGCCGTGGTGCTCAACGCGGAGTGGGACCATCCCGACGTCTTCGCCGATCGCAGCGCGGTCGTCGACGCCTTCGAGGGCTGGCTGCGCGCACCCGGCGCGGCCACGCGTCGCGCCATCGTGAACGTCGGCGACGACGGTGGCGCCGAGCTTGCCGAGCGCCTGGCCGACTGGGGCGATCGCGTCGTCGCGGTCGCCCCTCTCGCCGACCGGCCCGCGGTCGGGTACCGGCTCGACGGACGAGTCCTGCACCTCTCCGGACTCCCGGCCGCGATCCCGGCCATCCAGGCGCCCCTGCGACTCGCCGGTGCCCACAACGCTGCGAACGCGGCCTGCGTGGCGACCACGGCGGCCCTGCTCGGTCTGTCTGGCACGGAGATCGCCGCCGGCCTCAGCTCGTTCGTGGGTGTCGGGCGCCGCTTCGACGTCAAGGGCGAGCCCGCCGGCGTGCTGGTCATCGACGACTACGGACATCACCCCACGGCCATCCGTGCCACGGTCGCCACCGTGCGCGAGCTCTATCCCGGTCGGCCGGTCTGGGTGGCACACGAACCGCTCACGTTCCACCGCGCGGCTGCCATGCTCGACGAGCTGGCCGAGGCGCTGGGCACGGCCGATCACATCGTCATCGCCGATATCTGGGCCGGCCGCGATCCTGACACCACGGTCACCAGCGCCGCCGAGCTGGCTGCCCGTGTGACTGATGCGAGCGGCCGGACGGCAGTGGCCACCGGATCCCCCGAGGCCACCGCAGAACACCTCGCCCGGCGGGTACGAGCGGGCGACATCGTGGTCTCGATGGGGGGTGGGCGGTCGTACGTCATCGCTGAGCACCTGCAGGCGCTGCTGCAGGCGCGCGAGTAGAACGCGCGCCGCGGCGAGTCGCAGGTGCGCCGCCACGACAGGCGGGCCGCCACGAGTAGAATGCGAGGGTGCCCACGACGTTGACGCCCGGCGACGGGCAGGACCTGCTCGCCCGCTTCAAGTCTGCCCGGGAAGATCGCGATCCCGACGCGATGATGGAGCTCTTCGCCGACTCGTGCGTGTATCACCCTGACCCATTCGAGGAGCCGCTCGATGGGGAGATCGCCATCCGCGCGCACTGGAACGATGTCGCCGCCGAGCAGCTCCGCGTGGACTTCGATGCCGAGCGTGTCTGGGTCTCGGGTCGCACCGTGCTGGCCAGCTGGCACGCGGCGTTCACCCGTGTCGCGAGCGCGGAGCGCGTGCGCGTCCGAGGGTTCAGCACGCTGGAGCTCGACGACGATGCCCTCATCGCACGCATGCGCGACTGGCCGACCTCGCGCATCGTGGGCATCGACAGCGGCCACCAGCCTTCCGGCGCGTCCGGCCAGAGAGGGGAGTAGCAGATGGCAGGCAACATCTCATTCGATGTCGTCAGCGAGTTCGACCGCCAGGAGCTGGTCAACGCGCTCGACCAGGTTCGACGCGAGGTCGCCACGCGCTACGACTTCAAGGGCTCCAAGGTCTCGGTCGACCTGGGGGAGAAGGAGGTCACCGTGGTGACCGACTCGGAGATGCGCGCAGCGGCGGTGCAGGACCTCATCGGCACCAAGGCCGTGCGGCGCGGGCTCTCCCTCAAGATCTTCGACTGGGGCGAGGTCGTCCCGGCCGGCGGCATGACCTACAAGCAGGTTGCCGGCCTGCAACAGGGGCTTCCCGAGGACATCGCCAAGAAGATCACCAAGCTCCTGCGCGACGAGTTCCCCAAGGTCAAGGGACAGATCCAGGCAGGCACGGTCCGCGTGAGCGGAAAATCGAAGGACGAGCTGCAGGCGGTCATCGCGCGCCTCAAGGAAGAGGGCGAGGGGTATCCTGTTGCGCTCCAGTTCAAAAACTACCGCTAGGGAACCATGATCGACACCCAGAGCCGAGCGGCTCGCCTCATCCTCGCCCTGGTCGCGCTGCTGATCGTCATCTCGCTGATCTTCACGTTGGTGCAGTAGCGTGACCGACGCTGAGCCGGGGCAACCACTCGAGGTGTCTCCCGTGTCCGACGAGGGCGTCCTGGAGCAGGCGCCGGGCGGCGAGGGCGACATCGCGGGTCAGGCGTCCCGGTCGGCCGATATCGCTGTCACCGCCGAGGGCCTTCGCGAGGCATCCGAGCCCGACCTGCCCGAGCCGCCGGACGCGCCGCACGAGGCATTGCCCACGCCAGAGCCGGGGCCACCACTGGAACCGGAGTCGCCATCTGCATCGGAGTCGGCACCGGAACCAGAGTCTGCACCGGAGCCAGAGTCGGCACCTGAGCCAGAGTCGGCACCGGAGCCAGAGTCGGCACCGGAGCCAGAGTCGGCACCGGAGCTGTCCCACGAACCGGCTCCTGCATCCACCGAACCGTACCCGGAGCCTGAGCGGGCAGCAGAACCCGCGCCCCAGCCTCCGGCGATGGTGCGGCGGACCGTTTCGGCCGAGATCGCGCGGCAGCTCTACGCGATGGGCTCGCGCTACTGCTTCACCGTGCCGGCGGAGCCCATCCTGCCGTTGCTCGACGAACTTGCAGCCAGCGGCATCCGGGTCGTCACCGCACGCCACGAAGGTGGGGCGGCATTCATGGCTGAGGCGCTGACGCAGTCGACGGGTCGGCCGCAGATCGTGGCCGTGTCCCGCGCCGTGGGTGCCGCAAACGCCTCGGTGGGTATCCACACTGCACAGCAGGACTCGGCACCGCTGGTGGCACTCACTGGCCAGGTAGCGACCTCGCTCCACGGCCGCGAGGCCTTCCAGGAGGCCGACCTCGTGGCCGGCATCGGCTCGCTCGCCAGCTGGGCTGCCCAGATCGACGCGCCCGAGCAAGCCAGCGCCGTGCTCGGCAAGGCATGGAGGCGCCTGACGACAGGACGGCCCGGACCTGTGCTGCTGTCGGTCCCCATCGACGTGCAGACGGCGGAGATCGAGCTACCCGACGAGCCGGCCCCCAAGCTGCCCGGTGCGCGAGGACCGGCCGCCGACCGGGCCACCGTGAGCCGTGCCCTGAAGCTGTTGGCGGCATCGGAGCGGGGTGTCATCGTGGCCGGGGCGGGCGTCCTGCGCGCCCGCGCGACGAAGCGCCTGGTGGCACTGTCGGAGGTCATGGCCGTGCCGGTCATCGCGGCCTGGCGACGTCCGGACGTCTTTCCCAACGACCATGCCAACTACCTGGGAATGGCAGGCTCAGGGGCGCCAGCGAGCGTCACCCAGCGCCTCGCCGACGCTGACGTCATCCTGTTCATCGGGACACGGCTATCCGAGATCACGACCGCCGGTTACACGGTGCCGGCACCGGGCACGCGCTGGATCCACGTGGACGTGGAGCCGCGCGTGGCGCACGCAGGGCTGTCGGCGCCGACCCTGTCGGTGGCCGCGGACGCCTCGCGGTTCCTCGATGCCGCGTGGTCCGACCTGCGGGCCGCGGCGCTGGACGATGAGATGCGCAGCCGGCGGGTGGCACGCACTGCCGCCGACCGGGAGGCCTACCGCGCCGCCACCGCGACAGGGCAGGGGACCTGGGATGGCCCGGGTGTCCATCCCGGCCGACTGATCGCAGCGCTGCGCGCCGTGCTACCGGACAACGCGACGATCACCACGGACGCGGGCAACCTGGCTGCCTTCGTGGCGCGAGGGTTCCGGTTCCGGCGTGCCGGCACGTTCCTCGGCGCCACCTCCGGCACGATGGGCTTCGGTCTGCCAGCGGCGATCGCGGCCTCGCTGCTCGATCCGGACCGCATCGCCGTCGCCATCTGCGGTGACGGAGGGTTCGCCATGAGCATGAACGAGCTTGAGACCGCGGTGCGGGAAGGCGCGCATCCGATCGCCATCGTGCTCGACAACGAGCGCCTGGGCACGATCGCGGCACAACAGCTGCGCGAAGGTCGCCCGACACGCTCGACCGACCTGGGCCAGGTCGACTTCGCGGCCATCGCCCGCGCCAACGGGGCCCTTGGGCTGAGCGTCAGCGAGGACGCTGGCTTCGTCCCGGCGCTGCGAGAGGCGATCACCTCGCGGCGACCCTCGGTGATCCACGTGAAGGTCGATCGTGCCTGGCTCTCCGTGGACGACAACCCGGTCTCTCGCCCATCGTGAGCCTCGGTCGGGGTGTCTTTGTGCAAAGACACCCGCGGTCGGGGTCAGGTCGTGGGGGAGTGGATGGGCCTCCGCATCGCCATGGCGCCGAAGCGCGCGCCGGCGTCCGTATCGTCGCCGCGCCCCAGCGGCTCGAACCCGAGGTCGTGGTAGAACTCGATGGCGGCCCGGTTATCCGCCATCACCCACAGGACGGTCTCGCGAGCGTCCCAGCCCGATGCCCAGGCTTCGAGTGCATCGATGAGCATGCGTCCGACACCCGTTCGCCGTGCGGAGGGGTCCACCCACATGCTGAAGAGCAGCAGCGTGGCCGGTCGACGCTTGCGCCCCTGCACCAGCCCCAGGGTTTCGCCTGAGGATTCTGCGATGAGCCAGGTCCGGTGGTCGCCGTGGGCCGACTGCCGTGCGCTGCGCAGCCACTCGACCTCAGGGCGAGCGCTGGCTTCCGCCAGGGGCTGACCGAACGCCGCCGGGGAGTCGGCGATGCTGCGCAAGCGCAAGTCGCGCAACGCAGGGCCATCTTGCGCTGTGATGCGGCGGATGGTGATGCCGGCGGTCGTGTCCACTCGTGCGAACGGTAGCAGCGTGACCGCCGGCGGGCCTGTCTCTGCACAGAGACAGGCGCGTGCTATTCGACCGGAGCGCCTGCCCTCGCGAGGTCGGCGAGGCCACCGGCGTCGGCGATGTCAACGATGTCGGCCTCAGCCATCTGCTCGGCTGCCAGTGCGCTCCGGTTTCCTGACCGGCAGTAGACCAGGTAGGGCTCGTCGGGGTCGAGCTCGGCGATCCGATCGGCGAAGTCGGGACCCTCGACGTCGATGTTCATGGCGCCGACGACGTGCGCCTGTGCGAACTCGCCCGGCGAACGGACGTCGATGACGGTGCGATCGCCCGACTCGATCATCGCGACTGCGTCGGCCGGCGATACCGTGTAGGCACCGGGGGCGGCCTCGGCTTCGGTCGAATCGCAGGCGGCGATGGCGAAGACGGCCACGAGTGTCAGGATGGCAAGCGAGAGCAGGCGACGAGTCATGAAGAGTCCCCCGTACGGCGGCAGGTGCGGATGTGGTGTCGCTATCATTACAGTGTTTGCGCAATCACGCAAGCACTAGTGACGTCATGGGGTCAACGCCGCCATCTCCATCGGGTCGGGCAGTGTCCAATCCTCACCAGCTGCTCGCTCCCAGGCCATCGTCTCGGCGACCGCTGCGGCCGGGATGGGCCCATAGACGTGCGGGAACAGCTCCGCCCGCCCATCCGACGACGGCTCGATCCGGATCTCGGCCGCGAGCGCCTCGAGGTCGAGGCGGAGGATGACCAGCTGATCGAGGTCTCGGAACCACGTGTTGGCGACAGGCTCGATCTGGTGCGCGAACGAGCAGTGGATGAAGCCCTCGTCGGCCAGGCTCAGGCCTCGCGTGCTGACGGCATACAGCCCACCTTCCAGCGCGCGTCGCCAATCCGCGGGCAGTGCCAAGTGGAAGATCGGTGCCTCGGTCTTCGTCAGGTTCCTGTGCACAATGTTACATAACTTACATTATCGGAACTGTTGCCCGCAGCGAGAGGGGCCACTCTTCCGCGTCGGCCAAGCGACAGACGCCCCTATGCAACATCGCCGGACGGTTCCAGCACGAGGATCTCCACCGCACCGGTGTTGCCGCCGCTGGAGCTGACGACGTCGAAGCGCAGGAGCTGGGCGGTCACGTCGAGGCTGGTCGTCTTGTCGGCCGGGAACTCGCCGAGGAGCTCGCCATCGGCGGTGATGCTGTAGGTCTCCGTGGTGGCGGTGCCGTCGCTCATCGAGCGCGTGCGGAAGACGATCTCCGAGATGGCACGCGGCGCACCCAGGTCGAGCTCGATCCAGGCGTCGTCGCCGTCACCGCGCGATGACCACTCGGTCGTACCGTCGCCATCGAAGGCGTTGGCTGCTGCGAAGGCGTCGGAGAACTCCGAGCTGACGCCGCTGACCGTGCCCGCCAGCGCCAGGTTGGTGGGCCCGCCGACCGGCTCCGGCGGCGTGCGGAAGGTCATGACGTCACTGACGTAGATCGTCCCGTCGGCTGCCGTTCCCTGGAGGCGGTAGCGGTACTCGGTGTCCGGCTGCAGCCCGCCCAGCACGGGCGAATGGTCGGCGTGTGCGCCGCCGTCCATGTCGTTGTCCACGGCGATCATGCCGAATGAATCGTCGACGCCATAGACGACGGAGCAGGCGACATCGATGCTGGTGTCGACCGCCAGGATGGCCGAGCGGCCGCTGGGGTCCGGCGTGATGATCACCGGCGAGGCCTGGATCTCGCTGAACGCCTGCGTCGGTGCAGCGCTGACCTGGGCGGTGAGGCCCAGCACCAGCAGGACGGTGAGGGCGATGGCCCCCCAGGCGCGGCAGGTGATCCTGTTCATCGGCGCAGCCTACAACGACGGAGCGGAGCTACGGCGACGAGTCGATGACGGATGCGCTCTCCGACGTGTCCGCAGCGCTGTCGGTCACCGGCACCTGGCCGCTGCGACGTCGAAGCTCGAAGATCGTGCGCGGACTGCCCTCGAGCGCGACCTCGCGCACGATCTCGAAGAGCGGCGCGAACGCCGCCCGGAAGCCGTCGATGTCGTAGGTCGGGAAGACATCCCGTCGCGAGGCCAGGAGGCGCTGGACCATGGCGTCTTCCTTGGGCACGAACTCGACGATGGCGTGCGGCGCCAGCTGCGCGAACAGCGTGGCGATCATCGGCAGCGGCACGTTCGCGCCGATGGCCAGGTGATGCACCAGGGCAAGCGCCAGGATGACATCGGCGTCGATCCGATCGAGCAGCGCGGCACGCTCGGCACTCCCCCACCCCAGCGCTGGGCTGGGGTTGGTGATGTCCGCCAGCAGCGGGGTGATGTCCTCCCGCCCTTCGGCGCGGATGGCGCGATAGCCGCGCTCGACGGCGGCTGGATCGACGTCCAGCGCGACGACCCGGTACCCCGCGTCCGGCCGCCACCCGGCTGTAGCGCCCGGTGTTGGCGCCGAGGTCCCAGGCCCGCGATCCACCGATGCGTGCCAGTGCCTCGCCGACGGCCGTCACCTTCGCCGCGGTCGCGGCATCGTCGTAGCTGGTGTTGTCGGCATAGTCGGCCCACGCTGTCCCCTGCGGCTCCCAGGCGAGTCCGGAGATGGTGTCGCGCAGGCTCTCGATGAGCGTGGCCAGGCGCTTGGGGGACATCGAGGCGCTGCCCGCCGGCGTCGTGGCCGAGGCGTTGTCCGCGGCGTGTCGTCGCTGTGCCCGCGCGTGGATGTGGACGTGGGGCCCCAGGCC
The DNA here is from genome assembly GCA_963698505.1 of uncultured Chloroflexia bacterium. GTDB lineage: Bacteria > Chloroflexota > Limnocylindria > Limnocylindrales > CSP1-4 > JAFMJV01. The sequence continues at coordinate 17,368 of CAVORC010000029.1, read as the reverse complement.
GAAGGACAGTCGCGTCCGGGCCGGCAGCAGCCGCGCGGCGAGATCGAGCGGGATGCCCTCGAGGTGATCGCGCAGCAGCAGGCCGAGGCGGACGTCGACCTTGGCCATCAGCGCCAGCGGTGCGAGGAAGTGCTCGCAGAACTGGCGGTAGGCGAGCCACGGGCGTCCCGGCTCGGCTGCGCTCGAACGATAGCGAGTCGATGAGGAGTGGTCGTCCGTGGTGGAACTGGACGTTGTAGGCGGAGGCGTCGCGGAGGGTCATGCCTCGCTCGGCGGCGCGCGATCTGCGCTCGCAGCGTCAGCAGCGCAGCGTCCTTGCAGCTGGCTGAACGACCACTCGTAGGGGTAGGAGATGAGATCGAGCTGCTCGCGGCCGGATGACACGGTGGACCGGCGGTCGCGCGGCCAGCGCCACGTCGACGTCCTCGTGCCTGATGACGATGCCGGCGTCAGCCAGGCTCCTCGTAGAGGCCGGACTCGAGGTAGTGCTCCCAGTCCTCGGCGAAGGACGGGTCGATCTGGCGGTAGACCACGCCGTCGCGGCGGAAGACGAAGCCGGCCGGGTCACGGTAGGACCCGGCGTCACGGGTGGCGGCCGTGATCGACCGCGGGCGGTGTCAAGTCGGTTCAGGCGCCGGTCGAGACGTCATCCTTGGTGGTGGCTGCGTCGGCGGTCGGCTCGTGCCCACCACGCAGCGTTCGCACGAGGCGGCGGATCTGCTGGCGGAAGATCACCGGCACCGCCACCAGGCCTGCGATCAGCGCCTGGATGACGAGGCTGCCGGAGCCCGGGTCGATATACGCGAAGACTGGTTCCATGCCGACTCCTGATGGGGGTGATGCAGCGTCGCGCTCACTCGCGGTGATGCGAGGTGACCGGCGTCCACCATAGCATCACGTGCCGAACCTGCTGTCTCGGACCGCTGGTCCCACGGGGGTGATGACGACGTGCGGACGGTAGCCTCAGCGCTCCAGCTGCGAGCGGATCTCCTGCTCGTAGCCCGGGAAGTAGCGCTCGATGACCGGCAGCTCGAAGCGCCGCAGGATCGACTCGCGCGGCTCACGTGCGAGCAGGAAGGCGAAGGACGCCGCCACCAGCGCTTCGGGGTCGTAGTGGCCCGGAGCCAGTCGCGCCAGGTCCTCCTGGCTGACCGCCACCTCGTGGCGCGTGGCGCCGGCGTCGGTCCCGACGCGAACATCGCAGACGAACCCGTCGGGCGTGAGGCGGCAGACCAGGCTGACCGGCTGGCTCACGCGTGGACCTCCTTGCCCGCCTCGGCCCAGCGAAGCGATGCAGCTCGCAGCTCCCCTGCCAGCGAGGGCACGACCCGGCCGACGATGTGCACGTCGGTTGCGCGATAGTCGACCTCGACGGTGCCGCGCTCACGCACGCGCGCCAGCAGCTCGCCTTCAGCGTACGGCAGCGTCACGTCCACCAGCTCCCACAACCCGGCGATGGCCGCCGACAGGGCCAGGCGCAGCGCATCGAGCCCGTAGCCCGTCAGCGCGGAGACCGGCACCAGCTCGCCGAGCAGCGGCGCCGGATGACCGGCTGCGGCGTGCGTGCCGTCGTACAGGTCGGCCTTGTTGAGCGCCACGACGCGCGGCTTGTCACCGGCGCCCAGCTCGTCGAGCACGGCCTGCACGGTGTCAGCGGTGCTCGCGGGCGTGCGCGTCGGCACCGTCGACGACCTCCAGCAGCAGGTCGGCGCGGACGACCTCCTCGAGCGTGGCGCGGAAGGCATCGACCAGCTGATGCGGCAGCTTGTGGATGAAGCCGACGGTGTCGGTCAGCACGACGGACTGGCCGTCACCGAGCCTGACCTGGCGGCTGGTGGGGTCGAGCGTGGCGAAGAGCTGGTCCTCCGCGCGTGCTGCCTCGCGACCGCTGAGCGCGTTGAGCAGCGAGGACTTGCCGGCGTTGGTGTAGCCCACGATGGCCACGCTGGGCACCAGGCGCCGGTCGCGCGAGCGGCCGGCGGTCTCGCGCTGCTGGCGGACGCCCTCGACGCGCTCCTTGAGCTTCTTGATGCGGGCGCGGATGACGCGCCGGTCGGTCTCGAGCTGGGTCTCGCCGGGGCCGCGGGTGCCGATGCCGCCGCCGGTGCGCGAGAGGTGGGTCCACAGGCGCGTCAGGCGCGGCAGCTGGTACTCGAGCTGGGCCAGCTCCACCTGCAGGCGTCCTTCGTGGGTGCGCGCGTGCTGGGCGAAGATGTCGAGGATGAGGCCGCTGCGGTCGAGCACCTTGACCCCGAGCAGCTCCTCCAGCGCCTTCTGCTGCTTGGGGCTCAGCTCATCGTCGGCGATGAGCAGGCTGAAGCCGGTCTCGCGCTTGGCGCTCGACCAGCTCCTGCGCCTTGCCCTTGCCCAGGTACCAGTTGGGATCGACGTGACGTCGGTTCTGCCACTCGGCGCCGACGACGACGGCCCCGGCGGTGTCGGCGAGGCTTGCCAGCTCGGCGAGGGAATCCTCCGCCGTCCAGCCGTCGCCCTCGCCGGTGTCGACCGCGACGAGGAAGGCGTGCTCGACCGGTGGTGTCAGATCGATCGGTTGGTTGCGGCTCATCGTCCCCCAGCATAGTCGCCATCGGCGACCTGCCCGAGGAATGGCGCCAGGACGTCGGCGGCGCGCTGCTGCCGCGCCCTCCCCCGCCTCCAGCCACGTGATGTCCGGCTCGCTGCGGAACCAGGTGCGCTGCCGGCGCGCGTAGGCCCACGTGCGCTGGGCATCGCGTGCCTTGGCGGTGCGCGACGTCACAGCGCCCGGCGAGGACGTCGAAGGCCTCGCGATAGCCCATCGCGCTGAATGCCGGCAGGTCCTCGGGGTAGCGCGAGCGCAGCCGCGTCGCTTCCTCCAGCAGGCCGGCGGCGAAGTGCTCGTCGACGCGTGCCTCGATGGCACGCCGGTGAGCGGGAGGCTGGTGGCGCAGTCCCAGCCAGACGAGGGGCGCGGGGTATCCCTCGCGGCGGCGGCGGGAGTGCCGAGCCGGTGAGGATGGCACGCTCCAGGGCACGGATGACCCGGCGAGGGTTGCGCAGGTCGACTACGTCCGCCGCTGCGGCGTCCCGCTGCCGCAGCTCGGCGCCCAGCGCCTCGACGCCCTCGTCGGCGTTGCGGGCCTCGAGCTCGGCGCGCAGCAGGGGGTCGCTGCTGCCCTCGTCGAGCGGGTAGCCGCGAGCGATCGCGCGCAGGTACAGGCCGGTGCCGCCGACCAGCAGGGCGATGCCGCCACGCTCCGCGATGCCCGCGAGGGCCGCCAGTGCGGCGCGCTGGTAGTCCGCTGCGGTGAACGGGGCATCCGGCTCCACCAGGTCCAGGCAGTGGTGCGGCGCCACCTGCAGCTCCGCCGCGCTCGGCTTGGCGGTGGCGATGTCCATGCCGCGGTAGACCTGCCGCGAGTCGGCGGAGACGATCTCGGCGCCGGGGAGCGACGCGCTCAGCTGCAGCGCCAGCGCGGTCTTGCCGCTGGCGGTGGCGCCGGCGATGATGACGAGCGGGGGCAGGCTAGGCGTGGTCGGGCTCCCCCGCGCGACGCCCGACCAGCGCGTAGGGGCCGGCGCGCTCGACGTGTACCTCGACGAGCTCGCCGACCAGCATCTCCGGCCCATCGAAGTGCACCAGCTTGTGCTCCCGGTTGCGGCCCACCAGGCGCGGTCCTTGCCTCGCAGTCGTCGTCGTGGTCGTGCTGGCGAGGCTGGCGGACCTCGTCGACGAGCACCTCCGTGCGCCGGCCCACCCAGGCCTGGTTCAGCTCCAGGCCGATGGCCTCCTGGACCGCCAGCAGCTCATTGAGGCGACGCTTCTTCTCGGCTGCGGGCACGTCGTCGGCGAGCCGCACTGCCGGTGTGCCCGGACGGGGTGAGTAGGCGGCGGCGAAGACCTGGTCGAAGCGCACCCGGCGCAGCAGCTCGAGCGTCGACTCGAACTGGGCCTCGGTCTCACCGCAGAAGCCGGTGATGATGTCGGTCGTGAGGCTGATGCCGGGCACGGCCGCGCGCAGGCGGTCGACCAGGTCAAGGTAGGCCTCGACGCTGTACTGGCGGCCCATCCGCCGAAGCACCTCGTCGTCGCCCGACTGCACCGGCAGGTGCAGGTGCTCGCAGACCGAGGCGCACTCGGCCATGGCAGCGATGAGCCGGTCGGTGAGGTCCCACGGATGCGAGGTGACGAAGCGGACACGCCCGATGCCTGAGCCGCCCTCGCGGTCGCCGATGGCATCGATGCGCGCGCAGGAGCGCCGCGATGTCCGGTCGCCCGTCGCGCGCCTGCTTGCGTCCCAGCTCACGCTGGCCGGCGATGTCGGCGAAGCGCGGGTCGGGCTCCAGGTCGTGGCCCCAGGAGTTGACGTTCTGGCCCAGCAGGGTGAGCTCGCGGTAGCCGGCCTCGGCCAGCTGGCCGACCTCGGCGAGGATGTCGTCGTACGGCCGGCTGCGCTCGGGGCCCCGTGCGAAGGGCACGATGCAGTACGTGCAGGTCTTGTCGCAGCCGTAGACGATGGGCACCCAGGCCTTGACGCCGCGGCTGCGCGCGATGCGCCCCTCCTCTACCGCCGCGGCACGGGTGCCGGGCAGGCGGTCGGCGGTGGCGGCGACCGAGCGGCCGACGCGCTGGAACGCCGCCGCCGCCCAGCTGGTCGGCGGTGGTCAGCCCGGCGAGGCCCAGTCGCGCGGTCAGCTCGGGCTCCTCGTCGGGCCGCAGGAACAGGTCCACCGCGGGATAGCGACGCTGCAGCACGCCCTGGTTGTCGGCGCGCACCGAGCAGCCGGTGAGCACGACGCGCAGGGCCGGGTTGGCCTCCTTGAGCCGTCCCAGCGCGCCCATGCGGCCGATGACCTTGTGCTCGGCGGCCTCGCGGATGGAGCAGGTGTTGATGACGATGAGATCGGCCTGCTCGATGCCCGGCGCCTCGCTGCAGCCGGCCGCGAGGAGGGCGCCGGCCATCTCCTCCGAATCGGACATGTTCATCTGGCAACCCAGCGTCCAGACATGGAAGCTGGGCAGCACCGTCGTCTCGGTGCCGTACTCCTCCAGGCCGGTGTCGGGCCGGGCCCCGGCGCGGGGTGGACGCGCGGGCAGCGACGGCGTGTCCAGCACCGGCAACGTCGGCAGCTCAGAACGAATCGGCATAGTCCTCCACCTCGCCGGCGAGCCAGCGGAAGTAGCGATCGTGGTCGCGCGCGCACTTGTCCCAGGCGTAGTACCTGCGGATGCGCTCGCGGCAGGCTACCGCAGCCTCGGCTCGCAGGTGCTCGCCGTCGATCTCGACCTCCTCGATGCACGCGCGCAGCGACCCGGGTTCCTTGGTCCACAGCAGGCCATTGCCGGCGAGGACCTCGCGATTGAAGGGCACCGCGTTGGCCAGGACCAGCTGGCCGCAGCCCATCGCGGTCACCAGCGACGGATTCGTGCCGCCGACCTCGTGGCCGTGGATGTAGGCACGCGCACCGAGGAACAGGGCCTCGATGTCATCGGGCTCATAGACCGGCCCCAGGAAGCGCACGCGCGGGTCGCTGGTGGCCTGCAGGGCGGCGAGGTAGTCGCTGTCGTAGTTGGCGCCACCGACCACCAGCAGCGGTGCCTCGGCATCGGAGCTGACGAACTCGCGGACGACGACGTCGGGATTGTTCTCCGGTTCGATGCGACAGACCTGCAGGTAGTAGCCACCGGGCTCCACCCCGTGGCGGGCGAGGATCTCGCGATGGCGGGCCTCGTCGCGCACCTCGTGGACGTGGCCACCGTTGGTCAGGAAGGCGCTGTGGGCACCCCACTCGTCCTCGTAGAGCCGCTGCAGCTCCTTGCTGTCGGACACGAGGTGGGACGCGATGTGGCGAGCGAGCCAGTAGTTGGCCTGCAGGTATGCGCGCGCGAACCTGCCCCACTTGCGCCGCTTCCAGTCGAGGCCGTCGGTGTTGAACACCACGCGGCGCCGCAGCAGCCGGTGCGGCAGGTAGGCCCAGACGGTCCGGCAGCCGAGCACGTAGTAGACGTCCTGTCGCGGCTGCGAGAGCGCGTACAGGCTGCTGAGCAGCTCGTGCAGCAGGGTCTCGGTGAACTTGCCGTAGCGCGTGGGAAGGCGGACGACGCGCATGCCCCCGAAGTCGCGGCCGACCTCCGCGCCGGTGTAGCGGGGCATGGCGAACAGCGTCACCTCGTGCCCGGCCTCGACGAGGCGCGGGCCGAGCTCGGTGACGATGGTGTCCCAGCCGCCCCAGCGTGCGGGTACGCCGCGGGCACCGAAGATGGAGAGTCGCATGCGTCGAGCATGGTAGCGCCGAGGGCGCAAGGACCTTCGGCTCTTGGCGTCGGCGCCACCGCGGGTGACGCTGGGATCGGGAGGTGTGCGATGAGCCAGGGAACCGGCGGGTTGGACCCGCGTATCACCGGTCCCGCATCCCTTGCGCAGCTCCAGGCCGGCGACGTGCAGCCAGGCATCCCGTTGATCACCGACGAGGAGGCCGAGCGTCGACAGCGGGAGGCGGATGCCTCGCGGCGCCGCCGGCGGGCCTTGCGTCGCAGCGTCGCGGCGCTGGTGGTGGTCGTGGTCGCGGTGGCGGTCGTGGCCTGGCTCTTCCTGTCGTTCGGTCCGCTCCAACCCTGAGCCGCTCTGCGCGCGCGTGGTAGCCGGTCGCAGCCTGGCCTGCCCCGGCTCCCGGCCCCGCGGCTACCAGTCCTTGGTGGCGTCCTTGCCGATCGGTTCGTGCTCGTGCGCACGCTCGGCACGGAGGAACTGTCGCCGGTCCCGGTTCTCCGTCCTGTGGAACCGTCGGTCGAGCCACCTGGGTAGCCACACCTCGTCGAGGATGTCCATCCGCCCAGCCCAGGCCGAGAAGTGGGCCGTGAGGATGTTGCGCAGCATGAACATGCTGTCGAGTCTCGACGGCGCCGCCGGCCTGCGCAAGGGTCGAAGCGCCCGAACGGTGCCGGCCTGCCGGACCGGACGATGCTTCCGGTGCACCCCGCGTCAGTCGCGCCAGCCGCCGACCATCGACCGGCGACGATCACGTGGTCGTGGGCAGGCGCTCGGGCCTGGCCCCGGCCGTGACGACGAAGTCACCCAGGGCGCGCTCGCCCTTCGGGCCCCACAGCTCGACCTGGAGCACGAGGCTATCGATATGGACTGCGAGCCTGTGGATGCCGGCCTCGGATACCATCTCGCCGAGCCAGACGACCTCCCATGGCGCGAGATATGTCATCCAGCCTTCGCGCCACTCGGGGTCGGCGATGACGACCGCGAGCTCGGTGGGCAGCGCCACGAGGAGCGCGTCTCGCCCGCCGATGGCCCCGCGGACCGGCAGCACGGTGAGCACCGGTTCATTGCGGTAGCGGTGCTCGACCGCGTAGATCGGCAGATCGACCAGACCTGCGACATCCCTGAAGCGCATCGACGTGCCTCCGACTACGGCGAGACGGCGGGCACACACCTAGCCTACGACGTCGTGCAAGTGGACGCCACCGGCCCGTGCGGCGGTGAGCGTCGCCCGTGACGGGCGCCGAGATCAGAACGGGCTACCGCCGCCACCGCGCTGCCCGTTGCAGGACGGGTCGCAGTGGCACGTCAGGGGTCAAGGTGCATCCGGCTGGCGGTCGAGGTCCCGGCCTCGTCGTCGGCCGGGTTCGTCCAGTGAGCATCGGCTTCCCAGCGGGTGGCAAGGCTCTCCCCGTCCTCGCTGTAGGTGGACTCGGCGACGACCGACCACAGCCCGCCCTTGTAGAGGATGTTGCTCACGAAGGTGTCCTCGTCGACTGGCTGCCACATGCCCACGCCCACGCCGTAGCGGGGGTGGACGGTCAGCAGCGTGCCGTCGGCGAAGTACGCGGTCCGCTCGACCTGACCATCGTGATCCCCGTCGTCCTCGCTCCAGACCGTGCCGGTCGTCGGCCACAGGCTCGGGTCGGGGACCACGAGTTCTCCCTCGAGCGGCTTGAAGCGCATCGGCGATGCGTATGCCGAACCCTCGAAGCCGTCCGTCGTGCCGTAGCTGGTCGACAGGGCACCGCTCTGGCCCACCAGGGTCTGGCCCACCAGCGGTGTTCTGCTGCCTTTCCAGGTGGGGTACCACATGGTGGCGTTCGACCATCCATCGCCCACTGTGGCCCACAGCCCGACGCCGTCTCCGACGTAGGGGTTGAGGGCCAGGTCCGTGCCATCCGCATGGTTCAGCGTGTAGTTCGGCGGTGAGTACGGTTCGACGTAGACGCCAGCCTCACTGCGACTGTAGAGCGACGGGCCGAGGACTGGCTGCCAGCCCGGATCGGCAGGCGTCGCTGCGTGCGCGTTCTCCGGCATCGGCGCCATGTGCAGCCGCTTGAACGTCAGGCTCTCGGTCCCCAGTGGCTCCGGTACGCCATCAGCTCCCACGAAGGACTCGGTCGTCGTGACCGTCGCCGTATCGGCGGACTCATCGAGGACCCAGTCGGAACGGCTGGTCAGCGTCCCCCATCGGCCGTCGTACTTCCTCTTGAAGTCGACCTGGCTCGTCAGCGAACTGTCGCCGCTCGGCTCCCAGAGTCCGAGACCGACGGCGCCGAGGTTGGAGACGACGATCGTCCCGTCCGGGTGCATGATGTAGAAGCTGGCGTCGCCCTCAGCCTGCTGCCAGATGCTGCCGGGCAGGCCGTCGCCCTGCACCGACTGGGCGGTGGCCGCGGGCACGCTGGCGAGCAGCAGGCAGCCCAGGATGGCCACAACCGAGGTACATATCCTGCGCATCGGGACTCCCCCTCTTGCGCGGGCCGGGTTCGCCAGTGGCTCGGCGCGATCCTAGGCGGCCATGATCGACGGGCCGTGCCTCGCAGCCTCCCGCTACATCGATGAGCGCGAGACAGGCTCGATCGGTTCCATCTTCGCGGCCGCAGCTGTGATACGCGGCGAGCGCCTCCGCCGTTGCCGGAACCTCCGTCGAGGTCAGGACATGCCGAGGGCGGCCAGGAGTCGGTCGCCCACCGCGTCGGGGACGTAGACCGTCGCCTGCGCCTCGGCGTAGGAGCCCGTGTCGCCGTGGTAGTCGGAGCCGCCCGTCCGCAGCAACCCGCGCTCGTCGGCGAAGGCAGCCATCTGCTCGATGCGCTCGTCGTCCCAGTGGTGGTAGTGCACCTCGAGGCCCCGCAGCCCCCAGCGCATCAGCTCGTCGATGACGGCCGGCTCGTCGGGGGCCCAGGGCGAGTGCGCCAGCGAGGCGATGCCCCCGGCCGCCGTGATGGCCTCGATCGCGCGCCGGGGGCCGATGCCCTGCCGCCGCACGTAGCCGGGCATGCCCGGCACGAGGTAGCGGTCGAAGGCGTCCTGGACCGACGCCGCATGGCCGGCGCCCACCAGCGCACGCGCGACATGTGGACGCCCCAGCGCATCGATGCCGCCCGCTACGACCGGCAGGTGCTCCTCGACGTCCATGCCCAGCCCGGACAGCCGCGCGAGCGTACGCTCGAGGCGGCGCCGACGGCCTCCGCGCTGTTCCTGCAGCACGGCCTCGAAGTCATCGTCGTCGGGGTCGACGCCCAGCCCGAGGATGTGCAGCTCGCCCAGGCGTTCCTCGCTGCCACCGACGGCCTCGATCTCCTCGTCGACCGCGGTGTTGATCTCCACGCCCACGATGATCCGCGGCCCCGGATCGTCGAGGCCGCCGAGACCGGCGGCCAGCAGCTCGCGGGCACCCGCGAGCGTGTCGTGATCGGTGATGGCGACGAGGCGTGAGCCCCACGCCCGCATCTGCGCATGAAGCTCGAGTGGCTCGAGGACGCCGTCGGAGCGCGCGGTGTGCGTGTGCAGGTCGACCGTGTTCCGCCGCAGCGTGGTCACACCTCGATGATGCGGGAGATGCGCTCGATGCTCGCGGCCCGGCCGCTGCCGGCATCGATATCGATGACGACGGCGTTGAAGAAGACCGGCCCGGTGCCCACGGCGAAGCGCGTCGGCAGACCGTTGAGGAACCGCGGCAGCACGGTCGCGGGGTCGAAGCCGATGACGCTCTCCAGCGGACCGGTCATGCCCAGGTCGCTGACGTAGGCGGTGCCGCGGCGCCAGCACCCGGTGGTCGGCGGTGGGCACGTGCGTGTGGGTGCCCACGACGGCGCTGACGCGGCCGTCGAGATGCAGACCGAAGGCCGTCTTCTCGCTGGTCAGCTCGCAGTGGAAGTCGACGAGGCGGATCGGCGGCAGCTCGTCCGCGGACTCGTCGAGCAGCTTGTCCATCTCCGTGAAGGGATTGTCGATGGGGATCATCGTGCTGCGGCCCTGGGCGTTGATGACCGCGACCTCGGTCCCATCCGCTGCGTGGAACACACCCCAGCCGTGTCCCGGCACGGTCTCGGCGCCGTAGTTGAGCGGTCGCAGGATGCGCGGCTCGCCGTCGAGCTGGGGGATGAGCTCCCGCTTGTCCCAGATGTGGTTGCCGCTGGTGATGACGTCCACACCGCTGTCGAACAGCGCGCCGGCCGTCGACATGGTGAGGCCCATGCCGCCGGCGACGTTCTCGCCGTTGGCGGTCACCAGGTCGATGCCACGCTCCTCGCGCAGGCCGTGCAGCTCACGCTCGATGGCCACCCGGCCCGGCTTGCCGATGATGTCGCCGATCATCAGGACGCGCAGCGTGCCCGGCGCGGGCAGCAGCGGCAGCGCCGGGAGCTGGTCGGCCGCGAGCGTGCGCGACTTCTCGCGCCGGGTCATCGCTCCTGCCGGGTCCCTGCCCTGCTGCCGCCCGCGAGCGGCAGGGTCACTTGGCGTACTCCACCGCGCGAGTCTCGCGGATGACCGTGACCTTGATCTGTCCCGGGTAGGTGAGCGTCTCCTCGATCTGGCGCACGATGTCGCGTGCCAGCCGCGTGGAGGCGAGGTCATCGATCTCATCGGGCCGCACCAGGATGCGCACCTCGCGGCCGGCCTGCACCGCGAAGGCCTTCTCCACGCCCGGGAAGGCGTCGGCGATGGCCTGCAGCTCGGTGAGTCGCTTCACGTACGTGTCCGTGGATTCGCCGCGGGCACCGGGGCGTGAGGCACTGATGGCGTCGGCGATCTGGACGATGGGCGCCTCCTGGCAGGTGTAGTCCACCTCCAGGTGGTGGGCGGCGATGGCGTTGATGGCCTTGGGCGAGAGGCCGTGCCGGGCGGCGATCTCGGCGCCGATGGCTGCGTGCGGACCCTCGACCTCGTGGTCGATGGCCTTGCCCATGTCGTGCAGCAGGCCGCCGAGCTTGGCTGCCTGCACATCCGCGCCCAGCTCGGCCGCGATGATGCCCGCGAGGTGGGACGTCTCCTTCACGTGGTTGAGCACGCTCTGGCCGAAGGACGTGCGGTAGCGCAGCCGGCCCAGCAGCGTCAGGATCTCAGCCGGCAGGCCGGGCACGCCGGCGTCGTAGGCGGCGGTCTCGCCGGCTTCACGGATGACGACGTCCACCTCGGCCTGGGCCTTGGCCACGACGTCCTCGATGCGGCCGGGATGGATGCGGCCGTCCTGCACCAGCTTGGTCAGCGCCAGCCGTGCGACCTCGCGTCGGACGGGGTCGAAGCCGCTGAGCATGACCGCGTCGGGGGTGTCGTCGATGATGAGGTCGACGCCCGTGGCCTGCTCGAGGGCGCGGATGTTGCGGCCTTCGCGCCCGATGATGCGGCCCTTCATCTCGTCGGACGGGATGGGTACCGTGGTGACGGTGGCCTCGGCGGTGTGGTCGACCATGACCCGCTGGATGGCGGTGATGACGACATCCCGGGCCTTGTCCTCGGCGCCCTCGCGGGCTGCGCGTTCGATGGCGCGGACCTGGCGGACGGCGTCCTTCTCAGCCTCCTCGCGGACCTCTTCGATGATGGTCGCCTTGGCCTCCTCGGCGCTGAGCCCGCTGACGCGCTCCAGCGCCGCGAGCTGCTCGTTCTTGATGGTCGTCAGCTCGGCGCGCTGCTTGTCCAGCTCCTGCTCGCGGATGAGCAGCTTGCGGTCCCGCTCCTCGAGCATGTCGGTGCGCTGGTCGAGCTGCTCGTCGCGCTGCAGCAGGCGACGCTCGAGGTTCTGGAGGTCGGCGCGCTTGGCCCTCCCCTCCTCGTCGACCTCGCGCTGGATGCGAACCTGTTCTTCCTTGGCCTGGAGGATGAGCTCCTTCTGTTGCGCGCGCGCTTCCGCGACGATGCGCTCGGACTTCTCCGTGGCGGACTTGATGGCCTGGTTGGCCACCATCCCGCGCAGGAAGAATCCAAGAAGGAGCCCGCCGGCTGCCACCACCAGGACGATGGCCGCCACGATGACGGGTTCGTTCACTTGTTCCCTCCCGTCCAGCCTGCGGCTGGAGGTGAATCAACGTCTGTGGGTTCGCCGCCCGAAGACAGCTGAGCGGCCATGACTCCCTTTGCGCCGCTCCACTGAAAGGTCAGTTGCAGAAGCCTAGCGGTGTGGCGCGAAGAGCGTCAAACGTGCTCGGGTCCCGCCTCGAGGTCGCGAGCCGACGCCCGCGGCCAGCTCGTTGCAGACGTCAGGAGCGAAGCCGTTGCGCGCCAGCAGCGCGTAGGCCTTCTGGCGACGGCGGCGCGGATCGGGTTCCCGGCGCAGGCTGGCGTCGCGCCGCGCGAGCAGCCGCCGGGCCGCCTCGCGATCGGCGCTGGGTAGCGGCTCGCCGTCCTCCTGGCCGGCGCCAGCGATGCGCGTGTCACGCTCGCCGAGGGCGGCGACGATGGTGTCGTCGGGCACACCCTTTCGCTGCAGCTCGCGCCGCAAGGCGACGGCACCGCGCGGCCGGGCGCGATCGCGGCTCTCGATCCATGCTCGTGCGAACGCGGCATCGTCGAGGTAGCCCAGTGCCACCAGGCGCTCGACGACCTGGTCACACAGCGCAGGCGGATAGCCCAGCTGGTTGAGGCGCCGGCGGGTCTCCTCCACCGAGCGCGAACGCACCGCGAGGAATGCCGCGGCTGCCGCCATCACGACATCAGGATCGGTGACGTCCGCGCGGCGTGCCCGCCGGGCCTCGGCTGCCTCGCGACGCGCTTGCGCCGTGCGTGGTGGCCGAGGCACCTACTCGGCCTCTTTGAGGCCCTCCACCGGCACGCTGATGTCCGCGACCTTGGCCCGGATCCGGTGCTCGAGCTGCTGCGCGATATCCGGGTTGGCGCGCAGGAACTCCTTCGACTGCTCGCGACCCTGGCCCAGGCGCGTCTCGCCGTAGTTGAACCAGGCTCCCGACTTGGTCACCACGTCAGAGGCGACGCCGACGTCGAGCAGGCCGCCCTCGCGGGAGATGCCGGTGCCGTACATCACGTCGAACTCGGCCTGGCGGAAGGGCGCGGCGACCTTGTTCTTGACCACCTTGACGCGAGCACGGATGCCGATGGCTTCGGTGCCCTGCTTGATGGTCTCGATGCGGCGGATGTCCAGGCGCACGCTGGCGTAGAACTTGAGCGCCCGCCCGCCGGGCGTGGTCTCCGGGCTGCCGAACATGACGCCGATCTTCTCGCGCAGCTGGTTGGTGAAGACGAGCGAGGTGTTGGAGCGGCTGACGATGCCGGTGAGCTTGCGCAGCGCCTGGCTCATCAGGCGCGCCTGGATGCCCACGAAGGAGTCGCCCATCTCGCCTTCGATCTCCGCCCGGGGCACCAGCGCTGCCACCGAGTCGACCACGACGCAATCCACGCCACCGGAGCGGATGAGCGTCTCGGTGATCTCGAGGGCCTGCTCGCCCGTATCCGGCTGGCTCACCAGCAGGTTGTCCACGTCCACCCCACAGGCTCGCGCGTACGTGGGGTCGAGGGCGTGCTCGACGTCGATGAAGGCGACGACGCCCCCGAGCTTCTGCGCCTCGGCGAGGATGTGCTGACAGACGGTGGTCTTGCCCGATGACTCGGGCCCGAAGATCTCGGTGATGCGTCCGCGCGGGACGCCGCCCACGCCAAGAGCCAGGTCGAGCGCGATCGATCCGGTGGGGATGACATCGACCTGCTGCCGTGAGTCCGACCCGAGCCGCATGATCGAGCCCTGCCCGAACTGCTTCTCGATGGACATGATGGCAGCGTCGACTGCCTGCTTGCGCTCTTTCGACTGGCCGTTCGTGGCCTCGTTGCTGGCGATCTTGTCGTTCCCGGTCGCGCGACCGGCGCTGGTGACGGTCATGGGTGTGTTCCTCCAAGGCTGTCAGCCGAGAGCCGGTCTGGCGAGTCGGTCCCTACTCGGGCCAGTCCTCCTCATCCTTCGGCTTCCGCTTGGGCTTGATGACCTCGACGGACGGCATCGGTTGCTGGCTGAGTGGCTCGAGCGAGGCTTTCGCCTTCTTCGACTTCTTGGGCTTCTTGGCTTCACGGCGGGAGGGGGTTTTACCTGCCATCGTTCCTCACGCCTCCATCTGCTGCCGCCCAGTGTGGGCGGCGGGGTTTCACTCGGGCTTCACCCTCCCTTCATCGGCACTGTCGACGCCGTTCGTGCCAGCTCTCGTGGCACGCAGACGCCGCATCGATTTAGGGAACGTGCCGGCCGCGATCGCGGACCGGATCTGCCCCATGAAGTCTAGGGTGAAGGTCAGGTTGTGACAAGTTGCCAGGCGGAAGGCGAGCAGCTCGTCGGCACGCAGCAGGTGCGCGATGTACGCCCGCGAGAACGACCGGCAGAGCCGGCAGGGGCAGCCTTCCTGGACCGGCCGCGGGTCGTCGAGGAAGCGGGCATTGCGCAGGTTCAGCCGACCGCCCGGGACCCACAGCGTGCCGTTGCGCGCCACGCGCGCCGGCAGCACCGAGTCGAACATGTCGATGCCGGCGTCGACAGCGTCAAGCAGGTCCATCGGTGAGCCAAGGCCCATCAGGTAGCGCGGCCGCGGGTCGTCCGCCAGCAACGGCACGACCACGTCGAGTGCCGCGCGCCGCTGCTGGGGCGTCTCGTCCCCTGCCAGGCCGCCGATGCAGAGTCCGTCGAAGGGCAGCGCCGAGATGGCGGCCGTGGACTCGGTGCGCAGGTCCGCCTCCAGCCCGCCCTGGATGATGCCGAAGAGCGCCTGGTCAGGCCGCGTGTGTGCCTCCAGGCAGCGCTCCGCCCAGCGGTGCGTCCGCGCGGTCGCCTCCGCCACCTCGCTGCGGGTCGAGGCGTGCGGTGGGACCGGCTGATCGAGGCAGACCGCGATGTCCGAGCCGAGGGCCTCCTGGATGGCGATGGCGTACTCGGGCGTGTAGTCGAGGAGCGCGCCGTCGAGGTGCGAGCGGAAGGTGACGCCGTCCTCATCGATGCGGCGCAGGTCTCCCAGGCTGACGACCTGGAAGCCACCGGAGTCGGTCAGGATGGGGCGGTCCCAGCTCATGAACTCGTGCAGGCCACCGAGGCGCCCGATGCGCTCATGACCCGGTCGCAGTGACAGGTGATAGGTATTGGACAGGATGATGCTGGCGCCCACCTCGCGCAGGTCATCGGGATCGAGCGCCTTGACCGTGGCATTGGTCCCGACGGGCATGAAGACGGGCGTCTCCACCAGCCCGTGGGGCGTGTGCAGGCGCCCGGCGCGAGCGCGGGTGCCCTCCCCGTGCGCGAGCACCTCGAAGTGGATGGGGGATGAGCGCGCGGCGTCGATGGTCACTGGGTGATCTGGGCGCGCCATGCCGCGAGCGAGGCGATGGTGAGAGCGACGGCCAGGTAGCCGATCGACCAGATGACCGCGGTGTCCGCGTCCATGACCGGGAACGAGCCGAAGGCGCTGCTGGTCTCGAACTCCTCGGTCGTGGCGATGAGGGCGCCGGAAACGCTGAAGGGGAAGTACACCAGGATCTCGCGCAGGCCGGGCACCAGCTGGAGGAACTGCTCGGCGAAGTAGAACGCGAGTCCGGCGGCGATCCCCGCGAGCTGGCTCTTGAAGAGCATCGCGATGGCGAAGCCGATGGCCGCCGCCTGGGTCACACCCAGCCAGGTTCGCGCCAGCAGCTCCGGCAGCGAGGCCAGCGTGTCCGCATCGGTCGCACCGTCGCTTCCCAGCCCGGCCGATCTCGGCCGCGGCGATCGCTGAGCCGATGCCGACGACGCTGGCGAACGTGACGCCGACGCCGATGACGATGGTGATGGCCAGGAACGTGACCAGGGAGTAGCGCACGCGGCTCTCGCCACGCGCGACGATGGCGCGGATCGTGCCCCAGGCCCAGTCGGCGCCGATGATCGCGGCCCCGTAGGCCACGCCCAGGAGGCCGCCGAACGCGAGCACGAAGCCGGCCACGATGGTGTAGGCCGTGGGGAAGTCGAGGATCACGCGGACCTGGAACTCGTCGCCCAGGGACTCCATGCTCCCCGCTGTCGCGCCGAGCGAGATGAACACGAGCGCGATGAGGCCCGCGAGGATGGCGAAGACGATCCACGTCGCCGGGCGACGGACGAGCTTGAGCAGTGCGACGTGCAGGAGGGCCATCTAGCCGCGCTCTCCCCAGCTCACGCGTCGCGGCGCTCGATGGCGGCGGTGCCGTCGTCGTCAGGGACAGGAAGACCGACTCGAGGTCACTGCCGGAGCTGATCTCGCTGGCGTAGATGCCGGCGCTCGCGAGGACGCGGTTGACCTCCGCCGCGCGCTCGGGACCGATGCGCACGTCGATGAGCGCCAGCCCAGGCGGTCCGGCGGGCCGCGCGCTGCTGGGGGCGCCAAGCGCACTCAGGGCCGCCATAGCTCCCGGCAGCTCTGCCTCGGTCACCCGCGCGGTGACGTGGCCACCTTCGCTCAGCAGATCGCTGAGCTGGCCTTCGCGGATGAGCCGGCCGGCGTTGACGATGCCGACGACGTCGGCCAGCTGCTGGACCTCCGGCAGGATGTGGCTCGAGATGAAGACGGTCTTGCCCTGGCGCGTCAGGAACCGCAGCGTCTCGCGCATGGCCACGATGCCGCCGGGGTCGAGGCCGTTGGCCGGCTCGTCCAGCAGGAGCAGCTGTGGGTCCGAGAGCAGCGCCGCCGCGATGCCCAGCCGCTGTTTCATGCCCAGCGAATAGCGGCCAGCCTTGTCCCGACCGCGCTCGGCGAGGCCCACGAGCGCGAGGACCTCATCCACGCGACTCAGCGGGACGCGGGCCCCCGAGGCGGCCAGCACGCGCAGGTTGTCGCGGCCCGAGAGGTAGTCGTAGAAGGTGGGCGATTCCACCAGCGCCCCGACGTCGGCGAGTCGCTGGCGCTGGCGCCAGGTGTAGGGCTGTCCCAGCAGCTCCATCTCGCCGGCGTCGGGCCGGATGAGACCCACGAGCACGCGCATCAGCGTGGTCTTGCCGGCGCCGTTGGGGCCCAGGAAGCCGTAGACCACGCCCCGCGGCACGGCCAGGTCCAGTCCCTGCAGGGCGAGTCGCGGCCCATAGCGCTTGACGAGACCACGGGTGCGCAGCGCGTAGCCCGACGGCGCCGGGACACTACCCGCCGGGAGGCTGCTGGGGGGCAGTGTCATATGGCCGGCTC
>CAVORC010000028.1:0-44818 GCA_963698505.1 uncultured Chloroflexia bacterium | reverse complement strand
GCGCATCGAGACCGAGGGCGTCGATCCCGCGCGCGGCGTCTTCACGCAGGCCTTCGGCTCGACAGCGCTGGACGCGGCAGCGCTGCAGATCCCTACCCTCGGCTTCCTGCCTGCGGACGACCCGCGCATGCTGGCCACCATCGAGGCCATCGACCGTGAGCTGGGCGTCGAGGGGCACATCTACCGCTATCGCACCGACGATGGCCTCGAGGGCGAGGAGGGCACGTTCGTCTTCTGCACCCTGTGGATGGTCAGTGCCCTTGCGCGCAGCGGCCAGGTGGAACGCGCCCGCGAGCGTTTCGAGATGCTCCTCTCGCACGCCAACGACCTGGGCCTGCTGGCCGAAGAGATCGACCCGCGCAACGGCGAGCAGCTGGGCAACTTCCCGCAGGCCTTCAGCCATGTCGGCGTCATCTCGGCGGCGCTCGCCATCGACGCTGCCGAGAAGGGCCTGGAGGGCTGGGTGCTGGGGTCCCCCGACTCGCTGGGGTAAGAGGCCGGTCGGCCTCGTGGGCGCGCCATGCGTGTGCCCGGCCGGCAACGGTGGCTCAGAATGGAGACGGCGCCGTCGCAGCGTCGCCCCGAGTGTCAGCAGGAGGGAAGCATGAAGGTCGCCATCGTCTACGACACCCATACCGGGACCACCAGCGCGGCGGCAGAGTCGATGGCCGAGGTGGTGCGCATCGCGGGCCACGAGTGCACCGTCGAGTCGGTGTCGCACGCGGACCCCAAGGCGGTCGCGCGGGCCGATGCCATCGTGCTGGGCGCCTGGACGAAGGGGTACTTCATCATCATGCAGCACCCCTCCGAGGGCATGATGGCCTTCATCGAGAGCCTGTCCATCAACAACAAGCCGCTGGCGGTGTTCGTCACCTACAAGCTCGCCATCGGCTCCACGCTGCGCCAGATGGCTGACGCTGCCGAGTCTGCCGGCGGCAAGGTCACGGGCATGTACAAGGTCAAGGGTCCGCGGGTGCCGGACGGGTTCGACGCCTGGGTCCGCTCGCTCGACAGCGGCGCCGCCATCTGAGCGCGCTCATCGGCTCCGCGGCTGACACGACGCGTGCGGCCCACAGGCGAAGGGCCCCTTCGCTGCCGAAGGGGCCCTGCAGGTACGTCCTCGCGGGCGCGTGCCCGCGGGCGGCTAGAGGTCGAGGTCGCCTGTAAGGTGCACCTCCACGCCGAGCTCGGCGAACATGGCCGCCTTGGCCGCCAGCGCCTTCCTGCCGGTCTCGACGTCGGGCGCGTACACCACCTGGATGTGGTTCGAGCGGTGGCGGGCCATGAACTGGTCTCGCGTCACGCCCGGCATGACCAGGTGCATGATGGGCCAGTTGCTGCTGGTGGCGTCCCAGCGGCGCTGCGTCTCCTCCGCGGGCAGCTCCACGGCCTTGCCCAGGCCCATGTCCACGTGCAGCTTGCCGTCCATCAGGAAGACGCGGCTGTAGACCACCGGACCGGGCTTGCTGACGCCCTTGATGGTGCCGCCGCCGAGGCGGAAGTACATCGGGCTCTGGCGCTCGCTGGTGACGCCCGCGTAGCCGCCGCTGAGATGCGACGGCGGGACGGAGCCGGAGATCTCCATGATCCAGACGAAGTCATCACCCCAGGGGTCGCCCCAGCGGACGTCGTGCAGGCTGGTGGAGGGGTTGAGGCCCATGGCGGTCCAGACGCGGTTGGTGATGAGCGCGTCCACGCCGGCACCCCAGTCGACCTCGTTGAAGTGCGGCAGCGGCTGTCCTGGATAGAGCTCGTTGCCTGCCTCGTCGTAGGCCGGCGGGCGATCGATCTCGTTGAGCAGACCCTCTGCCAGGTCCGACGCGGGCACGAGGTCCTTGAGCCCCTGCTGGTACTGGATGCCGATGCCGGCGCAGCCGAAGTCCTTGGCGATGCGCAGCGCGGCGATGTACATCTTGCACTGGCTGATGACCTGGTCCTTGGTCAGCTCCGTCTCGGGGTCGGCCCCGAAGTCGAAGGTGACGCCGCGGTCGAGGAGCCACCCGAAGACCGCCTCGGCTTCGTCGTCGCTGACCGTGGTCATGCGGTAGTAGAGCGCCGACTGGCTGAGGCGCTCCTTGTAGATGCCCATGGGGTTGATGTACTCGTCATCGAAGATGGCGTTGTACATGCCCATGCAGCCCTCGTCGAAGACGCCCATGATGGCCTTCTTCTGGCGCAGCTCGGCCGCCAGGGCACGGCCCAGCTCGGCCTCCGCGGCGGGCAGCCGCGAGGCATCGAGGTCACGGACGTGCGACGTGTCGTGCTCGATCTTCCCCGTCGTGACCCACTGCTGCAGAGCCTGGCGGGCCCACTCGTCGCTGAAGTCTTCGCTCCAGATGGTGCTGTACTCCATGTCCGCCTTGGTCATGGAGGCGTTCAAGTTGAGCAGTCCCACCAGCCCGGGCCACTGGCCGCTCCAGTTGGCCGCGGTGAGGATGGGGCCACGCTGTGACTTCAGCCCGGAGAGCACGTGATGGCTGTACTCCCAGACAGCCTCGGCCACGATGACCGGGGAGTCGGGGTGGATGTCGGCGAAGACGTCCATGCCCATGCGCTGGTTCCAGATGAAGCCATGGCCGTACTGGGGGTCGAACTGGTGGCCACGGCGGACGGTCCAGCCGATCTCCGCCAGGACCTCGGTGATCTGGCGCTCGAGCTCCTGCTGGGCCGGCCAGCCGGCGACATTGGCCGGGTGACGCAGGTCGCCGCTCGTGACCAGCACGACCTCGTTGGGCTTGGGCGGGGCCGGCTCATCGAGCGTCGGGACCGCGTAGTCGGTGGACATGGGCGTCGTTCTCCTCCTGGGTCGTATACGTAGCGTCATGATGCGCCGACGGACCTCGGCGCGCAGTGCCATCTCGGCCCGTTCCGGGGCGTCCACATGGACCCGATACAGGCCCTATCGTGGGGTGCATGAGCTGGACCATCCGTCGAGCCCGCGCGTCCGACATGGCAGCGGTGGCGGAGATCGTCAACGCCCACATCGCCGGCGGCGTGGCCCATTTCGGTGACCGACCCCAGGCCGCCAGGGAGTGGAGCGCCGACTGGGAGGCGCATCACGAGCGCTACCCGTGGCTGGTGGCCGAGCGCGCCGGTCTCATCGGCGGCATCGCCTATGCCAAGCCCTTCAACCCTCGTGCCGCCTACGACTGGACCGCGGAAGTGTCCATCTACCTGCGCGATGGCCTGCAGCGCCAGGGGCTCGGCACGGCCCTCTACGGGCGCCTGCTCACGCTCCTCGACGCCCAGGGCTATCGCTGCCTCATCGCCGGCATCACCACTCCCAACGACGGCAGCGTGGCCCTGCACGAGGCCTTCGGCTTCCGCCACCTGGGCACGCTCGAGCGTGTCGGCTACAAGCACGGGGCCTGGCGCAACGTGGGTTCCTGGCAGCGCCTCGTGGGGCCGCAGGATGACTCGCAGCCGCGACCCATCCGCTCTGTCAGCGAGGTCGACGCCTGAACAGGCCACGACCGGGCAGATCGATGCGTGCGTTGCGGCCGCCTTGCGGTATCGTCTGCCGATGCAGCACGACTACGACATCCGCCTCGCCAGGGAGGCCGACCTCGAGCAGTTCGCCGAGATCGTCAACCACTACATCGAATCGACGGCTATCAACTTCCACGATCGTCCACAGTCGGAGGAGGACTGGGAGGCCACGTGGCAGGTGCTCCACGAGCGCTATCCCTTCATCGTGGCTGACCAGGAGGGCGTCATCGGGGGCATCGCCTACGCCTCGCCCTGGAAGCTCCGCGGCTCGTACGACTGGACCTGCGAGGTCACGGTCTACGTACGTGCCGGCCATGAGCGGCAGGGCCTGGGCAAGGCGCTGTCGCAGCGGGTGCTGGAGGTCCTCGAAGCGCAGGGCTACCGCGCCGTCGTGGCTGTCATCGCCCTGCCCAACGACGCCAGCGTCGAGCTCCACAAGTCGCTCGGCTTCGAGCACGCCGGCACGCTCAAGCACCTGGGCTACAAGCTGGACCAGTGGCGCGACGTCAGCTTCTGGCAGCGCATCAACGGCGACCCGTCGACGCCGCCCGACCCGATCAGGCCGGTCAGCGAGGTCGCGTAGCGGCCGACCGCGGCGCTGCCGGGGCCCGGCCGAAGACATCGCGCAGGGGAGGGGCATGGCCTACACGTACGCGGTCCTCGGCGGAGGACGCCAGGGAACGGCTGCAGCCTACGACATGGCCCGCCACGGGGATGCCGCGCGCGTGCTCATCGCGGACATCAGCATGGGCGCCGCGCGATCGTCGGCTGCCCGGGTCAACGGCCTCATCGGCAGCGATATCGCCACCGCGGTCCAGCTCGACGTCACCGACCGCGCGGCCCTCGTGGCGTTCCTCGGTCCGGTCGACTCGTTCCTGTCCGCCGTGCCCTACTGGAACAATCCCGCCATCACCGACGCGGCCATCGAGGCGCGCGCGTGCATGACCGACCTGGGCGGCAAGACGGACCTGGTGCTCGAGCAGCTCAAGCGGTCGGACGAGGCCCGCGACGCCGGCATCGCCATCATCCCTGACTGCGGCCAGGTCCCCGGCATGGGCACCAGCCTGTCGGTATACGCCATGAGCCTGCTCGATGAGACCGACGAGGTGCTGATGTGGGATGGCGGCAACCCGCTGCATCCGCAGCCCCCGTTCGACTACACGCTCACGTTCAACATCGCGGGGCTCACCAACGAGTACTACGGCGTGGCCCACTTCATCCGCGATGGCCGCCGCGTGGAGGTCCCCACCTTCCTGCCGGAGGACTACGAGACCGTCGACTTCGGGGGCGACATCGGGCAGATGGAGGCGTTCGTGGCCGGCGGTGGCACCAGCACGATGCCCTGGACGTTCGAGGGCCGGCTGACGACGCTGTGGAACAAGACCCTTCGCTGGCCCGGCCACTTCGCCCAGTGGCGCGCCTACATGATCGCCGGCCTGCTCGAGGAGGAGCCGATCGATGTCGGAGGTCAGTCGGTCGTCCCGCGCGACGTCCTCCACGCTCTGCTCGATCCGCGCATCCGGGCGCCACAAGGGGACCCTGACCTGGTCATCGTGCGCGTGCTGGCGAGGGGTCGCAGGGACGGCGCGGAGGCGGCCGTCCAGGTCGAGCTGATCGATCGGTTCGACCCGGCCACCGGGTTCACGGCCATGGAGCGCACGACCGGCTGGGACGGCGCCCTGAAGGCCATCATGAACGCGCAGGGCCGCACCCCTCGTGGCGTCAACCCGGCCGAGCTCGCGGTATCCGGTCCCGACTATGCCGCCGAGCTCAGGCGCCGAGGCTTCCGGCTGACCGAGGCGTTCCTGTCCTGACCCATCGAGGAGGAGCACATGAAGGCCATCGTCAGGAGCGAATACGGCCCCCCGGAGTCGTTGCGCCTCGCCGAGGTGGAGATGCCGACGCCAGGCGAGGGCGAGGTCCTCGTGCGGGTCGTGGCGTCGTCGGTCAACGCCGCCGACCTGGACTACCTCTACGGCCGACCGGCGATGACGCGCCTGGGCATCGGTCTGCGCCGGCCCAAGAGCCAGCGCCTGGGACTGGACGTGGCCGGGGTGGTGGAGGCGATCGGACCAGGGGCGTCACGCTTCAGCGTCGGCGACGAGGTCTTCGGCGATCTCACCGAGTGCGGCTATGGCGCGTTCGCCGAGTACGCCATCGCCACCGAGGAGGCCCTCGCGCCCAAGCCGTCTGCTCTCACCTTCGGGGAAGCAGCGACGGTGCCGCAGTCGGCCATCCTGGCCATCCAGGGCCTGCGGGCGTGGAAGCCCGTCCGGGCGGGTGATGCGGTGCTAGTGAATGGAGCGTCGGGCAACGTGGGGCCGTTCGCGGTACAGCTCGCGCAGGCCTACGGCGCCGAGGTCACCGGGGTCTGCAGCAGCGCCAAGGTCGACTTCGTGCGTTCGCTGGGCGTGGACGACGTCATCGACTATACCCAGCAGGACTACGGCGCCGACGGCCGGCGCTGGGATCGCATCCTCGACGTCGCCGCGCACCGCTCGGTCCTGGCCGCGCGCCGTGCGCTTCGGCCGGGCGGCGTCTATGCCTGGGCCGGGGGCGACATGTGGTCGCTGCTCGGCGCGATGACGATCGGTCCGGCGCTGTCGCTGGTGACCAGCCGCAAGTCGAGCCTGTTCTCGTGGAAGCCCTTCAAGCAGTCGGACGTGGCCGAGCTTTCGCGGCTCATCGACGCGGGCAAGCTCAGGCCGCGCATCGACCGCACCTACAGCCTGGAGCAGGTACCGCAGGCGCTGCGCTATCTCGAGGACAAGCGCGCCCTGGGCAAGCTCGTGATCGAGGTCGCCCCGTAGCGGTCGCCGTTTGCCGACAGCCAGACAACGGAGTACCGTCATCGCGCTTTGACCGGTGCGATCCCGAGCAGCGCGCCGACGTGGATGCGGGTGCGAGTGCGCCCGCGCAAGACAGGGGGAGGGAACCGGGTTCCATGAAGGCACGCATCGGTCTCGGGCTCGTGCTCGCGGTGGCTGTCGCGCTGGTTGCGGCGCTGCCGGCGATGGCGATCACCAAGAACTACCAGCAGGACTTCGATCACCCGTTCGTCGGGCTCATCGTCTTCTACGCACCCGATGGCACCATCGACCCCGAGAAGGACGGCCGGCCCGATTTCAGCCATCGCTGCTCGGGCTCGCTGATCGACGAGACGACGTTCGTCACCGCCGGTCACTGCACGGATGATGAGAACGGCGGCGTGATGACGTCTGCGCGCATCTGGTTCAACCAGAGCGGAGGCTCCGCCTACGACCCGGACACGACATCGATCCGATCAGTGGCTATCCGGGAAATGCCTCGTCGCAGCCTGCCGGACGGCGCACGAGATGTACAACTACGGCTTCGACGACTTCGACGGCTTCCCGGACACACGTGATGTCGGCGTCGTGATCCTCGATGAGAGCTACGACCCGGGGCTCTTCGGCAAGCTCCCCGGCGGCGATGTCCTCAACAGTGCCTTCAAGGGTGCCCGCGGCGGCAAGGACATCTGGTTCCGCGCCAGCGGTTACGGGCTCTCGTATGCCAGCCCCGTCCGTGTCGTCTCGTTCCGTGAGCGCCTCATGGCCGACGGCAAGCTGGTCAACCTCAAGAGTGCCAACAACGCCGGGTTCAACCTGCAGACGCAAGGCAACGGCAGGGACAAGGGCGGCACCTGCAGCGGTGACTCCGGCGGTCCCATCTTCTACCCGAAGGACACCAACCAGATCGTGGCGGTGACCTCGTTCGGCATGAACGCCAACTGCCGTGGTGTCGACTTCGCCTATCGGCTCGACCGCAAGGCCGTCCTGGACTGGATCGCTGACCCCGACTGAGACCGGTCTCGTTCGCGCGTCCCGCGGCAGACAGCCAGTGCTGCCGCCGGCGTCGCCCTCCTTGTGCTCGTGCTCGCGCTCGCACTCGGGACCGGGCTCGGCGGCTGTGCGGCGCTGCTGCCCGAGACCACGTTCGCGAGCATCAGCATGGGAGATGGCTCGCTCGACATCCGGTACCAGGAGACCCTGGGTGCAGGAGCGTTCGCAGCGCACACGGTGCGCGTCTATTCCCGTGTCGCGGGTCGCGAGCACCTTTTCGCGACGACGAAGCTGGCCAACGACGGCGCAGTGCCGGGCGAACAGAACGTGGCTGTGTCCGCGCGTCCCGACGGGACGTGGCTGGTCACGCTGACCGGTGCCGAGCAACGCGAGGAGCGCTGGCTGACCGAGCCGGGGTCAGGCGGTGCCAGGATGTGGAGGGTCGAGGGCACCACGGACGCTGCTGGCGGCTCCTGAGCCCCTGGCTCCGAAGCCGCGTCGGCCCCGCCCGGCTACCCACCGGACCAGCCGCAGCAGCCCGCCGCCACGTTCTTGCAGTGATCCCATGGCCCAATGCTCCGATCCGTGCGTAGACTGGGGCTCGTCGCGCCCCCGTAGCTCAGGGGATAGAGCAGCCGCCTTCTAAGCGGCCGGTCGCAGGTTCGAATCCTGCCGGGGGCGCCAACTACTTCCAATCACGCTGGCACCGACCATGCTATTTCAGTCGTCAGGTCGGTACGCATGGTCGCTACCACCCCGTCAGGCTTCTCTGACCGGATAACTGCGACCGTCCACTTCTCAGTCGCTCGCTTCGCTCGTTCGCTCCGTAGCACGAATGCTTGCGCATTCGCACTACTCCACCTGCTCGTCCACTGAACGACGGGGACGCTCAGGTCGGTCGAGTCGATGTAGTTGCACGGGATGCCGCCGTGGGCTTCACCCGCGCGGATGCGGCGGTGGCGGTGATGGCGATACACACCACCACGCTTTCAGCGTCGAGTGATGCTTCGTGTCCATGCCAAGTACATGGTGCTGGTCGTCCACCACCACACATGCCCGCGAGTTCCCGACATTCAAGAGGGACTAGGGTGACCCCCCTAGCAATACGCGGCGGCTATCGGGCGGGGGGAGGCAATCCCCGTCGATTGAGAACCACCCCCGTGTGGACATCCAAGGTCTACCAGCACCACAAGCCCATGCATGCCGCTGCGTAGCGCCTAACCCTCGGCGGGCAGGAACTCGATGGTCTCGACGATGGAGAGCCAGTCGTCGTCGGGGCGGGCGCCGTTCTTGGTGCAGAACGCCATGAGCAGACTCTCATCCGTTCCGAGCGTCCATATCGATGATGGCCACCACCAGTCCACGTCCGGGTCGTCTCGTTCGGACATGCGCATGAGGTAGGCCGGTCCAGTTGGAAGGTAGACGGGCAGCGGCAACTCGACATCGCGAGCCAAGGGGTCGTCGGCGAACTTCTCGTACATGTGGGCAGCGAAGGCGTCGAGCACTTCTAGTGTCATGCCCGTGCCTCGATACAGCACACCCATCGAGCAGGAGTCGGCGCTCAACGTGTGACTGGTCCACAACTGCATGCCTTCCGAGGCTAGAAGGGCGGACGCATCCACGAACCCCGTGTCATCGGCGGACCACAAGCGCGAGTCGATGAAGCCGGATGCTGCTTCAAGTTGGCCTACAGCATCGACTGCCGTGTCGAAGGCCACCCAGTCGTCCGGCAGGGTGACGGCGAAGCCATGCTCGGGCATCTCGACACGCCCACCGAACCACGGTGGCGGCTCTGGCGACGGCTCTTGCGCCACCGCCCCAGCCCCCAGCACCAAGACCAGCAGCCCCGCCAGCAGCCCGACTCGCCTGCCCATCACGTCCCCCATCTGGCTTGTCGCCCCATCCTCCGCGTCCCGGTCAGCGGGTCAAGGGCCGGACGGCCCGCGCTACTCCTCGGTGGGCAGGAACTCGATGGTCTCGGCGATGGAGAGCCAGTCATCGTCGGGCCGTTCGCTGCCAACGGCGGTGCAGTGGAGCGCCACGAGGAGCTGGTCCGACTGGGTCACATAGACGGTCAGCGGCCCCGGCCCGGCCTCGGCATCGACGCGCCAGGCCTCGCCAACCGGCAGGCGGACCGGTGTCGCCCGGACGCCGGCATAACCCTCACGCTCGTAGCCGGCGACGAGTGCCTCAGCCGCCCCCGCGGCGCTCACGTCCTCCTGCCGTACCTCGTTCGCCTGCACGTAGCAGTACTCCGGGTCGCTGAGGGAGCGGGCCTCAAGGAACGTGCCCCAGCCTGCTTCGGACTCCAGGGTGTACCAATCCCCAGAGAACTCGATGGCGAGACCGATCTCGGGGAACTCGTAGCGTACGCCCTGGTCCTGCAGTTCCTCCAGCAACTCCTCGGCCATACGGACGTAGTCGTCTGCGGACATCGTCGCTCTCGCGCTTGGTGACGGCTCCTGTGCCACGACCGGAGCCGCTACCGCGCTCGCCAGGACACACGCGGACACCACCACCATGAGCTGTCGCATCATCCACCCCTTCGCACCCATCCTCCGCGCCCGTGTCAGCGGGTCAAGGGCCGGACGGCCCAGCGGGGCTGCGCCGGTCGCGTGTGGACCCGAACCAGCATCTCCCCCGCACGGTTCCCACCCTGCCAAGAGCCAGCGATTCCCCAGACGCGCTACAACGCCCTCAGGAGCCTCGATAGGGGCTATGACGGCTCCGGGGATTCAGGCAGGCAACGGAGGCCGTCAGCGGCCGTCTATCGCGTTCACGGCTCGCCCCGCCCTGAGACGTGCCACCACGGGTCGTTGATGCGTTCCTCCATGGCGATGCGCGCACGCTCATGGGAACGGCGGCGGCGGTAGTTGAAGAGGTTGCGGCAGGCGTCGGAGCAGAACCTTGCTCGCTTGGTGACCGCCGGGAAGATGACCCCGCACTTCTCGCACTTGCAGCCGTACACCCCGGACGGTGTCGGCGCCTTCTTCGGCGGTCGCTTCATCGCACGATGCTACCGGCCCCTGCCGGTGACGCGACTTGGGTTAGCGCCCTGCGGTGACCGTGGGTGGTCAATCACCCTGCCGTGGGGCTACCGCCGCTCTCCGTGCGTTGTAGGCGGTGGCGCGGGCCGTCCGGCCCTGGGGCATGGGCTACCCAGCATCAAGTGGTCCCTTCGGCACTGTCGGTCCGAGTGGATACCTCGATATCGTCGAGCCGCCATGGCCGACCCGCTGGAACCTGACACGCAGCCGGACGAGGCACGTTCCGCCGACCCATCGATGCGCGAGGCGGACGAGCCGGACCTGGCGCGCGTGGCCGAGGAGTGGAGGCGGCGGACATACGAAGCGGAGGCTCAATCGGAGCGGGACTTGGATGCCGAGTTCCGAGGCGACGCGGTCCCGCCTCACCTGCGGCACGACCCCGTGCTGGTCGAGGAGTGGAAGCGGCAGAGCCGGCAGGCGGCCGAATGGCGGGCGCAACAAGCCGAGGAACGCAGGCAGCGCAACATCGAGGAGTTGGGGGAGCGTGGTCATACTTCCGGTCCAGCCCTCGCCTTCCTGTATTGGTTGTGGACGCGTCCGGGGCCGCGCCTGCGGCGCCTGGCCGTGGCACTGCTCGGACTGGCCGTCACCGTGGGCGTCGTCGTTGTCATGGTGGGCCGGTAGGACCCCGGCTGCCTGCGGCACTACTTCGGCCACCGCCGGAACTTCAACTCACCCAAGCAGCGTGCCATCTCCTGCACGCAATGCAGTTCCGTCTGCCCGACCGCGGTCCACTCGTTCGCACGCTTGCCGACCACCGGCTTCTCGCTGGTGTCGAAGGCGTCCATCGACCACTGCCGATAGCGTTCCTCGTAGCCGGGTCTGCCGACGTACCAGCCATCTGGGGTGTTGTCGTGAACAGCAGCCCATGCGGCATCGAGGTCGCTCGCCGTCATCGCTTTCTCGCGGGAGGGTCCTTGAGGTAGGCGATGGCCTTTCGCAACACATCCGAGTCATCACCGAAGTGACCCAAGGCGATGTTGCACGAGTTGCAGAGCAGGCCACGTATCTCATCGGTAGCGTGGTCATGGTCGGTGGCGAACTTGCCACCCTTCCCGCCCGGAGCATCCGCCCCGCAGATGGCGCAACGACCGCCTTGCGCAACCAGCATGGAGTCGTAGTCACCCGGCTCCATGTCGTAGCGGTAGGTCTGTTGGTAGTCCGGGTACTTGGCTCGGTAGCGTTTGCCTCGTGCTTCTCTGCGACACTTCTCGTCGTGGTAGCGGGTGTTGCCATTGGCCGAAGGCGGGATGAGTTCGTCGCAGTCGGAGTTGGCGCATGGCCGTGGAGGGCGGGCAAGTTTGTCGGCCTCCAGCCGTTCGGCCCGTACCCGGTTGCTTCGCTCCACGCTGCACGTGCGTGAGCAGGTGACGGCATCGCCCTTCAAGCCGAATGGCAGCGCCTTGCCACAGGCAAGACACTTCCGGTCGCCGTGCTTCTCTCTGCGTTGTTGCTTCTGGCGTTCGGTTCGGAACGCTTCCTTGCAAGCATCGGAGCAGTAGACGGTCTTCCTGCGACCGCTCTTGCCCTCGGTGCTGATGGCCTTCTAAGCGGCCGGTCGCAGGTTCGAATCCTGCCGGGGGCGCCAACTACGCGCGCGCCGGCTTCACACGGCCAAGGAATGCCCAGGTCGCGTCACGCACGTCCCATCGCGCGCCGCCACCGCACAGTGGTGTGTTGCGTTGCATCTCGTCAACGCCCGGCTCGCGGGGCGTGGGATATGTGAGGTTCCGTCCTGTCCCGTGCCTTGCGGTGGGGCGTATGCTCCGAGCCTGTTGTCCCGGTCGTGCGGGATGAGAGGGGATCGATATGTCGCTGCTCGAACGCGTAGAGGCGGCCAAGCGAGGGGCCGTCGCACCCGCGCCCGGTGCCTCGGGACCGACCGCACCCGCGCCCGCCACGCCACCCGCGGTGGGCAGCGGCCCAGCCGTGCCCCCGCCGGGCACTCCCACCTCGCCCGCTCGCGTCTCCGCGCGCGAGTCGAGCTTCCGACAGATCCGTGCGGCCGTGGGCCAGGCCGTGGCCGATGCCTTGTCATCGCGCATCGACCTCTCCGACCCCGGCGGAGTGCGAGAGAGTCTCGCCAGCGAGATCGACGAGGTCATCGCCGACTACATCTTCCAGAACGACCTGAGCCTCACGCGCGAGGAGCGGCGCAGGCTGGTGGAGGACGTGGTCGACGAGGTCGCCGGCTTCGGTCCCATCGAGCCGCTGCTGGCGGACCCGACCATCACCGAGGTCATGGTCAACGGGCCCAGCCGCGTCTACATCGAGCGCGCCGGCCGCATCGAGAAGGTGCCCATCGTCTTCCGCAACGACGAGCACGTGCTCAACATCATCGATCGCATCATCACGCCCCTGGGTCGGCACATCGACGAGTCCAGCCCGCGCGTGGACGCCCGCCTGCCAGACGGCTCGCGCGTCAACGCCATCATCAAGCCCCTCAGCCTGGTGGGGCCGGTCATCACCGTGCGCAAGTTCGCCACCCGCTTCACCGTCGATGACCTCGTTCGCTTCGGCACGGCCACCCCGGAGATGTTCGAGTTCCTGAAGGCCTGCGTGGAGGCGCAGCTGAACATCTTCCTGTCCGGCGGCACCGGCTCGGGCAAGACGACCACGCTCAACGTCCTCTCCTCGTTCATCCCTGACACCGAACGTATCGTGACCATCGAGGATGCCGCCGAGCTGCAGCTCAGCCAGACGCACGTCATCACGCTGGAGGCGCGACCGGCCAACCTCGAGGGCAGCGGCGAGATCACCATCCGCGACCTGCTGCGCAACGCGCTCCACATGCGCCCTGACCGCATCGTGGTGGGCGAGTGTCGCTCCGGCGAGGCCCTGGACATGATCCAGGCCATGACCACCGGCCACGATGGCTCGCTCTCGACGGGTCATGCCAACACACCGCGCGACATGCTGCGCCGCCTCGAGACGATGGTGCTGATGACCGGCTACGAGCTGCCGCTGCGCGCCATCCGCGAGCAGATCGCTAGTGCCGTCGACGTCATCGTCCACACCGCTCGCCTGCGCGATGGCTCGCGCAAGATCGTCAGCATCACCGAGGTCTACGGCGTCGAGGACGACGACATCCTGACCCAGGAGATCTTCCGCTTCGAGCAGACCGGCGTGGTCGACGGCAAGATCCAGGGCTCCCTCAAACCCACCGGCATCCGGCCCACGTTCATGCCCACCTTCACCATCCGGGGGGTCGCGCTGCCGCCGGGGGAGTACGGCATCCCGCCGCAGGATCCGACCCAGCCGATGCGCGCGGGCAAGGCGCGCTGGAGCTTCGGTGGCAACAGCGACGCCTCGGTATCGGTGCCACCCGGCCTGGGCCGCGGGCGGGTGGTGATCGCCGGCGGCATGGCCTACGTCACCGGTATCGGACCGGTGGACCCGGAGACCAGCCGCGTCGAGAGCCCCGACATCAAGCTGCAGACGCGCCAGTGCCTGGCCAACCTCAAGGTCGCGCTCGAAGGGGCCGGCAGCTCCATGGACGAGATCGTGTGGGCCAACTGGTCGCTGCGTGAGGCCACCGACTTCGACACCTTCTACGAGGAGTGGCTGCGCTGGTTCCCGGGTGAGGCGCCGATGGGGCAGGGGACCCTGCTGCCCCTGGCGCACCGTCGCGCCGGGTTCCGCGTGTCCCTTGGCGTCATCGCTTCCGCCGCCGCACCCGCCTCCGGGCAGGGGCAGCGTGAGCCGGCGGTGATCCCGGTCATCGGAGACGCGGACGTGGAGCCATTGCCCGCCCCGCCCGCGGTCGTCGCCTCCCCGCCACCGGAGTCCCTCGACTCGTAGCCTGCGCCCGTCCCGCACGTCATCGTGTAGGTTGGGCGGGCCCGCCACGTTCGGGCCGCAAGCGAGGGAGATCATGACGAGCATCGACACGCACGGCCTGTTCATCGGTCACCACGCTGACGGTGGTGAGCCGTTGACCGTGGAGCCGGGCGACCTCACGACGCACGCGGTCATCGTGGGCATGACCGGCTCGGGCAAGACCGGGCTCGGCATCGACCTGCTCGAAGATGCCCTGCTGCGGGGCATCCCCACCCTCGTCATCGACCCCAAGGGCGACATGGGCAACCTGCTGCTCACGTTCCCGGAGCTGCGCCCAGCGGACTTCCGCCCCTGGATCGAGGAGGCCGCCGCCGCTCGCGAGGGCATCACGCCCGACGAGCTGGCGGAGCGCACGGCCCAGACGTGGCGCGATGGCCTGGCTCGCTCGGGTATCGCGCCCGAACGCATCGCGCGGCTGCGCGCTGCGGCCGGCTTCACCATCTACACGCCCGGCTCCACCGCCGGGGTGCCACTCGACCTCATCGGCTCGCTCAAGGCTCCGGCCTCCGCCGACGATCTCGAGATCCTGCGCGACGAGGTGGAGGGCTTCACCTCCGGCCTGCTCGGCCTCGTCGGCGTCGACGCCGATCCCCTCGCCAGCCCCGAGCACATCCTCATCGCCAACCTCGTCGAGCGCAGCTGGGCGGCCGGGCAGGACCTGGACCTCGCGGCCCTGCTGGGCCAGATCCAGGATCCGCCGATGCGCAAGCTGGGCGTGCTCGACCTGGACGCGTTCTACCCGCCCAGGGACCGCGCCGCCCTCGCGTTGAAGCTCAACGGGCTGCTGGCCTCGCCCTCGTTCGCCGCCTGGAACACCGGTCGCGCGCTCGACCTCGACGCCCTGCTCTTCGCCGATGGCCGGCCGCAGGCGGCCATCATCTCGGTCTCCCACCTGTCCGAGGCCGAGCGCATGTTCGTGGTCACGCTCATCCTCAGCAAGATGGTGACGTGGACCCGCCACCAGTCGGGCACCGGCGAGCTGCGCGCCCTCATCTACATGGACGAGGTCTTCGGCTACGCGCCACCGACGGCGATGCCGCCGGCCAAGAAGCCCATCCTGACGATCCTCAAGCAGGCCCGCGCACACGGGGTGGGCATGGTGCTCTCCACGCAGAACCCGGTGGACCTCGACTACAAGGCAATCAGCAATGCCGGCACGTGGATGATCGGTCGGCTGCAGACCGAGCGCGACAAGGCCCGCCTGCTCGACGGCATGACCTCGGCTGCCGGCGAGGTCGACGGAGCCACGCTCGACGCCACCATCTCCGCGCTCGAGAAGCGCGAGTTCCTGCTCCACAGCACGCGAGCCAACGCTCCCCTGCGCTTCTCCACGCGCTGGGCCATGTCCTACCTTGCCGGTCCGCTGACGCGCGACCAGGTCAAGCTCCTGACGCACGACCGGGCCCCCGACGGCCACCACGCCGGCAGGGCGGGCGACTCGTCGACGGAGTCGCCGGCGCCGGCGCCCGCGGTGGGGGAGGACGAGACGCTCGTGGCACCCGAGGTCGCGGCAGGCGTGGGCGTCTACCACCTCGACCCCGCCGCGCCCTGGGCCGCGGACGCTGGTGCTGTTCCCGGTGGCACCCGCCTGGCACCGGCCCTGGTGACCCGCGTGCAGATGCTCTTCGATGACACCAAGGCGGACCTGCGCGAGACGGTCGAATGGGAGGCGTTCGTGCCCGTGAGCGGGCGCGACGTCGATTGGGGTGACGCCATCACGGTCGACTACGACACGCGAGACCTGCGCCGCGACCCGCCCGAGGGTGCCACGTACGTCCTCCCGGACGCCAGGATCGCCAACAAGGCCTGGTTCAGCGCGACGACCAGTGATCTCAGGAACCACCTCCATCGCGGACAGACCATCACGCTGCAGGCCAATCGAGAGCTGAAGCTCTACTCGCGCATCGACGAGACAGCGGAAGCCTTCGCGCAACGCTGTCGCGACGCTGCCGACGAGGCCAAGGATGCCGAGGTGGCCAGGATCCGCGACCGCCTTACGGCCAGGATGGAGACCCTGAACGACGCCATCGCCAAGTACCAGGACCGCATCGAGGAGCTGCAGGCCGACGTTCGCAACCGGCGCAACCAGGACCTCATCTCCATCGGCAGCTCCGTGCTCGGCAGCATCCTCGGCGGTCGCAACAGCACGTCCACCATCGCCCGCTCGGCCGGGCGCGCAGCGACCCGTGGGGAGTCGTCCGCGCAGCGCATCCGCACCATCGAGAACCGCATCGGGGAGAAGAACCTCGCGCTCGAGGACCTGGAGGAGGATCTGCGCGAGGCCATCGCGCAGATCGACGAGGAGTGGAACGAGAAGGCCGCAGCCATCGAGCCGCTGGCGATCAGCCTCGAGAAGAGTGACATCACGGTCGACGAGGTGAGCCTGCTCTGGGTGCCGCTCGGGTAGGGACGATCCTGGCGACAAGGGTCCGGACGGACCCCCTGTTGGTGCCGGAGGTCCGAGGCGAGCGGAGGACCGCAAGCTATAGTCGGACACAGCAGCCCGCATACCTATGCGCTTGACCACAAGGCGGCGCAGCCGGGTTGGGAGGAACAGGTCAAAGGAGGACCATGAAGACACGAGCACTCGCGCTGACCGCCTCGGTCGCACTCGCGGCCGTGATGGCGGTCCCGGCCATCGCGCAGGACGCACCTGAGCCGTTCGCCGATGACGCCAAGCCGTACGTCCCCATCGTTTCCAAGGGCTTCCAGCACCAGTTCTGGCAGGCCGTGAAGCTGGGCGCCGAGGACGAGGCTGCCGCGCTCAACATGGATGTCAACTTCATCGGCCCCGCCAGCGAGTCCGACGTGGCCATCCAGATCGAGATGCTTCAGGCCGAGTACGACAAGAGCCCGGACGCGGTCTGTTTCGCGGCGCTTGACAGCCAGGCAGCCAACCCGCTGCTGGAGCAGATGCAGGCCGACGGCATCCCCGTCATCGCCTTCGACTCCGGTGTCGACAGCGACATCCCGATCACCACTGCCGCGACCGACAACGTCGCTGCTGCCGCGCTCGCCGCGGACAAGATGGCCGAGCTCATCGGCGGCGCCGGCAAGGTCGGCGTCATCGTCCACGACCAGACCAGCCGCACCGGTATCGATCGCTCCGAGGGCTTCGTCAACCGCATGACAGAGGCCTACCCGGACATCGAGATCGTCGGCCCGCAGTACGGCGGTGGCGACCAGCTCAAGTCCACCGACCTGGCCAAGGCCATGATCACCGGCAACCCGGATATCGCCGGCTTCTTCGGCGGCAATGAAGGCTCCGCCATCGGCGTCCTCAACGCCGTCAACGAGCTCGGTGTGGCCGATGACATCGTCGTCATCGGGTACGACTCGGGTATCGCCCAGATCAACGCCATCAAGGATGGCACGATGGCCGGCGCGGTCCAGCAGAACCCGGTCGGCATCGGCGCCAAGTGCGTCGAGGCTGCGGCCATGGCGCTGCAGGGCATGGAAGTGCCCCCGAGCATCGACACCGGTTTCATCTGGGCCGATGCCTCGACCATCGATAGCCCTGAAGTCCAGGCTGTGCTCTACGAGTAGGCTTGAGGACCTGATCTAGAAGACCGGCGGGACTGCCGCGCTCCAAGCGGCAGTCCCGTTCGTCTACGCACATCAAGCGAGGACCCCATGCCGGCCGACCTCCTCATCCGCATGCAGGGCATCGACAAGCACTTCCCCGGGGTGCAGGCGCTGCAGGACGCGCAGTTCGAGCTGCGTCCGGGCGAGGTGCATGCGCTGGTGGGGGAGAACGGCGCCGGCAAGTCGACGCTGATGAAGGTGCTCACGGGCATCTACCAGCGCGACGCGGGCAGCATCGAGGTCGCGGGCAGGCGCGTCGAGGTTCCCAACCCCCGTGCCGGTCGCGACCTGGGCATCAGCATGATCCACCAGGAGCTGGTGCTGGCACCGCATCTCACCGTCGCGCAGAACATCTACCTGGGCCGTGAGCCCCGCGGCCGGCTCAGCTTCATGGTCGATGACAAGGCACAGGTGCGGGAGACAGCTGAGCTCATCGAGCGACTCGGCCTCAGGCTTGATGCCAGCGCCAAGGTCATGGACCTGAAGGTGGCGCAGCAGCAGATGGTGGAGATCGCCAAGGCCCTGTCGCTGGATGCGTCGGTGCTCATCATGGACGAGCCCACGGCGGCACTCACCGACAAGGAGATCGAGGAGCTCTTCCGCATCATCCGTTCGTTGCGAGAGCAGGGCAAGGGCATCGTCCACATCTCGCACCGCCTGGAGGAGTTGCGGCAGATCTCCGACCGCGTGACCGTCATGCGTGATGGCCAGCATGTCGACACCGTGGAGACGGCGGCCGTTTCCATCGACGACATCATCTCGATGATGGTGGGGCGCACCATCTTCGAGCAGGCGCCGCACGTTCCCCCGGACGCCGCAGAGCAGCCAGTCGTCCTCGAGGTCAGCAACCTCTCACGCGGCCGCGCGGTGCAAAATGTCTCCTTTCAGCTGCGTCGTGGTGAGATCCTGGGTGTCGCCGGGCTCGTCGGCGCGGGTCGGACCGAGCTGGCTCGTCTCATCTTCGGCGCTGACCACAGGGATGCCGGCGAGATCCGCGTCAA
Source organism: uncultured Chloroflexia bacterium (assembly GCA_963698505.1). Taxonomy (GTDB): domain Bacteria; phylum Chloroflexota; class Limnocylindria; order Limnocylindrales; family CSP1-4; genus JAFMJV01. The sequence continues at coordinate 26,056 of CAVORC010000028.1, read as the reverse complement.
GGGTGAGCCGGTCGAGGTCAACAACCCGGCACAGGCGGTCGAGCTGGGAATTGCCTACCTCTCCGAGGATCGCAAGCGGCACGGGCTGGCCCTGGGCCTGGACGTCGAGAGCAACGTGGCGCTGGCCAGCTTCAACAACCTGCTCAAGTCGTTCGGCCGGATCGACACCAAGCGGACCGCAGAGGCGGCGGAGCAGCGGGTCGACGAGCTGGACATCCGTACGCCGAGCATCAAGCAGAAGGCGCGCAACCTGTCTGGCGGCAACCAGCAGAAGGTGGTCATCGCCAAGTGGTTGACCGCAGAGATGGACGTGCTCATCTTCGATGAGCCCACGCGCGGTATCGACGTAGGCGCCAAGCAGGAGATCTACCACCTGCTCAATGAGCTGGCGGCAGCAGGCAAGTCGATCCTCATGATCAGCTCGGAGCTGCCGGAGATCCTGCGCATGAGCCACCGCATCATCGTGATGTGCGAAGGCCGGCTGACCGGTGAGTTGACCGCGGCCGATGCGGACCAGGAAAAGATCATGACGCTCGCGACCCAACGCGAGTCCGTTGCCAGAGTGGCGAGTTGACGAGGACCCCCATGCAGAGCGCAGCCAACCGAGCAGGATCGATCTTCAAGTCCGACGCCGTTCAGAGGCTCCTGGCGCTAGGCGCCCTGGTCATCCTGATCATCTTCTTCTCGCTCGCCTCCGAGCACTTCCTGCAGTGGAGCAACTTCAAGGGCATCATCCTGGCCACGTCCGTGGTGGGCATCCTGGCCATGGGCGTGACGTTCGTCATCATCACTGCCGGCATCGACCTTTCGATCGGCACGGTCATGACGCTCTCCGCGGTCATGACCGGCGTGTTCGTCACCAACCTGGGCCTACCGTGGGGCATCGGCATCCTTGCCGGCGTCGCCACCGGTACCGCCATGGGCGCCGTCAACGGCACGCTGGTGGCACGCTTCGGCCTGCCTCCCTTCATCGCCACCCTGGGCATGCTCAACATCGCCCGTGGCCTGTCGCTGGTGATCTCCGAGCTGCGCCCCATCTACTTCCCTGATCAGCCGGAGTTCAACCAGGCCTTCATGGGCTCCTTCCTCGGGGACCTGGGCCTGCCTGACCTGCCCAACCTGACCTTCGTCTTCATCGCCGTCGCCGTCATCGCCGGCTTCATCCTCAGCAAGACCATCCTGGGCCGCTACATCTTCGCCATCGGTAGCAATGAGGAGGCGACTCGGCTCTCGGGTGTGCGGTCGATGCGCTACAAGGCCTCGGCCTATGTCCTCTCGGGGATGTTCGCCGGCGTCGCCGGTGTGGTCATGGCAGCGCGGCTCAACTCGGCGCAGCCCGCGGTGGGCTTCGGCTACGAGCTCGACGCCATCGCCGCAGCGGTCATCGGCGGGACCTCGCTCGCCGGCGGCGAGGGCTCCATCTTCGGCACCGTCATCGGCGCCTTCATCATCAGCGTGCTGACCAACGGGCTGCGCCTGATGGATGTGCCGCAGGAGTGGCAGACCGTCGTCACGGGCTGCATCGTCATCCTGGCCGTCTACCTCGACATCATCAGGCGTCGCCGCCAGGGCTGAGGGCGGCTACCGCAGCCTGACGGCGGTGCCGAAGGCCAGGATCTCGCTGACGCCGGCGGCGATCGTCGACGTCGTGTAGCGCACCGCCACGATGGCATCCGCTCCCTGTGCCTGGGCCGCGGCGATCATGTTGGCCGTGGCCTCGTCGCGGGCCTCGGTGATGAGCTTGGAGTACTCCGGGACCGAGCCCCCGAAGATGTTGCGGATGCCGGCGGTGATGTCGTAGCCGATGCCGCGGGCGCGTGCCGCGTTGCCGCGCACCAGGCCCAGCGTCTCGGCGATCTCGCGGCCCTCGATGCGGTCGGAAGTGGACAGGATCATCGGCCGTGCCTCCATGTGTCGTCGTGGCCCGAGTGGCGCGCACGTTCGGCTACCGTCAGCGGGTGAGAACAGGATACGACTCGCTCCGGCCAGCGTCCCTGGGCCCGAACTACCGCAAGCTGTGGTCCGCCTCTGCGGCCTCCAACCTGGCCGACGGAATCTTCGTGGTGGCACTGCCGCTGATCGCGGTCTCGCTCACCACCTCGCCGGTGCTGGTAGCGGGCGTCTCGATCGCAGCCCGGCTGCCGTGGCTGGTCTTCGTGCTGTTCGCTGGTGCGCTCGCCGATCGCCTCGACCGTCGCGTGACCATGCGCAACGTCCAGCTCATGCGCGTCCTCGTGGTGGGACTCCTGGCCGCTCTCGCCCTGTCCGGCGGTCTGTCGCTGCCACTGCTGTACGTCGCCGCGTTCGCGCTGGGGATCGGGGAGACGCTCTTCGATACCGCCGCCCAGTCGATCATGCCCAGCATCGTCCCCAGGGAGCTGCTGAGCCGGGCTAACGGTCGGCTGTATGCGGTCGAGCTGGCGATGAACGCGTTCGTGGGCCCACCCCTTGGCGGCCTGCTGGTGGCCGTCTCGGTGCCGCTCGCCCTTGGCGGCAGCGTGGTCGGCTACGGGTTGGCGGCCATCGGGCTGGCGCTGCTCGCGGGGTCGTTCAGGCCCAGGTCGGACGGCGGCGCGCGCTCGATGGTGGGGGAGATCCACGAGGGCTTCAGCTTCGTCTGGCAGAACCCCGTGCTGCGGCCGCTGGTCATCATGCTGGCGGCCTCGAACATGGCCAACTCCGCAGTCGTGGCGGTCTTCGTGCTGTTCGCGGTGGCGCCCGGCCCGATGGGCCTCGATGAGCTGGGCTACGGACTGCTGATCACGACGATGGCGATCGGTGGCATCGCCGGCTCGCTCGCTGAAGAACGGGTCGAGACATCGGTCGGCCGTTCCAACGTCCTGTTCGGCGTCGTCGTCGTGGCCGGGGTGGCCACGCTCATCCCGGCAGCGACGGCGAACGTGCTGGCCGTGGCCGCCGGGATGGTGGCGATGGGGGCCGCCTTCATGATGTGGAACATCATCACGGTCTCGTTGCGCCAGCGGATCACGCCCGACCAGCTACTTGGTCGGATGAACGCCACGTACCGCCTCTTCGCCTGGGGCGTCATGCCCCTCGGCGCCCTGCTGGGCGGCCTGATCGCCGAGACGCTTGGGCTGCGTGCGGTCTTCGTGGCCGCAGGGTTCGTGTCGCTGGCGATGCTGGCCTTCCGCCGCTACCTCGGCGATGCAGCGCTCGACGCGGCCGAGCAGCCGACGGGAGGCTGAGCCCTCGGTCCATCGCCGAGCTGCGCGGCCCTGTCATGGTCGGGCGGGGCCGGTGACGGGGTGCACCGGGTCCATCGGCACCGGTGGGGCTGACCCAAGTACGGGTTGTTGCTGAGCGGTCGGGACGCCACCATGCGACCCAACACCTCGATGGACCACATCACACGGTTCCTCATCGATCCAGGTGTGCTCGGTCGACCAGTGGCACCGAGCGCCGAGCACCCGAGCACCGAGCACCGAGCACCCGTCCAGCAGCCCACTGAACGCGAGGTAAGGAACGTTAGATGGCGTCCATGGCAGTCAACGAGCTCGGCCCGATGCTCACCGCGAGTGAGGTCGCTGAGCTTCTCCACCTGCATGTCAACACGGTCAAGCGCCTCGGGGACCGTGGTGAGTTGCCCTTCTATCGCGTGTGCAAGCGCGGGGACCGTCGGTTCCGGCTTGAGGACGTGATGGCGTTCCTGGCGCGCAACCGCTAGGTTCCACTCACTCCGGGTCCGGCCAGCAGCCGGCCCCTTCGCCTGCCCCAACGCCGCCGGGACGCGAGTGACCGGCGGCGTCGGTCTGTGCCCGCGGGTCCGTCTCAGCGCTTGCTGGCGGCGCCCGCCTGGCCGACCCAGTCTTCGTGCCGGATGCGCTCGGCGCCAACCCTGATCTGCGGCGCGATGCGATCGATGTCGGCATCGGTCCAGGCGGCGACCTGTGCCAACGTCGTGACGCCCAGCTCCGCGAGTCGCTCGGCGCTCTTGGCCCCGAGTCCCTTGATGACGGTGAGGTCATCCGAGGGTGCCTCCGCTCCCGGTGTCGAGGCGTCCGCGTCTGCCTCCGGCGTCGGCTCTGCCGCTGCCCCCGCCTCCGGCGTCGGCTCTGCCTCGGTCATCCCGGGCTCTGGCGTGGCGGGCCCCGCCGCGGGGGGTACCTCCAGGTCCAGCCCTCCCTCGTTCCGCCTGCGCTTCGCCCACGCGGCAGCTCCCGCTGCACTGACAGCCGCTGCCACCGTGGCCACCATCGCGCCGATCTTCGCCTTCATCCTGCCCTCCCTGTCGCCGAGGCGACTAGTGCTGCCCCCAGCGTTCTGCGTGCACGACCTCGTCGTATGCCTTGCGCCCACCTGCGCGCGGCGGTCGCGTCAGCTCGCCGGGGTCGGCCGGCCAGCCTAGCGCGATGAGGTACTGGCACTGCTTGTCCGGCGGCAGGCCCAGCACATCTGCGGCGAGGTCGAAGTCGTTCACCGTGATGGGACATGAGCCGATGCCCATGTCCCAGGCGACGAGCGTGATGTTCTGCGCGGCCCGGCCCAGGTCCCACAGCACGGAGCGCGCATGGTCGGGGTTCGGCGCATCCACGATCATGGCGATGGCCGCACCCGCGAACGGCAGATGCTTGGCGTGGATGGTGACCCCCGACAGGCGCCTGAGCGACTCGGGATCGCGGATCGTGATGAAGTCCCAGCGCTGCGTGTTCTTCGACGAGCCCGTCTTGCGGGCGGTGTCGGCGATGCTGCGAACCTCCTCGTCGGTCAGCGGCTGTGGCCGGTAGTCGCGAACCACTCGCAGAGAGCGGATGGCCTTGGTGGTATCCATCGGCTGAGTCTATCTGCCGGCGGGGCCGTAGACTGCGCGGATGTCGACGCACAATGGATTCCCCGCCGTCATCGAGGTCGTCGTCGAGATCCCGGCCGGTAGTCGCAACAAGTACGAGTACGACGAAGACGCCAAGGTCATCAGGCTCGACCGGGTGCTCTCCTCGGCCGTCTACTACAACTTCGACTACGGCTTCATCGAAGGCACGCGCGCCGACGACGGCGACCACACCGACGCCATGCTCCTGATCGACGAGAAGACCTTCCCCGGCTGCCACGTCTGGGCGCGACCGGTCGGCGTGCTGAGGATGGCGGATGAGAAGGGCGTCGACTACAAGGTGCTGTGCGTCGCGCTGGCCGATCCCATGTACGCGCACCTCGAGGCGCTGCCGCAGGTCTCGCCGCACAAGCTGCGCGAGATCGAGCAGTTCTTCCATACCTACAAGAACCTCGAGGACAAGTCCGTCCAGATCGATGGCTGGGCGGGTGTGGCCGAGACGCTCGAGATCCTGCGTACCGACCGGCAGCGCTGGCTGGATGAGCAGGCGACCAGGCCAGCTCCCGAGGGCCCGGGCGCAACCTAGCCCATGGCCAGCAGGTTCGAGCTGCTCGACGTCGGCGGGCGCGAGGTCAAGGTCACCAATCCCGACAAGGTCTACTGGTCCGGACCCGGCCACACCAAGATGGACCTGGTGCGCTACTACCTCGCGGTGGCCGACGGCGCCATGCGGGGTGCGGGTGGCCGGCCGATGGCGCTCAAGCGGTTCGTCGACGGTGCCGAGGGCGAGTTCTTCTTCCAGAAGCGTGCGCCCGCCAAGCGCCCAGCCTGGATCGACACCGTCTCGCTCTCGTTCCCCTCGGGCCGCAGCGCCGAGGAGGTGGTCCTGCGCGACGCGGCGTCGCTCGCCTGGGTGGCCAATCTCGGCTGCCTCGATCTCAATCCGCACCCCGTGCGCGCGGACGACCTGGATCATCCCGACGAGCTGCGCGTGGACCTCGACCCCGTACCGGGCGTGCCCTGGTCGCAGGTGCGGGACGTTGCCCTCGTGACCCGAGAGGCGCTTGACGACGTCGGCCTCGTCGGCTGGCCCAAGACGTCGGGCTCGCGCGGCATCCATGTCAACGTCCGCATCGAGCCCCGCTGGACCTTCCCGCAGGTGCGCCGCGCGGCGCTGGCGCTGGCGCGGGACGTCGAGGCACGGGCGCCCGCCATCGCCACGAGCAAGTGGTGGAAGGAGGAGCGCCACGGCGTCTTCCTCGACTACAACCAGAACGCCAAGGACCGTACGGTGGCGTCGGCCTACTCGGTGCGACCCCTGCCCGACGCGCGCGTCTCCATGCCGCTCTCGTGGGACGAGGTGGCCGAGGTCGTGGCGGAGGACTTCACCCTGGCCACGGTGCCGGCGTTGTTCGCGTCGCAGGGCGACCGCCACAGCGGCATCGATGACGCGGTCGGTTCACTCGAAGCCCTGCTCGAGCTCTCGGCGAGACACGAGGCCGAGGGACTGGCCGATGCGCCCTGGCCGCCGCACTACCGCAAGCAGGCCGGCGAGCCGCCCCGCGTGCAGCCGTCCAGGCAGCGGCGCAGCAGCAAGCCGCTCATCGAGATCGCCCGAGCCGCCCACAAGAACGACGCGCTCGCCGGCCTGGAGCGGTGGAAGTCGCGCCATCCGCAGGCCGCCGCGCATCTGCAGCCAGCCGACGTGCTGGTCGATGCCATGCGTGGCCGCTCCACGACCTGGACGCGCATCAGGCTCAACCTCGAGCACGTGCCCGAAGGCGAGCGCCCGTCACAGGAGCCGCTCGACCCCGACTACGACCCGTGGCTCGAGTACGGCGAGCGCAGCCCAAACCCGGGCCGGCGCCAAGTCTCGGAGTAGCCGACCCGCAAGCTCCAGGCATCGCGCTGGCCGGCTACGACTCAAGGGGCTCACACGATCTCGGCCGCGGCCTCGGCTGGGGGCGTGTCCGGAGGCTCGGCGGCAGGCGAGGCGTGGGACTCGTCCCCCGGCTCCGGTGAGCCCATCACGGCCAGCAGCGTCCGCCACGTCGCGGCCACGACTCCGAGGGCGGGCACGACAAGGAACATGCCCAGGATGCCGGCGATCGCGGCGCCCCCGGGGATCGCCACGAGCACGATGGCCGGATGGATGTGTGTCGTCTTGCCGTACACCAGGGGGGCCACGATGTTTCCCTGCACCAGGTTGAAGACGAGCGTCCAGGCACCCATGACGAGGATATCGAGCGGGCTCCCGACGGCGACGGCGATGAGGAAGGCCAGCCCGGTGGTCAGCAGGCTGCCGATGTAGGGGATGAAGCCGCCGAACAAGGAGAGGACGAAGACCGGCAGCGCCAGCGGCAGGTCCAGGATGACCATGATCACCAGCTGGCTGGCGGCGCCGACGAAGGAGATGGCGAACGTCCCGATCATGTAGCCGCTGAGCACGTCGAAGGCGCGTGAGCCCGCAGCGCTGAGCTCGGCTGCGGCGCCGGAGCGAGTGTGCGCCATCAGGCGCGACCAGGCATCCGCTCCATCACGCAGCAAGTAGTACGACAGCAGCACGCTGAGCACCACCACCGTCGCTGCGGCGGCGAGTCCATCCGAGAGCGACACCACCAGTTCCAGCAACGCGCCCACGCCGGAGGTCACCGCGTCCGCTCCCAGGCCCAGCTGGCCGCCAAGACTGTCATTGGCGCTGTTGGCGCCCTGCTGCACGGTCGCCCCGAGAGCCGAGGCCTGCTCGAGCAGGGAGGTGACCGTGAGTGCCAGCACCGCTCCGATGATGAGCGTGCTTCCCAGCACTGCCATGGCGACGGCGCCACGCTGGGAACGCCCGCGTCGTATCAGCCACTCGACGACCGGCTTGAGGGTGGCGGCGAAGATCAGCCCCAGGATCGCCGGCAGCACCACCAGCGGCACGCTCGTGGCAGCCAGGACGGTGCCTGCCACGAGGCCGATGGCGACCAGTGCGCGCCAGCCCCACTGCGCGGCTCGGTCCAGCCAGGCGGGTACCAGCGCTGGCAGGGGCGGTGCTGGTCGCGGTTCGATGATCTCGACCGCCGACCGCGCTACGGTCAGCACGACCGCGGTGACCGGCACAGCCGCGAACAGGCCCACGACGCCGCCGAGCTCGAAGCCGGCGGGGAGCACGAGCAGCACGAGCGCCGGGCTGATGCTCACCGTACGCCCGTAGACCTGGGGACGGATCCAGGTGCTGACCAGGGCGCCCCGAAGACCCATCAGCACGACCATGGCGAGCGTGGTAGAGGTACCCGCGGCGCCCCACGTCAGCAACAGGATGACGCCGTTGGCGACCAGGCCACCGAAGTAGGGGATGTACGTCGCCATGAAGGACAGCAGCGCCATTGCCAGCGCCAGGGGGACGCCGAGCAGCAGCATGAAGGCGTAGTTGGACACGGCCATCACGGCCGCCAGCACGGTGGTGCCCCGCAGATAGCCACCGACCCGGGCGAGCGCATCATCGCCGGCAGCGGTGATCCGCTCGCGCTTCGACTGCCCGAGCGACTGGAAGCACCACAGCCAGGCCTTGTCGCCATCACGCAGGAAGAAGAAGACCAGGAACGCGGCCAGGATGAGGATGGTCGCGGCACTCGCCACGCTGCCGGCGATGGAGGCGACCAGATCGCCGCCGACGTCGCCGGTCGCGTCGATGGCCTGCTGGACCAGCCCCGACACCCAGTCAGGCAATGCGAGCTCGGCGCTCTCGGATCGCACGTCGTCGATGGCGGCGCCCAGGCGCGTGGCGAGCTCACGGAGGTGTGGCAGGAGGGCCAGCGCCAGCAGCACCAGCGCGCCCACGACGGTCAGCATCGCCGCCGCCCAGACGATGGCGGCCGAGGCGTTCCGTGAGCGCCCTCCGTCGCGCAACCGCAGGACGACGGGGGCGAACACGGCCGACACGACGATGGCCACGGCGATCGACGCAGTCACGGTCCACAGCAGCGTGGCCACGTACCACAGCACCACCGCCACGGCCGCCACCACCAGGACCCGCCAGCCGAGCGCAGCCAGGTTGTCCAGCCACTCCGGGACCAGCTGGGAGAATGCGTCGCCGCGACGCGGTCGAGCGGTCAGAGGATCCGTGCCGCTCTCGTCCAGCGGGTTCAACCGGGGACCCAATCGAAGGTGTCGGGGTGGGGACCGACGCGTCCGGCCTCGCCACGGTCCAACGCTGACAGGGCGTCGTGGTCGCGAGCCGTCAACTCGAAGGAGAAGATGTCGAGGTTCTGTCGCATCCGCTCCGCCGACACCGTCTTGGGGAAGACGACATCCCCCCGCTCGACGTGCCAGCGCAGCAGCACCTGTGACGGGGAATGGCCGGTCGTGGCGGCGATCGCCTGCACGACCGGTTCCTCGAGGGCGTGGCCCTGCGCCAGCGGAGACCACGCCTCGGTCACGATCCCGTGCGCCGCTCCGTAGGCACGCACCTCGTCATTGGGCAGGTACGGGTGCACCTCGATCTGGTTCACTGCCGGGACCGTGTCGCTCTCGGCCGCCAGCCGCTCGAGATGCGCGACCTGGAAGTTGGAGACACCGATCGAGCGCGCCCGGCCATCGCGTCGGAACTCCTCGAGGACCCTCCAGGTCGAGACATAGTCGCCCTCGAAGAGCGTCGGCAGTGGCCAGTGGATGAGGAACAGGTCCACGTCGTCGAACCCGAGCTCGGACAGGGTCCCCTCGAAGGCTCGTCGGGCGTCGTCTGGACGGTGCCAGCCGTTGTGCAGCTTGCTGGTGACGAAGAGCTCCTCCCGGGGCAGGCCGGATTCGCGGGCGGCCACCCCCACGCCGCGCTCGTTCTGGTACATCTGCGCGGTGTCGATGTGGCGGTAGCCGGCCGCGAGGGCCTCGCCGACGACCCGTGCGGTGTCGTCCGGTTCGACAAGGTACGTGCCGAACCCGAGCTGCGGGATCGTGTGGCCGTCGTTGAGCGCAAGGTCCGGGACCGCGGTCATCGGTGCAGCATAGCCATCACGAGTGCCTCCATGGCGACCAGCACACAACGGGGTGACCGACGGCCCTGCGACATCGACGAGTGGCTCAGCGCCCCCGGCTGAGCGGGGCGGCGAACGACAAGAACACGACCCCCGGGGTCACCCGGGGGTCGTTGCTGCTGCCATAGGGAGGGAGCGCGCTAGCCTTCGACGCCTCGCCTGCGGAAGTGTCGCCGGCCCACGAACATGGCCAGGAAGATGAGCAGGTAGCTGGCGGTCACCAGCACGCTGGCTCCAAGTGAAGCCTCCTCGCCCTTGATGGCCTCGTCGAGTCCCACATCCAGCGCCTCGAAGCCGGCGGCGAAGGTGATGATGCCGAGGCCGACGAGCGTGCCGAGCAGGCCCACGATGATGCCGAAGGCGCGGCCCCACTTGCGGTGGCCGAAGATGCCGATAGCGCCGATGACGTGGATCAGGCCCAGGATGAGGGCGATGCCGCCCACCGCCACGATCTGCTCGTCAGCCTGGCGGGCGAGGTCCATGGCCTCCGCGCTGAGCTGGGTGTCCCCGAGCAGGTCGGTCACGCTGTTGACCCACAGCACGAGTCCGCCCAGGACAGCCCAGACGATGCCCCAGGTGAGCATCACCCAGCCAGCGAGGACGGCGATGAAGGAGCGCCCGTACCCGGTGTCGGCCCCTTCCCAGGCCGCTTCCTGGCCCGGCCACGGCTCCTGGCCCGGCTGGGCGTAGGCGTATGGCTGGCCGGGCTGGGGCGGGTAGCCCTGCTGCTGGTACTGCTGCTGCCCGTAGGCCGACTGGTCGTAGTAGCCCGGCTGCTGCCCGTAGGCCGACTGGTCGTAGTACTGCGGCTGCTGGTACTGCGGCTGCTGCTGCCCGTAGGCCGAGGGATCGTAGTACTGCGGCTGCTGGTACTGCGGCTGCTGCCCGTAGGCCGACTGGTCGTAGTAGCCCGGCTGCTGGTACTGCTGCGGCTGCTGGTACTGCTGCGGCTGCTGGTACTGCTGCGGCTGCTGGTACTGCTGCGGCTGCTGATAGCCCGGATACTGCTGCTGCGCGTCGGGCGCCGGCGCGGGCTGCTCGCTATAGGTCGCCGTCTGCGGCTCAGGCGCCGTGAACGCCTGGGTGTCGGATGGCGCTGGCGCCGGCGGCTGCTGTGGTTGCGGGGCCTGCTGCTGATACGACGAATCCGCCGACCAGGCAGCGTATTCGGTGGCAGCCTCCGGGCCACTCCCGGCAGCCCCCTGCGGCTGAGCCTGTCCCGGCGCCTGATTCCAGGCTGATGTGTCGCCGCCACCGGAATCTGCCGGTGGCTGCGCGCCGGTCGCGTCGTCGCGCGGATCGTTCTGGTCCATGAGCTCCTCCCTGAATAGGCACGCGCAAGTGTACCCGCCTCTTCACCATCGGCGAATAGTCAGAACCTCACCCTTCCGCAAAGATATCGCGCAATTCGTACGCGGCACTCGCCTCGAGCTGATCGTAGCGGCAGTCGGCCGCGGATCGGTCGGGTCGCCAGCGGCGGAACGTGGTGGCGTGGCGAAAGCGATCACCCTGCAGATGGTCGTAGGCAACCTCCACCACGCGCTCGGGCCTCAGTGGCTCCCAGGAGAGGTCCTTGCCGCGGTTCCAGCGCGATGTCGCGCCGGGCATGCGCTGAGCCGTCTCGCCCTCCACGGTGGCCCATGTCGCCCACGCTCTCCAGGGGTGTGCCTCGAGGGCGCCCTCTCGCAGTGGTGCCAGCTCCTGGAGCAACTCCGCTCGCCGGTCCCACCGGAATGACGACGTGACGCCAACGTGGTGGAGCACCCCCTCGGCGTCGAAGAGGCCCAGGATGAGCGAGCCCACGTGGGTGCCGCGACCATTCTTGTGCCAGCGGAACCCGGCCACGACGCAGTCGGCGGTGCGGGCGTGCTTGACCTTCAGCATGCGCCGCTTGCCCGGCTCATACGCAGCCGCGGCGTCCTTGGCGATCACGCCGTCCAGGCCGGCGCCCTCGAAGCGCTCGAACCAGTCGGCCGCCTGGGCCCGGTCACGCGTCAGGGGCGTGAGGTGGACCGGTGGGCTGGCAGCGGCGAGCGCGTCTTCCAGCAGCGCACGACGCTTCGTCTGCGGCGACGCCAGCAGTGACTCGTCGGCGAGCGCCAGCAGGTCCCAGGCGACGTACGACGCCGGCGTCTCCGCGGCCAGCATCGCCACCCGCGAGGCCGCGGGGTGGATGCGCAGCAGGAGGGCGTCGAAGTCGAGCGCGCCGTGGCGGGCGATGACGATCTCGCCATCGACGACACATCGGTCCGGCAGGTTGGCACGCAGCGGCTGCATCAACTCGGGGAAGTAGCGGTCGAGCGGCTTGCGGTCCCGGCTCTGGATGAGGAGCTCGTCACCATCGCGGAAGACCAGCGCCCGGAAGCCATCCCACTTGGGCTCATAGAGCCAGTCGCCACCCTCGGGCAGCTCGGCCGTGGCCTTGGCCAGCATCGGCTCGATAGGCGGCTCCAGGGGGAAGGGCATGGCCGGCACGATACTCCGTCCTCCTCGCGCCGACAATGCTGCGTGGTAGCCTCGAGGATGTGTCTGCTCCGACGTTCCGAGGCGATCCCTACCGCGTCCTGGACATCCGTCACGATGCCCCGCCCGAGGAGGTCAAGCGACGCTGGCGCGAGCTGGCGCGCGAGCACCATCCCGATCGCGCAGGGGCCGATGGCGAAGAGCGTGAGCGGCTGACCACGCGCATGGCGCGCATCAACGCCGCCTACGATGTGCTGAGCGATCCGGTGCGGCGGGCGAGCTACGACTCGACACCGCACGCGCGCCGCGAGCGGTACGCAGAGGGCCGCCGGCCAGGCGACGAGGAGGTCGGACCGCCACCCCCGCCACCCACCCCCCCGGTCACGGCACGCTTCGACACGTCGGCCTCGTTCCGGCCACGCAACAGCGCGCTCCGCCGCCACGGAGCACGTGCCAGGTACACCACGCTGGCCGGCCAGCCGCCGATGGACTGGCGGGCCTACCGCACAGGTCCCGATCTGCGCGCGAGCGCGCCCAATGGACCGGTGCTGCGGCGCGTCGACCGCTCAAGCATCCACCTTCCCAGCCTCGAAGAGGCGAAGGCCACGGTGCTCGGGTTCGGGCGCTTCCACGGGCAGACGCTGGGCGAGGTGGCCGAGCGGGAGCCCACCTACATCGACTGGATCGCAGCGACCATCACGCGGGATCGCGATCTGGTGATGTGCGCGCGTGTCATCGCCAGCGACCTCGATGCCAGGGGCGTGGAGCGCCGCCCTCGCGTGGCGGAAGTCTGAGCCCACAGCCGGGTCGCGACCTGTCGGCTGAGCCTCACCCGCTGGAGGGAGATCGTTTCGAGCCGCCTGACCCGTCCGCTGGTCTGGCGACTCGAGGTGATCGGTGCGCGGGATGGATGACCTCGCCGTCGAACCCCACTACTGGCGAGGCCCGGAGCCAGCCGGTTTCACCTGTTACTCGACTCGTGACCCGGATACGACGTTCCGAAAGCGTGTGGAGCAGACATTCGATGCACGGTGTCTCTTGTGCGCCACCACGTAGACCTTGTTGGATCGTGTTCCGGGCCCGTTGGTCGACGCCTACAGGGCCCGTGCCAGCGTCGGGGACGACGGCGATGCCAACGGTAGGCTGCGCCGCCGTGCGAGGCAATGGCGACTTGCTCCTGTGCACCCCGGACCATCTGCGGCTGCGCGCGGGCGATGGCTACAGGGCGCGCTGCAGGATGTCGCGCAGCTCCTCGTCGTCGAGGGCGATGGGGTTGGTGCGCATCGAGCTGCCCGGTGAGTCGGCGACCACGACGGGGATGTGCTCGGCGCTCATCCCGAAGGCCGACAGCGGCGGCACGTCCAGTGCTTGCACCCACTCGTGCAGCGTGTCCACCAGGCCCACGCGCGCTGTCTCGTCGCCGGTGCCCGCCGGCAGCGGAGCCAGGATCCTGCCCGCCTCGGCGTACTTTGGCATGGCCGGGGATCCTGGATCGCGAGCCGACAGCGCCCGGATGTTGGCGTCGATGACCTGCCACAGGACGGCGCCACAGGCCATCCCGTGAGGGATCGGCAGCTGCGCCCCGAGCGGGCTGGCCAAGCCGTGGACCGCGCCCAGGCCGGCATTGGCAAGGCAGATGCCGGACAACAGGGCCGCGTACGCCATCTGGCTGCGTGCCGCCGCCGCCCCGGCGCCGTCGGGTTCGCCGAACCACGCCAGCAGGCCCGCGCCGGTTGCCCGCAGCCCGTCACGGGCCAGCGCGTCGGTGATGGGCGTGGCCCTCTGCGAGGTGAACGCCTCGAGCAGCTGGGTCAGGGCATCGAGCCCGTTGGCAGCGATCAGCGAGGGTGGAGCGGTGGCGAGGAGATCGGGGTCCACCACCGCGTCGGCGGGGACCATCGACTCATCCCGGAAGCTGCGCTTGTAGCCCTGTGCTCCGCGCTGGGTGATGACCGCGTTGCGCGTGGCCTCCGCGCCGGTGCCAGCCGTCGTGGGCACGGCCACCACAGGCACGGCCGGTCCAGGGTAGGGCAGCCCGCGACCGACGCCCTCGAGATGGTCCATCAGCTCCGTGTCCGTGCGCAACAGCCCGGCGATGGCCTTGGCCGTGTCGAGCACGGCCCCGCCGCCGATGCCGAGGACGACGTCCACGTCCTCGCCGCGGTAGCGTGCCAGCGGCTCCTCCACGTCGCGCGGCCCCGGCTCGCCGCTGACAGCGGTGGAGCCCACGAGCGTGACACCGACATCGGCCAGGCCGGACTCCAACGCTGCCCGCCGCGGCGACTCGTTGAACCACCGGCCGCCGGTCACGAGGAGCACACGCGAGCCGTGGACCGCGACGATCTGCGGGACGCGCCCGAAGACGCCGGCCCCGAAGGTGATGCGCGGCAGGCGGCCCAGGCCGAACGGCGGGATGCGCTCGACCATCAGCCCAGCTTCTCCGAGGCGAGATAGACGCCGTCGAAGAGGTCGCTGTGGCGCTCCTTCGACATCAGCTCGGGCATCCGTTCCCTGAAGGCGAGGTAGTGCGGCGTGGACTTGTGGAAACGGTTGGCCTCCTCGTCGACGTAGGCCTCCCACAGCAGGAACTCGGTCGGGTCATCCTTCGACTGGGCTACGTCGAAGCGCAGGCAGCCGGGCTCGGCGATGGAGCCCTCGTGATTGGCCCGGATCTGCCGCTTGAACTCGTCGACCTTGTCGGGCTTGACGTAGACGTGGACTGCCGCGATGAACATCGCTCGACCTCCTGTGGCGTGACCAGTCGGGCGGGCGCTAGTGCTCGTCCCCTGGCTGTCCATAGTAGGCACCGGGGCCGTGCTTGCGATCGAAGTGCCGCCGCAGCAGCGCCTCCTGGATGTCCGGCGCCGCGGGGTCGATCGACAGCGTGCGCTCGGCCATGGCGGCGACTGCCTCGAGCGCGATGGCATTGACCACCGCGGCGTCGGCGTCCCGGCCCCAGGTGAACGGTCCGTGGGAGCGGACCAGCACCGCCGGCATGCGCAGGGCATCGTCGGTGCGGCCGTCGATGGTCTCGATGATGACGTTGCCCGTCTCCAGCTCGTACTCGCCCTCGATCTCCTGCTCCGTCATCAGGCGCGAGGTCGGGACCGGCCCGCGGAAGTGATCGGCGTGCGTCGTGCCCAGGGCGGGGATATCGCGACCGGCCTGCGCGAACGCGGCGGCGAAGGACGAGTGGGTATGGACCACGCCACCCAGCTGGG
Organism: uncultured Chloroflexia bacterium; assembly: GCA_963698505.1. GTDB lineage: Bacteria > Chloroflexota > Limnocylindria > Limnocylindrales > CSP1-4 > JAFMJV01. Next base: position 10,571 of record CAVORC010000028.1, on the reverse strand, counting down.
GGTAGGCCTGGTAGAGGCGCAGGTGGGTGGGCGTGTCGCTGGACGGGCGCATGCTGCCCTCCAGCACGCGGCCATCCTCGAGCGAGACGACCACCAGGTCCTCCGGCTGCACCTTGTCGCAGGCGACGCCGCTGGGCTTGATGACGAGGGCGTTGGCCTCACGGTCCACGCCGCTGACGTTGCCGAAGGAGAGGGTCACCAGCCCGGCGCGCACGAGGTCCGCGTTGGCCTTCGCGACCTGCTCCCGCAGTGCTCTGTCGATCATGCTCGGCAGGATAGCAGTTTGACCGTAGGCATACGTTTGCATACACTCGTTTGCGTCCCCGGATGCCGGTTCGTCCGGGGCCTGCTGGGGAGGTCGCTCACGATGTCATTCGATGGCCTGCGAATCTGGTTCCTGACGGGCAGCCAGGACCTCTATGGCGAGGTCATCCTCGCCCAGGTCCTGCAACAGTCGAAGGAGATCGTGGCCGGCCTCTCGGCCGCGCCGGACATCCCCATCGAGATCGTCCACAAGCCGACGGTGACCACGCCCGACGGCATCCGCCGCGCCTGCCTCGACGCCAGCGCCGACGACAGCTGCATCGGTGTCATCGGCTGGATGCACACCTTCAGCCCGGCCAAGATGTGGATCGCCGGGCTGCAGGCGCTGCAGAAGCCCTTCCTGCACCTGCACACGCAGTACGGCGCGGAGCTGCCCTACGGCGCCATCGACATGGCCTTCATGAACCTCAACCAGTCGGCCCACGGCGACCGCGAGTTCGCCTACATCGTGTCGCGGCTGCGGCTGCCGCGCAAGACCATCGCGGGCCACTGGCAGGAGCCCGGCGTGCAGGCCCGCATCGGGGCCTGGATGCGCGCCGCTGCCGGTGCCCACGAGGCGCGCACACCTGCGGATCATCCGCTTCGGCGACAACATGCGCGAGGTGGCCGACACCGACGGCGACAAGGTCGAGGTGCAGGCGCGCCTCGGGCACGTCCTGCAACACCTACCCGGTCAACGAGCTCGCCGCGGTGGTGGAGCAGGTCGCCGATGCCGAGGTCGAGCGGCTCTGTGCCGAGTACGACGAGGCCTACGACGTCGTGCCGGCGCTGCGCCCCGGGGGCGAGCGACGCGGCGTCGCTGCGCGATGCGGCGCGCATCGAGCTGGGCCTGCGGGCCTTCCTCGCGGAGCACGGCGATCGATGGCCTTCGTCGATACCTTCCAGGACCTCGGCGGCCTGAAGCAGCTGCCGGGCATCGGCGCCCAGCGCCTGATGGCCGACGGCTACGGCTTCGGTGCCGAGGGCGACTGGAAGTCGTCGCCGCTGGTGCGCATCGTGAAGGCCATGAGCGAGGGGCTACCGGGCGGCGTCAGCTTCATGGAGGACTACACCTACGACTTCGGCGCGCCCAGCCCCGTGGTCCTGGGTGCCCACATGCTGGAGGTCTGTCCCACCATCGCCGCGGCCACCCCGAGCTGCGAGATCCATCCGCTCTTCGTGGGCGAGCGCGAGGACCCGGTGCGCCTCGTCTTCACCGGTGCCGCCGGTCCCGGCGTCGTGGTGGGCCTGGTCGACATGGGCACGCACCTGCGGCTGGTGGCCAACGAGATCGACGCCATCGACCCGCCGGCCGACCTGCCGGCGCTGCCGGTGGCCCGGGCGCTGTGGGTGCCGCGGCCCGACTTCACCACCGCCGCCGAGTCCTGGCTGCTCGCGGGTGGCCCGCACCACACCGCCTACTCCCAGGCCGTCGGCCTCGAGGTCATCGAGGACTTCGCGCAGATGCTCGACGTGGAGCTGCTGGCCATCGATGCCGACACCACCGCGCGGCAGTTCCGCCAAGGAGGTCCGCTGGACGGCGGCCTACCGGCACCTCGCGGGGGCCGTCTAGCGAGCGCAGCTACGGAGCGAAGCCCGGGACGCCCCTCGTCGCCAGCTCGTCGAGGAGGGCGTCGACCGTTCGCGACTCCTGCTCGTCGAGCGCCCGTGACGGCGCCCGCAGCACCTCGCTCGAGAAGATGCCGCGGCGGCGCAGGTGGCGCTTGGCCGTGAGCAGCAGCAGCTCCAGTCGAGGCCGTCGCCAGCGACAGGTAGGGCAGGATCGTCCGGTACAGCTCGCCCGACGCCTGCAGGTCGCCGCGTCGCGCCAGCCTGTCGATGGCGCCGAGTGCCGGCGCCAGGTCGCATCCGGGGAAGCATCCGACGGCGCCGCGTTCGAGCTGGGCGGGGTAGTCCAGGCCACCCCAGCCGGCGACCAGCTCGAAGCCCGCAGCACGGATGGCCGAGGTCTTGGGCCCCGCACCGGGGATCTCCGACTTGACGGCCACCACGAGTGCGTGGGCGTCGCGCATGGCGGCAAGCGTGGCCACGTCCAGGTCGACCCCGGTCACCTGTGGCGAGTCCTGGACGAGGATGGGCAGGCCGGCAGCGTCAGCGATGGCGCTGAAGTGGCGCACCAGGCCCTCGCGCGTTCGTGCCTGCGCCGGTGGCAGCACCATCAGCCCGACCGCGCCGGCCGCGGCGGCGCGACGGGCACGCTCCACCGCCACCGCGGTCGTGCCGTCGAGTCCGACCACCAGCGGCGCTCGCCCGTCACAGGCCGCGGCCGCGATGGCGATGACCTGCTCGCGTTCGGACTCGGTCAGGGCCCACGATTCGGAAGCCAGGCCGGGCACCACCAGTCCGTCGGCGCCCGCGTCGAGCATGTGTGTCGCCAGCCGCGTCAGCTCCGCCGCGACGACCGGCTGTTCACGCGTGTCGGCGAAGGGGATGTGCAGGACCGGACGGATCCCTTCGAACACCATGGCGTCACTCCCTGGGGCGCCGTGCCGGGACGACGGCTGCTGCGCCACTGTAGGACAATTCGGACAGGCACCCCGCAGCGGCAAGGAGACAGGCATGGGCGATCGGCTCGAGGGCAAGGTGGCCATCATCACCGGCGGCGGCCGCGGCATCGGTGCCGCCATCAGCACGCGCTTCGCGGCCGAGGGCGCCCGGGTCGTCATCGCGCAGCGCGACGCCTCGGTGGGCAGCGCCCATGCCGAGACCATCGACGCCGCGGGGGGATCCGCCATCTGCGTCCCCACCGACGTCGCCGAGCGCGAGCAGCTCGAGGCGCTCGTGGCGCGCACCGTCGAGCACTACGGCCCACCGGACATCCTCGTCAACAATGCGGGCATCTTCGTGGCCAACGACCCTCTCGAGCTCACTCCCGACGAGTGGCAGCGCTGCATGAGCGTGGACCTGGAGGGCGTGTGGTGGGCGACGCGTGCGGTGTTGCCGCACATGATCGACCGCGGCGGGGCGGTCATCAACATCGCCTCGACGCACAGCTACCTCATCGTGCCCGGCTGCTTCCCCTACCCGGTCGCCAAGCACGCGCTCATCGGCCTGACCCGGGCGCTGGCGGCCGAGTACGCCGCCCGCGGGGTTCGCATCAACGCCATCGCCCCCGCCTACATCGATACCGAGATGGTGAGCCGCTACTTCGCGGCCAAGGACGACCCGGCGGCCGAGCGAGCCCGTGTCGACGGCCTCCATCCCATCGGTCGCATGGGTCGACCAGAGGAGATCGCCGGGCCCGCGCTGTTCCTCGCCTCTGACGACGCCAGCTTCGTGTCCGGCGAGGTGCTCATGGTCGACGGCGGCATCACCACCATCTACAACGGGCACGGCAACCCGTTCGTGCCGGGGGCAGGGCCCAGCCAGTAGGCGCCAACGGGGCCACGCCCTGGAGTCGGTCAGCCGGTCGTTCCCGGGGCGGTCAGCCGGCCGCCAGGGCCCGGTCGCGGATGGCGCGCAGCCGCTTCATGGCATCGTTGGCGCCGCGACCGAAGTAGTCGTGCAGCGTCTTGTACTCCGCGTACAGCTCGTCGTAGACGGCGGCCGCGGCTGCATCCGGCGCATAGTGCTCATCCCGCAGGCGCGCCATCGCCGCCGTGGCGGCCTCGATGTCGTCGTAGCCGCCCGCGCTCGCGCCGGCGGCCACCGCGGCCCACATGGCCGAACCCAGCGCCGGGGTCTGCGTCGATGCCGCCACCGAGATGTGGCGGCGCGTCACGTCGGCATAGATCTGCATCAGCAGCTTGTTGCGGTCCGGCAGCCCGCCGCAGGCGACGATGTCGTTGACCGGCACGCCTCCGGCCTCCAGTGACTCGATGATCATGCGCGTCCCGAAGGCGGTGGCCTCGATGAGCGCACGGTAGACCTCGGGTGCCTTGGTCGCCAGCGTGGCGCCAAGGATCATCCCGGAGAGGTCGACGTCGACGAGCACCGAGCGGTTCCCGTTCATCCAGTCGAGCGCGACCAGTCCCGACTGCCCCGGGGTCAGCTTGGCCGCCTCCTGCTCGAGCACGGCGTGGACGTCGATCCCCTCGCGCCGGGCCTGCTCGACATACTCGGCTGGAACCAGGTTGTCGACGAACCAGGCGAAGATGTCGCCCACGCCCGACTGGCCCGCTTCATAGCCGAAGAGTCCTGGCAGGATGCCGTCCTCGACCACGCCGCACATGCCCTCGACCGCGGCGATCGTCGTGCCCAGGACCATGTGGCAGTTGCTGGTGCCCATGACGATGACCATGCGGCCCGGCTCGGTGACCGTCGTGGCCGGGACCGACACGTGCGCATCGACGTTGGCCACGGCCACCGCGGTGCCCGGCTGCAGCCCCATCCAGGCGGCCGCCTCCTCGGTCAGCTCGCCGGCCTTCTGGCCGATCGACGCCACATCGCGCGACATCTTCGTATCGACCACGTCGGCGAACCGAGGATCGAGGGCGGCGAAGTACTCGCGACCGGGGAACCCCTCCGACTTGGACCAGATGGCCTTGTAGCCGGCGGTGCAGCTGTTGCGGCTCTCCACGCCGGTCAGCCGCCAGACGACCCAGTCGGCCGCCTCGATGAGCCGGTCCGCCGCGTCGTAGATGTCCGGGGCCTCGTCGAGGATCTGCAGCGCCTTGGAGTAGAACCACTCCGACGAGATCTTTCCGCCATAGCGCGGCAGCCAGTCTTCGCCGCGCTCACGCGCGACCGCGTTGATGCGGTCGGCCTCCGGCTGGGCGGCGTGATGCTTCCACAGCTTGACCCAGGCGTGCGGGCTGCGGCGGAACTGGGGCAGCGAGGCCAGGGGCGTGCCATCGGCCTTCGTCGGCAGCATGGTGCAGGCGGTGAAGTCCACGCCCACACCGATGACGTCGGCAGCGTCCACGCCGGCCGCAGCGATGGCCGCCGGCACCGCCTGGCTGAAGGTGCGCAGGTAGTCGTCGGGGTCCTGGAGGGCCCATTCGGGCGCCAGCCGGACGTCGTCGTCAGGCGCGGGCAGGGTCTCGTCGATGACGCCGTTGGAGTAGCGATAGACGCTGCTGCCGAGCTCGCGCCCGTCCGCGGCGTCGATGACGACGGCGCGGCCGGACTCGGTCCCGAAGTCGACGCCGATGACGTAGCTGGACACGATCAGGCTCCTTTGTGCTGCTGGCTGGGGACAGGGCCGGTCGAGGCCCGCACCACGAGCTCCGGCTCGAGGACGGGGTGGAAGTCGGCGGTCTCCACGTCGGCCGCGATGACGAGGTCGATGGCGGCGCGCACCATGGCTTCGGTGGGCATCCGGACCGTCGTCAGCGCCGGCACGCTGACGGCAGCCACGGGGATGTCGTCGAAGCCGCTGACGGACACATCCTGCGGCACGCGCAGCCCGCGGCGCTGGGCGGCGTGGAGCATGCCGATGGCGATGACGTCGGTCGGCGCCACGATGGCGGTCGGCGGCTGTGCCAGTCCCATGAGCTGGTCGAACGCCTCCACCCCGCCGGCGTAGTCGTTGCTGGCCTCGAGTCGGTACGCCTCGGGGACCTCCAGGCCGTGCCCGTGCATCGACGCCGCGTAGGCCTCCTCGCGCTCGGTGATGTCACCCAGGCGCCGTGGTCCGGCGAAGGCGATGCGTCGATGGCCCAGTGCCACGAGGTGATCGACCATCGCCGCGATGGCACCGCGGTTGTCGACGCTGACGGTGGGGATGCCGCTCTCGCGCGAGCCATGCCAGACCGCGACCACGGGGATGCTCGTGCTCTGCAGATCCTCGATGAGGTCCGGACGGTCCCGCAGGTCGCCAAGGAAGAGGAGGGCATCACAGTGGCGCGCCTCCAGGATGGCCCACAGCGCCTCGGCCTCGTCGGCGCTGCGGTGGGCGTGGCCCAGGACGACGTTGTAGCCACGCCGATTGGCCTCCAGCGAGGTGGCCTCGATGGCGCCGGCGAAGAAGGGATCGGTGATGTCACGCACGATCACGCCCAGCAGCATGGTGGGCGCGCCGCGCAGACCTCGTGCCAGCGGGTTGGGCCGGTAGCCCAGCTGCTCGGCCGTTTCCATCACCCGTTGACGCGTCGCCGCCGCGATGGGCACCGCGGTCGGCGTCCCGCTGAGCACGCGCGACACGGTCGACTGCGAGACGCCGATGGCATCGGCGATGTCGCGCATCGTCGGTGCGCTGTGAGACGATCGCGTTGCACGGGCCGTGGGTCGGTCCGTCGTTCGAGCCCGACTGGCGCTGGGCTTGTCTGTTGCCTGCGGCACGATGCCTGGCCTCCGCTTCCGGTGCTCCTGTTTGACGTACAGCATACGTGTGCATACACTCGATTGCACAGGCGCCGGGAGGACTCGGGCGGCAAGCCCAGGCTCGACGCCCAGGGGATGAGGACAGGGGATGCTTGCCACCTCGCCGCAGGCCGTCGAGGCGACGCTCGGCGCGCCGGCGCCGATCCTGGAGATGCGCTCCATCGACAAGCGGTTTCCGGGCGTGCACGCCCTGGCCGACGTGTCGATGGACGTGCTCCCGGGCGAGGTCCACGCCCTGGTTGGTGAGAACGGCGCCGGCAAGTCGACCCTGATGAAGATCCTCGCCGGCGTCTACAGCCTTGACGCCGGCGAGATCGTCTACAAGGGCCAGCCGTACGCGCCCCACACGCCCGGCGCCGCCCGCGACGCCGGCATCGTCACCATCTACCAGGAGCTCAACCTGGTCCCCGACATGTCGGTGACCGAGAACATGTACCTGGGCATGGAGCTCTCCCGCGGACCCTTCCTCGACTGGCGCGCGATGCACCGCCGTGCGCGCCAGCTCCTCTCCGAGCGCCTGCACCTGGACCTCGACCCGCGCACCGCCGTGGGCAAGCTGGGTGTCGGCCAGCAGCAGATGGTGGAGGTGGCCAAGGCGCTGCTCCACGAGGCCGACGTCATCATCATGGACGAGCCCACGGCCGCGCTGAGTCCGCGCGAGATCGACGACCTCTTCCAGATCGTGCGCGAGATGAAGAGCCACGGCGTCTCCACCATCTTCATCAGCCACCACCTCGACGAGACCTTCGAGCTGTCCGACCGCACCACCGTGCTGCGTGACGGCCAGCTGGTGGCGACGCTGCCGACGGCCGAGCTGGACACGCAGGAGCTCATCCGCCTGATGGTCGGTCGTGACCTGGCCAGCCATCAGCCCAAGCGCCCGGCTCCCATCGGGGAGGAGATCCTGCGCGTGGAGGGCCTGACTCGCCTGGGCGTCTTCGAGGACGTCAGCTTCTCGGCCCGGTCCGGCGAGATCATCGGCCTGGCCGGGCTCGTGGGCGCCGGACGCACGGAGGTCGTGCGTGGCATCTTCGGGGCCGACCCCCTCGATGCCGGCCGGGTCTTCATCGACGGCGACGAGGTGAGCATCAGGAACCCGCGCGACGCCATCGACCACGGCATCGCGCTGCTGACCGAGGATCGCAAGGGGCAGGGCCTGGTGCTGCTCTTCGACGTCCGCGAGAACATCACCCTCTCCATCCTCGATCGGCTCACGCGCGGACAGCTCACCGACACGGGCAGGGAACGCGAGATCGCCGCCGCCTTCATCGACCGACTGGCGATCAAGGCCTCCAGCCAGGAGCAGCTCGCGCTCAACCTCTCGGGCGGCACGCAGCAGAAGGTGGTGCTCAGCAAGTGGCTGGCCGCGGAAGCGCGGGTCATCATCTTCGACGAGCCCACCCGTGGCATCGACGTGGGCGCCAAGGCCGAGATCTACCAGATCATGAACGAGCTGGTGGCGCAGGGCGACACCATCGTCATGGTCAGCTCGGAGCTGCCGGAGATCCTGGCCATGAGCGACCGAGTGCTGGTGATGCAGGGTGGCCGCATCCGCGGGGAGCTGAGTCGCGAGGAGGCGACGCAGGAGCGGATCATGCACTTCGCGACTGCCTCCGACGGCCCAGGCGACGCCGCCGGCTCGGAGCTCGAGGCATGAACCGCGCCAGCGCTCTCGTTCGCAGCGTCATCTCCGGTGCCGGCCCGGCGCTCGTGCTCATCGCCATGGCGGTCGCTCTCTGGATCATGTCGCCGGCCTTCCGCTCGCCCACGAGCCTCATGCTCATCGGGCTGGAGGCCGCCGCGCTCGGCCTCGTGGCTGCGGGGCAGACGTTCGTCATCCTCACCGGCGGCATCGATCTCTCGGTCGAGGCGATGGTCTCGTTCAGCGGCGTCATCGCGGCCATCCTCATCGCCGGCACCAACGTCAGCGGTGGCCAGATCGCGGGCGGGTTCCCGTCGTGGATCGCCATCCCCATCGCCCTTGGGCTGGGCCTGCTCATCGGCTCGGGACAGGGCGTGCTCATCACCGCCTTCCGCATGAACCCCCTCATCGTCACCCTTGGGGTCAGATCGATCCTCTTGGGATTCGCCCTGGTCCTGTCGCGCGGGTCGGGCATCTACATCCGCAAGGACGACCTGCTGGGCCTCATCACGGGCCGCATCGAGATCCTGGGCATCAACATCCCCATCCCGCTCATCCTCACCGTCATCATCTACATCATCTGCTGGATCGTGCTCAAGCAGACCAAGTTCGGCCGCTACGTCTACGCCATCGGCGGCAACGAGACCTCGGCACGCCTGTCCGGCGTGCGCACGCACCTCGTCAAGCTTTCGATCTACGGCATCTCCGGCTTCCTCGCCGCCCTGGCGGGCATCCTGGTGATGGGCCGGCTCGAGTCGGGCGCCTATCAGAACGGCACCAACCTGACGCTGATGTCGGTGGCGGCCGTGGTCATCGGCGGCACCTCGCTGACCGGTGGCGTCGGTGGCATCTGGGGCACCCTCATCGGCGTCTTCATGATCCGCCTCGTCGATGCCGGGCTCGTCTACATGAGCTTCCCGTCCCAGGCCAAGGAGATCATGATCGGCGCGATCATCGTCCTGGCCGTGCTCATCGACACAGCTCGCCGCGGCCAGATCCCGTGGCTGACGCTGAGATTGAGGGGAGGTGATCCAGGGGACTAGGCCAGAGGAGTGGTGTGTCCATCGCGACACGCCAGCCACAAGGAGTCGCCGGTGCCGCGTGCGTCGGCGGGGACACGATAGGAGGAGGTTCACATGCGGACCCTTGGTACCCACATCAAGGCTGCTGCCGTCGTGACGGCCCTGGCGATCACCGCCAGTGGTGCCGCGGTGGCGGCGCAGGACGAGGAGAGCAAGACCGTCGGCTTCGTGCCGCCGGCGCTGACCAGCCCGTTCCACGTCTCCATGAGCGACGGCGCTGTCGCCGCGGGCGAGGAACGGGGTTGGACCGTGGACGTCCAGGCGCCCACGGCCGAGGGCGACTTCGCAGCCTTCGTGACGACCGTCGAGCAGCTGCTCGAGAAGGGCGTCGATGGCCTCAGCATCAACCCCATCGGCACCGACTCGGCCGTGACCGCGGTGAAGTCGGCCAATGAGAAGGGCGTGCCCATCATCGCCCACAACTTCATCACGCCGTTCTCCGAGGGCGAGGTGCTCTCGTACATCGGCTACGACCAGTGGGGCGGTGCGGAGAAGCTGGCTGCCCACACCTGCGAGCTGCTGGCCGGCAAGTACGGCACGACCGCCGCGGAAACGCCCGGCAAGGTCTACATCCTGCTGGGCATCGACTCCATCTTCAGCCATCGTCGCACCGGCGGCTTCAAGGCCGGCCTGGAGAAGAACTGCCCCAACGTCGAGGTCGTCGGCGAGCAGACCGCCAACTGGGTCCGCCAGGACGGTCAGGCCGTGGCCTCGGTGGCCTGGCAGACCGATCCCGAGATCGACGTCTTCTACGGCAACAGTGACGAGATGGCCATCGGCGCAGCGCTCGCCGGTGAGCAGCTGGGCAAGGTCATCAACGAGGACTTCTTCGCGGTCGGCATCGACGGCAACCCGCCGACCCTCGACCTGCTCGGTGAGGGCAAGTTCAGCGCCACGCTCGGCGTCGACCCCTACAACATGGGCGTGACCACCATCGAGACGCTGGAGAAGATCTTCGCCGGCGAAGAGGTGCCCCAGATCACCCTGACCCCATCGGTGGTGGTGACCCCGGACAACCTCGACGCCTATCTCGCCGGTGAGCTGTGGACGGAGCCCGTGGCCGGAGCGCCCGAGCTCGACAACGGCGAGCCCACGGTCCCGGAGGAGTAGTCCGAACAGCACCTGCCAGAGGGTCCGCGAGGGCGCATCGTCGATCGTGGAGATCGTGCGCACTCGCGGACCACGCGAAGCACGAAGGGACGGGTGACCACCCGTCCGAAAGGAGGATCCGCAAGGATGGAACAGACTCGAGCACGCCG
>CAVORC010000027.1:0-13805 GCA_963698505.1 uncultured Chloroflexia bacterium | reverse complement strand
TCAGGCGGCCAGACTAGGGAGACGCCCGTGACGCGAGCGTGACGTCGCACACACCCGTCGGGTGCCCCGTGACGCTCGTGTGACTACCAGTCGAGCCAGTCGGCGGACGCTTCTCTCATCGATCGCAGCAGGCGTCGGCCCTCGCCGCTGGCAGGATCGAGCAGGTTGGGCTGGCTGGCGTCGTGGATGATGTACGGCCGCAGCCGCAGCTCGATGGGCTGCCCGCCGTGGAAGGTCGCCTCCAGCAGGGCCGATTCCATCGTGTCGGTGGACCAGTTCTGGTCGAAGATGAGGTTGCCCATCGAGTACAGCACCGGAACGCCGTCGATCTCCTCGAGGGCACCGGCGACGTGGCTGTGGGCCCCGAGCACGAGGTCGGCGCCGGCCCGGACCCAGCGCGCGGCGTGCTTGCGCATCGACGGCAGCGGCTGGCGGGTGTACTCGACACCCCAGTGGGGGAAGACGATGACGACGTCGGCCTCACGCTGGGCCTGCTTGATGTCGGGCACCAGGTAGCGGTCCAGGCAGGGCGTGGCACCGCTCTGTGCCGGTCCCGCCCAGTACGGTTTGACGATGCCCAGGCAGGGGATGATCGCCACCTTCGTGCCGCGCGCATCGAGGATGCTCACCGAGCGCGCCTGCTCGAGGTCCTTGCCGGCGCCACCGAAGGCGATGCCGTTGCGGCGCAGGATGCGGCGCGTGTCGCGGATGCCCTCCTCGCCGTAGTCCTTGATGTGGTTGTTGGCCAGCGAGAGGAAGTCGATGCCGGCGCGCGTGAAGATCCTGGTCAGCGCCGGCTTGCCGCTGAAGCGCAGCCCGCTGGTGTGGTGGACCGCCGCGTCGGTCACCGGCTGCTCGTGGTTGGCCACCGCCAGCTCGGCCTCCTTGAACAGCCGGCGCACAAGACCCTTGTTGCCGGTGAGCACGTATCGCGGAACGACGTTGTCGCCGAAGACCGGGTCGCAGCAGCCGTGGCCGGTGACCCGTGCGGTCCCGCCGTCGAATGGGTAGTCCACGCCCTTGCCCTGGCGCACGACCTTGTCATAGACGCCGCGGTCGGTGAAGGCGTCACCACCCGCCACCAGCACCCACGTGGCGTCCTGCTGCCAGGCCTCCGCGGCAGGCAGCGACAACAGCAGGCTCAAGGGCCAGTCCGTGACGTCACGGACGCGGTCGTTGCCCGCGAGCGAGACGTCGTCGAGGTCGAGCAGGCGCAGGTCGGGCGTCACATCGATGGCTCGCACGAGGCCGAGCGCACCCCGGCGCACGGCGGCCGCGATCTGGCCGGCGTCGCCGCGACGGACGTCAGGATGGAGCTCGACGCCGAGTGACGCGGCCAGCGCATCGGCGATGCCATCGGCCACGATCACGCGCCTGAACCCCTTCGTGGAGCCAGTCTCCAGGGCGCGCCTGATGTCGGCGCTCGCGATGCCGTCGCGCTTGGACCAGAAGCGCGCCACCGGCGCCACCGGCATGAGCGACGGGGACGACGGCTCGCTCAGCGAGGCTGGGCGAGGCAGGAGGGGCGGTCGCGGGCGGAACGGGCCGCGGCGATGTGGCCGTGCTCGCATCGACGTCCGCGAGCGCCAGCCGGATGCGCCGCGGCGCGGCCGCGTCGGTGTCGTCGGGAGCGAGCGCCGGGAGGGCCGGCAGGGACGGTGGCGGTGGCTCGGTCGGCTCATCACCCTGGGCGTCGATGACGGCCAGCGCAAAGCCCAGCATGCCGAACAGGAAGATGCCCACAAGGGCGATGACGAGGATCTTCGAGCGCCGCTCGGCACGTCGCCACGCGCCGGCATCCGGGTCGGTCGGTGTCTGGCTCATGTGGTGGGCTTGTCGCCTCCCCTCTCGACGGGCACGACAGCATGCGACACGGTCATCTCAGGGACTGGCGGACCCGACCGGATTCGAACCGGCGATCTCCAGCGTGACAGGCTGGCATGTTAGGCCGCTACACCACGGGTCCTGCGGACACGGACTGTAACAAATGCTGGACGAACACGCCGCACAGTCTGCCCGTCTATGCTCGGCAAGCCATGCCTGGTCTCATCGATCTCCGCTCGGATACCGTCACCAAGCCCACGCCGGCGATGCGTCGGGCGATGGCGGAGGCGGAGGTCGGTGACGACGTCCTGGGTGACGATCCCACCGTCATCGCGCTCGAGGAGCGAGCGGCGGACCTGACCGGCATGGCCGCCGGCCTGTTCGTGGCCAGCGGCACGATGGGCAACCTCGTGGCACACATGGCACACGTCCCGCGCGGCGGAGAGATCGTCACCTCCGCCGGTGCTCACATCGTCGAGCACGAAGCCGGGGGCTACGCCGTCATCAGTGGCGCCACGGTTCGACAGGTGCCAGCGGGAGCCGATGGTGAGATGGCCCTTGAAGGTATCCGTGCCGCAGGCAGCGACCCGAACGACGTCCACGAGGCGCCCACGGCGCTGGTGACCCTGGAGAACACGCACTCCCCCTCCATGGGTCAGCCCCTGAGCGCCGCCTACGTCTCGGCAGCGGCCGGCGTGGCCCACCAGATGGGCGTCCCCCTGCACGTGGATGGTGCGCGCCTGTGGAACGCGGTCGTGGCGCTGGGGACGCCCGCATCCACGCTGCTGGCCGATGTCGACAGCGCCACGTTCTGCCTGTCCAAGGGCCTCGCCTGCCCGGTCGGAGCGGTGGTCGTGGGCAGTGCGGATTTCATCCGCCGAGCCCGCCGCGCGCGCAAGATCGTCGGTGGCGGCATGCGCCAGGTGGGCGTGCTGGCCGCGCCCGGGCTGGTGGCGCTGCGCGATGGTCCCGACGGCATGATCGAGCGCCTGGCCGAGGACCACGCGAATGCACGCCGCCTGGCTGAGGGGCTGGCTGAGCTCGACGGTGTCGTCGGCCTGGACCCTGATCGTGTCCGCACCAACTACATCGTCTTCGGACTGCGGCCCCGGCGCGGCCAGGAGCCGTCGGCCATGCGCGGCGCTGTCATGGAAGAGCTGCGGCAGCGCGGTGTGGCATTCATCGAGTATTCCGCGACTCGCATGCGCGCACTGACGCACTACGGCGTCGAGCGCACGGACGTCGAGCGCGCACTCGTCATCACGCGCGAGACGCTGCGTGCCACCGGCGTCGGCGCGTGACTCGGCGGGCAACGGACGTGGATGTGGCGTCGCGGGCGGAGGCTGACGGGCGGGCACGGGCTGGTTCGCACAGGGGGGCTGATGCGCGGGCGGAGGCCCTCATCGCGGCACGCTTCGACGCGCTCATGGAGGCCTCGCCAGCCTGGGCCACGGCGCTCGGCATCCATGCCCACGATGGCCGCCTCGCCGACCTGAGCCGGAGCTCAATGGAGGCGGACATCGCTGCCGAGCGTCGCTTCATCACCGAGCTGGAGGCCCTCGACCCGGAGACGCTCGGCGAGCCGGGTCGCTTCGAGCGCGAGGTGGCGCTGCACGGCGCCCGGCTACGCCTGTTCGAGGCGGAGGTGGTCCGCAGCTGGGAGCGGGGCCTGGACGCGGTCGACGAGATCGGCACCGCCCTGTTCCTGCTGGCGGCGCGCGAGTTCGCCTCGCTCGAGGAGCGCCTGGCATCCCTGACATCTCGCATCGAGGCCATCCCGACGGCGCTGCAGCAGGTTCGCGACCGGCTGGCCGCCGAGCCCGTGCGCCTGTGGCTGGAGCTGGAGGAGGAGGGTGCAGCCGGGCTGCCGGAGCTGATCCATGAGGTCGTCACTGACGCCAGCAGCATCTGGTCGCCAGGGACCCCGGAGCTGCGGCGGCTGCAGGCGGCAGCGCGGGCCGCCAGGCGGGCACTCGGCGACTACGCCGCCTGGATCGACCGGCAGCTGGGCCACAGCGTGACGCGGGTGGCCCTCGGCGCCGAGGAGCTCGAGGATCTCATCGCCCTGCGCAGCTTCGACGGCCTCGGCGGGGACGACATCCTGGCCCTGGGCTACGAGCAGCTGGAGGCCATGCACGAGGCCCGGCGCGAGGCGGGGCGGAGCATCGACCCGGCCCTCAGCGAGGCTGAGATCGTGGAGCTCGTCAAGGCCGACGGACCGGCCGACTTCGCCGCTGCGTTGGCGGGCTATCGCGAGGCCATGATGCGAGCGCGCAGCTACATCACGGAGCACGACCTGGCGACGCTCCCTGCAGACGACCACATCACGGTCGTGCCCACACCCAAGCACATGCGCAGCACCATCCCCCTGGCGGCGTACTTCGAGCCGGCTGCGTTCGATCGGCCCATCCGGGGCGTGTACATCGTGACGCCGTCGGTCGATGGCGACCCGCGTGCCATGCTCGAGCACAACTGGGCCTCCATGGTGAACACCAGTGTCCACGAGGCCTACCCTGGCCACCACCTGCAGTTCGCCGCGGCGTTGAGCTCACCCACGCCCGCGCGCCTGCTGACCGATGCGCCGGAGTTCCACGAGGGTTGGGCCATGTACTGCGAGCAGATGATGCTCGAGGCGGGCTTCGAGGACACGCCGCAGCGGCGCGTCATCGTGGCCACCGACGCCATCTGGCGTGCTGCCCGGATCGTGCTGGACATCCGGCTCCACCGCGGAGAGATCGGCCTCGACGAGGCCACCGACTTCCTCGTCGCTCACACCGGGTTCGAGCGACCGGTGGCGCGCGCGGAGGTCAATCGCTACTCGCGGACCCCGGGCTACGCGCTCTCCTATCTCCTGGGCAAGATCCTGCTGCTGCGCCTGCGAGCAGACGAGCAGGCGCGCCTGGGCAGCGCCTTCTCGCTGAAGGACTTCCACGACGCGCTGCTGTACTCGGGCAACCTACCCGTCTCCTTCCATCGCCGGCTCCTGGCGGGCCAGGGTGGAGGGCCGACGGCACCGCCCGTGCCCTCGCAGGCCTGATGCAGGTCATCCCCAGCCTCGATCTGCAGCATGGGCGCTCACGCCTGGTGTGGTGGCCGGGGGCGTCGAGCGGCACGGGCACCCCGACCGACCGGCCGGCTGCCATCGCCGAAGCGCTCGTGGCACAGGGCGCCCCGGCGATCCACCTCGTCGACCTCGACGGTGCGGCCCAGGGGCGCCCGGCCAACCTCGACGCCGTCGGCGCCATCGCCCACGCCGTGGCGAGACCGCTGCAGCTCGCCGGCGGCGTGGATGGACCCGAGCAGATCGAGATCGCCTTCGCCGCCGGTGCGACACGGGTGGTGATGCCGCTGTGGGCGGTGGCCGAGGATGCCACCCTGCTGGCCGACTGTCTACGCATCGCTGGCGACTGGCTGGCGGTAGGGCTGGATGCCCGGCCCGAGAGCCTCACCGGCTACCCCTGGCGACGGAAGGCCCCGTCACTTGACGAGCTGGTCTCTGAGCTGAGCGCCGCCGGCGTTGCCCGCCTCGTCTTCTCGCACGTCTCCGGCGAGCGCCGGGCGGCGGTCGCGCGGCTGGCCTCCGAGCACGCGGTGGAGGTGCTGGTGGCGGGGGGTGTGAGCACGCTCGAGGAGCTGCGCCAGCTGCGCGACGGGGGCGTGGCCGGGGTCATCCTGGGTGAAGCGCTCTTCACTGGCGCGATCGACCTGGCGCACGCCTCGCGCGAGGTCGCCTGAGCCAGGGCGCTCCCCGGCTCGGATGTCGCGACCCACGGCGGTGCCGGCACAGGGCGTGCGGAAGGCGACGCCGAGGCGCTACCCAGGCGGTGCTGCCGCACTGGCGCGCGGAGCGCACAAACACGTGCTGGCCGCGTGCTCGAAGGCGAATGTTATGGAACCTTCATCTATGCAGGGTGAATAAACCCCTTGAGTTTCAGGTCTCAGGGACGCTACTATCCAGCACGTGCTGCTCGACAGCACTACTGACCTAGACGCAAGGTCATGGGTAGGTTGGGTTAGGGTAGCCGGTGAAGCCGGCGTCATAGATGCCCTTGCGCCGTGGCAGACAGACCGGGAGCTTGCTCCAGGTCAAGCCGGGACAGTTAAAGCGACCCCGCTTCGGCGGGGTCGCCTCGATTCCGGAGGACGATCGATGGAACCCGTCTCCCCTTCCCCTCCGATCGCTGACCTGCAGGCTGCGTTGTCCGCACATGCCGATGTGTCCAAGCGCGACTGGTGGATCCGCTATCTCAAGGGTGCGGCCGAGTTCCGTGGTGTGTCGACGCCAGACATCCGGCACGAGTCACGCGCATGGTGGGAGCGTCATGGCGGTGACCAGCTGGCGCCGGCCGAGCAGCTCCGAGTGTGCCTGGAGTTGCTGTCCTGCCCGATGACCGAGGACAAGCTGGCCGCCATGCTGCTGCTCGGGGAGCGCCTCATCCCGGCTGATCGGATCGATTGCGCCAGTGCCTTGCCGCGCTTCGCGCAGCTGTTCGCCCAGGGTCACCTCGCCGACTGGAACGCCGTCGACTGGTTCTGCGTGCGGGTGCTTGGGCCGCTCATCGAGATGAGCGGTGACACCTGTGCCCGGTCCGTGGCCGCCTGGGTCGAGGGGAACGTGCTATGGCAGCGACGCGCCGCCCTCGTCGGCTTCGTGACGCTGGTCCCGTCGGGCGCCTACGCAGACCTCGTCGTCGAGACGGCAGAGCGTCTGGTGCGTGATCCGGAGCGCTTCGCCCAGACTGGTGTGGCCTGGGTCATCCGTGAGCTGGCGAAGTCACGGTCCGAGCTGGCCGAGGCCTTCCTTCGGCGGCATGCCGCCGACATGAGCCCCGAGGCGCGCAAGCAGGCTCGGGGCAGGCACCGCTAGGGAGTCTCGCGCTCGGCTACCCGCCGCGTCAGACCATGCGCTCGGGTCGAACCAGCTCGTCGAACTCTTCCTCGCTGACATAGCCCAGCGCCAGTGCCGCGACCTTCAGGGTGGTGCCTTCCTTGTGCGCCTTCTTGGCCACCTCCGCGGCGCGGTCGTAGCCGATCCTGGGGTTCAGCGCCGTCACCAGCATCAGCGACTGCGCCACAAGCTCCGCGATGCGCTCGCGGTTGGCCGTGACCCCGGCAACGGCGAACTCCCGGAAGGTGTCACAGGCGTCCGCCATCAGCCGCGCCGAGCGGATGACGTTGGCGGCCATCACCGGCTTGTAGACGTTGAGCTCGAAGTTGCCCTGTGAACCGGCGAACTTGACGGCGGCGTCGTTGCCGTAGACCTGCGCCGCCACCATCGTCATGGCCTCAGCCTGGGTCGGGTTCACCTTGCCCGGCATGATCGACGAGCCCGGCTCGTTCTCCGGCAGCGACAGCTCGCCCAGGCCGGAGCGGGGGCCACTGCCAAGCCAGCGCAGGTCGTTGGCGATCTTGGTCAGCGAGGCGGCCAGCGTGGCCAGCGCACCGCTGGCGAAGACCATCGCGTCATGGGCGGCAAGCGCCGCGAACTTGTTCGGCGCGCTGACGAACGGCAGCCCGGTGATCTGCGCGATGCGCGCAGACACTGCCTCGCCGAACCCCGAGGGAGCGTTGAGGCCGGTCCCCACCGCCGTCCCGCCGATGGCCAGCTCGTACAGACCCGGCAGGGCAGCTCCGATGCGATCGATGTCCGCATCGAGCTGGGCGACGTAGCCACTGAACTCCTGGCCCAGCGTGAGCGGGACCGCGTCCTGCAGGTGCGTACGCCCGATCTTGACGATGTCCTCGAAGTCGGACGCCCGGGCGGCCAGCTCGTCGCGCAGCCGCTGGACCGAGGGCAGCAGCCCGTCGACGATGACCGTGGCCGAGGCGATGTGCATGGCCGTGGGAAAGGTGTCGTTGGACGACTGCGACTTGTTGACGTGGTCGTTGGGGTGCACCGGGTCCTTGCTGCCCAGCACGCCGCCCGCCAGCTCGATGGCGCGGTTGGCGATGACCTCGTTGGCGTTCATGTTCGACTGCGTGCCTGAGCCGGTCTGCCAGATGAAGAGCGGGAAGTGGTCGTCCAGCTGCCCTTCAGCCACTTCCTGGGCCGCCTGGCTGATGAGCGCGCCGGTTCCCTCGGGCAGGCGACCGGCCGCGTCGTTCTCCTGCGCACAGGCAAGCTTGAGCGCCCCCATCGCGTGGACGACCTCGCGCGGCATGCGCTCGGCATCGGGGTCGCCGATGGCGAAGTGATGCAGCGATCGCTGGGTCTGGGCACCCCAGTAGCGATCGGCGGGCACATCCACGGCGCCCATCGAATCGGTCTCGGTACGGGTGGCCCCGCGTGTCGTCTCAGTCATGCGGGGCATGGTAGAGGCGGAGGCAGCGCTCCACACCGAAGAGACCGAACAGGCGCCTGTCGGAGGGCTTGAAGAAGCCGATGACGTCCGCGACGGGCACGACCTCGGGGCGGTCCACGGCGTAGGTCACGTCGTCGCGGACGACCTCCGCCTGGCCGGCCGCGAGCACGTTCCGCAGCCACTGCGTGTCATCGCCATAGACCAGGGCGATGACGAAGCCGTCGTCGGTGGGCTCGATGCCCACGGGCGTCTCGTACGTCACCCCCGAGGTGCGGCCGGTGTGACGCAGGACCTGGGCGAAGGCACCAGGCTGGCCGGCCGTTCGCATCTGGCGCGGGTTCATGACCTTGAGATTGAGGCGGCGGACCGCCTTCACCACGGGCGGCCACTTGGCATGCATCCCCACGAGGAAGACACCTGCCAACGCGACCAGGGCGAGGACCAAGCCTCCGAGCAGCACGACGATCGTTCCCATAGGCGCACGATACTCCGCCACGGTCGGCGGGTCGGGGCCGTGTGGTCTAATTGGGGTCCGGGCGCCCGTAGCTCAGTGGATAGAGCGTCTGCCTCCGGAGCAGAAGGCCGTGGGTTCGAGTCCCGCCGGGCGCGCCATCTTCCTCACCCAACTTCGGGCCTCCCCGTGATAACGGGTGTTACCGCCCGAGTCCGCTCCCCGGCGAGTGGTGCTCACCATCGCTCGCATCGCGGCTTCGGGTCCTTCCCACGTGAGGGTGTCCCACTCCTCCAGCCAGCGGCGCCCGGCCGGGTCTCCAGCGAGGAGCGAGCGGATACGTCGCCGCGCCCTTGCGATGGACTTGCCAGGAGAGCGCGCCACGTGCCCGGCAGCGACCCGGTGCAACCAGAGGGTCCTCGTCTGGTCCCGCGTCATCGGCCCGCCACGATCGGCCGCCGCACGGCCGGCGAGCGCGAGCACATCGCCTCGGCGGACGCGGCGATGGGTCCCGACCAAGACGAACGTGAGAATCCCCCGGGAACACAGGTCCACGACGTGCGGGCGTGTCGTCCCCAGGATGCTCGCCGCGGCCCCGGTCGAGAGCAGGGTATCGTCCTTCATCTGCACTCTATCCACAACATGCACAACCAATATCGACCGGATAGTGCCGCGCTTGTCGTGCGTCAACCGAGCGTGCTAAACCCAAGAATCGCAACGGCTACCTCTGGCGCTTCCACCTCGACGCCAACATCCGCGGTCGGCTGGGCGAGCAAGCCAGATATGGCCGTCTGCCTGCCGATAACCGTCAGGTTCTGGGTTCCAGGCGGGCTCGCAGCGTGGCACGCCCCCTCGAGATCCAACTCGCGACCGTGCCCTCGGGGACATCCAACATGACGGCGATCTCTCGCTGCGTATAACCATCGACCGCATGGAGCAGCAGCGCCGACCGCGTCCGAAAATCCAGGTCGTGAAGTGCGGCCAGCAGGTCCGGGTCGACGCTGTCGTTCCATGCCGAGGGCTCACCGCGTCCCAGCATCCCGAGCCAGCGCCGGCGTCCTCGGAGGTGGTTGAAGGCCAGCCGCAGGGCGATCGTGTAGAGCCAGGCTCGCACGTCGCGACCATCGAAGCGCGCCCACGACCTGTAGGCGCGGAGGTAGGCCTCCTGGGCGACATCCTCGGCGTCTGACACGCTGCCCAGGACGAGGACGAGGCGACGCACGAGCGGTGCGTAATGCGGCCAAGTCGCCGCCTCGAAGGTGGCGGATGCGTCGTCGGGAGATTGTCGCTGCCGCTCGACAACGTGGGTGCTGGCAGGAAGCTGTTCGATCCTTTCCACGTCAGGGCATCTTCATCCGGAAGCATGCACCAGTGCCCGTGGCGTCCTCGCGCTGGTCCACGACCATGTAGAGCGTGCCATCGATGATCGAACCCGGGACGACGTACCCGTGCTCAGGTGCCTTGGTCTGCTGAACGGACCGACCGTCCCTATCTGTCCCGGACTCGACCTGCCAGACGACGTCCACGAAGCCCTTGCGAGTCAAGAAGGCTTGTGCCTGCGGTGGGCTCATGCACGCCATGTCGGCTCCGTGGAGGGGCTGCCCGCGGTTCTCGACGCCCTCATGACCGCGGACCGCTTCCAGAACGGCGCCTCCAGCCACGGCCGTGGCGCCCAGGACGAGTGTCAGGCCGGCAGCGACGAGACCCGGGGATCCGAAGCGACGGCGCAGCGACCGGATGTCGTCTGGCCTGGGCGGCAGCCCTGCGACGGGCGCTCGGGCCTCGAGGGCCGCCAGTCGCGCCTCGAGTTCATCGGTCTGCATGGGTGTTTCCTCCGGTGCGGCCCATCATCGGGCCTTCGCTCCTACAACACCGCAGGGCGGTCGATCCATGCATCTCGTAAGACGGCCCAAGTCGAGCCCGCAGAGCCGTCGTCGTCCGCTGACGTACGACGAAGGCCTGACCTCTCGCCACGTCCATCGGGGAGCATAGGCCGACCGCGAGGTCCTGGGCACCTGCTCGTTTGGGCCCAGCACCTCGGCTTCCCCTACACACGTTGCGCAGCGGCATCGGCAGCGAAGGCTTCATCCTCGCCCTCATCGCCGGCACCTTGTTCGCGTAGACCCTGCGCCTGGCCGGCGCGACCGGCGGCCGGCTTGCATACCCGTGTATCATGATGCTTGTATGTACCGAACGTTCAGGAATGACTGAAACTAGCTCCCCGCCGGGTGCACAGGAGATCACCGAGCTGATGGGGACGTGGTTCTCCTCGCTGGGGGTGCCGCGCTCCACCGGTCAGATCTTCGGCTACCTGATGGCCTGCGATCCCGCCGAGCAATCGGCCGGGGAGATCGCCGGGGCCACCGGCATGAGCCGGGCATCGGTCAGCTCCGGGGCACGCATGCTCGTCCAGCTCAGCGCCATCGAAGAGCGACACCGGGTCGGTGACCGCAAGACCTACTACCGGCTGCGCCCCGGCTGGTGGGTCCAGGCGGCCACGACCAAGATGTCCGGCTTCGACCGAGTGGCAGACGAGGCCAGACGTATCAGGGCCGCCGGCAGCGTGACGCGCACCGACGGCCTCGACGAGCTCATCGCGTTCTCCGAGTTCTGGAGCGAGGAGATCCCCAAGCTCCGCGAACGCTGGGAGCGACGGCGCGAAGCACAGGGATGAAGGAAGCATGACCACGACCGATGGCGCAGCCCCCATCAAGACCGAGGGGCTGACGAAGCACTACAAGGATGTCAAGGCACTGGTCGACCTCGACCTGGAGGTCCAGCGCGGCGAGGTGTTCGGCTTCCTGGGACCGAACGGCGCTGGCAAGACGACCACCATCCGCAGCCTGCTGCACTTCATCTTCCCCACCGCCGGGAAGGCGAGCGTCCTGGGACTGGACGTGGCTACGCACGCTGTCGAGGTTCGCAGCCGCATCGCCTACATGCCGTCCGAGTACTCGCTCTACCCCAAGCTCACGGGAGCCGAGAACATCACCTATCTCGCCAACCTGCGCGGTGGCGTGGACCAGGGCTACGTGGCCGAGCTGGCCGAGCGCCTCGAGGTGGACCTGACTCGCAAGGTGGGTGACCTCTCCACCGGCAACAAGCAGAAGGTCGGCCTGATCCAGGCGTTCATGAACAAGGCTGAGCTGGTCATCCTCGATGAGCCCAGCACGGGTCTCGACCCGCTCATGCAGCAGGAGCTGCAGACGCTCATCCGCGAGGTGCGCGCCGAGGGCCGCACCGTCTTCCTGTCGAGCCATAGCCTCGCAGAGGTCGAGCGCGTGGCCGACCGCGTGGGCATCCTGCGCCAGGGGCATCTTGTCGTCGTGGAGCGCGTGGACGCGCTCAAGCGCAAGGCCATCCGGCGCATCGACCTGGAGTTCGAGGGACCGGTCGAGGCCGCGGCCTTCGAGGCCATCGACGGTGTCCGGTCGGCGGAATCGCGCGGCAACAGCGTGGTCGTCTCGTTCGAGGGCTCGGTGAACGCGCTGCTGCGCGCGGCCCTGGACCACGACGTGGTCAACGTCAACAGCCGCGAGGCCGACCTCGAGGAGGTCTTCCTGGCCTACTACCACGGGAACGGCCACGATGCTGCGTAACCGGCTGCTCGGCAACGTCTTCTCCAAGACGGTCCGCGACTGGCTCCTGTGGACGGTCATCGCGGTCGTCGCCATGTGGCTGATCTCGGCGATGTACATCGGCGTGATGGCCTCGTCCGGCGACGCCTACGTCACGATGATGAATGACTTCCCCGAGGCCCTGTCCAACATCTACGGCCAGAACAACGGCACACCCGAGGGACTGGCGATGAGCGGCATCTACTTCCTCATCGGCCCGCTCGTGCTGCTGACCTATGCCATCGGCCTGGGTTCCAGTGCTGCGGTCGGCGAGGAGGAGGCGGGTAGCCTGCCCATCCTGCTGGCGAGCCCTCTGCGCCGCCGCTCGATCCTGCTGGCCAAGGCCGCCGTCGCCGCCATCGGCGTCGCGACCATCACGCTGCTGACGTGGGTCGGCGTCGTCGCCTTCGCGGGCCTCCTGGGCCTGGACCTGTCGGATCAGGACGTGACCGGGGCGAGCATCCAGCTCCTGGGCATGGTCCTCCTCTTCGGCGCGCTGGCCCTTGGCCTCAGCGCCTGGCGCGGCTCATCGGCCCTCGGCATCGGGGTCGCTGCCGGCCTGGCGGTGCTCTCGTACTTCGTGACGACCCTGTTGCCGGTCATCGAGGAGCTGGCCGACCTGGCCAAGCTGACTCCCTGGTACCTGTTGAGCGGCGCCGACGCGCTCAGCAACGGCGTCGACATCATCCTGCTCGGTATCGCGGTCATCCTCGCGGGCATGTTCTTCGCCCTGGGCCTGTACACGCTCGACCGCCGAGACCTGAAGGGATAGCAGCGTGACCACCACCACCCTCCCGGGCGTGCGCAGCTACCAGCGCCTCGCCCTCAGCAACAGCCTCACCAAGGCGGTCATGGATCGCCTGCTGCTGACGCTCATCGTGGGGCTCGGCGTTGGAGCCATGGGCCTCGCCATGGGCCCCATGTGGCTCGCCCTCGAGGACATCATCGGCGAGATGCTCTCGCAGTTCCCCGAGTCCATCATGGCCATCGCCGGCGGTGCCGACATGGCCACTGCGTCAGGCTGGTACACCGGCGAGATGTACTCCATCGTGGTGCCGTTCGCGGTGATGTTCGTGGCTGCGTCGTCCGCGGCCCGCGCCTTCGGCGGCGAGATGGAGAACGAGACCATCGGCCTCGTGATGTCCACGCCCACGCGGCGCACGCGGCTGGCGACGAACAAGGTCCTGGCCATGGTCATCCACGTCTTCGTGGCCGCGGGGCTGGTGGGCCTGATGGTCTGGATCGGCATCGCCGCCAGCGGCATCGACATCGGCATCGGCAACGTCGTTGCCATCAGCCTCATGCTGTCCCTGCTGTCCGTCTTCGTGGGCGGTGTCTCGATGGTCGTCTCCATCGTCAGCGGCCGCGGGGTGGTAGCCATCCTGGCAGGCATGCTGGTGGCCATCGTGATGTACGCCTGGTCGAGCTTCGTGCCCATGGCCGACGCCATCGCCGATCTCGCCTGGCTCTCACCGTGGCACCACTACATCGGCACCGACCCCCTGGGCAGCGGGGTCGACTGGGCCTCCGCGGCCCTGCTGGTCGTCCTCGCGGTCGTGCCCCTGGTGTTCAGCGTGTACCTCTTCAAGCGGCGCGACATCGCCGCCTAGG